>CANMLX010000032.1 GCA_947498845.1 uncultured Flavobacteriaceae bacterium | reverse complement strand
GATTTAGATGCCGATAACGATGGTATTACCGATGTCGTAGAAACCGGTAATGGTGATTTAGACACCGATAACGATGGGGACATCGATGCGGACGATGCTGGCTTTACAGATAACAATGGAGATGGACAGTCCGATAATAGTGTTGGAACAACCCCATTAAATACCGATAGTAATCCACTAGATGGCCCAGACTTCTTAGATATTGATGCCGATGACGACGGTATCCCAGATAACATAGAAGCCCAACCAACAGACGATTATACTGCACCAAGCAATCAAGATAACAACAACAATGGTATCGATGACGCCTACGAGAATGCAGGCTTTATCGAAACCCCAGAGAACAGTGATACAGACAGCACACCAGATTACTTAGATACCGATAGTGATAACGATGGCGTAGACGATGTTTTAGAAGCAGGTCAAGGCAGTCCAACAGGCGTAGATGCCGATGCAGACGGTTTAGATGATGGCTTTGATACTAACATAGGCACAGCAGGTCAGCCACAGGATATCAATGATAATCTAGATACCGGCGCAGATGGTACAGATAATACTGACGATCCAAGCACTCCAGAAGTAGACTTTAGAGAAGCAATGGATGCCGATGGTGATGGTATTCCAGATGTAGCCGATGTAGACGATGATAACGATGGTATCGCGGATGTAGATGAGAACAGTTTATTAGATGCTGGTGGACTCCCAGTAGACCCAAGTGCAGATACCGATGGCGATGGTATCCCTAATTATATGGATACAGACGCTCCAGACGGTAGTGGTACCTTACCAGATGGTAACGCAGATGGTATCCCAGATGCCTATGATGCCGATGGTGATGGTGTACCAAACCACTTCGATTTAGATGCCGATAACGATGGTATCACCGATGTCGTAGAAACCGGTAATGGTGATTTAGACACCGATAACGATGGTGATGTAGATGCCGACGATGCTGTATTTGCCGATGGTAATATGGATGGCCAAGCCGATAACACGGTAGGTACCACCCCAGCCAACACAGACAGTAATCCTAATGATGGCCCAGACTTCTTAGATATCGATGCCGATGACGACGGTATCCCAGATAACGTAGAAGCCCAACCAACAGATGACTATACCGGACCAAGCAATATAGACAGCAATGATAACGGTATTGATGACGCCTACGAGAATGCAGGCTTTATTGAGAGCCCAGAGAACAGTGATACAGACAGCACACCAGATTATTTAGATACAGACTCAGATAACGATGGAGTAGACGATGTTATCGAAGCAGGTCAAGGCAGTCCAACAGGGGTAGATGCCGATGCGGACGGTTTAGATGATGGCTTTGATGACAACATAGGCACAGCAGGTCAACCACAGGATATCAATGATAACTTAGATACTGGCGCAGACGGAACAGATAACACAGACGATCCAGCTACACCAGAAGTAGACTTTAGAGAAGCAATGGATGCCGATAATGATGGTATTCCAGATGTAGCCGATGTAGACGATGATAACGATGGTATCGCCGATGTGGATGAGAACGGCTTATTAGACGGCGGCGGACTCCCAGTAGACCCAAGTGCAGACACCGATGGTGATGGTATCCCTAACTATATGGATACAGACGCTCCAGACGGTAGTGGTACCTTACCAGACGGTAACAGTGATGGCATCCCAGATGCCTATGATGCCGATGGTGATGGTGTACCAAACCACTTCGATTTAGATGCCGATAACGATGGTATTACCGATGTCGTAGAGACCGGTAATGGTGATTTAGACACTGATAACGATGGGGATGTAGATGCCGATGATGCTGTATTTGCTGATGGTAATATGGATGGACAAGCCGATAATACGGTAGGTACCACGCCAGCCAACACAGACAGTAACCCTAATGATGGACCAGACTTCTTAGATATCGATGCAGATGACGACGGTATCCCAGATAATGTAGAAGCACAAGCTACAAATGATTATACAGATCCAAGTGGTATAGATAGTAATAGTAACGGATTGGATGATGCTTATGAAGGTGCAAACTTTATAGATAATCCTACGAATACTGATACCGATACAACCCCTGATTATTTAGATACAGATTCTGATGGTGATGGCGTAGACGATGTTATCGAAGCAGGTCAAGGAAGTCCAATAGGCGTAGATGCCGATGCAGACGGTTTAGATGATGGTTTTGATGCCAATATAGGTACAGCAGGTCAACCACAAGATATCAATGATAATCTAGATACCGGAGCAGATGGGACAGATAATGATGATGATCCAGGAACACCAGAAGTAGACTTTAGAGAATCTAAGGATGCCGATGGTGACGGTATTGATGATGTAACAGATGTAGATGATGATAACGATGGTATTGCAGATGTAGATGAAAATCCAAATGGTGTAGATCCAAGTGCTGATTCAGATGGCGATGGTATTCCAAATTATTTGGATATAGATCCAGACGGAAACCCGGTAACACCAGATTTACCAGATGCAAATGGTGATGGTATCCCAGATGATTTTGATGCCGATGGCGATGGCATACCAAACCACTTAGATTTAGATAGTGATAATGATGGTATAGCAGATGTCGTAGAGACGGGTAATGGTGATTTAGATACCGATAATGACGGAGATATTGATAGTAATGACGCAGTATTTGCCGATAATAATAATGATGGACAAGCAGATAATGCCGCAGGAACAACGCCATTAAATACAGATGGAAACACAAATGATGGCCCAGATTTCTTAGATATCGATGCAGATGATGATGGTATTCCAGATAATGTAGAAGCACAACCAACAGATGATTATACAAGTCCAAGTGGTATAGATAATAATGGTAACGGTTTAGACGATGCTTATGATGGAGCAAACTTTATAGAAATGCCAGAAGATACAGATACAGATACAACACCAGATTACTTAGATACCGATAGTGACGATGATGGTGTAGACGATGTCGTAGAAGCAGGTCAAGGCAGTCCAACAGGAGTTGATGCAGATCAAGATGGATTAGATGATGGTTTTGATGATGTAATAGGTACAGTAGGTCAACCACAAGATGTTAATGACAACTTAGATACAGGTGCAGATGGTACGAATAATAATGATGATACAACAACAGCTGAAGTTGATTTTAGAGAAGTATTAGACCCATGTTCACCAACAGCACTAGCTAATGGAGATATTAATAGCCCAGCATTTGCTAATGCAGATTGTGATGGCGATGGCGTAACTAATGGTGATGAATTAGATCCAGATGGTGATGGTGTTCCAAATACAGACGGAACAGAAACAGACCCAAGTGATGCATGTTCTTTCAATCAGGCAGATCAAGATTATACTACTGTAACACCAGCATATCAAGATTTAGATTGTGATGGCGATGGTGTAACAAATAAAGATGAAATTGATCCAGATGGAAATGGAATTGATGATGGTAATGGAACAGATCCACAAGATTCATGTGACTTTAACGCTTTATTAGTGACATTAACTCCAACAGCAGCTTATCTTATCGCAGATTGTGATGGTGATGGAAATCCTAATGGTAGTGATCCGGATCCAGTAGATCCATGTATAGGTGCAGATGTCGCTAATGTTGATTTAAGTGATATCACTTCAGATTGGTACCTAGCAGATTGTGATGGCGATGGAACACCAAACGGGCAAGAACTTGATCCAGATGGCGATGGTATAGCTGGCCCTAATGGAACAGATTCTGAGGATCCTTGTGACGATAATGGAACTATTGGCGATGAAGACATCACGAATTCAGTATTCTTAAGTGCAGATTGTGATGGTGATGGTGTTACTAATGGCGATGAGATTGATCCAGATGGTGATGGCGTACCTAATACAGATGGTACCGAAACAGATTGGAATGATCCATGTGATTTTAATGCACTAGACGTAATGTTAACACCAAGTGGAGACTATTTATCAGCCGATTGTGATGGTGATGGTACTCCTAATGGAATTGACACAGATCCTAATGACCCATGTGTTGGAACAGATGTTACTAATGTTGATATTACTAATATGACTTCGGATTGGTATTTGGCAGATTGCGATGGCGATGGCGTAACTAATGGGCAAGAAGTCGATCCAGATGGTGATGGTGTAGCTGGGCCAAATGGAACAGATTCTGAAGATGTGTGCTCATACGATTCAGCATTACAAGACTATGTTGCAACAACTACAACTTACCAGAATTTGGATTGTGATGGTGATGGTGTTACCAATGGAAATGAAATTGATCCAGATGGTAATGGAATAGATGATGGTAATGGGACAGATGCACAAGATGCATGTGATTACAATGCGTTATTAGTGACCTTGACACCAAGTGGTTCATATTTAATAACAGATTGTGACGGAGATGGTGTTGTAAATGCAAATGATCCTAATCCTCAAACACCAACAGCAGTAGATGATAATGCTATGGCTATGATAGGCGTACCAGTAACAATTGATATTATAGGAAATGATGACTATGTACCAGATAACACAGCAACACCTGGTAGTGATATTTATATCACCGATGCAGGAACAGGTACAGCTTCAGGAACTATAACATTTAATGAGAACACAGGAGAATTAACATATACACCTGCATTAGCCGAATCTGGAACCACTGTGACAGTAGATTACACTGTATGTAACGATCTTACAGGAGATGGCGCCACAGCAGACGATGTGTGTGCAACAGCTACAGTAGAGATTGTGGTTGAGGAAGGTCCAGATCACGATGACGATGGTATTACAGATGCGTTGGATTTAGATGATGATAATGATGGTATTCCTGATACAGAAGAATTAAATGGGGATCCTAACTTAGATACAGATGAAGATGGTATTATAGATAGTTTAGATTTAGATTCAGATGGAGATGGAATTAATGATCTTGAAGAAGCAGGACATGGCGCTCCAGATTTTAATAACGATGGCGAAGTAGATGGTCCAGTAGGAATAGATGGTATTCCGGATACGGTTCAAGATGATCCAGATTCAGGAATTGTAAATTACACACCAAGAGACTCGGATGTTGATGGTATTCATGATTTCCAAGATACAGATGATGATGGTGATGATGTGCCAACAATTGTTGAGAACCCTGATGCAGATGGAAATGGTAGCCCTGATGACGCGCAAGATACAGATGGCGATAACATACCTGATTATTTAGATCTAGATGATGACGGGGATGGCGTACCAACACAAGAAGAAGATATTGTTAATGTTGATGCAGACCCAACAAATGATGATACAGATCAAGATGGTATACCAAATTATCTAGACACAGATGATGACGATGATGGTATCTTAACAGAACATGAAGATATTGAGTTTGTTGATAATGATCCAACAAATGATGATACAGATGAAGATGGTATACCAAACTATTTGGATGATGATGACGATGATGACGATATTTTAACTTCAGATGAGAATCCAGATCCAAATGATGATGGTAACCCAAGTGATGCAATTGATACAGATGCAGATGGTATTCCAGATTACTTAGAACCTAACACAGCGATCGATCCAAATAGTCCTAGTGGAGGTGATATAGAATTGTTTCAATTAATAACACCCAATGGCGATGGTGATAATGATTTCTTAATTATAGGAAATATAGAAAGTTTCCCTACTAATACATTGAAAATCTATAACAGATGGGGTGTCTTAGTATTTGAAACAGAAGGCTATAATAACAAGGATAATGTTTTCAATGGACGATCTAGAGGAAGAGTAAATATCCAAGAGGATGAATTACTACCAGTAGGGACATATTTCTATGTATTAGATTTTGAAAATAATGGAGAAATGAAGAAAGAAGCGGGACATATTTATATCAATAGATAACACTAATAGTAAGAATAATGGAAGATATATACTTCTTCCATTATTCCTTATTTAAGTCATAAAAAACTCAATAAGCATGAAAAAATATTTAGCAATCGCATTAATATTGATTACGACATTTCAGGTTTTGGCTCAGCAAGATCCTCAGTATACGCAATATATGTATAATACTATAAGTGTTAACCCTGCTTATGCTGGTACTAGAGGCGCTTTAAGTATTGCTGGCTTATATAGAACACAATGGGTTGGTTTAGATGGTGCTCCTGAGACTGGAACGTTTAATATCCACTCTCCAGTAAAAGATGGAAGAGTGGGCGTAGGTTTTTCTCTTATTAATGATAGAATAGGCGAAGGCACAGTGGAGGATACTTATTTTGATGTGGTGGTGTCTTATACTATTCCAACTTCAGAAACGGGTAAATTATCTTTTGGTATAAAAGGAGGAGGGCATTTGCTTAATGTAGATTTTACAAGGTTATCCCAGTATACGCAAGAGTTAAACTCAAGTGCAAATATCGATAACAAGTTTTCTCCTAATATAGGTTTAGGTGTATATTACCATACCAATAAATGGTATTTAGGTTTGTCTGCACCAAATATACTTGAAACAGAATTTTACGATAATCAGGTGCAAACAGCCTCTGGTAATGCTACATTTTTGGCTACTAAGCGTATGAATTTCTATTTAATAGGAGGGTATGTTTTCGATTTAGATCAAGATTGGAAGTTAAAACCAACATTTCTTGCTAAAGCAGTAGATGGCGCACCATTACAAGTAGATGTATCTGCCAATTTCTTATTTAGAGAAAAATTAACTTTAGGAGCTGCTTATCGTTGGGATGCTGCATTTAGTGCTTTGGCTGGCTTCCAAATAACAGATCAGTTAATGTTAGGATTAGCTTATGATAGGGAAGTAACAGAGTTAGGTAGAACAGAATTTAATAATGGTTCTTATGAGGTGTTTTTACGCTTTGAATTAGTTAAAAACTTTAAAAAATTGATTTCACCAAGATTCTTTTAAAATATTTAAGATGAGAAAGTTTATTTATATCATAGTATACACGTTTATTAGTTTTCAGGCAAGTTTTTCTCAAGAACAGCTAATAGCAGAAGCTTCTAAGAATTATAATCAATTTTCATACATTAATGCTATTGATGTCTATGAAAGTGTTGTAGCCAATGGTCATGAATCGGCAGAGTTGTATCAAAAATTAGGTAATTCGTATTACTTTAATGCAGATTATGTAAACGCTGCTAAATGGTATGAAGCCTTAATTTTACTTAATGATAAATCGACAGCGCCAGAGTACTTATTTAGATATGCGCAATCACTAAAAGGATTAAAGCAGTATAAAAAATCTGATGCAGTGATGAAAAGATTTTATAATGCTACTGGAGAAATAGATAGTAGAGGAAGCCTTTTCGATAAACAAAAAAATTATTTAGAAGTTATAAAACTTCAGTCAGGCAGGTTTGATATATCACCATTTCCTCATAATTCAAATTTATCAGATTTTGCACCATCATTATTATCTAAAAATACGCTTGTGTTTTCATCTTCAAGAGATTCATCAGGTGTTGCTAAATATAGACATAATTGGAATAGAGAACCTTTTTTAGATTTGTATAGCGTAAATAAATCAGATACTAATGGTTTTGGAGATGAATTAACTAAAGTCTCTAAAAATGTAAATACCAAATTACACGAATCTACAACAGCATTTACTAAAGATGGAAGCACTGTTTATTTCACAAGAAATAATCTTTATAAGCGAAAGTATAGAAGTGATAGTAGAGGCGTTAATAAATTAAAACTTTTTAGAGCTAGTATAGATGGTGAAGGTAACTGGAAAGATGTAGTAGAGTTACCATTTAACAGTGATGAATATTCTACGGCTCACCCAGCATTAAGTGTTGATGAAAAGACATTGTACTTTGCTTCAGACAGGCCGGGAAGTTTAGGAGAATCAGATGTCTTTAAAGTAGCTATTCTAGAAGATGGAACCTATGGTGTTCCTGTGAGTCTTGGTGAAGATATAAATACAGAAGGAAGAGAAACATTTCCTTTTATAAGTGATAAAGGGACATTGTATTTTTCTTCAGATGGAAGACCCGGTTTAGGAGGTTTGGATGTATATGTGGCTAAAAAGAAAGATGAAGGATTTGGTAAGGTTTATAATGTAGGAGAACCTATTAATAGTGAAAGGGATGACTTTACATTTGTGATCAATGAGGAAACTAACAAAGGCTTTTTTGCCTCTAATAGAGAAGGAGGTATGGGAAGTGATGATATTTATGCGTTTACGCGAACAGGATCAATTAAAGCAACATGTGATAAAAATGTATCAGGTATTTTAAGGGATAAAAATACATTAGAGCTAATACCCAATGGTATAATATCCATTCTGGATGAAAATAACAATGTAGTAAATACAACGAAAACAGATGATAAAGGCTATTACTATTCAGATATTGAATGTAATAGAAGTTATTTTGTTAGGGCAGAAAAAGAAGGGTATGCGGTAGAGGAATCGATGATTAAGAAAACAATGGGAGAAGGTAATGTTGTTCTTGATTTTGAAGTAGGTAAAAATCAAATCCCATATAAAGTAGGGGATGATTTGGCAAAAACATTTAACTTAAACCCTATTTATTTTGATTTGGATAAATCTTTTATTCGCAAAGATGCACGTATAGAACTTGCTAAAATAATCGCTATCATGAATCAGCACCCAACATTAAAAATAGATGTTAGGTCACATACAGATAGTAGAGCTGATGATAATTATAATGACATACTTTCTGATAGAAGGGCAAAAGAAACTATTGCTTATTTAATTAAAAAAGGAATAAGTAGTGATCGATTAACTGGTAAGGGGTATGGGGAAAACTTGCCCGTTAATAGGTGTACAAATGGAGCAGATTGTTCGGATTTTGAATTTGAGCTTAATAGAAGAAGTGAATTTGTAGTAGTATCTCAATAATATTTATTAAGTAAAAAAGTTTAAGTTTAATTAATTATTAGAACCACCACTTGAAATTAATTTTAAGTGGTGGTTCTTTTTGTAATTTATACTAGAGGGAATTATTAAGTACAAAATTGTGTAAATTTTACACGTGTTAAAAGAATATATTACAAATTTTACACAGCCTTATTTATATTGATTTTTATTTATTTATTTGTTTTTCAAGTGTTTGCGTGTTGTTCTGTGTCGCTTGTATTAAATGGCATATTTATTTCAATACTAATGATAAATAAATAATTTAAAATTTATCATTATGAAAAAATTAGTTTTAACAGTAGCAATTCTTGTAGGAAGTATTTCGGTATTTGCTATATCAAATAGTAATTTAACAGATCAAGTAATCAACGTTATAGAAGTTGATGAATTTAAAGAAATAGCATTGGAAGACTTGCCTGAGGCTGTAGTATTAGCTGTAAGTAAAGATTTTGCCTCATCGACCATAAGTCAAGCATTTGTTAATAGTAGCAGTCAATATAAATTATTAGTTGATATTAATGGAGAAGTAAAGACGATATATGCTGATGCAGATGGAAATTGGTTAGAAGAGAGTGATATTGTTGTAGAATAAATAAAACATCAAAGAATTGTTAAAAAATAAAGGAAATGTTTAGAAAAGGGTAAGGGAAAACGGTTCTATTCAATTTTTTTTAAAAAAAGGCGTTTAATTTTAAACGTCTTTTTTGTTTTTTTTAACTATAATAATGCTATTAACTAGGTATTTTTGTGGGAATAAGGAATAGTTTATGAAAAATATCCTACTGGTAGAAGATGATGTTGCGTTTTCTAAAATGTTAAAACAGTTTTTAGAAAAGCGTGAGTATATGGTAGATTTGTGTTATAATATGCAAAATGCAAACATTCAGTTGGACAAGTGTAACTATGATTTGGTTTTTACAGACTTGCGCCTTCCAGATGGAGATGGTATTTCTTTATTAAAAGAAATAAAGAATACTACTAAAAATACACCTGTTGTTTTGATGACAAGTTATGCTAAAGTTTCTTCGGCTGTTCAAGCAATGAAACAGGGCGCTTTTGACTATATATCCAAGCCTTTTAATCCAGATGAAGTCTTAGAAGTAATACGTAATGCCTTAGACAATAAAAATAAAAAGGATAGTATTAAGCATGTTTTAATAAATAAAGAAAAAGTAAATACTGCGCATACAGAATTTGTTAAAGGTATAAGTATGGCCTCTAAAACTTTAAGTGAATATGTTAATCTTGTAGCTCCAACTAATATGTCTGTATTAATAGCAGGAGAGAGTGGAACAGGTAAGGAGGTGGTTGCAAAAACGATTCATTTAAAAAGTTCGAGAAAAGATAAACCGTTTGTAGCTGTAGACTGCGGCGCTATACCTAAGGAAATCGCTTCAAGTGAATTTTTTGGCCATAAAAAAGGGTCTTTTACAGGTGCTACAGAAGATAAAGTGGGGCATTTTGAATCTGCCAACCATGGTACTTTATTTTTAGACGAAGTAGGGAATTTGAGTTATGAAAACCAAATACAACTATTAAGAGCGCTACAGGAGAGAAAAGTAAAACCAGTAGGCTCGAGTCATGAAATTAATGTTGATATTCGTTTATTAGCGGCTACTAATGAGGATTTATTAAGTGCCGTTGAGAGAGGTCTTTTTCGAGAAGATCTCTACCATAGGTTAAATGAGTTTTCTATAAAAGTACCTAATTTAAACGATAGAAACGACGATTTAATTCTTTACGCTGATTTCTTCCTTGAAAAGGCAAATGCACAATTAAATAAATCGGTCATAGGATTTTCTAAAGAAGTTTTAACAATTTTCCAAAACTATGACTGGCCAGGTAATTTAAGAGAATTGTCTAATGTTGTTAAAAGATCTGTTTTATTAGCTCAGGATAGTATTGTAGAAAAAAATGATTTACCAGAAGAGTTAATATATTCAAAAAATAAGTTAAAACCATTGAATGTTTTTTCCACGAAAGAGAATGAAAAAGAGTTAATAATTAGTGCTTTACAAAAAGTGGGTAATAATAAAACACAGGCAGCTAAACTTTTAAATATTGCACGAAAAACACTTTACAATAAATTAAAAGAGTATAATCTTAATTAAGGTATTTTTCTAGGTTTTTTGTGAACTTTTCTAGATTGTTTTTAAAATTTGTAAAGTTGTCACTATCTATATTTTTACAATTTTCAAATGTTTTGAGAAATGGAATTACACTTTTTACATCTAATAACTCAAACATACTAAGCATTTTATGGGTAATTTGATTAATCTGTGTGAGATTATTATATTTTTCGGCTTCTTCCAGTAAATAGATATTTTCTTTTGTATCCTTTAAGAAAGCATTTAGAGTCTCTTTAATTGTATTTGTGTTATTATTTGAAAATTCTTTTAGGGTATTAATGTTAAAACCATTTGAAGGCTTGTTTAACGCTTTCTGGGTTAAATTTTTATCTTTTTTTGGTGTTTTTAATTCAAAAAATTGCTGTAAAATGGTTTTTAATTTGTGTGGTGTAAAAGGTTTAACTAATACAGCATCAAAACCATTTTTTATGTAGTGGTCTATAGTTAAATTAGCTCTTCCTGTCATAGCAATTACAGGTTGGTTTTTGTATGTTTTACGTTTTTTAAGAGTTTCCATAAAATATATTCCATTCATTTTAGGGAGTTGTATATCTGTTAAAACAAAATCATAATTTGTATTGTCAATTACTTTTAAGGCAGTTTTAGCATTATTAAAGCTATAATTTTTTATACCATATTGTTTGAGTAAGCTATCCAAAAGTTGTTGCATAGCTGGGTCATCTTCAACTGTAATAGCGCTTATATTAAAATTAAGCTGTTCTTCATTTTGTATGTTATTTAATACGGGACTTTGAGTTAGTTTTACAGGGACAGATAATGTAAATAAACTCCCTTTTCCGAGTTCACTTTCTAGTGTTAATTCGCCTTTGAGTAAATTAGTTAATTTTTTTGAAATGGTTAAACCTAATCCAAATCCACTATCGTTATTGTTATTGTCAATTTGAGTAAACGCTTTAAAAATAGATTGTTGCTGTTCTTTACTAATGCCAATCCCAGTGTCTCTTATAGAAATTTGAAGTAGAGATTTGTTTTTTATTAATTTTGAGTGAATTGTAATTGTGCCTTCTCTAGTGAATTTATAGGCATTAACTACTAAGTTATGAAGAATTTGTTTTATTCTGTAAGGGTCGCTAATAATAAAATTATCTGTTGGGTTATCTTGTTTTATAGCTATGGTTATTGGCTTGTTTTTAACCAGATTTTTTGCATTTTGAATAATTTCGTTTAAGTGTTTTTTCAGATTAAAAGGAATAGATTTAATTTGGATGTTACCATTTTCTAAATTTGAAAAAATGAGTAAGTCTTTTACTAAATGCTCCATGTAAGCGGATGCATTCCAAATATGCTCTGCATAATTTTTTTCTTTAGTATTGCTTGTTGTTTTTTGAAGTAATTCACTGTATCCGGTAATGGTGTTTAATGGTGTTCTTAAATCGTGACTTACCATAGAAATTAGTTGCTCTCTGTTTTTTAGTAGGTAAGAACTTCTTCGGTTAGCTTTTTCTAATTGTTTACGATAGTTTTGGCTTTTCCAAAAGTCATTTAAAATAATAATGGAAAAGATGATAATGATAATACAACTAATTCCCGTAGCAAGTAGTATTATATTTGTACTATCATTAACAGTTTCTTCTTTTTGTTTATTTATGTTATTGGTATAAATTATAATATCATTCTCTAATGTGTGTAAGAGCTCTCTTAGCTTTCTGTAAATAGTTAAATCATTTTCTATTAATTCGCGCTCTTTTCTTTTCAATGATTTTTTTTGACTATATGTTTTTTTCTGTAATTTTATGAGTCTGTTTTTTGAAACAGATAACAGAGAGTCTATTTGTTTTTGGTCTTTTTTATTAATAGAACTTTTAGGATTATGCTTATTTAGTAACCTAACAAGTTCGTTTAATTTTTCACGTGTTTTTGCATCTAGAGCATTTGGATTTTTTACAATATCTTTTGAAGACACTTTACCTAAAATATTATCTATCGAGCTTAATTCATCAAGAGCTTTTGTAATAGAAGTATTTGAGTTGTCGTTAAATTTTAGGTTTTTTAAGTCTGTATTATTTTTAAGCTTTTTATTAAGGACTAATTTAACACTATCTAAAATAGATTTTTGAAAATCATTATAAGTAAGAAGGTTTATGGAATCTATTTTAAGTAGCAATTTCTCATTCTCATGAACATAAGTATTAAATTTTTTTGGAGATTTTAATTCTATGGCAGCTCTACCTAAACTTTCATTTTCATAAATGTCTGTAATTAAACTCCCCGTTTTTATAATTTTACTTCGGTCTACTATATCTTGCCTATGTATTAAGGTAAAGGTTTTGATCTCTTTGAGTATTAATAAAGCAGAACCAATAGCTAATAGACTTAAGATGATATAGCCTATCAATACTTTTAAGGTAGTTTTATGTTTTACAAACTTCATAGTAAATAGACTTCCAATTGTAAGTATTTTTTTAGTGTTATTGCCTTAAACGATTTAGGTTTTAGTTTGTTGTATAGAATTTTTATAATGGATGTTATTATACAAGGTAAATGAATAATATCTAACCCAAACTATAGATTAGTTTGGGTAGATATTTGCAACACTATCTGCCTTTGAGTAAGGCTATCGATCCCTCGCGACTAACTCGTTATTTTGGAGTATTGTTAACGTCGTTTTATGTTTGTTTTTGTAGATTTTTTTTAAGACGATTAGAGATATCTTTATAGGCTTTTGCAACTTCTATAATAGCATTGAATATTAAGATGTTTTTGCTTATACCACTTTTGATATTCCTTACAGTTTGCGAGTCTACAACAATATTATCGTTAGCTAGTTTGCGTATTACTTTTGATGTATATTCTTTAGGGAGATGGTTTTCTAACAAATCTTTTAAGACTTGCTGTTCTTTATGTAACTGTACGTCATATAATGTGTATAATTTGTTTAAATTTGTCATAACTTGAGTTTTCTCGAGTGAATTTACATACGAATATATACAAATAAATATATTTTTTAAAAAATATTTACCTATTTGTATAATTTAGAATCATTCTAAATTATGAAGTTTGAAGATAAACTGAGACAATTAATTAAAACTAAGTATAACAAATTAAGTGATTTAGCAGAGAAATTTGATATGAACTACTCTCAGCTCTCTCAGTATATGAATGGAAAAAAGATTTCTATTGACTTCTTGACGAAAATTATGCATGAATTTCCAGAAGCTGATCTTAATTGGTTGTTAAGAGATAATGGTACTCAAGATAGGGTGCAAGAGACAGCAGCACATTATAAACCCGTATTAAATAATGAACAAATTATTGATAAAATAGAGTTTTTATTAAATGATTTGAAAAATCAATTGCCTAATACCAATAAGAGCAGGTAAATTAATTTAATAGTTCCAATACGCGCTCTAATGCCATTCCTCTGGATCCTTTTATTAACAATGATGTATTGGCAAAAAGGTCTTTGCTAAAACTAGCTTTAAAATCGTTAAAGTTTTTAAATTGAATTATTTTTTTTGAATTTGTTTCACTTCTATAAAAATTCTCACCTATTAAGATAATTTGATCAATATTAAGAGAATTAGCAAAGTCTGTTATATTTTGGTGTTCCTTTATGGCTTCATTACCTAATTCAAACATATCCCCTAATATGGCTGTTTTAGTATTAGATTGTTTTTCAAAACTTAGTAAAGCAACAGTCATACTAGATGGGTTGGCATTATAAGCATCTAATATAACTTTGTTTGATCCTTTATCAATAATTTGAGAACGATTGTTGGAGGGTATATAGTTTTCGATTGCCACTAGCATATCACCATCTAGAACTTTAAAATAATTTCCAATAGTTAATGCTAAAGCAATGTTGTTAAAATTATAGTCGCCAATAAGTTGACTCTGTATAGTTAGATTTTTATAAATACATTTTACATATGGCGAAGCTTCTACAAAATCAATAGAAACGTTAACATTTTTAGTATTGCTTTTGCCAAAAGTAAATGACTTAGCATGTTTCGTTTTTTTGGTTTGTATAGGATCATTGGTATTAACAAAAATAGTTTTGTTGTTATTAATTAAGTAATCGTACATTTCGCTTTTACCTTTTATAACACCTTCAATACCACCAAAACCTTCTAAATGAGCTTTTCCAAAATTGGTAATTAACCCATAATCTGGTTGGGCTATATTGCATAGAAATTCAATTTCTTTTTGGTGATTTGCTCCCATTTCTACAATACCAATTTCTGTATTTTTAGTCATGGAAAGTAGTGTTAAAGGCACACCTATATGATTATTTAAATTACCAATTGTAGCTGTTGTATTGTATTTTTTAGAAAGCACAGCATTAATAAGCTCTTTTGTTGTGGTTTTTCCGTTACTTCCAGTTAGCGCAATAATAGGTATATTGAGATAAGATCTATGATAAGTTGCTAGTTTTTGCAGTGTTTCAAGAACATTGTTTACTAAAATTGTTTTTTTAGAAACATGAAATTTTTGCTCATCAATTATAGCATATTTAGCGCCTTTTTCCAGAGCTAGTTGCGCGTAAGTATTCCCATTAAAGTTATCACCTTTTAAGGCAAAGAATAGATCTCCTTTTTTTATTTTTCTTGTATCGGTATTAACAGATTTACTGTTTAAAAAAAGTGTATGTAATTCTTCTGTATTCATAAAAATAAAAGTAAATAAAAAGTCCTAACTTTTAAGTTAGGACTTTAATTTTTTTATAATGTGGTTTTTTTAACCTTTCTTTTTCGTTTTGTTTTTACTTTTCGAACCAACACGAGACATTGCGCATCTAAAACCAATATAGTCTGTAGCCATATCTTGCGGGAAATAACGTCTTTGAGCTGGGTCTAACCAGTATTCTCTGTCTTTCCAAGAGCCTCCTTTGTACACACGAACCTCGTCGTTAATTAAAGATGTTCTGTTGTTGTTTTTATCGTACTCTCTAATAATATTACCTAGTGAATCTCTAGATATACTATGCTTAGGCGAGTTATACATTTTTCTTGTCTCTCTATCTTGTTGGTCTTGTTGTTCTTCATCAAACTCATCTTCATCACCAAAGGTTTCAAAATTTCTTGAAGAAGATTTATCTCCGTCTCTAAAGTTAATGTGATTACTTCTATCAAAATTAGTTCTTAAATACGTTTCATTCTCATCAACAGGAACTTGAGCGATTTCTCCAGGTAAATCTCTGGCTATAACTTTACCGTTTGCTAATGTATCATATTTAATATCATCAACAGTAACTATTTTTACAGTACCATCATCGTTTATAGCATTTTTGGTATAAATATTACCTCTGTAGTAATTAAAGTCGTTAAACTCATCATCAACTATAGGGCGATAAACATCTGCAACCCACTCAGCTACATTTCCAGCCATATCGTATAGACCATAATCATTAGGAGCGTACGACTTTACTTGATTTGTAATATCGGCACCATCATCACTCCATCCAGCAATTCCACCATAATCACCTTTACCTTGTTTAAAGTTTGCTAATTGGTCTCCACGGTACTTACGTTTACCAGAACGCGTGTATTGTCCATCCCAAGGATATTTTTTACGCCCTCTGTATAAATTAAAAGTTCTTAATTCACTTAAACCAAGAGCAGCATATTCCCACTCTGTTTCGGTTGGTAGTCTGTATTTAGGCGTAATTAAACCAGATTCTCTGGTTGCATATATATTTGTTTCATTTCCATCTGCATCAACTTGTACATTTCTACGATTACCTTTAGCGGGCTTTATTACTTCTTCGTTACCTCCAAAAGTTTGAGATGGCGCGTTGATATAAGTGTCTGTATTAAAATTAGAATCAGCATTTACATCAGTTACTTTAGCATCACGTTTTAAATATCCTGCTTTTTCTAAATTAAGTTCATTAACACGATCCGATCTCCAATTCGAAAATTCAACGGCTTGAATCCAACTTACACCTACTACAGGGTATTCTCCATAACCTGGATGGCGCAAATAGTTTTCAGTCATAATTTCATTAAAACCTAATCTATTTCTCCAGACTAGAGTATCTGGCAATGCACCGTGATAGATAGCTCTAAAGTTATCGTCTGCAGGAGGGTATACTCTTTTAATCCAATCTAAATATTCAAGATACATCATATTGGTAACCTCTGTTTCATCCATGTAGAACGATTGCACATGTTGTTGTGTAGGCGCATTGTTCCAGTCATGCATTACATCATCTTGTACTCTACCTTTTGTGAAAGTACCTCCTTCTATAAAAACTAAACCTGGAGATGTCTCTTGTTCTCTAAAATTAGTGTTGTATTGAAAACCACCTTCGCGACTGTTTATTTGCCAACCAGTAGCTCTAGAACTATTTTTAGAACTAGATGATTTTTTACAACTAAATGTTGTTAAGGTTAATGTTAGAATTAACAACATCTTGAATATTATAACTTTTTTCATATCCATACGTTTAAGTAAGCTAAATTTTATTTTGGTGCTGCAATATAAGAATTAAACCTTATACAACAAGCTATTTTTTGCATTTTGACGAAAAAAAGATGTATTTCATCCTATTTTTAACACTTTATACCGATGAAATTTATGCTTTAATCAGAATGCTTGCATGCAATTAACGTATAATTTCGTCAAATATTATTGTATTTTTGACAACTTATGTGAAATTGTTGTTATACAATAGATAATAAGGAAAAAAAATTGGCGTTATTTTAACTCATGAAAGAGAAAATTTTAATTTTATTCGTTTTTTTATTTGGTATTGTTTCAGGTCAAGATAAAACTTATACAATACATTGGAATGGAGAAAAGATATTATCCACAACAGGTAGTGAGATTAAACTACCATCATTTGATGAGGGAAATTTTAATTTCGATTACACAGATGGTATTCAATTTATAGACCAATGGAATACGTCTGTTGAAATTGATGAGTCTTCGGTTACTTTAACAAATGTTAAGTATGCGTCCATTTCTAATAAAGATTTGTATGATTTAGATATAAACACCATAAGTACTAAATTAGATTTCTCCTTAAAAAATTCTAAAGCAAGAAGAAAAAGATATTTAATTTTTACATTATCTCCAATTATAAGGAATGCTAATGGAGGATATAAAAAAGTAGTTTCTTTTCAATTAAATTATAAAGCATTATCTCAAAGTCAAAAAAGAAGTATTACTTCAAGAACATCCAAAAAAGCAATTATTTCAAAATCTATTTTAAGTACAGGTAAATGGTATAAGTTTTATGTAGATACAACAGGTGTTTTTAGATTGAATAAAAGTTTTCTACAAAGGCTTGGAATTGACGTTAATAATATAGACCCACGAACCATTAGAATTTTTGGAAATGGAGGGCGAATGATACCTTACTCCAATAGTGAAGCATACCCTTTTGATGTTACTGAAAATGCAATTAAAGTAGTAGGGGAAGAAGATGGTGTATTTAATAACAGTGATTATGTTTTGTTTTATGCGCAAGGTCCTAAAGGCTATAATGCAGAGAGTAACACAAATATTAATGCTTATACAGATAAGACCTATTATTATGTTAATGTAAATTCCACATTAGGAAAACGTATTCAATCTGCCATAGAGCCAACAGGAGGGGTAGATCTTACTATTAGCACATTTCAAGATTACCAGTTTCATGAAAAAGATATTCATAATATAGGTACTATTGGAAGGCGTTGGTTTGGAGAGCGTTTTAATATAGAAAATGAACAAACATTTATGTTTAATTTTCCCGATATAGACCTATCTATTCCTATAGACTTAAAAGTTTATGTAGCAGCAGCTTCATCTACTAATTCTTCAATGCAAATTGATGTAAATGGTGCTGCTGTCCAAAATATATTATTAGGAGCAACATCTAACACTGCGATAGGCTCTGGAGGTTTTTACATTGCAGATATACCAGTTACATCTTCTAATGTTGAAGTTAAATTAAATTACGATAACCAAGGAAACCCTAGCGCGTTAGGTTATTTAGACTACATTTCTGTTGAAGCCACTAGAGAATTAAAGTTTAACGATAAACAATTTCAATTTAAAAATTCCGATGTTTCGATAGCCTCAGGGATTGGTGAATATAGTATTCTAAATACAGCAAAACTTTTAGAAGTATGGGATGTTACAGATATATTTAATGCTATAGTCTATGAAAATGATGAGGCAAGTAATAATTTTAAGTTTAGATCTATTTTAGGAGAAGAAAGAACTTATGTTGCTTTATCTTCATCAGACTTTTTTGAGCCTAAGTTAGATTCAAATACAGAGGTAATAAATCAAGATATAAAGGGCTCTATATTTACTAATGAAGATGGCGCTTTTCAAGATATAGATTATTTGATAGTAGCTCCTAATGCTATGTTAGATCAAGCAGAACGATTAGCGCAAATAAATAAAAATAAATATAACTTAAATGTAAAGGTTGTTGGTTTAAATGAAGTTTATAATGAGTTTAGCACAAGCAATCAAGATATAGGGGCCATTAGAAATTTAGTTAAATATATATATGACAATGCATCTGCTCCAGAGAAGCGTATTAAATATTTATGCTTATTTGGTGATAGTTCTTATGATTACAAAGATAGAATACCTAACAATACTAATATAGTGCCTTCGTGGCATTCTTACAATAGTTTTAATCTAACAAATGCTTTTATCTCTGATGATTTTTATGGTATGATGGATGAAAACGAAGGAAGTATGGCTGTAAGTGATAAGTTAGATATAGCCATAGGAAGAATATTAGCCGATACGCCGCAAAGAGCTAAAGATTTAGTAGATAAAATCGAGACCTATTATACTAAAGAAGCTTTTGGAAGATGGCGTAATAATTTTGTAGTTATATCTGATGATGTTGATAAAGATTGGGAAGGCTTATTACAAGAAACGACAGATGAGGTTGGAAATGAAGTTACTCGAAAAAAACCATTCGTAAATGTTGTTAAATTCCACATGGATGCATTTCAACAAGAATCATCAGCAGGTGGTGAAACTTATCCTAAAGTAACAGAGGAATTATCTAATGCTCTTGATAACGGTGCTTTAGTGGTAAATTATTTTGGGCATGGAGGAGAAGATGGTTTGGCATCTGAACGGGTTTTACAAAAAAAAGATATACAAGAATTTAAAAACTTTTTTAGGCTACATTGTTTTGTAACTGTTACCTGTGAGTTTACAAAGTTCGATAATCCGTTTAGGCAAACTGCAGGGGAATTTACATATTGGAATAAGGAATCTGGTGCAATAGCATTAATTACAACTACAAGACAAGTTTTTGTGAATTTTGGTATTACATTTAATGAAACACTTGGGCAATATTTGTTTTCATTTAATGAAGATGATGCTTTTTCAGATTATGAATATCCTACTATTGCCGAGGCTTTACGTTTAGCAAAAAATGATCCCAGAGTAGTGATATCTAACCAAAGAAGATTAGTGTTTTCCATTGGAGACCCAGCAATGAAATTAGCTTTCCCTCAACCAAATGTTAGATTGACAACTATTAATGATGTTCCTGTTACACAAGAAACAGATACATTGAAAGCTTTAAGCCGTGTTAAATTATCAGGAGAAATTGTGGATGTAAATGGCACTATACTTAATGATTTCAAAGGGGAGGTGTCTACTACAATTTATGATAAACCTATAGCAAGACAAACTTTAGCTAATGATGGCACTAGAAATGATGGGCAAGTTGTGCGATTAAATTTTCAAACATTAGGAGAAGTTATCTTTAGAGGTAAAGCATCTGTAACAGATGGTAAGTTTAATTTTGAGTTTGTTGTGCCAAAAGACATTACTATTCCTGTAGGTTTGGGAAGAGTAAGTTTTTATGCGGAAAATGGGCAAATTCTTCAAGACCATGCTGGAGCAAATATTTCAGATGCTAAGATTGGAGGCGTTAACGAAAATGCAGAAGAAGATAATGTGGGGCCAGTGGTACAGTTGTTTATGAACGATGAAAACTTTGTCTCGGGAGGTATAACAAACGAGTCACCTACGTTTTTGGCAAAGTTAGAAGATGAAAATGGTATAAACACGGCAAGTGGCGTTGGGCACGATATTGTAGCAATTATAGATGGAGATGAAACAAATCCGTTTATATTAAATGATTATTATGAGACAGAACTAGATGATTATACAAAAGGAACCGTTAGTTTCCCATTTAGAGATTTAGAACCAGGTTTACATACTTTAACATTAAAAGTTTGGGATGTTTATAATAATTCTTCGGTTTCCGAACTACAGTTTGTAGTATTTGACAAAGACCAGGAATTGGTGATTAATAACGTTTTAAATTACCCAAATCCATTTGTTAATTACACAGAATTTTGGTTTAATCACAATAGTTCGGAGTCTTTAGACGTTTCTATACAGATATTTACTGTGTCTGGTAAATTAGTGAGAACATTAAATGGACAAACATCTGCTGGAATTACAACCACTAGTTCTTTGTCCAAAGATATTGTTTGGGATGGTAGAGACGATTTTGGAGAAAAAATAGGAAAAGGTGTTTACATCTATAAACTCATCGTAAAATCTAACCTTTTAAACAAAAAAGTTGAAAAAATAGAAAAACTAGTAATACTTTAACAAAACTAATTTGACAATAACTAAAAAAATGAAAAATAGAATAGTAATAGCTGCAATATTTTTTGCACTAACATTAAGCGTAAGTAGTCAAACAACAACAATTCCTAATGCAGACGATACAAGAGTAATTACAACAGGGGTGCCGTTTTTATTAATAGCACCAGATGCAAGGGCTGCTTCAATGGGAGATATGGGGGTAGCGACATCTGTAGACGCATTTTCTCAGCAATGGAATCCTTCTAAATATGCTTTTTCCGAAACTAAATCGGGAATAGCTGTGAGTTATACACCTTACTTGAGTAAATTAGTAAATGATATCTTTTTAGGAAGTGCAACCTATTTTAATAGGTTGGATGAACGTAGTGCGTTTGCCGTTAGTTTTAAATACTTTTCTTTAGGAGATATAGAATTTCGTGCAGATGAGTTCGCAAATCCATTAATACAAAGGCCTAATGAGTTAACCTTAGATGCGTCTTATTCATTAAGATTGTCAGATCAATTTGCAATGTCTGTAGCAATGCGTTACCTACGTTCAGATTTAAGATTAAATTTTGGTAATAACGATGCAACCTCAGCAAATACTTTTGGAGTGGATATTTCAGGGTTTTACCAGAGTGAAGAACAGGCATATAACGATTTTAATGGACGTTGGAGAGCAGGTTTTGCATTACAAAATGTGGGTCCTAAATTTAAGTATGATGATGGAGGTGTGGAAAATTTCCAACCAACAACCTTAAGATTAGGAGGTGGTTTTGATTTTATTTTTGATGATTATAATAAAGTAGCATTAACGGCAGAGGTTACTAAGTTACTAGTGCCAACGCCTCCATTATTGGGTGATGAGTACACTTTTACAGATAATAATAATAATGGTACTTACGATGAAGATGTAGATGATTTAGCGGCAACACCAACAAGAGAAAATATTATTTTAGAAGGAAAATCTCAAGATGTGAGCTTCTTATCAGGTATGTTCCAGTCATTTGGAGATGCGCCGGGAGGATTTAGTGAAGAATTAAAAGAGTTTACATGGTCTTTAGGGGCAGAATATTTATATCAAGATTCTTTTGCCTTTAGAGCAGGATACTTCAATGAAAGTGAAGAAAAAGGAGCCAGAAAGTTTTTAGCCTTAGGGGCCGGATTTAAGTATAATGTAATTAATGTAGATTTATCTTATTTATTTTCAGCATCTAAGGTGCAAAGTCCTTTAGAGAACACATTACGTTTTTCTCTAACCTTTAATATAGGAGCAGGGACATACGCTGAGTATTAAAAATAAAACCATTTAAAAAACAAAAAAACTATTGTTCTTAATTTGAGCAATAGTTTTTTTGTTTTAGAAAAAGGTTTTACATCTGTTATACCAATTCTTAAATGAATATACTGTAAAGGAAAAAGATGGATTTTGGAATTATACAATACAGAAAAAATAAGCATAGCCGTAGTTCAATGTCATTAAGTTAAGCTCAATTTGTATAATTTGTCACATTGAGCGCAGTCGAAATGTAGTTGAATTACACGTTTTTATAGAAATAAACTCATTTAGTTTAAAGATGAAAACTTCTTAACTTAATGACATTGAGCCGTAGTTACGGTTCTTTTTTATGTTGAAGATAGCATTTCAAAAGATACTTTTTAACTCAGTAAATTCATTTGGGAATTGGTATTAATATGCATAAATCATAATTTAAACATAATTAAAATTAAAATATTTAATACTAAGGATGATTAAATCAAGAAATAGTTGAAAATATAATATGAATTCTACTTTTTTCATATTTTTTACACTTTCATTCAAGTAGGTTTTTTCAAAACGAATCAAAGTATTACTTTTGTGTTTCGCTTAAGTAAAACTATACACGTCGATGCAAAAAATCACAAAAGAGGTATACCTCAAATGGTATGAAGACATGTTGTTCTGGAGGAAGTTTGAAGACAAACTAGCTGCAGTATATATTCAACAAAAAGTTAGAGGATTTCTTCATTTATATAATGGTCAAGAAGCAGTATTAGCAGGTGCTTTACATGCTATGGATTTGACTAAAGATAAAATGATAACAGCTTATCGTAATCATGTACAACCCATAGGAATGGGAGTAGATCCTAAGCGAGTTATGGCAGAGTTGTATGGAAAAGTAACAGGAACTTCTCAAGGTATGGGAGGATCAATGCATATTTTTTCTAAAGAACATCGTTTTTACGGAGGTCATGGTATTGTAGGAGGGCAAATCCCTTTAGGAGCAGGTATTGCTTTTGGAGACAAGTATCATGGTGTAGATGGTGTAACATTATGTTGTTTTGGTGATGGCGCTGCGAGACAGGGGTCACTTCACGAAACATTTAATTTAGCAATGCTTTGGAATTTACCAGTTGTTTTTGTTTGTGAAAATAACGGATATGCTATGGGAACATCGGTAGAACGTACTGCAAACCATGAAGATATCTGGAAACTAGGATTAGGTTATGAAATGCCATGTGGTCCAGTAGATGGGATGAATCCAGTTAAGGTAGCTGAAGCATTTGATGAAGCGATACAACGCGCAAGAAAAGGTGGAGGTCCAACGTTTTTAGAACTAAAAACATACAGATATAGAGGACACTCTATGAGTGATGCACAGCATTATAGAACAAAAGCAGAGGTAGAAGAGTATAAGAAAATAGATCCTATTACTCAGGTAAAAGATGTTATTCTTGAAAAAAAGTATGCTACAGAGGAGGAGATTAAAGTCATAGATAAACGTGTGAAAGACCGTGTTTTAGAATGTGAGAAGTTTGCAGACGAATCTCCATATCCAGAAGTACAACAGTTATACGATATGGTATACGAACAAGAAGATTATCCATTTATACAACACAAATTATAAGCTATGGCAATAGTAGTAAATATGCCGCGTTTAAGCGATACCATGGAAGAAGGTACAGTAGCGGCTTGGTTAAAAAAAGTTGGAGATAAAATAGAAGAAGGAGATATTTTAGCTGAAATTGAGACAGATAAAGCAACTATGGAGTTTGAGTCTTTTAACGAAGGTACATTGCTTCATATAGGTGTGCAAGAAGGAGAAACTACAAAAGTAGATGAACTATTAGCTATAATTGGAGAAGAAGGAGAAGATATCACAGACCTGTTAAACGGAGGAGGAGCTAAGGTTGCTGCATCCAATGATAGTTCGGAGGAAAAAGAAGACCCTAAATCTGAAGCAACGGCAGAAGCGCCTGTTGCTCAAGAATTGCCTGAAGGTGTTATAGTGGTAACTATGCCACGCTTAAGTGATACCATGGAAGAAGGTACAGTAGCTACATGGTTAAAGAACGTAGGAGATACTGTAGAAGAAGGTGATATTTTAGCTGAAATAGAAACCGATAAAGCTACTATGGAATTTGAATCATTCCAATCGGGTACTTTATTAGAAATAGGATTACAAGAAGGTGAGTCAGCAAAAGTAGATGCACTTTTAGCAATAATTGGTCCTGCGGGAACAGATGTTTCTGGAGTAGCAGCGAATTTTTCAGTAGCAGTTGCACCAGCTAAAACAAAAGAAGCACCAAAGACAGAGGCTAAAGCAGAAACAAAAGCAGCACCAGTTAGTGCATCAAAAAAAGCGAGTAAGCCAACACCAACGCCTGTTACAGAGAATGGACGTGTATATGTGTCACCTCTAGCTAAAAAATTAGCAGAAGAAAAAGGCATTAATTTAATTAAAGTACAAGGATCTGGTGAAAACGGACGTATCATTAAACGTGATATCGAAAATTATGAGCCAGCAGGATCTGCTGCTTCAGTAGGTAAATTTGTACCATCTGGTCAGGAAGATTTTGATGAAGTACCAAATTCTCAAATGCGTAAGGCTATTGCTAAGTCATTAACTAAATCTAAATTCTCTGCACCTCATTATTATTTAGCAGTAGAGTTTGATATGGATAATGCTATAGGATTCCGTAAGCAATTTAATTCTATACCAGATACTAAAATTTCTTTTAACGATATTGTGGTTAAAGCTTGTGCTTTAGCATTAAAACAACACCCGCAGGTTAATTCGCAGTGGTTTGATGATAGAATGCGTTTAAATAACCATGTGCATATTGGAGTTGCTGTAGCTGTTCCAGATGGATTGGTAGTGCCAGTTGTACGTTTTGCAAATGAGCAATCGTTACCTCAAATAGGTGCAGATGTAAAGCAATTAGCAGGAAAAGCTAGAAATAAAAAATTAACACCAGATGAAATGTCTGGAAGTACATTTACAGTATCTAACTTAGGAATGTTTGGTATAGATTATTTCACATCAATAATCAATCAGCCTAATTCTGCAATCTTATCGGTAGGTGCTATAGTACAAAAACCAGTGGTAAAAGAAGGGCAAATTGTAGTTGGAAATACTATGAAGTTAACATTAGCGTGTGATCATAGAACAGTAGATGGCGCTACAGGAGCACAGTTTTTACAAACCTTAAAAGGGTATATAGAAAATCCAGTGACTATGCTAGCTTAAAAATAAGCTAAAATTCAATACATTTTATAAAACCTGTTTCTTAATTTTGAAACAGGTTTTTTTATTAGTAAAACTCAGTATTGCAAAGTCCATAGGACGCACGCAATACTGTAAGTTGAACTAATCCCGCTTTTCAGCAGGATCATATAGTTACCTGTCTTGTACTGAACTTGTTTCAGTATCTTGCGGGATCACAGGTTTTTTAACTTGACTCTTGAGTTATTTTTTAGGATAGTTTTTATTTAAAATAACCTGAGTTAGATTAACGTTTTTTATGTTAATATATAGAATATTAGCTATTTAATTTTTGTCAGGTTGAGCGCAGTCGAAACCTTTTATCAAATAAGATGTTTTAAAAAGATCTTTCGACTGCGCTCAAGGTGACGTTTTTATTATTTTCAGATTAAGTCACTGAAAATCTAAACAATAACAATATAACTCAAAGAATTACGTAATGAGCAAAAATATAATAATAACAGGCACAAGTCGTGGTATAGGCTATCAATTAGTACAATTGTTCTCTAAAGCGGGACATAATGTTTTAGCACTTTCAAGAAATGAAAATCCTATAAAAGAATTAGCTTTAAAAAATGTGACAACATTTTCTTTTGATTTAAATGACACATCGGCATACAACAAAGTAGAACAGTTTATTAATAAAGATTGGCAAAGGGTAGATGTGCTAATCAATAATGCAGGGGCATTATTAAATAAACCTTTTTCAGAAACTACAATTCAAGATTTTGAGAACGTCTATAGAACTAATGTTTTTGGAGTCTCAGAATTAACCAGAGTAGTATTGCCCTTTATGAATCAAGGGAGTCATGTGGTAACCATTAGTTCTATGGGAGGTGTGCAGGGAAGTATGAAGTTTCCAGGTTTAGCGGCGTATAGCTCAAGTAAAGCCGCTGTAATTACATTAACAGAGTTATTAGCAGAAGAATATAAAGAATCTAAAATTTCATTTAATGTTTTAGCTTTAGGAGCTGTACAAACCGAAATGCTGGAAGAAGCCTTTCCCGGTTACCAAGCACCAATTACAGCTTTAGAAATGGCAGAATATATTTTTGATTTTTCACTTACAGGTAACAAATATTACAACGGTAAATTGTTACAAGTAGCTAACTCTACACCATAGCTAGTAAAACTATCAAATAATTTTTTATTTTTTTTATGGAATTGATTAAGAATGATTTAGATTCGTAATTAATTTTAGTAATAGTTATTTTATAGTTTTTTCTCTATGTACTTTCCCCCAAGTTCTCATGGCAACTAATATTTCATCTAATGATTTACCATGACTAGTTAAGCTATATTCTACAATAGTATTAGAATCATTCAAACTAATTTTATTAACCATATAATTTAGTTCTAAATTTTTTAGTTCTTTAGATAACATTCTAGGAGTGATGCCAGAAATTTGTGCTTTTAACTCTTTAAATCTATGATTTTTAAAGGAAAGGGCTACAAGTATAGGTAAACTCCATTTGCTACCTATTATGTCTATTACATCTCTAATTGGGCGAATAAAAACTTTACATTCATCGTCTGTAGTTGAGTTAGAGAATTTATCTTTTAAAATGCTCATGTGTTTCTATTTTATAAATTATGGATATACAAAAGTATACTTAGAATTTGGTTAAATTATTATAAATCATCGTATAATAAAGTTATTTTGCTCTCTATTATACCAATTCTGATGTTAAATTACAGATAAGAAAAATGATAGATTTTTGTGTTATACTTCAAAATAAAAATTGCTCATAGCCTTAGCTACGCGCCTTTTTTATTTTGAAGTATGGTGCAAAAAGGCACATTTTAATTGAGTAATTTAACATTGCAATTGGTATTACAACCCCAAAGTAATGAAAAAGACCTTAAAAATATTTTATTTCGCCTACTTTTTAATAGCGTTTATTTCGTGTACTAAAGATGCTGTTGAAGAACCTATTATACAACAACCAGTAGAAGACACAGAAGAAAATCCAGAACCCAACGAACCAGACCCTCCAGTTGTAACATCTTGTGACTTTAATTTGTTAAATATAAAAGAAGGAGAAACAATTACTCTTAATTGTATTTTAGATTTACAAGGAAAAACAATAACACTTCCTAAAAATGTAACTCTTGTATATGACAAGGGAGATATTATCAACGGAACCTTAAATTTTGGAAATAGCGGAAAAATTGATGGAGAACTTCTAAATGCATCACTTTCTATTGAAGGCGACGTGCAACTTACGAGTACCGAATTTAAATTTATTCCCAGTAGGTGGGATATTGTAGAAGGTGAAGTGAATGATGAAATTGCTAGTGACAATAAAGATAAATTAAAAGCCATTTTTATATTCATAAAGAAAATTGGAGGGACTAAATTCTATATCGATAAGATGGATGCCTATTTTAAGGTAGACGAACCTTCAGGGAAACCAGTTCCAACAGTGTTTGCGATTACATTTCCTTCTAATTTTCATTTAATAATGACCGAGAACACACACCTTCGTATGCAGCCAAATGCCTATAAACAACCTGTTTTGTTATCTGTATTAAGCGTGGATAATGTGACTATTGAAGGTGGTATTTTACATGGAGAAAGAGATGAACACGATTATTCTAGTGGAGGGACACACGAGTGGCCTACTTTAATTAGTATAAAAGCGTCCCAAAACATAAAAGTTACTGGAGTTACCATGCAAGATGCAACAGGTGATGGTTTAGCAATATCTGCACTAGGACACTCATGGGATTCGCATTATACACAATCTAGTAATGTTACAGTTATGGATAATATTTTTTTACGAAATAGACGTAACCAAATGTCAATTACCGATGGTTTTGATATCGTAGTAGAAAACAATCAATTTATAGATGCTAGTATTCATACAGATAATTCTCAAGGTGTAGCTCCTGGGTTTGCAATAGATATAGAGCCGGTACGAGGTAATAATCCACTAGGGCCGCAACAAATAGCAGAAAAAATAAGTATACTAAATAATACAGAACGAGGTAGTCGTGTAGGAGGTTTTACAGTACATACTGGAGACCGAGTTACATTCGAAGGAAATACAATGGATAATGGCATATCGTATTCCACAGCCACAGAGATTATCATTAAAAATAATTTTTTCAAGGCTCTCTCAGATAAAGCAAAAAGTAATGGTATTGCCATTACAGCCGGTAGAACAGATCTTTTTGATCGTAATTTTGGTAGTAAAGTTTTTGGTAATACTATTACTGGCTATTCTACCGGAATTGCTTTATCTAATACAGATTTAGAAGTTTTTGATAATAAAATTTCAGACTGTAAAGTAGGTTTAAGTATAGAGACAATTACTAAATCTAAGGTTTTTAAAAATGAAATTATAAGCTCTAAAGACAATAGTGATGGTATTGTAAGTTCTGCTCAAGCAACATATTACGATCAGCTAATTGTAGAAAACAATAGTGTAGATGTAAAAAGATTTGCACTTTTAATTGTTGGAATTAATATCGAGGACACACATCGTAACTTTTTATTCGATATAAGAGAAAATCTCTTCATGAAAAATGGCGCTACAATAAGCAACACAAAAGGATTTTCCATAGATACAAATACGTTTAAAAATGGAGGCATTAGATTAGTAAATGCAGAAAAGGGTAGTGTTCGTAATAATAATATAAATTCAACAACAAGTAACGGAATACGAATAGACGAAGGATGTAAAGATTTAAACATTACTAAAAATAATCTCATCATTATGGGGAGAAACCTTGAATGTATAAAGGTTAATGGAACAGATGGCGTTAACCTTACCATAGAAAACAACACATGTAATTAAACTATTACAAATATGAAAAATATAAAAAATATAATATACCTCTTATTAGTATTGTCTTTTATATCCTGTAGTAAAGATAGTACCGATGAGACTTCTAACGAAGAACCTACCGGTGAAACTCCCACAACACCAGAACCAACAGTTATCGCAACTACCCCTTGTGACTTTGATTTATCAAATACAAAAGAAGGAGAAACGATAGTTATAGATTGTATTTTAGATTTAGAAGGTAAAACAATTAATCTACCTAAAAATGTAACTATTACATTTGACAAAGGAGACATAAAAAACGGAACATTAAATTTTACTGAAAATGGAAAAATTGATGGAAGGTTGTTAAATGCTTCTGTTACAATAGATGGAAAAACGCAATTAATTAGTAATGAATTTGAATTTATTCCTAATCGATGGGCGATTGTAGAAGGAAAAACTACTGATGAAGTTTCAAGAGAAAACAGGGATATTTTTGAAGAAACCATGCAAAAAATTAATGATTTAGGCGGTCTAATCTTTAAAATTGATAAGATGGATGCTTATTTTAATGTTGATGAATATAAAACAGCCCCTACACAATTCCCTTCTCTTACTGCTATTACATTACCTAAGTCTGATTTCACATTAAAGATGACAGACAATACGCATCTTAGAATGCAGCCTAATGGAGCGATAAGACCAACCTTACTCGCCACTTTTACAGCAAACAATGTAACGATTGATGGTGGGATATTACATGGCGATAGAGATGAGCATGACTACACCACAATAAGCAGCACACATGAATGGGGTCATCTTTTGCGCATAACCGGTACTAAAAATTCAGTTTTTAAGAATATAACATTTATAGATGCAACTGGCGATGCTATTGATGTTCATGCGTTAGGCCATTCATTCGATCCTAATTATACGTATTGTGATAATGTTTTAATTACAAATAATACAATGATTAGGAGTAGACGTAACCAAATTTCTATAACAGACGGGCGTAATATAATTGTAGAAAAAAATGAGTTTATAGATGCCAGTATTCATACCGAAAAATCTAGAGGAGTAGCTCCTGGTTTTGGAATAGATGTAGAAGCTGTAAGACATGGAAATCCACGGGGTATTTCCGAAATTGCTGAAGATATTATTATAAAAAATAATACCGAAAGTGGAAGTCGTATTGGAGCGGTTACTGTTCACACTGGGGATAGAGTAACTATTGAGGATAATACCTTCGAAAATAGTATCTCCTATTCTACTTCTATAGGGACTATTATTAGACATAATAAAATTACAGGGAAAACACCTAAAAATACAGATAGAGGTATTGCTATTGTAGCAGGTAGAGATGATGTTTATGATAAAAACTATGGCAATAAAGTGTATGGTAATATTATTAAAGATTACTCTGTAGGTATTGTAATGACAAATAAAGATTTAGAAGTTTATGACAATGAAATTTCTAATTGTAAAGTGGGAATTACAATAGGAACTATTAGAGAATCTAAACTATATAACAATACAATTAAAAGTAATAGAGATAGTAGCGATGGCATTGTAAGTCATCCTACTGTAGAATATATGGATAATGTTCTTGTCGGAGGAGTATCAAAAGGAAATAGTATTGATGTCACAAGAACGCCTCTGAAATTTGTTAATGTAAATCACGAAAACGGACAAGAAGATTTTAAATTAATGATAACCCATAATACGATTACCTCTACAAGTACGAATACATTTAGCAATGCACATGGTTTTGAATTTAATGAAAACACCATTAATGAAGGTGGTTTAAGAATTGTTAATTCTGAAAACGCTACGTTTATTGCGAATACGATTACTTCTACAGTTGCAAATGGTATTAGATTAGACGCTGGTTGTAAAAACTTAACCATTAAAGATAATAACATAAAAGTGACTGGGACTAATTTAGAATGTGTTAAAGTGAATACTACAGATGGTGTTAACATAAACATTGATAATAATACTTGTAATTAAAATAGCTCCTAAAATGAAAAAAATAATTTTATTAATCTTTAGTATATTATTAATAACATCTTGTAGTAAAGACACAGTTAGCGAACCTGTAATAGAAGAAGATACTTCAGAAAAACCAGCTCCTGCAGAACCAGAGGATACAGCTATAAAAGATTGTGACTTCGATTTATCTACTATAAAAGAAAACGAAACAGTATTAATAGATTGTAATTTAGACTTAGAAGGAAAAACAGTTAATCTCCCTAAAGGGGTTACCTTAAAATTTGAGAAAGGAGAATTAAAAAATGGAGCTTTAAGTTTTGCTGGTAATGGGAAAATTGACGGTGAATTATTAAACGCTACCTTAAGTATTGAAGGTGATATTAAGCTTACTAAAAATGAATTCGAATTTATTCCCGATAGATGGGGCATTACAGAAGGAATAGTAAATGATGATATAGCCAGAAAAAATAGAGATGCTTTAGAAGAAAACATGGTTACTATAAAAGAACTAGGTGCTTCTAAATTCTTAATTGATAACATGGATGCTTATTTTAATGTGGTAGAAATTAAATCTAATTTCAGACCTTCTCAAGCTGCAATTAGTATACCTGCAGACTTTCATTTAAAAATGAGTAATAATACTCACATACGTATGCAACCTAATGATTTTAGACAACCATCTCTTTTGGGGATTTTTACTGCAAATAATGTAATTGTTGAAGGAGGTAATTTGTATGGAGATAGAGATGAACATGATTATTCTAGCGAAGGAACCCATGAATGGGGGCATTGTGTTAATGTTGACGGCTCAAAAAATGTAACCATTAAAAACATAACAATAACAGATGCTACAGGTGATGGTATTAATATTCATGATTTCGGACACACATTTGATCCTCACTATACCTTTTCTGAAGATGTATTAATTACAGGAAATACCATTATAAGAGCCCGAAGAAATGGTATTAGTATTACAGGAGGTAAAGAACTTATAATCGAAGAAAACGAATTAATCGATTCTGGGATATCTACCGATAAATCTATTGGAACTGCTCCCCAATGGGCTATAGATATAGAACCTGTTTGGTCTAATGGAACTAAGTTTGAAATTGTTGAAAATGTAATTATTCGTAATAATACAGAACGAGGTTCAGAAAAAGGAGGCTTTATAAACGCTAGAGGACATTACATAACTTATGAAGGTAACAACATGGAAAGTACCATTGCTATGGGAGAAACCATAGGGTCTATAGTAAGAAATAATACATTCGAAAACCCTACAAAAAACTCTAAAACTGCAATTTTGGCCGGCATGAATGATCCTAGAGGGCACGGGAAAGAACGTAACTCAGATAATCAAGTATATGAAAATACAATAATTGGTTTTGATAAAGGTATCTTTCTACAAGATCCAGGAATAGATCTTCACAGTAATATAATTACAAATTGTAAAAGCGGAATACAAATATTAAACTCAAGAGATTCTAAAATAAGAAATAATACTATTACAAGTAATCGTGAGAGAAGCGAAGGTATCGCTAATAAAGTAAGTGAGTATATTGATAACGTAACTATAATAGACAATACTATTGAAGTGGTTGGATCGCCTTTTAGATTTACCAGTGTGAATTTAGAAGAAGCACAAAAAGATTTTCGTATCACTATTGAAAATAATGAGGCGACCTCTACAGGGAATACTAATTCCAGTTTTAATAAAATAAGAGGGTTTTTCTTTAAAAATAATTTATGTCATAATTCTGGTATTAGAACGGTAAGAGCATCTGTAGGGAATATATTAAGCAACACCTTTAAAGATGGTATTATTATAATTAGTGCAGGGTGTTCGGATCTAAATTTCACAAATAACACCGTTACTGGAGGGCGATGTTTTGATGAAAGTAGCACTGATGTTACTAACATAATTAAAGCGAATAATACGTGTGATTAATTAACCTATTTAATCATTTATAAATAACCCCAAATATGAAAAAAACGTATTTAATTCTTTTAGCAATAACAATTATTTTAGTAGTATCTTGTAGTAAGGAAACTACTCAAGACCAAGCTAACATCCCAGTTGCAGAACCACCAGCCTGTACCTTGTGACTTTGACTTATTAAATGTAAATGTAAAAAAGGCAGAAACTATTCTCCTAATTGTATAATATACAATAGTAGGGTGCTCATAAGTTTTTCCATAATTTAAAAGGTGCACACGCTTTTCAAAACATCTCTGTTTTTATAACAAATACAAAGTGAGTATTTTTGCGAATCAAGATTATAAATGGTATTAATATAACTAGTATTTAAAAGAATTTAAAGTAGATGAGCAAATACAAATGCATCATTTTTGATTGTGATGGAGTTTTAATAGATAGTGAATCTATAGCCATAGGCACTTTGGTAGATATGGCTAATACATTAGGAGCTAATATGAGTTTTGAGAAATCCCTAGTAGAATTAAAAGGGAAATCTTTTAATTCTTGCATGGCATTAATATCCGAGCTAACAGGAAAACCATTACCAGATACTTTTGAAGCCGATTATCGCGTAAATAGTTTTAAAGCATTTAAAGAACATATACAACCCATAAAAGGCATAAAAGATGTGGTTGAAAATTTAAAACTACCGTTTTGTGTCGCCTCTAGTGGGCCAGAAAATAAAATTCGATTAAACTTAGAAGCAACAGGGCTTTTACCATTTTTTGAAGGCAAAATTTTTAGCTGTTACACTATCCAAAAATGGAAACCAGAACCCGATGTGTTTTTATGGGCAGCAAAAACTATGGGATTTAAACCCGAAGAATGCTTAGTTATAGAAGATAGTGTTTCAGGTGTTAGAGCAGCAAAAGCAGGAAACTTTGATGTGTTTGGATATACAGAACATGATTATAAAAATGAATTGCTAAAAGAAGCTACAAATACTTTTGATAGTATGGATGGCTTGTTGGAGATGTTGTAATTTAACCTGAGTTCGACCTAAGAACACTATTTTTTAAAACACAAACACCTCTCTATTAATAACTTAATTTAAACAAGTGTATTATGTCGCTCTTGAGACTATGAAAATGTATTAAATTCTAGCTAAAAACCACTAAACACGATATCTTCTTCCTTAAATTACAATAAACTAGCGCGCTAGTCTATTGTAATTATAAGTTGAATCTAGCATGTTTATTGAATTTTATCTACGATTCTTAAATCGAATTCACGTTAATTTAGATATTTGTTGCAAAAGAGTTTAGCTGATTTTATTGGCAAAGTAAAAACAAGTCTTATCAATAAATCTAATATTTTAGAGACAAAGCAAACAAATTACAGAGCTTTATCCCAGAATAGGCAATTTCCAGAATGTTATACCAATTTTTTTATAAAATGCGATATAAATAATTTGAATTATTTTACAGGAGTTCAAGGCTAAAAAATCAAGCATAGCCTTAGCTTATGGTTTATTTTTGTAACGCAGAAATCGTGTAAAAGAAACCAATTATATGTTGCATTTTATGGAAGAATTGGTATAATATCAGTTCTGATTTAAATTTACTCTATAATCAAGATTTAAATGCTCCGAGGCTTGCCCCGAGGTAGTTTATTCATAAGAAAAATAATAGATTTTTGGCTTAGATGACGTTTTATTGAGTAAATTTAAGTTGGAAATGGTATTAAAGCTTTTAGATGATGATTATAGAACTTTGCCTAAAGGGAAACATCAAATAATGTTTTATCTCAGCTTAGTTTGATTGAAATGATTTAAGGAGTCTGAGAAAGCCTGCAAATAGTATAATGTAACCTATGATGCTATGGTCAATTCAGTAGTGTTTTTCAGAATATATTAGTTCGTATGCTTTATAAATTTAAGAAGATCCACTAACGTTTATTTTTTATTACCTTTAGAGAGTTAGATACCATAAGAAATATGAGAGTTATTTTATATTATTTCTACTTTTTTTTCTTGATTTTTTTTACAACTAGAACTACTTCGCAAACATTTGTAAGAGCAGAAACTTATACAGGGTTAGATACATTAGAAGAAAATCATGGAGTGGCAGTAGCAGATTATGATAATGACCTAGATTTAGATGTCTTTGTTGTAGCTAAAGAAAAAGATATACTAGGAATAGCAAAATCACGCAGTAGACTATTTAGAAATAATAATGACGGTTCATTTACAGATGTTACCGAAATATCAGGACTGACCGATCTATTGAAAAGAGAAAAAGATTTAGAAGTAAATATTAGAGGGTTAGATGGGTTTAAGTTTGGTGTCTTTTGGGGAGATTATGATAATGATGGTTTTTTAGATCTTTTTTTTACTCATTATGAAAAAATTCAATTATTTCGAAATAGAGGAGATGGTACTTTTATAGACGTAACTAAAGCTTCTGGGTTACTAGAACATAATGGTTGCTTGAATATGGGAGCTTCTTGGCTAGATTACAATAATGATAGTTTTCTAGATTTATTTATTTGTAGTTGGGATTTCTGTGATAATAATATACTTTATAAAAATAATGGAGATGGAACTTTTACAGATGTAAGTATTTCATCAGGGATAACCGCTATCGAAACACCTGTAAGTTATAGTGTTATCCCTTTTGATTTTAATGATGATGGATGGCAAGACGTATACGTTGTTAATGATGCTGAACATGATAATAATTTATTCATTAATATAAATGGAGAAAGTTTTATAGAACAAGCAAATACTTATGGTCTTAGCAGTAGAGATATAGGTAATGATATGGGGATCGATATAAGTGATTACGATAACGATGGCGATTTTGACTTTTTTATTTCTTCAATTAACGATAATGGTTTGCTTGAAAATAATGGGAACAATTTTTTTTCTAATATTTCTTCAGAAAAGCTAGTGAAACAAACAGGATGGGCTTGGGGTAGTAATTTTTTTGATTTTGATTTAGATGGTGATGAAGATTTATTTGTGGTTAATGGGTTTTTATTTCAGGGAGCACAACAAAACACCTTCTTTTTAAATCAAACAATAGAAGGGAGTAATACTTTTTTTGAACAGTCATTAGGATTAAATGAAATGACTATGAGTACCCAAGCTACAGATTTTGATTATGATAATGATGGAGACTTAGATATATTTGTAAGTAATGCCGATAGACCTTCTTTTTTTTATGAAAATACATCCTTAGAAATTAATAACTTGATTACATTAAATTGGTTAAAAGTTTTACTTGAAGGTACAGTTTCTAATAGAGATGCAATAGGAACAACGCTTACATTAATAACAAATAAAGGTACTTTTAAACAATATTATACAGGACTAGGTTTTATGTCTCAAAGTTTAAAGCCTGTCCATTTTGGTTTGGGAGAAATTGATCAAATAGAAGAGTTGCAAATAAAGTGGCCTTCAGGAATTATCGAATCTTTTCATAATTTAAATACCAATATAACGATTAAACTTATTGAAGGTAAAGGTTATGAAGTTTTAAATATACCACCTAGTGAAAAAATAATAGGATGCATAGATCCTAATTCATGTAGTTATAATCCTAATGCTACAAAATCTGATAACAATTGTGAGTATATAATACCTAAAGAAATTCAAGGAACAACAACATCAAGTTTAAATAATATAGAAACCTATAATTATGATTTAGCTAGTGGATCCAGAGCTATCTGGAATGTTGAAGGCGGACACATTATAGATGGTCAGGGGACAGGAGAGGTTAAAATTAAATGGGAATTAAATGAAGAAGGACAAATTACATTAGTAGAAGAAAATAATGGTTGCATTAGCGAAAAGCAAGAGCTTAAAGTTGTTTTAAACTTAAATAATGTATCAAAAGAAGTTTCTATTGCCAGAATATGGAATGAAGCATTATTAGAAGCAATAAGGAATGATTTTGCGAGACCTACAATACATGCAAGAAATCTTTTTCACGCTTCAATTGCTTTATATGATATATGGGCTATATTTAATGAGAAAGCAAAACCTTATTTAATAGGTAATACTCAAAATGGTTTTGTATCTAATTTTGCTGGTTTTACAACAGATGAGCCTGTTGATAAAGCACTAAAACGGGCAATAAGTTATGCCTTATATCGTTTATTAAACCATCGTTTTAAGCTTTCTCCTGGAGCCGAAAATAGTTTAAAACGTTTTGATTTGATAATGGACCAATTTGGTTATGACACCAATTTTGAGTCGACTAACTATGCCTCTGGAAACTCATCTGCTTTAGGTAATTTTATTGCAAAAACAATAATAGATTATGGGAAAATAGATGGCTCCAATGAGTCTCTTTTATATGCAAGTAATCATTATTCACCAGTCAACCCTCCATTAAAACTTACATCTCGAGAAAACGAGACAGGTATCTTGTATCCAAATCGTTGGCAGCCTTTAAGTTTTGGAACCTTTATTGATCAAAGTGGAAATGAAATTACAAGTTCTACTCCAAATTTTTTAGGTCCAGAGTGGGGAAATGTCTATCCATTTGCATTATCACAAGAAGAAAAAACAACAAAAGAAAGGGAAGAAGGCGCATACAATATATACAATGACCCAGGAAGTCCGCCTATGTTGGATATTGTAAATAATTCGGTTGTAAGCGATTTATATAAGTGGAATTTTTCTTTAGTGTCTATTTGGAGTTCTCATTTAGATCCTTCAGATGGAATTATGTGGGACATATCTCCAAAAAGTATTGGCAATATTGATATAAGCTCCATACCAAATTCGTTTTCAGATTATAAACTATTTTATAAAGCGTTTGAAGGTGGGGACATTAGTAAAGGGCATAGTGTAAATCCTAAAACAGGAAAGGCTTACAAGACCCAGATGGTGCCTAGAGCAGATTATGCTAGGGTATTAGCAGAGTTTTGGGCAGATGGACCGAATTCCGAGACGCCTCCTGGACATTGGTTTACAATTCTAAATTATGTTAATGATCATCCATTATTTCAACGTAGATTTAATGGTGAAGGAAATGAGTTAAGCCCATTAGAGTGGGATGTGAAGTCCTATTTTATAATGGGAGGAGCCTTACATGATGCTGCTATTTCAGCGTGGAGTATAAAAGGGTGGTATGATTATATACGTCCTATATCTGCTATAAGATATATGGCAGAATTAGGGCAGAGCTCAAATGAAAGTTTGCCTAATTACCATATTGGAGGGTTACATTTAATAGAAGGTTATATTGAACAGGTAAAAGAAGGAGATATACTTGCAGGAGTACACAATGAAAATATTGGAAAAATAAAACTTAAAGCATGGAAAGGGCATAGCTTTATTAGTAATGCTACGACAGATGTAGCGGGTGTAGATTGGATTTTAGCAGAAAATTGGTGGCCATATCAACGCCCATCATTTGTAACGCCTCCATTTGCAGGATATGTTTCAGGGCATTCAACATTTTCAAGAGCTGCAGCAGAAGTAATGACATTAATTACAGGAGATGAATTTTTTCCAGGAGGTGTGGGAGAGTTTGTTGCTAAAAAAGATGAGTTTTTAGTTTTTGAAAAAGGTCCATCGGTAGACATAAAATTGCAATGGGCTACTTATAGAGACGCTTCAGATCAAACTAGTTTGAGTAGAATTTGGGGAGGGATTCATCCACCTGTAGATGATTTACCAGGGCGTTTAATAGGAGAGAAAATAGGGGTAGATGCTTACAATTATGCTATTAATTACTTTAAGGAGATAAAGGAAAATAATGATAATAAACCTAATATAATACTTTACCCCAATCCTGTAACCGATCATGAAATTTTTATAACCAATACTAATCCAAGTGATATAATTTTAGTATATGATCTTCAAGGAAGGTTAATAAAAGTTCAAAGAGAGTTTGATAATGATACGAATATTTCGACTATAAAATTTCCATTAAAAATAACTTCAGGGTTATATTTGGTGAAAATTGAAGACATATCAAATATCATAAGTATTAAAAATTAAAGTAATACCAAATCTACTATAAAATGCGCTATAACTAATTTGAATTATTTTACGGGAGTTCAGCATAAAAATCAAGAATAGCCTTAGCTATTGTTTATTTTTATAATGCAGAAATCATGTGAAAGAAGCGAATTATATGGTGCATTTTATAGTAGATTTGGTATAATTTATTAAACTACTTTTTGTTTCCATGGAGCAAAATCTTATAAATTTTATACCACAAGAAGCAATTTCTAAAGTAACCCTACTTTTAAAGTGCGATAACCTTATTGTTAAAATAAAAAACGAACGTAAAACACGACATGGAGATTATAGAGCTTTGCCCAATGGAAAACATCAAATTACGGTTAATTCAAACTTAAATAAATACCGGTTTTTAATCACGCTAATTCATGAAATTGCCCATTTTGAGGCTTATAAAAAGTATGGTAGATATATAAAACCTCATGGCATAGAATGGAAATGTACATTTCAGCATTTAATGCTACCATTTTTAAATCCAGATATATTTCCAAATAAGTTATTACCTCTTTTAGCGCAGCATTTTAAAAACCCAAAAGCAAGTAGTGATACTGATACGAAATTATCATTAGCATTAAAACAATTTGATACGCCTAACGATAAAACTTATATTTTTGAAGTGCCATACGGAAGTAAATTTAAGTTGTACAACGGTAGAATATTTAAAATGGAAAAAAAACGAGTTAAACGTTTTGAGTGTACCGAAATAAAAACAGGAAAGTTATATTTGTTTAATCCAAATGCAGAAGTAGAATTACTAAAATAAAATAATGAATAAAAATTATTATGCCATTTTAATGGCTGGAGGAGTAGGATCTAGGTTTTGGCCTGTGAGTACTCAGAAGTTTCCAAAGCAATTTCATGATATGTTGGGGACAGGAGATACACTAATTCAAAAAACGTTTCACAGATTAGCTCATTTAATTCCAAAAGAAAACATTTTTATTTTAACAAATAAGAAATATAATGATTTGGTATTGGAACAATTACCAGAAGTTAAGCCAAGACAAGTCGTTTTGGAGCCAGCCATGAGAAATACAGCACCATGTATTTTATATGCATCTCTAAAAATACAGAAAGACAACCCAGATGCAGTAATGATTGTTGCCCCCAGTGACCACTGGATAGAAGATGAACAAGCATTTTCAAAAAATGTAAAACAAGCTTTCGATTTTTGTTCAGAAAATAAGGCTTTAATGACTTTAGGTATTAAACCTGCTTTTCCAAATACAGGGTATGGTTATATAGAGTTTGATAAATCTAAAGACGAAAGTGTAAAAAAAGTAAATCAATTTAGAGAAAAGCCAGATTACCAGACCGCAAAAGAGTTTATAGCACAAGGTAATTTTCTTTGGAATGCAGGGATCTTTATGTGGAGTGCCAATACCGTAGTAAATGCTTTTAAGAATAATCAACCAGAATTATTTGCCTTATTTGAAAAAGGAATAGAGGTGTATAATACCGATTTTGAAGATGATTTCATAAGAGAGAATTACCCAAAAGCACAAAACATCTCTGTAGATTACGCTATCATGGAAAAATCAAATAATGTATATGTAATAGCAGCAGAATTTGATTGGAATGATTTAGGAACATGGGGAAGCTTATATGATAAGCTAGATAAAGATGAAGCCAATAATGCGGTAGTTAACGCAAGAGTACTCGCAGAGGATGCTTCAGGAAACATGATTCGTACTAAAAATGATAAACTAGTAGTTGTGGATGGATTAAAAGATTATATCATTGTAGACAAAGACGATGTATTACTAATTTACCCTAAAACCAAAGAACAAGATATAAAAAAGGTACTTCAAAAAGTTAAGATAACCTATGGTGACCATTTAGGATAAAAAGTGTCCTATACCTATAAAAATTTCATGAAAAACTAAAAATAAATGCTGTTTGGGCATTTATTTTTAGTTTAATACCTGTGATAAACATAGTTTTTCTAAATTTAATACCAGTTATAATTTGAAATTGCTGTAAAGTAAATTTAAGTTGTATATAGTATGTTCGTTTATAAATAAAATAGTTTCTAAAGTAAATATCGATGGAAGAAAGTAAGTTTAATTTTTCTGAAGAAGAAGTAGAAAAAAAACAAAATGTAGAAGAATCCAAAAAAGCAGTAAAAAAAGATGCCCAAGGTTTATGGCAAAGTATTACTACTTTTTTTAGAGAACTATTAGACTTTAGAGACGATACCGATAGAGATGCTACAGTAGAAGCTATAAAAGGAGATATCCCTTTTAAAGGCGCAACCGCCTGGATATTAATCTGTTCCATTTTTGTGGCTTCGGTAGGTTTGAATGCTAATTCTACGGCAGTTGTTATTGGAGCCATGTTAATTTCTCCACTTATGGGACCAATTTTAGGAATAGGCATGTCTATAGCTATTAATGATATTGATACCTTAAAACGGTCTTTAATAAACTTAGCAACCATGATCGTGTTGAGTTTATTAACCGCATTTTTATTTTTTAAGTTTTTCCCTTTAAGTGAAGAAACATCAGAGCTTTTTGCAAGAACTAAACCAGATATTAGAGATGTTTTAATAGCATTTTTTGGTGGTTTAGCTCTAATTATAGCTAGAACAAAGAAAGGAACGATAGCATCGGTTATTTTTGGTGTAGCAATAGCAACAGCATTAATGCCTCCTCTTTGTACTGCTGGTTACGGGTTGGCAAAAGGGAATTTTGAGTATTTTTTAGGAGCAATGTATTTATTTACGATTAATACTATTTTTATTGCTTTGGCAACATTTTTAGTATTAAAGGTGTTACGTTTTCCTATGCTAAAATATGCCAATTCGGCTAAACGCAAACGCACAGCTCGATTAGCTTCTGTTTTAGCGATTATTGTAATGATTCCAGCTGTTTTAACTTTTTTAAATGTATTGCGCGAAAGTAATTTTAAAAATGATGCTAAAGCTTTTGTGAAAAATGAACTTAAAGCATTACCAAATTCTAATTACATAGAAAAAAACGCAACATATACCTATAATAAAGATGGAGAATCCATCATTGAGTTAATTCCTTTTGGAACTGATGAAATTCCTGATTCTACTAAGGATTTACTTGAACAAAGATTAACAAATTATGGAGCCTTAGAAAACACGAAATTATATATTAATCAAGTTAAAAACAGAACAGTTAACAATTTAGAATACATGGAAGAATTGCGTACACGTGATTCTTTAGATTTAATGTCACAGCAACAAAAAATTTCATACTTAGAAGATAGAGTAAGGAAGTTGTCAAGGTTAGAGCGTGATCAAATTCCTTTTAAAGAATTAACCGAAGAAGTTAAAATAAATTATGAAAATATTGAAAGTTTGTCTTTTTCTAATGTAATAACTTCAAATTTTAAAAAACAGGATACAATTTCAGTTTTTCATGTAAAATGGATAGATTCTTTAACTAAAGAAAATACGAGAAAACAAGAAAGGCTTAAACTTGAAAAATGGTTTAAGCAAAAACTAGATTTAGATTCTTTAGTAGTTAAAAGAGTTAATTAATGTGAGTTCGACCTAAGCACTATTTTTTAAAAAATAAAAACTATATATCAATAACTTAACCCTAAATAGATGTATTACATTACTCTTAAAAGCAACAGAAATTTATTAGTTTCTAGCTAAAAACCACTAAATACGTCATTTTCTTCCTTAAATTACAATAAACTAGCCAGCTAGTCTATCGTAATTATAAGTTGAATCTAACCTATTTATTGACTTTTATCTAAGATTCTTAAATTGAAAACTCACCTTAATTAATTGCCTAAATGAATAAATAATTTTTTATTCATAAAATGATGTTTATTTTTGAGGATACAATCGATTGTATTACTGTTTTAAAACTAAACTATATTTTATGCGACAAATTATTTTTTATTTTTTGATGTTTTCTCTTTGTTTCAATTGCCAAAAACAAGAAGATGTAATAAAGAAACCTAATCAAAAAGATGTTTTAAAGATAACAGAAAAAGTTGCTAATTGGCAAATAGAAACTTTTGAAGAAATGGGGAAATATAGAGCATTACCATCTCCAGAAAATAGAAAAAAATGGCATAACAGAAATAAGCACCATGAATTAGATTGGACAAATGCAGCTCTGTATTCTGGTATGTTCGAATTAACTAAAGTATCTCACTACCCTCAATATATTAATTGGTTAGTAGAATTAGGCGATAGGAACAAATGGAAATTATATAAGCGTTTGTATCATGCAGATGATCATGCCGTAGGACAAATGTATTTAAGTCTTCATCAAAATATAAAGCTAAAGAGGTATGCCACAATAGAGCCTATAAAAACACAATTTGATTCTATAATGAAAAGTGATAAGGCAAACGACTATCACTGGGATTGGTGCGATGCGTTATTTATGGCCCCTCCCGTATGGGCAAGATTAGCCAAAGTAACAAAAGATAAAAAGTATTTAGAGTTTATGGATAGACAGTACCATATGACTTATGATGAACTTTGGGATAACGAGGAGCAACTATTTTTTAGAGACAAATCTTATTTTGATAAACGAGAAAAGAACGGTAATAAAATATTCTGGTCGCGTGGTAATGGTTGGGTTTTTGGTGGTTTAGCTTTAATGCTTCCTGATTTGCCTAAAGACTGGAAAGGAAGAGCTTTTTATGAAGATATCTTTAAAAAAATTGCAGAAACCTTGATAAAAACGCAGAGGAAGGATGGAACATGGTCTGGAGGTCTTTTAGGAGGTTTAGACATTTATCAAACTGTAGAAACTAGCGGAACATCGTTTTTTACATATGGAATTGCTTGGGGAATAAATAACGGATTACTGGATAAAGAAACATATGAACCAATATTATTCAAAGCTTGGAATGCTTTAACTAAATGCGTTAATGAAGAAGGCATGTTAGGCTATGTACAACCTATTGGAGCTGCACCAGGAGAAAGTTTTAAAGATTATACAGAAGTTTATGGTATTGGAGCATTTTTAGCAGCTGGAGCAGAAATGTATACCTATTTAAACAAGTTTCACCCTATAGCATGGGACCTCCAACATGAAGCATTTATAAAAGATAGCGGTTGGTGTTGGTATCATTATTTAAACGATGAAAACCATAGATATAGAATTACTTCTTGAGATGGAGAAAAATGGAATGATAGAGAAGTAGCTTACGCAGGTAAATATTTGTACAAGATAGAGAGTAGAGTTAGATGTACTTATACCATTTGTATTTTGAATTTACTGGAAAGGGAAAATGATGTATTTTGAAATTATAGCAGATAGAAAAATTAAACATTGCAGTAGCTACGTTTCTTTTTTATGTTGAACTAGAATTTTAAAAGGCGCATTATAACCTAGTAAATTCAAATTGCAAATGGTATTACTCATTTTCTTCATTATACATTCTGCGTACCTTTTTAAATAAGTTTGAAGAGTAAACAAAATCGGTTACCGTAGCATTATCTGTTTTAAAAATGTTGTGTTTAGAACCTTCCCACTCTTTTAGACCATTTTTTAAAAAAACGATCTTTTCACCTATTTCCATAACCGAATTCATATCATGAGAATTAATAACAGTAGTGATTTGGTACTCTTGGGTAATCTCCTGAATTAAATTATCTATTACAATAGCAGTTTTAGGATCTAATCCAGAGTTAGGTTCATCACAAAATAAATACTTAGGATTATTAACAATAGCTCGAGCAATAGCCACACGTTTTTGCATGCCACCAGAAGCTTCGCTTGGCATTTTATTATGGGCACCATCTAAATTTACACGTTTTAAAACAAAATCTACACGATCATCCATTTCGCTTTTACTCTGTTTTGTAAACATTTGTAAAGGGAATTTAACATTTTCGGCAATAGTCATAGAGTCAAAAAGAGCACTACCTTGAAAAACCATGCCTATTTCCGATCTTAAATTACGTTTTTCATCTTCACTTAATTGTGAAAATATTTTTCCGTCGTAAGAAATGGTGCCTTCTTCGTAATTAAATAACCCTAAAAGACATTTTAAAAATACTGTTTTACCAGAGCCACTTTGCCCTATAATGAGGTTGGTTTTGCCTTTATCGAAAGTTGTACTAATACCTTTTAAAATTTCTGCGTCTCCAAATGACTTATGTAAATTATTAACTTCAATCATTAGCTTAGTAACATTTGAGTTAGAAAATAGTTTAAAACGATAATAACAACACTAGTCCATACAAACGATGTAGTACTGGCTTTACCAACTTCTAAAGCGCCTCCTTTCATGTAATAACCATGGAAAGAAGGAATTGTAGCAAGCGCAAAAGCAAATACAAACGTTTTAATAAACGCATATATTACATGAAAGGTGTCAAAGTCTATTTGTAAACCAACAATATAATCTTCAAGTGTACTAAATCCTCCATAAACACAAGCAGCCATACCCCCAAGCATACCCAAAAACATAGATATTGAAATAACAAAAGGATATAAAAGCAGCGCAATAAATTTAGGAAACACCAAATAATTCAAAGAATTAATACCCATAACTTCTAGAGCATCAATTTGTTCGGTAACACGCATAGTACCAATACTGGAAGTGATAAACGAACCTACTTTACCAGCCATAATTATAGACATAAATGTAGGCGCAAATTCAAGTAAAATAGACTGTCTGGTAGCAAAACCTACCAGATATTTGGGTATTAGAGGGTTGTCAATATTTAAAGCGGTTTGAATGGTAACAACACCACCAACAAAAAAGGAAATAAAAGAGACTATGCCAAGAGACCCAATTATTAAATCGTCTACGTCTTTTAGTATTAACTGTTTCATAACAGCCCATTTAGTAGGCTTACGAAACATTTCTACAATCATCAAGAAATAAGCTCCAATGTTATGTAGGTATTGCATATAAAATATTATTGGTGCTAAAGTAAAAAAAACTTAGAGGTATTTAACCTTAATTTTAAATAATGATGCGATTATATAAGTATTTTTGAACTAAATAAATTTAATTTTATAATGAAATATACTTTAGCGCTTGTATTAATTTTTGCATTAATAAAACCAAGTTTAGCACAGAGAAATAGCATAAATAACCCAAATGAAAATCCTAAACTAGTAGTAGGAATAGTGGTAGATCAAATGCGATTTGATTATTTAACACGTTTTTATAATAAGTTTGGTAATGGTGGATTTAAACGTATGATGAATGAAGGCTTTAATTGCAAAAATCATCATTTTAATTACGTGCCAACATATACTGGACCAGGGCACGCCTCTATTTATACAGGTACAACTCCAAAATATCATGGTGTAATAGCTAATAATTGGTACGATAAAGAAATAAAAAAGATGGTGTATTGTGCAGCAGACAATTCTGTTTTGGCAGTAGGTAGTACTTCAGAGAAAGAACGCATGTCGCCGCATAGGATGCAAACCACCACTTTTGCAGATGAAAATAGACTGTTTACACAAATGAGAGGTAAAACCATAGGGATTTCAATTAAAGACAGGGGCGCAGTTTTACCAGCGGGACATACAGCAAATGCAGCCTATTGGTTTAGGGGGAAAGAAGAAGGCGCTTTTATTTCAAGTACATTTTATATGAGTAAATTGCCGCAATGGGTAAAAGATTTTAATAGTTCTAACAAGGCTGCGTCTTACTTAAAAGTTTGGAATACACTTTATGATATAGATACATACACCGAGAGTGGAAGTGATTTAAATAATTTTGAGGAAGGATTTAAAGGAAAAGAAACAGCAACATTCCCTTACGATCTTAAAGCGCTACAGAAAGAAAATATGGGATACGATATCTTAAAAGCCACACCTTATGGAAATAGTATTGTAGCAGATTTTGCTATAGAAGCTCTAAAAGCAGAGCAATTAGGAGTAGATAATATCACCGATGTATTAACGGTAAGTTTCTCAAGTACAGATTACGTTGGACATAATTTTGGTGTTAATTCAAAAGAAATTCAAGACACTTATTTAAGATTAGATAAAGACCTAGAACGTTTCTTTAATGCTTTAGATAAAGCAGTAGGTAAAGGTGAGTATATTGTGTTTTTAACCGCAGATCATGGCGCAATAGATGTACCTGCATATTTAAGTGAAATGAAGATTCCTGCAGGATATTTAGATTACAAGAAAAGAAAAGAAAAGTTTAATAAATTTTTAGCTGATACTTTTGGTACAACCGATATTTTAGAAAATATAAGTAACAATCAAATCTTCTTAAATAGAGAGAAGATCAAAGCATTAAAATTAGATTTAGATGATGTTCAAGAGGCTATAGTTGAAGAGCAAATAACCTATAAACACATATATAAAGCCTACACAGCTATAACAATGAGTTCTGTTAACTTCACCGAAGGTATTGAAACATTATTACAAAAAGGCTTTAATCAAAAACGTTCAGGAGACGTTATTCTTGTAGACGATCCTGCTTATATAGCTTATAGTAAAACTGGATCTACGCATGGTAGTGGTTTAAATTACGATACGCATGTACCTTTATTATTTTTTGGAAAAGGGATTAAAAAAGGAACAACTTATAAAAAAACAAGTGTTGTAGATATAGCGCCAACAATATCTGTACTTTTGGGTATTAGTTTTCCTAACGGATCCATAGGCGAACCATTAGGATTTATTTTAGAGTAATTTGAGAAAACGAAACGTATATACAATAATAGTCATCTTAATAGTGGTAGGCGTATATGGCTATGAGCATTTTTTAACAGAAGAAGAAACAGCAAAAGCTGTAGATAAAGGAAAAACAGTAAAAAGTAATACCAATGAATATTTTTTGCCCACATCTACCACTGGTCAAATTGTACACCATAATGGGTATTCATTGTCCTATAGTGAACCTCATGAACAAGCAGAATGGGTAGCTTACGAGTTAAAAAAAGAACATCTTTCGAATAGCAATCATAAACGTCCTTATTTTGAAATAGATAATGCTGTAAAAACAGGAGCTGCGCATTGGAGAAATTATAAGAAGTCGGGTTATGATAGAGGTCATTTATGTCCTGCTGGAGATAAACGCTATAGTAAAGAAGCCCATGACGAAACGTTTTTAACAAGTAATATTAGCCCGCAAGAACATCAGTTTAATTCGGGAATATGGAATAAACTAGAACAAAAAGTACGTTACTGGGCACGCAAATACAATGGTGTTTTTGTAGTAACTGGAGGCATTTTAAAAGGTAATATGGCGACTATAGGAGAAGAGCATGTTGCCATTCCAAATCAGTTTTATAAAGTTTTAATAGATAATAATACAGGGAAAACAAAAATGATAGCATTTTTATTACCCCATGAAGATGCTAATAAACCATTATATGAGTTCGTTGTGTCAGTAGATCAAATAGAAGCCTTAACAGGAATAGATTTTTTTTCAGAACTAGATGATAACATTGAAAACAAATTAGAAGCCTCAAGTAGCTATAAAGATTGGTTTTAAAACATTTTCTCTTACAGTGCACGGTTTTATTTTCTTATAAAAATTTTCAAAAAAGGAATAATAAAAATCAGAAATGTTAGCTGTCTAACATTTTTTGTTAATTGTTAAACATAATTTTATCGATAATTAATTAATTCGATTTTATTATGAAAAAAGAAGTACGTTTAAAATTTACTTTGTTAGGTCTCTGGCATGTAGTAAATACGGTTTTAATTGTTTTCTTTTTGCTAGTATCTCAGACATCTAATGCTCGAACAAATAAGGGTATTATACAAGGGGGTAAAATTGGCACTAAAGATAACACAACGATCTGTCTAGATGGGAATTCTCATTCCATTGATGCTGTTTTAATTGGAGCAGAAGGTAAGTTTCAACAATGGATTATAACAGATTATGACAATAACGTTTTAGCCTTACCAAAAGCACCCCCATTTAATTTTGAAGGAACTGGCGCAGGAATTTGTAAAATTTGGAGTGTATCCTATAAAGATATATTTAATCTTGAAGTAGGAGTTAATATAACAGATTTTGAAGGTTGGTTTCATTTCTCTAATTCAATTACTGTCTACAGAAACCAGCCCGATGCAGGCGAGTTAGTAGGTGGACCCTTTGAGTTTTATGTAGGCGATGGCATAGCAGACAACATTCCAGAAGACGGTATTACAATAGAAGGTGGTGGTGT
>CANMLX010000031.1 GCA_947498845.1 uncultured Flavobacteriaceae bacterium | reverse complement strand
ACAACCAACAACCAACAACCAACAACCAACAACCAACAACCAACAACCAACAACCAACAACCAACAACCAACAACCATAAGCAATAAGCAACATGACAATACTAGACGGTAAAAAAGTTAGTAACGATATAAAAGAAGAAATCGCAGAGTATGTAAAATCAATGGTTTCTAAAGGAGAAAAAGTACCGCATTTAGCAGCAATTTTAGTTGGTTCAGATGGTGCTAGTATGACCTACGTAAATGCAAAGGTAAAAGCTTGCGAACGCATAGGTTTTGAATCTACACTTATAGAATTACCAGAGTATACTTCAGAAGAAGAATTACTAGAAAAAATACACGAATTAAATACTAATGATGCTATAGATGGCTTTATTGTACAATTACCATTGCCAGAGCAAATAGATGAGCAAAAGGTATTAATGGCGGTTCATCCAGATAAAGATGTGGATGGGTTTCATCCAACCAACGTTGGTAAAATGGCTTTAGATTTACCAACTTTTTTGCCTGCAACGCCTTATGGTATTATGGAGTTATTGGAGCGTTACCAGATAGAAACTTCTGGAAAAAACGTTGTGGTCATGGGCAGAAGTCATATAGTTGGCCGCCCTATGAGTATTTTAATGAGCCAAAAAAGAAAAGCTGGAGATGCTACAGTTACTGTAGTGCATAGTCGATCTAAAAATCTGGAAGAAATTACCAGAGAAGCAGATATTATAGTTGCTGCAATTGGTATATCAGAGTTTTTAACCGGTGATATGGTAAAAGAAGATGTGGTGATTATCGATGTAGGGATTACCAGAGTGCCAGACCAAACTAAAAAGAGTGGGTATAGACTGGCGGGAGATGTAGCCTTTGAAAGTGTAAGTAAAAAAGCAAGTTACATAACCCCAGTTCCTGGAGGAGTAGGACCAATGACTATTGCAATGCTTTTAAAAAATACATTATTAGCAAGAGAGAGACATCAACAGAAGTAAAATGGATTGTGCTTTAATTTAAACAGCAATGCAATTAAAAATAGCACAAGCAGAAGAAAAAGATATTCAAAGTATTTTAGAGATACTTAATCATGAAATACTAAATTCCACAGTAGTTTATTACTATAAAGAACGCACCTATCAAGAGCAGCTTTATTGGTTTCAAAAAAAGCAAAAGGATAATATGCCAGTACTAGTTGCCAAAATCGAAGATAAAGTTGTAGGCTATGGCTCATTTGGTATTTTTAGACCTTGGGATGCATACAAGTTTAGTGTTGAACATTCAATTTATGTGAGTAAGGATTTTAGGAATAAAGGGATTGGCAAGCAATTATTAATAAAATTAATTCAACTAGCAAAAGAAAGCGGTTTTCATACAATGATAGCAGGAGTAGATGCAACCAATTCAATAAGCTATCAATTGCATAAACAATTTGGGTTTGAGGAAGTAGGAACCTTTAAACAAATAGGATATAAGTTTGATAAGTGGTTGGACTTGAAGTTTCTTCAGCTTTTTCTTAACCAATAATTCCTGTTAGTTTTAAAGTTATACAATTTGTGTACATATTTGAAGTTATTCTTCTGTTAAATGGAATTATAATAAAATTATTAATAATAAAATGTTTGTATTTTTGTTGATCTATGGAAGAAGAAAAAGTTATTTTAGTTAACGATAAAGATGAGCAAATTGGATTAATGCCTAAGATGGAAGCACATAAAAAAGCTGTATTACATCGTGCTTTTTCTGTATTTGTTTTTAATGATGAAAATGAGTTAATGTTACAGCAACGCGCTTTAGATAAATACCATTCTCCTGGCTTATGGACAAATACCTGTTGCAGTCATCAACGCGATGGTGAAACTAATCTGCAAGCAGGGAAACGACGCCTTCAAGAAGAGATGGGGTTTGTAACCGAATTAAAAGAATCTATAGCATTTATTTATAAAGCTCCTTTTGATAATGGCTTAACAGAACACGAATACGATCATGTAATGTTGGGATACTATAATGGAGATCCTGTTATTAATAAAGAAGAAGTAGCCAATTGGAAATGGATGCCATTAGAAGCGATTAAAGAAGATATAGTTGGGCATCCCGAATTATATACAGAGTGGTTTAAAGTTATTTTTGATAAATTCTACAACCATATTAATGTAAATTCATGAAAGTTACTGTAAGTAGAAAAGCACATTTTAATGCCGCACATAGGCTTTACAGAAAAGATTGGAGTTTTGAAAAAAATGATGCCGTTTTTGGGAAGTGTAATAATCCCAATTTTCATGGACATAATTACGAATTAATTGTTAGTGTTACAGGAGATATTGATGAAGAAACAGGGTATGTTATAGATATGAAAGTTTTAAAAGATATTATAAAAACGAAGGTAGAAGATGCTTTTGATCATAAAAATCTAAATCTAGAAGTTCCAGAATTTAAAACACTAAATCCTACAGCAGAAAATATAGCTGTGGTTATTTTCAATAAAATAAAACCTAGCTTAGGAAATCCTAAATTAGGATTAGAAATTACACTTTATGAAACGCCTAGAAACTTTGTGAGTTACTCTGGGAAATAAATTAAATTATATAAAATTATTATGGCAAACGTTAGAAATCTTAAAAAAGACATAAACTATGTATTGGGAGATATTATTGAAGCAGTTTATGTATGGGAATACGAGAATACAGATAAAGACACTAAAAAAAGTGAAGCAATAATAGATGAAGCTATTGAAACTTTTGATGCATTAATAGCAAAAGTTAATGACAGAAGTGTAGAGAATAAAAAAGCACACTTTAAAGCTATTAATAAAGAGTTAGAAGATAAGGGGAAAGTATTAATTGAAAAAGTAAACAAATTAAGTTAAAATAGATTTGTCTAATCTAATTTAGATATTATATTTGCACCCGTTAAAAACGCCGATGTAGCTCAGCTGGCTAGAGCAGCTGATTTGTAATCAGCAGGTCGTGGGTTCGAGTCCCTCCATCGGCTCTTAAAATATTGAAAAAACGCATCAGGTTATTAATCTATGTTTTGTAGTTAAAACATAAGCTTATTGGGACGAGAAGTTTATCCTGAGCGTAGTAGTTGAAGGGAGTCCCTCCATCGGCTCATAAAAAAGTCTTCAAAATACACATTTTGAAGACTTTTTTTATTCTAATTTGCTGCTGCGCTATTCTGTTTGATTTTTTGTATGAAATCATCCAATTTTTTACCGTATTTAGAAACCTTAACTTTTGGAGTCAAAGTATTATTTATTGTATCTAATAAATCAATTCTGGCATTGTAAAGTTCATTAACAGCCAGATATGGTGCTAATTCACTGTCCCTGTTATTTAATGCAAAGTTTACTGTATATAAATATTTTCTTTTTGTGTTATTATCGGTTTTCTTTTTTATGTTAGCGATTTGTGCACTGTCACCTCTTTTGTAAGCTTCAAAATTTTCCTTAATTAAATCCAGATTGTTTTTATTAAATCTAGAAATCACCTTTTTATAGTCTTCATAACTTTTTTGTTGGCTGCTACCATTTATTTTAGCATCATAAATAAAATACTTAAGAGAGGTATTTATTTCTGTAAGACCCTTATCTGCAAAAAAAGCAATGTGGTTGTCCTCGGCAGTGTTTTTATCTAAATATAAATAAAACATATCAGGCTCTTTTATATCGTACTGTAATTCTAAAAGAGATTGACCATCTACATTTACAGAGTCTACAGTAATAAGCGTAGAGTCTTGAACATATTTTAAATACACTGTCCCTTTTTTTAACCCTTTTATATGTGCTTTAACTGTTAAGCCCTTTTGTTCTTTTCCACATGAAAAAAGACTTAATGCAATTATAACGAAAACAATATTTTTCATTTAAAGTAATTTTATTCGCAAATATGCTAATATTATATCGTATATACTAAATCACTAGTATCCGATATTTGGGAAACTAGATCGTTTCACTTATAGATCATAGACAAAAGATAATTAAAAATCAGATGTTTAGGTGTTTTTTTGAGCTATTGAGACAATTTTTTAGGAATTTATATTTTTTTTAAATGATATCATATATTTTGTAAAAAAACGCAATGTGCTGTAAATCAATATGTCTATATTATTTGATCTAGAAGCGTAGCGGTCTATCATATATATTTTCGAATATCTGTAATTTTTTTAATATAATTAGAGTTTGGCACGGTGATTGATAAATATATTACAGTTACTTTTCATTAATAGTTTATTGAGTAGTTACTTTAAACTTGAATAGTAATTTCATATTTTGGTTGGTTAGTTAGTTAAAAAAGCACTCAAACTTGAGTGCTTTTTTTATTTACCATAAGTCTAACGTTTATTATCTAGTCAAAGGTTAAAACTCTGTAATTGCATTGCAGTTACTTTAGTTTCTATAAGCTTTTTGTGAGCCTCTTGTCATTTCTAGAGCTACCCGAAAAAAAATTATAAAGAAAGAATAATGACGTTTTACAAATTACAAATAGTGGCTTGTCATGCTGAAGGAGGTACGACTGAAGCATCTCATTTTCAATATAGGTATTACTTATTTTGGAGATTCTTCTCCCGAATTTTCGGGATCAGAATGACACTATCTTCTTTAAGATATAAATTTCAAAAGGAATATGAATTGGTATTAAATTACAAATTATTGAATTTTAGTATTTTATTTAATTACATCATTAGTAACGTAGTGAGAAATCTTATTATGAACCCAAAATTAAGAGATTCCTCTTTGTTAGCTACGCTAAATACTTTCAATTAAAAAATATTTTAATTTCAGTAGCATTAAGGAATAACAAGCTACCTCTAAAAAGAATTTCATTCTTTCATTTTAAACTATGGATTTTAAATCCATAACGGTTTATTTTATTGTAGGATAAAACTTAAAAATAAAAGATAGCGTTAAATGATTTTTATCGATTAAATACGTTTTTAAGCGATAAATGTTAAAAAAACATGTATTTAATCGATTTTATGTGTTTTTTATCGTTGTATTCGTTTTAAGTTTATATCTTTGAAGTGTACTAGAAAATTATTTTTAGTTCAATGGATTAATTAATTAATATTTGCATTATGTTGTTGACGCGGTGACCCCAAATCTAAGACATAAAACAAAAGCAAATAAGAAAGAACCGGGTTTGAGGGAACTCGGTTTTTTTGTGTTTATATGTTAGAGATGCTTTTTATATTTTAGTACAAATTTTTTCCATGAGATTAATCACATTGTTTTTATTCTTTCTACTAGGCTTAACATGTAAAGCTCAATTACCAGAAGGTTTTGTTTACGTTGAAGATGTTGTTAAGGATATTGAGATAGACTTAAGGTATTTTTCAGATAATAATTTTATAGGCGATCATATAAACGGCTATAATAATAATTGTTTGATTTTAACAGAAAAAGCAGCACATGCTTTATTAAAGGTTCAAACAGAGTTGAAAAAGCAAAATTTATGTCTTAAGATTTATGATGGTTATAGGCCGCAAATATCTGTTAATCATTTTGTGAAATGGGCTAAGGATTTAAATGATACGATAAATAAATCTAATTTTTACCCTAATGTTAAAAAGAAAAACTTGTTTAAAGAAGAGTATATTGCCCATCGCTCTGGGCATACCAGAGGTAGTACAGTGGATTTAACCATAATAGACTGTGGTACTAAAGCAGAACTCGATATGGGAAGCCCTTTTGATTTTTTTGGAGTTAAATCTTGGGTAAATTACAAAGCACTTTCTAAAGAACAATCTAAGAATAGACAACTACTACAAAGTGTTATGTTAAAGCATAATTTTAGAAATTATTTTAAAGAATGGTGGCATTTTACACTTAGAAATGAGCCTTTTCCAAAGACGTATTTTAATTTCCCTATAAATTAACCTTAGTTCGACCTAAGAATACTATTTTTTAAAACACAAACACCTCTATATCAATCACTTATTTTAAACAAGTGTATTATGTTGCTCTTGAGGCTATGAAAATTTATTAATTTCTAGCTGAAAACCACTAAGCACGCCATCTTCTTCCTTAAATTACTATAAACTAGCCAGCTAGTCTATAGTAATTATAAGTTGAATCTAGCATGTTTATTGAATTTTATCTATGATTCTTAAATCGAATTCTGGTTAAATTAGCAACTATTATTATTCTATTTTTTTACCTGGCATACCTTGTCCGTTTTGGTGTAAAATTAAGCCAGTAACCTCACCCTTTTCATTTTTGTTAAATTCAATACTAGCTACAACAACTTTTAAAAAGAATTTAGTCTCACTTTCAGCAAAAATCTCAAATTTAGGTTGTCCAGTAGCTTGTGCAAATATTTTATTTCCTGTTGCTGTTATAGTAATTATAAAGCTGGGAGTTAATTCGTATTTACCTACATATGGTTTTAAAATGTGATTACTTAATGTAATTGCTTTTTTTTCAACAGGAGGCGTTTTTTCTGTTTCTAAACCTATATAGCTATTATCATCAGTTATCATTTTAAGTTGTCTGGAACCATCATCTTTTATAGAAAACTCATAGGCTGGGAATCCATTTTTGAAAATAAATTTATTTGCAGATAAAGGGAATAGTTTGTTTTTAGCTCGTCCTTCTATTTGACTAAATAAAAAATTATCTTTAATTGTGATGTGTCTAACTACATCGCCAAATAAATATGCACCTTCCCATTTTTTAAGTTCTTTTTCGTCAAGCTTTACGCTATTGTCTAAATTGGGGTAAGGTTTATCTATAGCTAATGCTGCAATTTTTTTGGCAAGAATGGTTGGACTTTTACAAATACAATTACTTAAAACAGATACAAATACTTTTTCTTCAGGGAGATATATGCCCATAGATTTAAAACCAAAAATACTACCACCATGTTGTATGCTCATAGAGCCATTGATTTTGCCTTTTTGCAAACCGTACCCATAAGGAATATGTGTTTTGTCATTTAATGTAGAACCATTAGATGCTTTTTCAAAGCTAGCTTTGGATATAAGCTCATTATTATTTAATGCATTTTGCCACTTTAATAAATCACTTGTAGTAGACATTAAAGAACCCGCAGCATAAGGTAGGGTCATACTTATATATTCCGCATTAATATATTCATTACCTGCTTTAGAATAACCACTGGCACGATTTTTAATAACCTTACTTTTATTTCCGTAGTATGATGAACTCATATTTATTTTATTAAATATATTTTTCTCAATAAAGTTTTCATATGATTCTCCAGTAACCACTTCAATAATATACCCCAAAAGGATATAGCCAGAGTTGTTATAGGAATACTTTTCTCCTGGATTAAAATTCATAGGCTCATCTTTAAAGACATTTATGAGTTCTTTGGGAGACAAATCTGTTTTACTTAATTTCATAAAACTTTTTATGGATGTATAGCTTTTAATGCCAGAAGTGTGATTTAACAGGTGATGGATGGTAATTGTTTTGCCTTGTGTTGGATAATCTGGAATGTACTTTGTAATAGCGTCTTCAATATTTAATTTTCCTTTTTCTTGTAACATTAAAATTGCTACGGCGGTAAACTGCTTTGTTATGGAGCCAATTTCAAAAACATGATCTGGTGTCATGGGAACATTTAATTCTAAATTAGCTAAGCCAAAGGCTTTTTGATATAAAGGGTTTTCATTTTTAGCTACTAATACAGAAACTCCTGTGCTGTTTGAATTAAAATCTTTAGTAAGAAGTTGATCAATTTTAGATTCAAGAGATTGAGAAAATAAACAGGAAGCAAAGCACATTGCCAAAATAAAGCACATGCTGTTTTTTAGATTTTTGATTGATGTCATTACTGTGTTTTTTGATTTATGGGTGTATGACGTTAATCTAACAAGTTAGTTACACGAAATAGTGTTTATTTTCTAGTCAATTTAGTGATCACTGCTTTATGCTGCGGGAATTTAGTAATTAATGTATCGTGTTTAGGAAGCACGAAGTCTTTAAAATCAAAACCGGGAGATACAGTGCAGCCAACTAATGCGTAATCATTATTATTTACAACTTCTGCTGCAAACCAATATTTTGCAGGAACAACATATTGAGGGTGTTCACCATTTTCAATAGCATTGCCAATAATTACTTTTGAGTAGTTACCTTCAGGAGAAATTATATGTAATTTTATAGAGGAACCTTTGTAGAAATGCCAAATTTCGTCTTGATTTATCTTATGAAAAGCAGAAAACGTATCAGAGGTTAATAAAAAATAGATGGCAGTAGCATAATTTCGGTCGCCAGAAAACTGTTCGTCTAAATTAGCTTTATCTATTACCCCAGTGCTTCTATAGGTTTCATTAAAGAAACCGCCTTCTGGATGAGGTTTAAGATTTAGCTTATTTATAATGTTTTTTATCTCAGCATTCATTTTCTAAGATTGTCTATAACGAAATTAGTCTTTTAAAGCTAATTTTTAAATTTTTGAAATAAAATCCCTTACCCAACAATGAATTAGGAAATATTTCTAAATAAAGAAGTTGGAAGAAGCACATATATTGCTTTTAGAAATTATTGTCTTCGGGGTCACAAATGTGCCGCCATTTTATTTTTCAAGATGTGCTCGGCTCAGAACTCGGAACGGGTTGATATAAACCTTGACACCAATTTAAAAATCGAGCTCTCATCCAACTATATTTTTTTGTCTCGTTATCGAAACTTATTTTATAAAATTACACCTTTTAAGATTTAAATCCCTTTTATACTGAGAATTCTGACTAACGTCAATTTTATTTATTGATTATCAGTATTTTAAATTTTGTCAAAATCCCCACTTTCTTGCCTTTTGACGTTAGCATAGTACTAAAAGGTTTTGAGAACTATGGGGGATTAGTACCAACGTTTCTTTTTCTTTTTTGAAGCAGCGCTTTTTCTACCTTTTTTGTATTTGCTTTTATTTGGAGATTTGTGAACCTCTTTTTTAGCTTTAGGATCTAATGGATAAGGATGCTCTTCTATAATATCTAATTGTAATTGTATGAGCCTTTGTATGGATTGTACATAGTTTTTTTCGTCCGCAGAACAGAAAGAATATGCGACGCCGTGTTTTCCTGCTCTGGCAGTTCTACCAATGCGATGTACATAGGTTTCTGGAATATTAGGTAAGTCAAAATTTATTACAGCATCTAAAGCTTTAATATCTATGCCTCTGGCGGCTACATCTGTGGCAATTAAAATGTTTATTTGGTTTTTTTTGAAATTATTTAAGGCTTCTTGTCTTGCAGATTGACTTTTATTACCATGAATACTATCTACTCTATACCCGTTTTTTATAAGTGTTTTTTCAAGTTTATCAACACCAAATTTAGTGCGTCTAAATATGATAATATTGCCTTTAATAGTGTTTCTTAATAAATGTAAACATAGCTCAATTTTATTTCGTTTTGGGACATAATATAGAAGTTGTGTTATGTTTTTTGATGTAGACGAATTTGGAGCAACCTCAATGCGTTTAGGGGTTTTTAATAAGGTATTAGCAAGTTGTTCTACTTTATAAGGTATAGTTGCCGAAAAAAGAAGGGTTTGCTTATTATCAGGACATAGACGTTCTATTTTTTTTATAGCGTCAATAAACCCCATATCGAGCATTAAATCGGCCTCATCCAAGACTAATGTTTCTATATAATCTAGGTTTATAATATCTTGTTTATGTAAATCTAGTAGACGTCCTGGTGTAGCAACTAAAATATCGATGCCTTTTTTTAAAATATCTTTTTGAGGTTCTATGGAAGTACCACCAAAAACAACTGTAGTTCTTAAATTGGTATACGTACTTAACGTTTTAAAATGTTGCTCTATTTGAATAGCTAACTCTCTCGTAGGACTTACTATTAACGCTTTTATCTTCTTGCCTTTTATAGGAGTGTCTTGTTTATCAAATAAAAGTCTTAAAATAGGTATAGCAAAAGCAGCAGTTTTTCCTGTGCCTGTTTGTGCAGACACAATAACATCTTTTTTGTCTAAAACAAAAGGGATGGTTTTTTCTTGTACTAATGTAGGGGTGTCATAACCGGCCTCTGCTATAGCTTTGAGGATTGGTTTGTTTAGTTGTAGGTCTTTAAAGGACATTAAAAAAAATTTAGGCAAAGGTACAGGAAAATTATTGGCTTTAATCCATTAGAACACTTAAATAGAAGATAGAGGTATAAACCTTTTAACCTGATTTCGATTTAAGAATCAGGTTTTTAAGTTGTTCTATTTTTTTGGGAGGAAGCACATTTAACTCAATCGCTATTTCTAGAAGTTTTTGGTCTTTAGGTTTTGTTAAAAGCAACTTATATAATTGAGAAACACTAATGCTTTTTTTTAATCGCTCTACCAGGATAAATTTATCTTTAGTTACTACTAATCCTTCTTCTAAAACACTAACATAAGTACCAGGGAAGCCATGATCTATAAATTGTTTTATAACGTTTTGAGTCCCAAATTTAACTCCAAATTTAAAACAAGGTTCTCTAGGTTGGGTGACTTCAACTAAGGCGTCACCAATTTTGTAGATATCTCCTATTAAAATTTGACGCTCATTTAAACCATTAACGGTTAGATTTTCACCAAACATACCCCAATTCCATTTCAATTCTGGGTATAATTTTTTCCAATATGGGTAGTGATCTGCAGAAAATAAGTAGCATGCTTTATATGTTCCACCGTGTACTTTTGTATCTGAAACAAAATCGTCTTTAACACCCTCTTTACCCAAATGTATAGGTTTGGGCGTAGGTATTTTAAATATTCCAGTAGTTACTTCTTTGTTTTTCCACAGCATGGTTTTGGGCGTAGCTATATTGGTGGATTGTATATACATTACTAAAGAATTTTTGTAATTTGTAATTTAAAAATAGTCAAAAAAATCTGTAATTTTTGTTTAAAAAAAAACTTTACAGAGTATTAACTATTTTTTAAAATTTGTTAAGCAATACACACTTTTTAAATCACAATATTTATCTTTAGCAAATGCAAGATAAACCTATATCGTTTTCAATAAAAGATTGGAATCAAGATGATCAACCCAGAGAGAAGCTTCTACATAAAGGGAAATCTGTATTAAGTGATGCAGAGTTAATTGCTATTTTGATAGGTTCTGGAAATAGAGAGGAAAGCGCAGTAGGATTAAGTCAACGTATTTTAGCCAGTACAGAGCATAATTTAAGTGCATTAGGTAAGCTTTCTATTAAACAATTAATGCAATTTAAAGGCGTTGGAGAAGCAAAAGCAGTTACTATTGTAGCAGCTTTGGAATTGGGAAGGAGAAGGAGAGGAGAAGATGCTTTAGTAAGACAAAAAATCACATCTAGTGTTTCGGTTTTTGAATTAATGCAACCTATTATTGGAGATATTCAACATGAAGAATTTTGGATTATATATTTAAATAATTCTAATAAAGTAATTCAAAAAAATCAATTAAGTAAAGGCGGTATAACAGGTACTTTGGTAGATGTGCGTTTGGTGTTAAAAAATGCTTTAGAAGTTGGGGCTATAGGGTTAATTTTAGTTCACAATCACCCATCGGGAAACATAAAACCTAGTGATGTAGATAAACAGGTGACACGTAAATTAAAACATGCTGCAGAAAGCTTAGATATTAAAGTTTTAGATCATGTAATTATTACCGAAAAATCATATTTTAGTTTTGCAGATAAAAACCTTATATAGGTAAAATCTCAAAACTCAAATTACAAAATCCAACATTGTATTTATAATGTATAAATTAAGTATTTGGAATTTAGAGTTTTAATATTAGAATTTACATTTGTAAAATGCTATTAGTTTACACACATAAAATTTCTCCTAGATTAAATTATATTTTTAAGCATATATGTACACGTGTTTTAGGTGTTAATGTAAGTTTTACAATAAAAATAGAGGAGTTTATTGCGCATAGTAGCCTAAAAATGTCTTATACAAAACAGCATTTAGGTAATGAGTTTTTTATAAAAAGCCATGATATTCTTTTTGAACAAGGGCTGTCTGATATAGAGATTAACGTCCATGATTGGGAAAACACCAAATGCTTTTTTTATAATGGAGATAGCAGCGCAATGCCTTTTGATATTTTTGCAGCATCATTCTACATGCTTTCCAGATATGAAGAATATTTACCACAAGTAAGAGACGACTATGGTAGATTTTTAGCAACACAAAGCCTTGGCTATAAGTATGAGTTTTTACATCAACCTGTAGTTGATATTTGGGCTTGTAAATTTAAAGAAGCATTACAAAAACAATTTCCAGAGTTTAAATTCCCTGAAAAAAAATATAAAGTCAAGCCAATTATTGATGTACCAAGTCCTTATGCTTTTAAGTTCAAGGGCGTAATGCGTACTTTGGGAGGAACAGCTAAAGACATTTTAAGACTTAAATTTAAGCGATTATATACTAGATATACAGTAATTTTTGGATTTAAGCATGACCCGTTTGATACATTTAAATACATAGTAAATAAACAAAAGCAATTAAGCTATAAATTTTTAATATTCTTTTTTATCGGGGATTATTCGACATTCGATAAGGGTGTAAATATTAATAAACGTAAATATGTTTCATTAATAAAACATATAGCAGATTATAGTAATGTAGGGCTAAAGGCATCGTATTTATCGGTAACAAATCTCAAGCTTTTAAAGAAAGAGAAACGAAAAATGGAAGATATTATAAATGTTGCATTACGTGTTTCCAGAAATTCTTTTTCAAAAATAAGTTTGCCAGATACCTATAGAAATATGGTTCAGTTAGAAATTAAGGAAGACTATACTATGGGATATGTAAATTATATTGGATTTAGAGCAGGATCTTGTACGCCTTTTTTGTTTTATGACTTAGATTATGAAGTGCAAACACCTTTAAAAGTATGTCCATTTCAACTCATGGATTATGCCTTGTTAAAAACTACTTCTCTTTTAGATAAGAAAAAAGTTTTAGCTAGTTTAATAAATGAAATTAAGCAAGTTAATGGTGAGTTTGTTCCAGTATTTCATAATTACACGTTTAGCGATGATCAAAAATGGGAGGGTTTTAAAGAGTTATTTAATATCATTATAGCATCTCGAGATGAGTAAATTAAACGGAATCACCGATGTGTTTTTTGATCTAGATCATACGCTTTGGGATTTTGAAAAGAATTCAACATTAACTTTCGATAAAATTTTTAAAATCAATACAATAAATGTTGACTTAAATGCCTTCTTAAATCATTACAAAACAATTAATTTTAATTATTGGAAGTTGTATCGTGAAGAAAAAATAACTAAGGATGCGTTAAGATTTAGAAGACTAGATGACACTTTTAAAATTTTAGGAGTAGAAATAGAAGTTGAAACTATTAATAAACTGTCACACGATTACATAGAAAACTTAACATCATTTAATTATCTCTTACCAAATGCGTTAGAAATTTTGGAATATTTAAAACAAAGTTATATATTACATATTATAACTAACGGATTTCATGAAGTACAACAAAATAAATTAGACAAATCTAACCTAACTAATTATTTTAAAACAATTACCAATTCGGAAATTGCTGGCGTGAAAAAACCAAACCCTCAAATTTTTCATTTTGCATTACAAAGCGCTCAGGTAAATGCCAATGCAGCTCTAATGATTGGAGACGATTTTGAAGCAGATATTAAAGGTGCATTAAACGTTAATATGGATGCAATTTTACTGTCTTCTAATGCTAAAAAAAGTGACAATAAAATAAAAAGTGTATCTAACTTAATGGGTTTGAAATACTATTTATAAAACAATATGAAACTTAACCTAACGTTGTTTGTATTATGGCAGATAAGAAAATAAACCTTTGGCTTTTTTGTATTATTAGTATGATGTTACTAGGATGTACAAAGCCTATAGATCTTGATCAAGCTAAAGATTTAAGCCTCACTCCAGTTGTTGAATCTAGTCTCTTTTTTTACAAAGGTAAAGCAGGAGAGTTTTTTATTGGCGGTAGTGGAGCAGTTCTTGAAACAAGTACTGTTAATATTGCTGTTTTTGATGACGCGTTTGTGCAAGACAACCTAGTAAAAGCAGAATTTTTATTTGAAACTACAAATACAATTAATAGAGCTTATAGTTTACAAGTAGATTTTTTAGATGGATTAGGGGCTATCGTTCATTCCATAGCAATAGAGACCCCAGCTTCTCCAAGAGGTGAAGAACTTTTGAGTACCCATACAGAACTTTTTGAAGGTAACAATATTCAAAATTTAAAAAGCGCTAAGCAATTAGAGTTTACTTTAACCATGTTGCCTGGTATCCCAATAAATGAAGGTACGTTTGGTGAAATAAATCTAAAGTCTAGTGGGACTTTTTATTTAGAAATTAACCCTTAAATATTACTATGAACATAAAAAGCGCCCCAGTTTTTATCGTTTTTTTAGTGACTATATGTTTTTCACAAAATAAACAAATATTATACGGTTTTTCGGAGATACCTCAATCTTTAATGCAAAACCCGGGAGGTAGAGTGAGTAATCGAGCTTATTTTGGGATTCCATTATTATCTCATTTTCATATAAATGCGGGACATTCTGGAGGGATATCTGCTTATGATTTTTTATCAGACAATAGCGTTGACTTCAATACTAAATTTAGAAGAGAAGTAAATAGACTAAAGTCTAATGATTTTTTTACAGCTACACAGCAGTTAGAATTATTTTCAGGAGGATTTGCTTTTGGCGATAGTTATAATAAAAATAAATATATAAGCTTTGGCTTGTATCAGGAGTTCGATTTAATTAGCTATTTTCCAAAAGATTATGTGCGATTAGCATTAAATGGTAATCAAAATAGTATAGGTAGACCTTTTAGATTAAATGATTTAAGTCTTAATGCCGATATATTGTCTGTGTTTCATGTTGGGTTTAATAAAAAAGTAAACGCCAAGTTTACCTATGGTTTTAGAGGGAAAATCTATTCAAGTGTAGCTAATGTTAATTCAACAAGAAATGAAGGACAATTTTTAACTGTTAGAGGTGAAAATAATATTTATAGGCATATTTTTAATACAAATCTTGAAGCCAGAACCTCTGGTATTGCAAGTTTGATAGATGATGATAATTCTGATGTTAGTAAAGATATTAAAACGCTTAGAAAGCGATTATTATTTGGTGGTAATCTGGGGTTAGGGGTAGATTTGGGTTTTACTTATAAGATCGATGATCAATGGACATTTGATGCGAGTATATTGGATTTTGGTTTTATAAGTTATACTAAAGATGTTAAGAATTATCAAGTAAAGGGAGATCTTGTTTTTGAAGGAGCTAACCCATTGTTTGTAGAAACAGGTCAAACAGCAGAGGAATATTGGACTGAAATTGAAGACGATTTTGAAGATTTATTTGCTGTAGATACATTAAAGAATACCTATACAAGATTACGCCCAGTAAAATTAAATACCTCTATAAATTATGCTTTTGGTAAAAAAAATAAATCAGATTGTGATTGTAGAGTAGCGGAAAGTGATTATCAAAACGCAGTAGGCGCACAGTTATATGCTATAGCTAGACCTAAAGCGCCACAGTTAGCTTTAACCGCTTATTATTACAGATACCTCTTTAAAGGTATTAGAGCTAAAGCTACATATACTGTAGATTCGTATGCTTTTGATAATATAGGTCTAGGTGTTTCTGCACATTTAAGAGGCTTGAATTTTTACATAATGGCAGATAATTTATTAAAATATCAAAACATTTATGATACACAAAGTGTATCTTTACAGCTAGGATTCAATTATATTTTAAAAAATGAAGATTAACAAAGTATTAGTTCTACTCTCTTTTGTTCTAGTTTCAAAAATTTATTCACAAACAAATATCAACAATTACAAATACGTTATTGTTCCTAAAAAATTTGGTTTTTTGAAAGAAGAAAACAAGTATAGGTTAAATGAGTTAACGCAGTTTTTATTCAATAAACATGGATTTATAGCTTTACTTGAAGGAGAATCGTATCCAGAAGATTTACTATTTAATAATTGTTTAGCATTACGATCAAATGTTGTAAAAGATGCAGCCGTTTTTAGTACAAAACTCAAGATAGAATTAAAAAACTGTAATGATAAACTTATTTATACTTCTAGAATAGGACAAAGTAGGGAGAAAGAATATAAAAAAGCATATACTCTAGCAGTTAGAGATGCTTTTGAGTCTTTTAAAGCGTTAAACTATAAATACGTACCAGTAAAACAATCGAAGACAGTAAAAAGTAGCGATACAACTCAAGAAATAAAAAAATTAAAGGAAGAATTAAACGCTTTAAAAAAGGAAAAGCAAAATGTAGTTGTAACTACTAAAAAAGCTGATGATGTTATTAAAAAAGAAGTTGTTACTAGTATACAGACTACTGCTGCAAATACGTTGTACGCTCAAAAAATAGATAATGGCTTTCAGTTGGTTGATAGTACGCCTAAAGTTGTTTACAAACTGTTAAACTCTGGACTTAAAAATGTGTTTTTGGTAGAAGCTAAAAGTGCGATTGTTTATAAAAAAGAAAACATTTGGGTCATTGAATATTATAAAAACAATAATTTAAATCAAGAGAAATTAAATATAAAATTTTAGTTTTATCATTAAGTTCAAAGTTCAAAGTTCAAAGTTCAAAGTTCAAAGTTTATAAGGTTAGAGGTTTAGGGGTGAAAGTTTAGAGAAGTTGCGAAATTTTGACAATTTAACCAACAACCAACACTAATACCCATACTTATCCTTCCACCTTTGTTTTAAAAAATCGCGTTGCACATTCTCTCGGCTATTATTACCAGGGTTATAAAGTTGTGTGTTTTTAATTTCATCTGGTAGAAATTCTTGATTAGCAAAATTATTTTCGTAGTTGTGAGCGTATTTATAATTATCGCCATACCCTAACTCTTTCATTAATTTAGTAGGCGCATTTCTTATCTCCAGAGGGACAGATAAGTCTCCAGTTTCTTTTACCAATTGTTGGGCGGAATTTATAGCAGCGTAAGCAGCATTACTTTTAGAAGAGCATGCTAAATAGGTGGCACACTGGCTTAGTATTATTCTAGATTCTGGATAACCTATAGTAGAAACTGCTTGAAACGTATTATTAGCAATAACAAGAGCTGTAGGATTTGCATTGCCAATATCTTCACTCGCTAGAATGAGTAGCCTACGAGCGATAAACTTAATATCTTCACCCCCTTCAATCATTCTTGCTAACCAATAAACAGCAGCATTGGGGTCACTGCCTCGAATAGATTTTATAAAAGCAGAAATAATGTCATAGTGTTGTTCTCCAGTTTTATCATAACGTACAGTATTATTTTGTACTTTTTTTAGAACGGTATCATTCCTTATAATAATGGTTGTGTTTTCTTCAGAATTAACAATTAGTTCAAAAATGTTTAGTAATTTTCTAGCGTCTCCACCAGATAGTCTCAATAAAGCATCAGTTTCTTTTAGTATGATTTTTTTTTGAGATAACACTGTGTCTTTTTTAATAGCACGTTTTAATAGTGTTTCTAGATCTTCTTTAGAAAATTCATTTAAAATATAAACCTGACATCTTGATAATAATGCAGGAATTACTTCAAAACTTGGATTTTCTGTGGTCGCTCCAATTAAAGTGATCCATCCTTTTTCAACAGCTTGCAATAGAGAGTCTTGTTGCGATTTACTAAATCTATGTATTTCATCAATAAATAAAATCGGATTTTTTGTTGTGAATAACCCCCCGCTTTGTTTTGCCTTATCTATAACTTCTCTTATGTCTTTAACCCCAGAATTAATAGCACTTAAAGTGTAGAAAGGTCTTCCAGAATCATTAGCAATAATGTTTGCTAAAGTAGTTTTTCCTGTTCCTGGAGGCCCCCAAAAAATCATTGAGGCAATCAAGCCATGCTTTAACTGTTGCGTTAATGCGCCATTTTCTCCAACTAAATGTTTTTGACTTATATAGTCACCTAATATTTTTGGTCTTAATCGCTCAGCTAATGGTTCGTTAACATTCATAAAGGTAAAATTAAATTAAATTCTTTTTAAAATAGAAATTTAAACCCTACAATTTTGAGCTATATCTATATGTATTTAGACTGTCAATTTAGCATTAAATCAATTATGGTTAATTATTTGATACATTTAATGTAATGAAAACGGAAGAGCCTTTTAAATATTCAACAGGCGTAATCGCTTATCCTGTGCTATTCATACTTATACTATGGTTGGTATTTTGGTTTGAAGTACGTTTTGGTTTAAACTTTGCAGAGTTTGGAGTTTATCCAAAACATATAGTTGGTTTAAGAGGGGTGCTGTTAAGCCCATTTATTCATGGTGATATACAGCATCTGTATCATAATACAATCCCTTTGTTTATATTATCTGCTGCGTTATTTTATTTCTATAGCCCTATAGCTTGGAAGGTGTTGTTCTGGGGTGTTTTAGTGTCTGGATTTCTAACATGGTGTATTGGTAGACCATCTTATCATATAGGAGCAAGTGGTTTAATATATGTTTTGGTTAGTTTTACTTTTTTTAAAGGTGTTTTTGCAAAGCATTTTAGATTAATAGCATTATCATTACTAATAATATTTCTTTACGGAAGCATGATTTGGTATACATTGCCATTAAAAGAAGGTATTTCTTGGGAAGGGCATTTATCTGGTTCAATTACAGGTTTGTTGTTTGCTTTAATTTTTAGAAAGAAAATAGCTAAACCTAAAACCTATGTTTGGGAAGAAGACCATTTTGAAGAAGATGATGATCCCTTTTTAAAACATTTTGATGAAAATGGCAATTTTATTGAAACTATAGAAGAAGATATTAAAGAAGAGGAATTTCCAATTATAAAATACATCTACAAAAGTAAAAAGGAGGAGGAGGATTAATATTTTCAATTAACAATTAACCTAGTCTCTGCCTTATGGCTTCATATAGAAAAGCACCACAGGCAACAGAAACATTCAAGGATTCGATATCTCCAAGTAAAGGCAGTTTTGCTTTTTCATCAACAACTTTTAATGTTGAAGGGTTAATACCTCTACCTTCCGAGCCCATTATAATAGCACAAGGTTCGTTAAAAGAAACATCATAAAGAGTATTGTCTGTTTTTTCGGTAGCAGCAATTACTTTTATACCAGAAGCTTGCATATAGAAAACAGCATCTTTAATATGATCAACTTTACAGATAGGAACTTTAAAAACAGCACCTGCACTTGTTTTAATAGCATCTCCATTTACAGGAGCACCACCTTTTTTCTGAATAATAATGCCATGTACCCCAGTACATTCGGCTGTTCTAATGATCGCTCCAAAATTACGTACATCACTTAGTTGGTCTAAAAGTAAAAATAAAGGGGGTTTACCCGAATCTATAACATCCATGACTAAAGTTTCTATGTTATAAAATTCGATTGGTGAAATTTGCGCAACGGCACCCTGATGATTCTTTTTTGTTAATCGGTTAAGTTTTTCAATAGGAACATAAGATGCGTTGATGCCATGTTTTCTTATTACAGATTCTAACTCGGTGTAAAGATCACCTTTAAGCCCTTTTTGTAAAAAGATTTTATCAATAGTTTCTCCAGCGTTTATAGCTTCAATAATGGCTCTTATACCAAAAATTTGAGTTTGGTTTTGCATGGGGTAAAGGTATAAAAAAAGCCATCAAATAGATTGATGGCTTTTTGAAAACTTTATAATAAATTACTGCTTTGTCCAAGTCGAAGTTACAGTCGCAAAGCCACTGGTTACATCAACACTCCAAGTGCCATCAGTATTTACAGCACCCGAAAATTCAATGTTATCTCCACAGCAATCCGCATTTGAACCACTTAATGTTCCACATACATCGGTTACGTCTCCACCAGAGGCATCTCCACATATGCCAAAAGGACCACAAAATAAACCATCATAAGCACCTCCAGAAAAATCAGATAAGCTATAAACGCCTCCACCATTATCTGTAACGGTAACTGTATATTCATAATTTGTAATAGGAGCAACACCACAACAACCAGTTCCAGTACTAGAAACCAGATATGTTCCTCCAATATCAGAAGGACACGATACAGAATAATTTACAACAGTTGTAAATAACGCAGAATTTTTAATATTACCACTAAAATTATCTGTTCCATCTGCATTTATAATATTCAATACTCTTCCGTCTGCTCTTGTGAAGGAGGTTGTAATTGTTATGATATCACCAAGAGCAATATCGTCTGTAGAATTTAATTCCGCAAAAGCAGATACAATATCTGAAACAGAAATTGTAAAAGTTCCTGGTAAAGAAACATCGTTAAATAGCACTGCATTATAAACTGGTCCTGAAGCAGCTCTGTAAATACCCACAATGTTTGATGAAGTTGGGTTTCCTTGAGCAACATCAGCATTAAAAGATATATTTATGTCTTCACCATTTTCAATTTTAATTAAATCTAAAAACGCATCAGTAGATGCATCTTTTTGCATGTTAGGAACTATGCCATCTTCAAGTGATAGGACAGATGTCCCTCCATCATCATTACAAGAAAAACTTAATGTTGCAATGATGATCATTAAAAATATATATTTGATTGTTTTCATAATTGTTTTTTTTAATTATCCCAAAATATTTTATATTCAGTTGGATTTTTTTGAGATGGCGGTGAATTACGATTATTGTTAATTTCGGTCGATGGCCAAAATAATGATACTTGGAAATCGTTAGGCAAAATGGTTTGGCTATCGTCTAAAGGCCATGCATCTCCATTATCTAATTGGTATTCTGGAGAAGGACCATTAGGATCTGCCAAAACAGGGTAACCTGTTCTTCTATAATCAGTATATATGTCTACAGGATCTCCAAAAGAAGCTACCCATTTTTGAGTCATGATTATTTCTAACTGTTTCTCCGCACTGGCAGCATCAAATTCAGTAATCACATTGTCAATAAAGTCTGTTACTAAATCATCTCCTTCAAGTGCAGGAATTGGCTGTTGAGTGGTAACTTCATTTCCATCATCATCTAGTACAGGATTTCCATCGTCATCAAGAGTAACAACTGTTATTGTTTGAGTACTCCCATTAGCAGCAACTACTTCATCTACTTTTCTAAAGGCGGCAGTTATTGCTTCTCTAAGCTTAGCTGATGCATCGCCACTAATTAAACCAACCTGAATAAGTTCAGCTTGAATAAATAAAAACTCATAATAAGTTAAAATTCTTTTTGGAGCAACTCCTGTTCCATTTGTCGTATTACCTCTGGCAAAACCTGCGCCATCATCATATCGTCCTCCACTAGGGTATATACCAGGGAAAGTAGCATCATTTTGAACAGCACCATCTCTATCAACACTAATACTAGCAAATCGAATGCTAAAGAAACCTGTAGACGCGTCCCAATAATCAGCATTAGGATCACCAGTTACCATATCACCTTGATCTCTGGGGAATGTGTTAGGTGGTAGTTGATTTACCCAATAATAAGGTATTCTAGGATCTGGGTTTCCCGTATGTATGTTTGGATTCATACCCTTTAAAACCTCATAAAACCAAGGGCTAACATAGTGATCTACCTGTGCTTGCACATAAGAGGCTCTGAATAATTGATTTCTTTCGTCTGAAGGTGTGAGATTTGCTGTGGCATTGAATTGGAAATCATCACCAGAAGAACCAAAAAAATCATCTTCGGTTATTAATGCACTCAATTCAGATGAATCAAACATATCAGATAAGCGAATTTGGTTCAATAATTTTAGTTTAAGTGTATTTATAAATTTAACCCATTTTCCAGCATCACCTCCGTAAAACAAATCATCGCCAGCAGGTGTAAGACCTTCACCAGAATTTATATTCGCCTTAGCATTATCTAAAAGGTCAAATACAGCCATGTATATATCTTTTTGATCATCAAATACAGGACCAACTATACCATCTTTAAGCTGTGTAGCTTCAGTAAAAGGGACATCACCCCATAAATCTACAGCAACAGACATAATGTAAGCTTTTATAGCTTCCCCGATTCCTAGATACACTTTATCATCACTTTCAGTAGCTTGGTTAATTAGTGTTTGAATATTTGTTAATTCTAAATAAATTGTATCCCAATCGTTTCTAACAGAAGTATTATCTGCTTGAGTACCGTAAGCATCTTGATTGCTTCTAGATACTAATTGGTGTACATACACCGATAAAATTTCTCCAGAAAAGACTCTAGCATCTCCAATTTGCGCAATTTGTCTTTGCACATTTGGTAATATAAGGTTTAATGTCGCCGTCGTAGGATTATCTTCGTCTGTGTCAACGTCTAGAAATTGATCACAGGATGATATTGATACAAGCACTATAAACACTAAAAAATAGTATTTAAAGGGAGTTTTATAAATTGAATTTTTCATATCTATTTTTTATTAAAATGTTACGTTAACCTTAAAGCCATATCTTGTTGCAGTTGGAGGAGAAGCAATCTCTACACCTTGCAATCTTGATGTTCCATGCGAAGTGACTTCAGGATCAAAATTTGTATATTTTGGTACATTAGGCGCAAAATACCATAGGTTGTTACCTATAAATGATAAAGAAGCTTTACCAAAAGGAGTTCTTTGTAAGAGTTTTGAAGGTAAATTATATGTAAGGCTTAGTTCTCTTAATCTATATACAGTACCGTCATATACACTTGCTTCATCTACGGCATTTTGACCAAAAGTACGGCTGGTACCTCCACCAGTAAAGAACAGGTCATTTTTATCTACTTGTGTTGTATTTGGAATTGGATTATTACTTCCATCTAGTAAAATGTTTCCTTGAGAATCTGCATAAAAACCTGGGATAATAATTGTTCCTTCTCTATCTTCAGTATCTTTGGTAACTCCTCTTCCTAATAATGATTGAATACTTGTAGATTGTATATCGCCACCTTCTCTCCAATCTATTTGAGCTCTTAGGGTTAAATTTTTATATGTGATACTATTGATAAAACTCATCTTAAAGTCTGGATTAGGGTCCCCTACAACATCAAAAGCACTTGTTCCTAGAGTTTCATTATCTACTGCATCCCATACATAACCAGTAGCTGGATCAATAAGAAAATTTCCATTGTCGTCTCTAGCAAATTGTGTCCCATAGAAAACACCAAAAGGCTCACCAACTATGGCATGTGGGACTTGATTACCATTACCTTCAAATCGTATTCTGTCTAGACCATCTACTAACTCGGTGACCTCATTTTCGTTCTTAGTGAATGTAGTAAAAAGACTCCATTTAAAGTTTTCGTTTTGTATAGGAACTAATGTTAAACCAATTTCAATACCTTGGTTTTGCATTTCGCCTATGTTAGTATTTAGATTAGTAAAACCACTTGAGACAGGCACTGTTACTTGAGAAATTAAATTAGTCGTAACCTTTCTGTACCAGCTAAAATCTAATACAATACGTTGTTTTAAAAATTCTAAATCAGTACCGATTTCAAATTCTTTTGTAAATTCTGGTTCAATTTCCTGATCACCAAGTGAAATACTATTTGCTAAACTAGGCGTTGTATTATATGGATCTGCAATAGCAAAAGCTGTATTTAAAAATTCAGCTGGAGCTGCACTACCAGCTTCTGCATACCCTGCTCTTAGTTTTGCAAAAGTTAATACATCACTTTCAATATTAAATGCATCAGTAAGTATTAAAGATGTATTTACAGAGGGGTAGAAATAAGATCGGTTATCTTTAGGTAGTGTAGAATTCCAGTCATTTCTTCCTGTAGCATTTAAAAATAAAAAGTCCTTATAGGAAAACGTTACTTCTGCAAGAGCTCCAAATGTTCTTTCCCTAGCGCTTCTATCAAAATCAATAGCTTGGGTTACAGTATTTCTTATAGAACGCACATCTGGATCAATAAATGTAGTACCTGTTAATGCGAAATTCTCTACAGTATTCTGCAATATATTTGCTCCAACCCTACCTGTAAAACCAATATCCTCAGATATTGGATAATCAAAATTCACCAAGAATGTGGATTCTAAATCCTCATTTGTGAAGTCAATTTTAGTAACAGTTCCGCCAGTAGCGTCTGAAGCTCTGGAGTTGGCGTCTCTAATTTGTCTTCTATTCAAAACATATTTGTTAACACCTATTCTAAAAGACGTTGAGATATTATCGTTTATTGGGAAGTTCATGTTAAACCCAGCAGTAGTTCTATTAGATTGTGTTATAATTTGATCATGCTCCCAAGACCATAAAGGGTGATCCCAGCCGTCGTTAGGCGTTACAGATGCTCCATTTACATCTTCATAAGGAAGACTTGTATCCCAAGTTCTTCCTAACCATAATGCTCTAGCAAATGATGAAGCTGAGCCTCCAAATTGATTTTCACCATAGAAACCACCTACCTGATCTGTATTTGAAAAACTTAAATTACCTCCAAATGTTATACCATTTGGCAATTTAAAATTACCACCAGCTGAAATCGAAGTTCTATCGTAAGTGTTAAAGGGAATATAACCTTCTTGAGCTAAATCTGATATAGTAACACTAAAGCTACCGTCTGATCCACCATAGGCTAGGTTAATAGAGTTATCAAAAACAACCCCTGTTCTAAATAAGTCTTTAACATTATTTGGTTGCGGCTCATAGGGAACTGTTGGTCCAAATTGATCAGGGAATGCATTCAATAGGTTAGACCAAGTAGGAATGGTTTCCCTTGAATCAAATCGAGGTCCCCAAGACCCATTAGCATTTTGATATTGAAACTGTGTCCCATTACCATAGGTATTTTGGTATTCAGGTAAATTAGCAATATTTTCAAAATAGGTTCCAGAATTTACACTCACACTCAATTTTTTATTAGCTCCCGTTTGAGGTGAACCAGATTTAGTGGTGATTACAATTACCCCATTCGCAGCTCTTGAGCCATATAATGCAGATGCTGCGACACTCTTTAATACATTCACTGAGGCAATATCGTTTGGGTCTAAACTTGAAAGTCCCGTTTCATAACTACCTCCTCCTAATGTTTGATTAGAGAAATTTAAAACAGTATTATCTCCAGCTTGAGTGTTATCGTATGCAATTCCATCAACAATAATTAAAGGTTGACTTGAGCTACCAAGTGTTGTTGCTCCTCTAATATTAATTAAGTTTGCTGCACCAGCAACACCTGTTGAAAAGTTCACATTAACACCAGCAACTTTACCAGATAAAGAACGAATCAAATCTGGTTCAGAGTTTTCTGTTATATCAGCTGATTCAACTTTACTTACGGCATAACCTAGCTCTTTTGGGTTTCTTTTGATGCCAAAAGCAGTAACCACAACTTCATCCAAAGACTCAGTATCCTCTTGCATCGTTACATTAATTGTGTTTGAACTACCAACAGGAATTTCTTGAGTAAGATAGCCAATAAAGCTATACACCAAAACATCCCCTTGTTTGGCATTAATTTTATACCTACCATCAAAATCGGATGAAGCACCTTTGCTGGAGCCTTTTACTAAGACTGTAGCTCCAGGTAAAGGAAGTCCACTATCGTCAATAACAACACCGGTGACAGTCTTTTCTTGTGCATAAGAGAAATGCACAACAAACGCTAGTATTAGCGTTAGAATTCCACTAAACTTTGTTTTCATTTTATATTTATTTGAATTAGTCACGTCAAAAATCATAATAAAAAGTTAATAAAACAATAAATTATGATTAAAATTCATTAAATGTTGAAAAAAAACAGGAAAAACAGTATAATTGATTAGAAATTTGTAGTTAAACTTATGTGGATCTTTGAGTTTGAAAGTTTGAATTTTTGGTTATTGTTTTTGCCATTAGCATAATTGAATTTTAATAGTCCTGATTTTGTAAGAATTCCAAAACCAAAACCGTAGCCAAAGAGCTTCTCTTTTGTATTTGAGCTTTCATTTTCCATATATGCAACATCTGTTATTGTGTGTATATAAATAGATTTACTTAAGCTGTAACGGTACTCTGCATTTAAAACACCAAATAAAGAGGCAAACAAACTATTTTCTTCAAACCCTCTTATGGAATTAATACCTCCAAACCGTAATAATTCATTTTCAAAATAATTTTCCGATATAAGCGTAGAAGCGTTGATATTGAAGTAAATACTATTTTTAAGATTTAAACTAAAGCTATTAAAAGCTTTTATATTTACTAAGGTTTGTTGCGTTGTGTTATTGTTTGAATCTCTATTTCCAAGACCACTTTCAAAATACAAAGTTCTCTTTACAGGAAATAGAAGATTTGAATATTGTGGTTTTATATACTCGAAGGATAGTAAGTAATAGTTTGATTTGTAGTTTTCTAAATTATTAAAGTTACTAGAGGAAGAAAGTAAATTGTTTGATGTTGTACTAGCGACACCCAAAGAAACTTTATTTAAAGGGTTTATTTGGTAATTAACTTTTAATTTTTGATCAACGGTTGTAAATGTAGAATCTTTCCTAAAAATCCTTAAGTTCAAATCTAAGCCAACAGGAGAGCTAAATATATAAGGTAAATTAAAGGCTATATTAAATGTTTGTTGATCGTTTTCATCGCTTTTATATAACAGACCAAAAGTTTCTCCGTAATTTAGATTATTAACTAATTTTAGATTTAAAAAACCATCGAATTCTATTTTGTTAGTTTCATCATTAGTGCCAAAACCTAAAAAACCATCAAAAGAATTTTTCTTTAATTTTTCTATATATAGGTATAGTGTTGTAGAATCCTTTTTGAATAAAACCTCTGGGGATTTAGTTTGACTTGCGAAAATTAGATGTGTTAACTGAGCCGTCTTTTTATTTACTTTTTCTAAGTTGAATGTTTGAGAGGTTTTTAACTTTAAAAAATGGTTTAAGTAAGATTTTGGGAAATTTTCATAACCTATAATTTTGATATTATCGATAATCCTTTTTTGCTTTTTTGAGACTATAGATAAATCTGCTCTTAAGTTTGAGCTGTCCTTTTTCGTAATGTTAATTAGTTTTAATTTGCTAAAGGGGTTACCTTCATTTGCTAACTTAAAATTTAGTGTGTTTAAAATGTTTTCAATGTCTTTAAAATTAATCGAAAAATAGTCTTCAGTAACGTTATTTGAAATCGAATTTAAAAGAGTTTTGTTAATTGGAATGTGGTCATAATATATGTGTATAGAATTAAACTTTTCTTTTACATGAATTAAAGAAGTGAATGTCGTGTCGTTTAATTTCTTTAACTCAATAAGTTTGTGGTCGATGTATCCAATTTTATCTAGAGAAGTTTTTAATGAATCTATTTCATTTTTTATAGATAGATAATTTTCATGCACTTTATTATAACCAATAGAGTCAAGTGTTTTGGTCTCCGTTTCTGTTTTTCCTTTAATCTTTAAATTAAGATTTTGGCAAAAAGAATCTGTAAAAAAAAATAGAGATATTATAATAAATAAGGTAAAATAAGGTTTTTTCACTTGAAACTAGCTGAATTTAAGTGTAAATCTAACGTAAAAACACCAGTTTTAATATGTCTGAAAAATTAAAAATCAAATTCAATTGAAAATTAATGAATTAGGATTTGAATTATTGATTTAAATTTCTACCTTTGCAGCCCTCTAAGCAGAGGATTTTTAAATTTATATAATAATTTATATGCCAACAATTTCACAATTAGTAAGAAAAGGAAGAGCCAAAATAACCAAGAAGAGTAAATCGGCTGCTTTGGATTCTTGTCCGCAAAGACGTGGTGTATGTACTCGTGTTTATACAACAACACCTAAAAAACCTAACTCAGCAATGCGTAAGGTAGCAAGGGTGCGTTTAACAAACGGTAACGAGGTTAATGCATATATCGGTGGTGAAGGACATAATTTACAAGAGCACTCGATAGTATTGGTTAGAGGTGGAAGGGTAAAAGATTTGCCAGGAGTTAGGTATCACATCGTTCGTGGAGCACTAGATACAGCAGGTGTAGCTGGTAGAACACAACGTAGATCTAAGTATGGAGCAAAACGCCCTAAAAAGTAAAACAGAAGTTAGAAGTTAGAAGTTAGAAGTTTAAATAAAACCAATAACTAAATAACCAATAACTAACAACTTAAAAGAAGACATGAGAAAAAGAGCAGCGAAAAAAAGACCACTTTTACCAGATCCAAGATTTAACGATCAATTGGTAACACGTTTTGTTAATAACATGATGTGGGATGGAAAGAAGTCGGTGGCGTTCAAAGTGTTTTACGATGCAATAGATATCGTAGATACTAAAAAAACTGATGACGAAAAAACAGCTTTAGAGATTTGGAAAGATGCTTTGTCTAACGTAATGCCTCACGTAGAAGTACGTAGTCGTCGTGTTGGAGGTGCAACATTCCAAATACCAATGCAAATTCGTCCAGATCGTAAGATCTCTACAGCCATGAAATGGTTGATTGGTTATGCAAGAAAGCGTAATGAAAAATCAATGGCACAACGTTTAGCTTCAGAAATTTTAGCAGCAGCTAAAGAAGAAGGAGCAGCAGTTAAGAAAAGAGTTGATACTCATAAAATGGCAGAAGCAAACAAAGCATTCTCTCACTTTAGATTCTAAATAAAATGGCAAGAGATTTAAAATATACTAGAAATATAGGTATTGCTGCGCATATTGATGCAGGAAAAACTACTACTACAGAACGTATTCTTTATTACACAGGAGTTTCACATAAAATTGGAGAGGTACATGATGGTGCAGCAACAATGGATTGGATGGAGCAAGAGCAAGAAAGAGGTATTACTATTACTTCGGCAGCTACAACTTGTGAATGGAAGTTTCCTATTGAAAACGGACAACCAACTCCAGATACCAAAGGATATCATTTTAACATTATAGATACTCCAGGTCACGTAGATTTTACGGTTGAAGTAAACCGTTCGTTACGTGTACTTGATGGGTTAGTATTCTTATTTAGTGCAGTTGATGGTGTTGAGCCACAATCTGAAACTAACTGGAGACTAGCAGATAACTATAAAGTACCTCGTATTGGTTTCGTTAATAAAATGGACCGTCAAGGATCTAACTTTTTAGGGGTTTGTCAACAAGTAAAAGATATGTTAAAGTCTAATGCAGTGCCAATTGTATTAAATATTGGTGACGAAGCAGACTTTAAAGGTGTGGTAGATTTAGTGAAAAATAGAGCTATTGTGTGGCATGATGAAACACAAGGTTCTACATTCGATATTATAGACATACCAGAAGAATTACAAGAAGAAGCGCGTGAACTTCGTGCAAACTTAATAGAAGAAGTTGCTACATACGATGAGAACTTATTAGAAAAGTTTATGGAAGATGAAAATTCTATTACAGAAGAAGAAGTGCATGCTGCACTTAGAGCTGCTGTAATGGATATGGCAATCATTCCAATGATTTGTGGTTCTGCTTTTAAAAATAAAGGCGTACAGTTCTTATTAGATGCTGTTTGTCGTTACTTACCATCTCCAACAGATAGAGATAATATTGTAGGGACGAATCCTAACACAGGAGAAGAAGCTATACGTAAGCCAGATGCTAAAGAGCCATTTTCGGCTTTAGCATTTAAAATTGCTACCGATCCTTTCGTAGGTCGCTTAGCATTCTTTAGAGCATATTCAGGGCGTTTAGATGCAGGTTCTTATATCTTGAACAACCGTTCAGGTAAAAAAGAGCGTATCTCACGTATCTATCAAATGCACTCAAACAAGCAAAATGCTATCGATTTTATTGAAGCAGGAGATATTGGTGCTGCTGTAGGATTTAAAGATATCAAGACAGGAGATACTATGTCTGATGAAAAAAATCCTATTGTACTAGAATCAATGGATTTTCCAGATCCAGTAATTGGTATCGCTGTTGAGCCTAAAACTAAGGCCGATGTAGATAAATTGGGTATGGCTTTAGCTAAATTATCTGAAGAAGATCCAACATTTACAGCAAGAACAGACGAGGCTTCAGGACAGACTATTATTTCTGGAATGGGTGAGCTGCATTTAGATATTATTGTAGATCGTTTAAAGCGTGAGTTTAAGGTAGAAGTAAACCAAGGACAACCTCAGGTAGAGTACAAAGAAGCTATTACACAACGTGCAGAACACAGAGAAGTTTATAAGAAACAATCTGGTGGACGTGGTAAATTCGCAGATATTGTATTTACACTTGAGCCAGCCGATGAAGGTACTGTAGGGCTTCAATTTGAATCTCAAATTAAAGGAGGTAATGTTCCAAAAGAATTTATCCCTTCAATTGAAAAAGGATTTAAAATGGCCATGATTAATGGTCCATTAGCAGGATACGAAGTAGACTCTATGAAAGTAACATTGACTGACGGATCTTACCATGATGTGGATTCGGATCAGTTATCATTCGAATTAGCTGCAAAACTTGGATTTAAAAATTCTGCAAAAGCTGCAAAAGCTGTAATCATGGAGCCAATCATGAAACTTGAGGTAATTACTCCTGAAGAAAATATGGGTGACATTGTAGGTGATTTAAATAGAAGGAGAGGTCAAGTAAGTGACATGGGAGACAGAGCAGGTGCAAAAACTGTAAAGGCTACTGTACCACTATCTGAAATGTTTGGTTATGTAACTACATTAAGAACATTATCATCAGGTCGTGCGACATCAACAATGGAATTTTCACACTATGCTGAAACACCTTCTAACATTTCTGAAGAAGTAATTAAAGCAGCTAAAGGCGTTGAAGCTTAAAATTTAAAAAAATGAGTCAAAAAATCAGAATAAAATTGAAGTCTTACGATCATAATTTAGTAGATAAATCTGCAGATAAGATTGTAAAAACAGTAAAAACTACTGGAGCTGTTGTAACTGGACCGATTCCATTACCAACGCACAAGAAAATTTTCACTGTATTACGTTCTCCACACGTAAATAAAAAGTCAAGAGAGCAGTTTCAATTATCGTCTTATAAGAGATTATTGGATATCTACTCTTCTTCATCAAAAACAATTGATGCTTTGATGAAGCTTGAATTACCAAGTGGTGTTGAAGTTGAAATAAAAGTATAATTGGTTTCGACTCCGCTCAACCAACAGCTGGTTTTCGGTTGCTGAGCGGAGTCGAAGCAAACATGTCCCACCGATGCGGTCGAGGGAAAAGCGGAAAAATACATTTCAGGGACGAAACGTATTTTGTCCCTGAAGTTTTTTAGTAATGTCAGTTCGAGTATTTCGACGAGAGGAGAAATGTATCGAGAACAAGTAAGTAAATTAATAATCAAGATTGAAGATATAGAGTAATCGAATGTTGTTCAATCGTAAATCGTAAATTAAATGTCTGGGTTAATTGGAAAAAAAATCGGTATGACCAGCATCTTTGATGAAAACGGGAAAAATATTCCTTGTACAGTAATCGAAGCTGGACCATGTATCGTTACCCAAGTCAGAACCGAAGAAGTTGATGGTTATGAAGCTATTCAACTTGGTTTCGATGACGCGACAGAAAAAAGCGCTACTAAAGCAGACTTAGGTCATGCTAAAAAAGCGGGTACTTCTGTAAAACGCAAAGTTGTTGAATTTAAAGGTTTTGATGAGGAGTACAAATTAGGAGATGCTATCACAGTAGAGCACTTTGCTGAAGGAGAATTTGTTGATATCTCTGGAACATCAAAAGGAAAAGGATTCCAAGGTGTTGTAAAACGTCATGGTTTTGGTGGTGTAGGTCAAGCTACTCACGGACAGCATAACCGTTTAAGAGCGCCAGGTTCTATTGGAGCTGCGTCTTATCCTGCTAGAGTATTCAAAGGCATGAAAATGGCTGGAAGAATGGGTGGTGAAAAAGTGAAAGTTCAAAATTTAAGAGTTTTAAAAGTAGTTCCAGAAAAGAATTTACTTGTTGTTAAAGGTTGTGTGCCTGGACATAAAAACGCTTATGTAACAATTCGAAAGTAATGAAAGTAGCGGTTTTAGATATAAACGGGAAAGATACAGGTAGAAAGGCAGACCTTTCTAAAGATGTATTTGCTATAGAGCCTAATAATCATGCTGTGTATTTGGATGTTAAGCAATATTTAGCAAACCAAAGACAAGGAACTCACAAATCTAAAGAAAGAGGTGAGATTACTGGATCTACACGTAAGATTAAAAAACAAAAAGGTACTGGTACAGCAAGAGCAGGTAGTATTAAGTCTGGTGTTTTTAAAGGAGGTGGACGTATGTTCGGTCCTAGACCAAGAAATTATAGCTTTAAGCTTAATAAAAATGTAAAGCGTTTAGCACGTAAATCTGCATTAAGTATAAAAGCAAATGAAAAGTCAATTGTAGTATTAGAAGACTTTAATTTTGAGTCTCCAAAAACTAAAAACTTTACAGCAATTTTAAAAGCTTTAGACTTAGAAAACAAAAAGTCTTTATTCGTGTTGGGTGGGTCAAATAATAATGTATATTTGTCGTCGCGTAATTTAAAAAAATCAGAAGTTATAACTTCTTCAGAATTAAGCACTTATAAAATTTTAAATGCAACTCAAGTCGTATTGCTTGAAGGTGCATTAGAAGGAATAGAATCAAACTTAAGTAAATAAGAAACAAATGAGTATCTTAATTAAACCTATAATCACAGAAAAAGCGACAGCTGATAGCGAGTTAAAAAACTGTTATTGGTTCTCAGTGAATAAAAAGGCGAACAAGGTAGAAATCAAAAAAGCGGTTGAAGCTGCTTACGGTGTTTCTGTTGAAAAAGTTCGTACTATAAATGTCCGTCCAGATCGTAGTACCAAGTATACAAAAACTGGTATTCAACATGGTAAAACAAATGCTGTTAAAAAGGCAATTGTACAACTGGCGGAAGGTGAAATGATTGATTTATACAGTTAAATTTGAAATGGTTATTAGTTAGTGGTTAGTAGTTAATGGTTAGTTTATTCTTAAATATTAAACGAAGAATAAGTTAATAACCAACAACCAAAAACTAAATACCAAAAACCAAAAAAATGTCAGTAAGAAAATTAAAACCAATCACACCAGGACAGCGATTTAGAGTTGTAAATGGATTTGACGCCATTACAACTGATAAGCCGGAGAAAAGTTTATTAGCTCCGAAAAAAAGGTCTGGTGGTAGAAACAGTCAAGGAAGAATGACCATGCGCTATAAAGGTGGAGGTCATAAGAAAAAGTATCGTATTATCGATTTTAAACGTAACAAAACTGGAATTCCAGCAGAAGTTAAAACGATAGAATACGATCCAAACAGAACAGCTTTTATCGCATTGTTGAACTATCAAGATGGTGAGAAAAGATATGTTATTGCTCAAAATGGTTTACAAGTTGGGCAAAATGTTGTTTCTGGATCAAAAGGAATAGCACCTGAAATAGGAAATTCAATGCCTTTAAGTGAAATTCCATTGGGAACTATTATTTCTTGTTTAGAGTTACGTCCTGGTCAAGGTGCCGTTATGGCGCGTAGTGCAGGTGCTTTTGCTCAGTTAATGGCAAGAGATGGTAAGTTTGCGACAATTAAGTTGCCATCGGGAGAGACAAGATTAATCTTAACAGCTTGTATGGCTACAATTGGAGTAGTATCTAATTCAGATCACCAATTATTAGTATCTGGTAAAGCTGGTAGAACAAGATGGTTAGGTAGAAGACCACGTACTAACCCAGTTAGAATGAACCCAATCGATCACCCAATGGGAGGTGGTGAAGGTCGTGCATCTGGAGGACACCCACGTTCTAGAAACGGTATACCTGCTAAAGGATTTAGAACCCGTTCTAAAACAAAAGCGAGTAATAAATATATTGTAGAACGTAGAAAGAAATAAGACATGGCAAGATCATTAAAAAAAGGACCTTACGTTCATTATAAATTAGAAAGAAAAGTTGCAGCTAATGTTGAAGCAAACAAAAAAACAGTAATCAAAACTTGGTCTAGAGCAAGTATGATTACTCCAGATTTTGTTGGACAAACAATAGCAGTGCACAATGGCCGCCAATTTGTACCAGTTTATGTTACAGAGAACATGGTAGGTCATAAATTAGGAGAATTTTCACCAACACGTTCATTCCGTGGGCATGCAGGTGCTAAAAATAAAGGTAAAAAGTAATAAGCTATGGGAAGTCGTAAAAAACAAATGGCAGACGCTATTAAGGAAGCAAAAAAGCAAGTGGCTTTTGCAAAGCTTAATAACTGTCCTACGTCACCAAGAAAAATGCGTTTAGTAGCCGATTTAGTAAGAGGTGAACGCGTAGAAAAAGCACTTAATATCTTAAAATTCAACCAAAAGGAAGCATCGGGTCGTTTAGAGAAACTATTGCTTTCGGCTATTGCAAACTGGCAGGCTAAGAATGAAGATGCAGATATAGAGTCGGCCGAATTATTTGTAAAAGAAATAAGAGTAGACGGTGGGACTATGTTAAAAAGATTACGTCCGGCACCACAAGGTCGCGCACACAGAATAAGAAAACGTTCTAACCACGTAACATTAGTGGTTGGTGCTAACAATAACACACAAAGCTAAGATAGAAGTATGGGACAAAAAACAAATCCAATCGGGAATCGCTTAGGAATTATCAGAGGATGGGAATCTAACTGGTATGGAGGAAACGATTATGGTGATAAACTTGCCGAAGACGATAAGATTAGAAAATACGTTCACGCGCGTTTATCTAAAGCTAGTGTTAGTAGAGTAATCATCGAAAGAACTTTAAAACTTGTAACCGTTACTATCACTACGGCTCGCCCAGGTATCATTATAGGTAAAGGCGGTCAAGAGGTAGACAAGTTAAAAGAAGAGCTTAAGAAAATTACTGGAAAAGAAGTTCAGATCAACATCTTTGAAATAAAGAGACCTGAACTAGATGCATTTTTAGTAGCATCAAGTATTGCAAGACAAATTGAAAACAGAATTTCTTACCGTCGTGCAATCAAAATGGCTATTGCTGCTACAATGCGTATGAATGCTGAAGGAATAAAAATTCAAATTAGTGGTCGTTTAAACGGAGCTGAAATGGCACGTAGCGAGCATTACAAAGAAGGTCGTATTCCTTTATCAACGTTTAGAGCCGATATTGATTATGCTTTAGTAGAAGCACATACTACTTACGGTAGATTAGGTGTTAAAGTATGGATCATGAAAGGTGAAGTATATGGTAAAAGAGAGCTTTCTCCGCTTGTTGGTTTATCTAAGAAGCAAGGAAAAGGTGGTGGACGTGGTAATAAATCTAACCAACGTCGTAGAAAGTAATTTTTTATAAAGTAAAGAAAAATGTTACAGCCAAAAAGAACAAAATTTCGTAAACAACAGAAAGGACGTATGAAAGGAAATGCCGGTAGAGGGCATCAACTTTCAAACGGAACTTTTGGAATAAAGTCATTAGACTCTAATTTTTTGACATCTCGTCAAATAGAAGCAGCACGTATTGCCGCTACACGTTACATGAAAAGGGAAGGGCAACTTTGGATTAAAATATTTCCAGACAAGCCAATTACAAAAAAGCCTCTTGAAGTACGTATGGGTAAAGGTAAAGGTGGTGTGGAATATTGGGCAGCTGTGGTAAAACCAGGTCGTGTTTTATTTGAAATAGGAGGAGTGCCTTTGGATATTGCAAAAGAAGCATTGCGTTTAGCAGCTCAAAAATTACCAGTTAAAACTAAGTTTATAATTGCTAGAGATTACGAAGCATAATAATTTAAGATGATGAAATGAGCCTTTTTTGAAATGTTATCACAACTTTCAATTTTAATAAAGGCGAATTACATCTGTCGAAATTCTTAAAATAAGATTATCAGATGAAACAATCAGAAATTAAAGAATTATCTGTAGCTGAGTTACAAGAAAAACTTGGTGAAACTAGAAAGAGTTATTCAGACCTTAAATTGTCTCACGCAATATCTCCTTTAGAAAACCCAATTCAGTTACGTTCATTAAGACGTTCAGTAGCAAGAATTGCAACGGAATTAACTAAAAGAGAACTACAATAATTCTGCTTAAAGATGGAAACAAGAAATTTAAGAAAAGAACGTATAGGAGTTGTTACTAGTAGCAAAATGCAGAAGTCAATTGTGGTTTCTGAGGTGAAAAAAGTAAAACACCCTATGTATGGAAAATTCGTTTTAAAAACGAAAAAGTACGTTGCACACGATGAGAAAAATGACTGCAACGAAGGAGATACGGTAAGGATTATGGAAACACGTCCTTTAAGTAAATCTAAGTGTTGGAGATTAGTTGAAATAATAGAAAGAGCTAAGTAATTATGGTACAACAAGAATCAAGACTTAAGGTAGCAGATAACACTGGAGCAAAAGAAGTATTAACAATACGTGTTCTGGGAGGTACTAAAAGAAGATACGCTTCTGTAGGAGACAAAATAGTTGTTTCTGTAAAAGATGCTACACCTAATGGAAACATTAAAAAAGGTGCAGTTTCTACAGCAGTTGTTGTACGTACAGTTAAAGAAGTAAGACGTCCAGACGGATCTTATATTAGATTCGATGATAATGCTTGTGTACTTTTAAACCCTACCGGGGAAATGAGAGGAACACGTGTATTTGGACCTGTTGCTAGAGAGCTTCGTGATAAACAATTCATGAAGATTGTATCATTAGCACCAGAGGTGCTTTAAAATTAAGATGATAGTCTTTAGTTATTAGGCACTAGAATAATATTTTTCTAATAATTTTAACTACCGACTAAAAACTAATTATAATGGGAAAGCTTAAAATAAAAACTGGAGATACTGTTAAAGTAATTGCCGGAGATCATAAAGGATCTGAAGGTAAAGTACAAAAGGTATTAATAGATAAGAACAAAGCGATCGTTGAGGGTGTAAATTTGGTTAAGAAACATACTAAACCAAGTGCACAAAATCCTCAAGGCGGTATCGTAGAAAAAGAAGCGCCAATACATGTGTCTAACCTATCGTTGTTAACTTCTAATGGAGAAACAACAAGAGTAGGTTACAGAATGGAAGGCGATAAGAAAGTGAGATTTTCACTAAAATCTAATGAAGTAATATAGTTATGGCATATTCACCTAGACTTAAAGAAGAGTATAAAAGCAAAGTAGTTGCTGCTCTTACAGACGAATTTGGATATAAAAATGTAATGCAAGTTCCTAAACTACAAAAGATAGTAATATCTAAAGGTGTTGGAGCTGCAGTTGCAGACAAAAAGTTAATCGACTACGCAGTAGAAGAAATAACTACTATATCTGGACAAAAAGCTATAGCAACGTTATCTAAAAAGGATGTTGCATCTTTCAAATTACGTAAAGGGATGCCAATTGGCGTTAAAGTAACTTTACGTGGAGAAAGAATGTATGAGTTCTTAGATCGTTTAGTAACTTCGGCATTACCACGAGTAAGAGATTTTAGTGGAATTAAAGCTACAGGTTTTGATGGAAGAGGTAATTATAACTTAGGAATTACTGAGCAAATTATCTTCCCTGAAATAAACATTGATAAAGTGAATAAAATTTCAGGAATGGATATTACATTTGTAACTTCTGCTGAAACAGATAAAGAAGCAAAATCATTATTAACCGAATTAGGATTACCTTTTAAAAAGAACTAAGCATGGCTAAAGAATCAATGAAAGCTCGTGAGGTAAAAAGAGCTAAAACAGTAGCTAAGTATGCTGCAAAACGTAAAGCTTTAAAAGAAGCTGGAGACTATGAAGCACTACAAAAGTTACCAAAAAATGCTTCTCCAATTCGCATGCATAATAGATGTAAGCTTACAGGAAGACCTAAAGGATACATGAGAACATTTGGAATATCTCGTGTAACGTTTAGAGAAATGGCTAACCAAGGATTAATTCCAGGTGTTAAAAAAGCCAGTTGGTAAAACGAATTATAAATTGGTAGTAGGTTCAAACCGAAGGACGGTATTGAAAACCACCACCGCAAATTAATAAATATGTATTCAGATCCAATAGCGGATTATCTTACTAGAGTTAGAAATGCAATTAGAGCAAACCACAGAGTGGTAGAGATTCCTGCATCTAACTTAAAGAAAGACATCACTAAAATATTATTCGAGCAAGGATATATTTTAAGTTACAAGTTCGACGATTCTTCTGTACAAGGTACTATTAAAATAGCCCTTAAGTACAACAAGGATACTAAAGAGCCTGTAATCAAGAAAATTCAAAGAATTAGTAAACCAGGTTTACGTAAGTATGCTGGAGCTAAAGAACTACCTAGAATCCTTAATGGCCTTGGTATAGCGATTGTTTCTACTTCTCATGGAGTAATGACAGGTAAGCAAGCCAAAAGAGATAATGTAGGTGGTGAAGTTTTATGTTACGTTTACTAATATTAAAGGGAGAAAGAGATGTCAAGAATAGGAAATAACCCAGTAGTAATTCCAGATGGAGTTACTGTAGAAGTAAAAGATAACGTAATTACAGTAAAAGGTAAATTAGGAGAATTAACTCAGCCTTTTGATACTGTTAGCGTAGACGTAGAAGACGGTAATGTTTTGGTAAAGCGTTCGGCAGAAAATAAAGAACAAAAAGCCAAACATGGTTTATATAGATCACTTGTTAATAACATGATTGCAGGTGTGTCTAAAGGTTGGACGAAAGAGCTGGAATTGGTAGGTGTAGGTTACAGAGCATCAAACCAAGGACAAAAATTAGATTTAGCTTTAGGTTTTTCGCATAACATTGTTATGGATATAGCGCCTGAAGTTAAAATCGAAACTGTTTCAGAAAAAGGAAAAAATCCAATCATTAAATTAACATCTCACGACAAACAATTAGTAGGACAAGTTGCTGCTAAAATTCGCGGTTTCCGTAAGCCAGAGCCTTACAAAGGAAAAGGAATTAAGTTTGTTGGTGAAGAATTAAGAAGAAAAGCAGGTAAATCAGCGTAAATGAATTTACGATTATAGATTTTAGAATTACGAAATTATAGTAACTCATAAATCAAAAGTCGTTAATTAAAAATCGTAAATCGATATGGCATTAACAAAGAATCAAAGAAGATTAAGAATAAAAAACAGGATTCGTAAGGTAGTTTCTGGATCAGAAGCAAGACCAAGATTAACTGTTTTTAGAAGTAATAAGGAAATCTATGCTCAAATAGTTGATGATGTTACTGGTAATACCATTAGTGCTGCATCTTCTAGAGATAAGGATATCGCTAAGTCTAAAGGTAATAAAACTGAAATAGCAGGACTAGTAGGAAAAGCTATTGCAGAAAAAGCTTTAAAAGCTGGTGTAGAAACTATTGCTTTTGATAGAGGTGGTTATTTATACCATGGTAGAGTAAAATCATTAGCAGAAGGCGCTAGAGAAGCAGGACTTAAATTCTAAGAAATTATGTATCAAAAATATAAAAGTGCAGAATTAGTTAAACCAAGTGGATTAGATCTTAAAGATCGTTTAGTTGGTGTACAAAGGGTAACCAAAGTAACAAAAGGAGGTAGAGCATTTGGTTTTTCAGCAATAGTTGTTGTTGGAGACGAAGCTGGTGTAGTAGGACAAGGTTTAGGGAAATCTAAAGATGTCGCTAGTGCAATAGCTAAAGCTGTAGAAGATGCTAAGAAAAACCTTGTACGTATCCCTATTAGAAAAGGAACGTTACCACACGAACAAAAAGGTAAATACGGTGGAGCTAGAGTAAATATTATTCCAGCTGCTCCTGGTACTGGGGTAATAGCAGGTGGTGCAGTAAGAACTGTTCTTGAAGCCGTTGGTGTACATGATGTATTATCAAAGTCTCAAGGATCGTCTAACCCACATAACGTTGTAAAAGCAACTTTCGACGCTTTATTACAATTAAGAGATGCTAATGCTATTGCAAGAGATAGAGGAATTTCACTTGAAAAAGTTTTTAACGCATAAATTTAGACTTTAGTAGTTAGTATTTAGATGGTAGAAATCTAAAGACTAACGACTAACAGCTAAGTACTAAAGACTCAAAAAATGGGAAAAATTAAAGTAACAAAAGTTAAAAGCGCAATTAATCGTTCGCAAAGACAAAAAAGAACTTTAGAAGCTCTTGGTCTTAAAAAGATTGGACAAGTAAAAGAACATGAAGCAACACCAAATATTCTTGGGATGGTTGCTAAAGTATCACATTTAGTTTCTATTGAAGAAGCTTAAAATATAAACAAAAAATGAATTTAAGTAACTTACAACCGGCAAAAGGGTCGGTAAAAACACAAGGCAAGCGAGTAGGTCGCGGACAAGGTTCAGGTAAAGGTGGTACCGCTACACGTGGTCACAAAGGTGCTAAGTCTCGTTCTGGATATTCTAAAAAATTAGGGTTTGAAGGTGGACAAATGCCACTTCAAAGACGTGTGCCAAAATTTGGTTTTACTAACATTAATAGAGTGGAGTATCAAGCAGTTAATTTAGATACTTTACAACAATTAGTAGAAGATAAAAAAGTAAAAGATACTGTAGATTTTGAATCACTATTTGCTAACAGACTAGTTGGTAAAAACGACCTAGTTAAAGTATTAGGAAGAGGTGAATTAAAAGCTAAATTAAAAGTATCTGCTCACAAGTTTTCTGCATCGGCTAAAGCTGCTATAGAGGCTGCTGGAGGTGAAGCAATAACGTTATAATTCCATAGAACGTATGAAATTAATAGAATCAATAAAAAATGTTTGGAAGATTGAAGAACTAAGAAACAGAATTCTAGTTACTTTAAGTCTGTTATTAGTTTATCGATTTGGTGCACAAGTAATATTACCTGGAGTAGATGTATCGCAATTAGATGCATTAGGTGATAAAGCTGGATCAGGATTGATAGGATTATTAAATGCCTTTACTGGAGGTGCATTTGCAAATGCTTCAGTTTTTGCATTGGGAATCATGCCTTACATTTCTGCTTCTATTGTTGTACAGTTAATGGGAATAGCAATACCGTATTTGCAAAAACTTCAAAAAGAAGGAGCAAGTGGACAAAAGAAAATAACTCAAATTACACGTTGGTTAACAATAGCAATTTGTTTGGTGCAAGCACCAGGATATTTGGCTAGTTTACCATCGTTAACAGGTTTAAATTCTACTAGTGCACTTCTTGTGTCAGGGTTTTCGCCAACAACATTCATGATTTCATCGGTAATTATATTAGTTACTGGTTGTATTTTTGCTATGTGGTTAGGAGAAAAGATAACAGATAAAGGGATTGGTAATGGTATATCGTTATTAATAATGGTTGGTATTATTGCTACATTACCTAAATCTTTTATTCAAGAATATGTTGCCAGAGTTACAGAATCTAATGGAGGTTTAATCATGATATTAATTGAGCTTGTGGTTTGGTTTGTTATTATATTAGCCTCAATTATGCTTGTAATGGCGGTTAGAAAAATAGCCGTGCAATACGCCAGAAGAACAGCATCAGGAGGTTATGAAAAAGCTGCTACAGCTGGATCAAGACAGTATATTCCATTAAAACTTAATGCCTCAGGAGTTATGCCAATAATTTTTGCGCAAGCAATAATGTTTGCACCAAGTTGGATTGGAGGATCTTCTTTATTAAAAGATACTGCAGTAGGACAATGGATGGCTATTAACTTTGCTGATATGTTTGGTTTTTGGTACAATATTGTTTTTGCGCTATTAATTATAGTGTTTACGTATTTTTATACTGCAATTACAGTGCCTACAAACAAAATGGCAGATGATTTAAAACGCAGTGGAGGGTTTATTCCAGGTATTCGTCCTGGAGCAGAAACTTCGGAGTATTTAGATAAAATCATGTCTCAAATAACCTTACCTGGTTCTATATTTTTAGCATTAATAGCTATTTTTCCAGCATTTATTGTTAACATAATGAAGGTGCAGCAAGGTTGGGCATTATTTTTTGGAGGAACTTCTCTATTAATAATGGTAGGTGTAGCTATAGATACTATGCAGCAGATAAATTCTTATTTGTTAAATAGACACTATGACGGTTTAATGAAAACAGGTAAAAACAGAAAAGCAGTAGCTTAATTAGACGATAGTAAATAGTCAATAGATATTAGAAAAGTAGTATAATTAAAAATAATAAGTATATAGAGTTCTAACAGCTAAAGACTAAGAACTAAAAACTAAAATATGGCAAAACAAGCAGCAATAGAACAAGATGGAACAATTATAGAAGCATTATCTAATGCTATGTTTCGTGTTGAATTAGAAAATGGTCACATTGTGACAGCACATATTTCTGGTAAGATGCGTATGCATTACATTAAATTGTTACCAGGAGATAAAGTAAAATTAGAAATGAGTCCTTACGATTTAACTAAGGCTCGTATAACTTATAGATATTAATAATACTAAGTTGTAAAGTGCTAAAGTAAAAAGTTGCAAAGTATAGGTATACAACTTTTAAACCTTTAAACTTTTAAACTTTTAAACTGAATAAGGATGAAAGTAAGAGCATCATTAAAAAAGAGAAGCGCAGATTGTAAAATTGTGCGTAGAAAAGGGAGACTTTACGTTATAAACAAAAAGAACCCTAGATTTAAACAAAGACAAGGATAAAAATTAGACAAAGTCATTAGTATTTAGACGTTAGATGAATCTGCTTGAAATAGAAATGTTTAGGATTCTAACAACTAAAAACTAACAATTCTAGAAACTAAAAACAATATGGCAAGAATTGCAGGTGTAGACATACCAAAACAAAAAAGAGGCGCTATATCTTTAACCTATATCTATGGAGTAGGTAGAAGTAGAGCAAAAGAGATTTTAGATACAGCTAAAGTTGACGAGAATATTAAAGTACAGGACTGGACCGATGACCAAATTGGTGCGATTCGTGAAGCAGTAGGTACTTATACTATCGAAGGTGAACTTCGTTCTGAAACACAATTAAACATTAAGCGATTAATGGATATAGGGTGTTACAGAGGTATTCGTCACAGAGCTGGTTTACCGTTAAGAGGGCAGCGTACTAAAAACAATTCCAGAACAAGAAAAGGAAGACGTAAGACTGTTGCAAACAAGAAAAAAGCATAATTAATTAAAAGTCATTAGTATTTAGTAGTTAGATGGAATCTGTTTGAAATGTGAAAGTTTAGGATTCTAATACTAACAACTAACAACTAGAAACTAAAAGATATGGCAAAAAGTACTTCAAAAAAACGTAAAGTAATAGTAGAATCTGTTGGTGAAGCTCACGTAACAGCTTCTTTCAACAATATTATTATCTCATTAACAAACAAGAAAGGTGATGTTATTTCATGGTCTTCTGCTGGAAAAATGGGATTTAGAGGATCTAAGAAAAACACACCTTATGCAGCACAATTAGCTGCAGAAGATGCTTCAGGAGTAGCATTAGAAGCAGGTTTAAAGAAAGTTAAGGTGTATGTGAAAGGTCCTGGGAATGGTAGAGAATCTGCTATTCGTTCTATCCACAACGCAGGTATAGAAGTAACAGAAATTATCGATGTTACACCTTTACCGCATAATGGATGTAGACCTCCAAAGCGTAGAAGAGTCTAACGAACTTTAGATATACGACTTACGATTTTAGTTTTTTTATAATCGTAGATCGTCACTCATAAATCGTAAACAAAATTAATATCATCTGCATACCAGATGATATTAATTTTTTGCATAAATTTGCAAACTGAAAAATAATAAACAAGTATCAACAAGAGATTAACGATTATCGAAGGATAAGATTAAGACCTTAATTCATAATCACTCTTAAAACAATTAAAAATGGCAAGATATACTGGTCCTAAAACTAAAATAGCTCGTAAATTTGGAGAAGCTATTTTCGGAGAAGATAAGTCTTTTGAAAAAAGAAATTATCCTCCGGGTCAACACGGAAACAACAGACGTCGTGGTAAAAAATCTGAGTACGCTATCCAATTAGCAGAAAAGCAAAAAGCTAAATATACTTACGGTATATTAGAACGTCAATTTAGAGGATTATTTAAAAAGGCTAGAGCAGCTCAAGGTATTACAGGTGAGGTTTTATTACAACTTTGTGAATCTCGATTAGATAATGTAGTATACAGAATGGGTGTTTCTCCATCTAGAAGCGGTGCTAGACAATTAGTTTCTCACAGACATATTACTGTAAATGGAGAAATTGTTAATATTCCCTCTTACCAATTAAAAGCAGGTGATGTTGTAGGTGTAAGAGAAAAATCTAAATCACTTGATGCTATTGAAAGATCTTTATCAAACTCTAGCAAAGTGTATGAGTGGATTACTTGGAATAACGATACAAAGCAAGGAACTTATGTATCTGTACCTGCAAGAATTCAAATTCCAGAAAATATAAACGAGCAATTCATCGTCGAATTATACTCTAAATAATAAACTAACTATATTGGTATTTAGCCAAAGGGTTTATTTGTACTTCTTCAAACTTATAAACCGCGCAACTAGATAACAATTAAAACGAAGAAACAACATATGGCAGTATTTAATTTTCAAAAGCCCGACAAAGTAATCATGATTGATTCTACTGATTTCGAAGGTAAATTCGAATTCAGACCTCTAGAACCAGGTTACGGATTAACAGTAGGTAATGCACTAAGAAGAGTTTTGTTATCTTCCTTAGAAGGCTTTGCAATAACATCGGTTAGAATTGAAGGTGTAGATCACGAATTTTCAGCAATTTCTGGCGTTGTAGAAGATGTAACAGAAATTATCTTAAACTTAAAACAAGTACGTTTTAAGAGACAAATTGAAGATATCGATAACGAGTCTATTTCAATTTCAATTTCTGGTCAAGAACAAATATTAGCTGGAGATTTTCAGAAGTTTATTTCAGGATTCCAAGTATTAAATTCAGAATTAGTAATCTGTAATTTAGATCCTAAGGTAAGCATCAATATGGAAATTACAATAGAAAAAGGTAGAGGTTATGTTCCTGCAGAGGAGAATAAAAAAGCTTCTGCGCCAATGGGAACTATTTTTACCGATTCTATTTACACACCAATAAAGAATGTTAAATATAGCATAGAAAACTATCGTGTAGAACAAAAGACTGATTATGAAAAATTAGTTTTTGAAATTATTACAGATGGTTCTATTACACCTCAAGATGCATTAACAGAAGGGGCAAAAACATTAATACACCACTTTATGTTATTCTCTGATGAGCGTATCACTTTAGAGGCAGATGAAATAGCGCAAACAGAAACTTATGATGAAGAATCACTTCACATGAGACAGTTGCTTAAAACTAAATTAATCGATATGGACTTATCTGTTCGTGCATTAAACTGTTTAAAAGCGGCAGAAGTAGATACTTTAGGAGACTTAGTATCTTTCAATAAAAATGACTTAATGAAGTTCCGTAATTTTGGTAAAAAATCTCTAACAGAGCTAGAAGAATTAGTTCACGTAAAAGGTTTAAACTTTGGAATGGATTTAAGTAAATATAAATTAGATAAAGACTAATGATTCACGATTTTAGATTTACGAATGGCGATTTTTAAAAATCCCATAAGTAAATCTAAAATTGTAAATCGTAATTAATTATTAATCATATTTTGCTCCCACGCTTTGTGACGTGGTTTGGAAGCAAGATGATAAAACAAATGTCATGAGACACGGAAAAAAAGTAAATCACTTAGGTAGAAAAACAGCACACAGAAAAGCAATGTTGTCTAATATGGCGTGTTCTTTAATAGAGCACAAACGTATCAATACAACTGTAGCAAAAGCTAAAGCTTTAAAAAGATTTGTAGAGCCAATTATTACTAAGTCTAAAACAGATACAACGCATAACAGACGTTTAGTATTTAGTAGTTTAAGACAAAAAGAAGCAGTAACAGAACTCTTTAGAGACGTTGCTACTAAAATTGGAGATAGACCAGGAGGTTACACAAGAATTATTAAGTTGGGTAATCGTTTAGGGGATAATGCAGATATGGCTATGATAGAGCTTGTAGATTATAATGACATCTATAATGCAGATAAACCTAAGAAGAAATCTACTAGAAGAAGTAGAAGAGGTAAAAAAGCCGAGACTGCTCCTGTAGTTGAAAATAAAGCAACTAAAGAGGAAGAAGAATAAATGTTAATAAAGTTTAACATATAAAGGATAGACTATTTTTAGTTTATCCTTTTTTTTTGGATTTTTGCAGCGTTAAAAAATATGGTCTTACATCATTTGGATTTGCGGTACTGTAAAATGTGAAAATCCAAGTATATACAACAAAACAATACTATTTTAGATGAAATATCAAAAAAAACAAAATGCCATCGTTCTTCTAGCAGATGGTACCGTTTTTTACGGTAAAGCAGTAGGTAACAAACAAGGTACTGCTTTTGGAGAAGTATGTTTTAATACAGGTATGACAGGATACCAAGAAATTTTTACAGATCCATCTTACTATGGGCAATTAATGGTTGCGACCAATGCGCATATTGGTAATTATGGGACTAATAAAGATGAAGTAGAGTCAGATTCAGTAAAGATAGCAGGGTTAATTGTTAAAAACTTTAGTTACGATTATTCTAGAGACGCAGCAGATAGTTCTCTTGAAGATTTTCTAGATAAGAATAACCTTTTAGCAATATCTGATGTTGATACAAGAGCATTAGTAAGTTATATTAGAGATAATGGTGCAATGAATGCGGTGATATCAACAGAAGTTGATAATATAGAAGGGCTAAAAAAACAATTAGCCGATGTGCCAAATATGAATGGCTTAGAATTAGCATCTAAAGTATCTACAAAAGAACCTTATTATTTTGGAGATGAGAATGCAACTTATAAAGTAGCAGCTTTAGATATAGGCATCAAGAAAAATATTCTTAGAAATATAGCAAGTAGAGATGTTTATATTAAGGTATTCCCTTATAACGCTAAGTTTGAAGATTTAGAAGCTTTTAATCCAGATGGCTATTTCTTATCTAACGGACCAGGAGATCCTGAACCATTAGTAGAAGCTCAAGCCGTAGCCAAAGAAATTATAAAAAGAGATTTACCACTTTTTGGTATTTGTTTAGGACATCAGGTGATAGCCATTGCAAATGGCGTATCAACTTATAAAATGCATAATGGACATAGAGGTATAAACCATCCAGTAAAAAACCTAATTACAGGTAAGGGAGAAATAACATCTCAAAATCATGGTTTCGCAGTAAATAGAGAAGATGCCGAAAAGCATAATGATTTACAGATAACACATGTGCATTTAAACGATGATACGGTAGCAGGATTAGCAATGACCTCTAAAAACTGTTTTTCAGTACAATATCACCCTGAAGCAAGTCCTGGACCTCATGATTCTTCTTATTTATTTGATCAATTTATTGATAACATAAAGAAAAGTAAGCATCAAACCGCATAAAAGCTGTTATTTTGCAGCGAATACCTAACTAAAACGTTATAGCCGTTTTTTTTAGTAATAATTAAAAATCTTATAACATAACATAAGATTAAAACTTAAATTTGAAACATTAAAAGATTTAAAATAAACCAATTATGAGCGTAATAATTAATATCCACGCAAGACAAATACTAGATTCTAGAGGTAATCCAACCGTTGAAGTTGATGTAATAACCGAAAACAATGTTCTAGGGAGAGCTGCTGTACCATCAGGAGCATCTACAGGAGAGCATGAAGCAGTTGAATTACGAGATGGAGGAGATACTTACATGGGGAAAGGTGTTTTAAAAGCTGTAGATAATGTAAATTCTATTATAGCTCAGGAATTATTAGGCGTTTCAGTTTTTGAACAAAATGCAATAGATCAAGCTATGATTGATTTAGATGGAACACCAAACAAATCTAAATTAGGAGCTAATGCGATCTTAGGTGTATCTCTAGCTGTTGCTAAAGCAGCGGCAGCAGAGTTAGGATTACCATTATACCGTTATGTAGGAGGTGTTTCTGCAAACACATTACCATTACCAATGATGAATATTATTAATGGTGGTTCGCATAGTGATGCTCCAATCGCATTCCAAGAGTTCATGGTTATGCCAGTAAAAGCTAAAAACTTTACACATGCTATGCAAATGGGAACCGAAATTTTCCATAACCTTAAAAAGGTATTACACGGTAGAAATTTAAGTACTGCTGTAGGTGATGAAGGTGGGTTTGCACCAAACTTAGAAGGAGGAACAGAAGATGCTTTAGAAACTATTGCTAAAGCGGTTGAAAATGCAGGTTATAAATATGGAGAAGAAGTTAAAATCGCCCTTGATTGTGCTTCAGCTGAATTTTATGTAGATGGGAAATACGACTATTCTAAATTTGAAGGAGATTCAGGAAAAGTAAGATCAAGTAAAGAGCAAGCTGAATACTTAGCAGAACTAGTTGCTAAATATCCTATAGTGTCTATTGAAGATGGTATGGATGAAAACGATTGGGAAGGTTGGAAATATTTAACTGAATTAGTTGGAGATAAAATCCAATTAGTAGGTGATGATTTATTTGTAACTAATGTTGAACGCTTATCTCGCGGTATAAAAGAAGGCATTGCAAATTCAATCTTAATTAAAGTAAACCAAATAGGAACATTAACCGAAACTATTGCAGCTGTAAACATGGCACATAATGCAGGATATACATCGGTAATGTCTCACCGCTCAGGAGAAACTGAAGATAATACTATTGCAGATTTAGCAGTAGCTTTAAATACAGGACAAATTAAAACGGGATCGGCTTCAAGAAGTGATCGTATGGCTAAATACAATCAATTACTTAGAATTGAAGAAGAGTTAGGTGCTGTTGCATATTTCCCTCAAGAAAATGCATTTAAGATAAAATAATAACTTAAAGTTAGAAATTAAAGCGATTATTTAAATAATCGCTTTTTTTTAGTGCTAATTTTAACAATATCTTAATTAACATAACCTTTACGCTAAGGTTTTAAAAATGATAAGATATTTTGTAAATTAGCGACACTTTTTAAAAAACAAAATCACAAAAAATATATGTCAAATACTGCTACCTTAGAAGTAAATGGAGAAAAATACGAGTTTCCTATAGTCACAGGGACAGAAAATGAAGTTGCAATAGATATTAAAAAACTAAGAGGTGTAACTGGAGGGGTTACAACAATAGACCCAGGTTATAAAAACACAGGCTCTTGTACCAGTAGTATTACATTTTTGGATGGAGAAAAAGGAATTCTAAGATACGGTGGTTACTCTATTGAAGAACTTGCTGAAAAAGCAGATTTTTTAGAAGTTGCTTTTTTATTAATTTTTGGAGAATTACCAACAAAAGAAGAACTAGATAAGTTTTATTCTGATATAAAAAAGAATTCCATTGTAGATGAAGATGTTAAAAAAATATTAGATGCCTTCCCTAAAGCAGCGCATCCAATGGGTGTCTTGTCATCTTTAACTAGTGCACTAACAGCTTTCAATCCAGATGCTGTAGATGTTAATTCCGAAGAAGATATGTACAATTCTGTAGTACGTATCTTAGGGAAATTCCCAGTATTGGTAGCTTGGGCAATGCGTAAAAAGAGTGGTTTACCATTAGACTATGGCGATAAAAATTTAGGTTACGTAGAGAACATTCTTAAAATGATGTTCAAGGTTCCTAATGAAGAGTATACGCAAAATAAGGTTTTAGTAGAAGCTTTAGATAAGCTTTTAATTTTACATGCAGATCATGAGCAAAACTGTTCTACATCTACAGTAAGAATTGTAGGATCATCTCATGCAGGGTTGTTCGCATCAATTTCTGCTGGTATTTCTGCACTTTGGGGACCACTTCACGGAGGAGCAAACCAAGCTGTATTAGAAATGCTTGAAGCTATTAAAGAAGATGGAGGAGATACTAAGAAATACATGGCTAAAGCTAAAGATAAAAGTGATCCATTCCGTTTAATGGGATTTGGTCATCGTGTATATAAGAACTTTGACCCTCGTGCAAAAATTATTAAAGTAGCTGCAGACGAAGTATTAGGCGATTTAGGCGTAGAAGATCCAGTTTTAGAAATTGCCAAAGGCTTGGAAAAAGAAGCTTTAGAAGATCAATATTTTGTTGATCGTAAATTATACCCTAATGTAGATTTCTATTCTGGAATTATTTACAGAGCTATGGGGATTCCTACAGAAATGTTTACAGTAATGTTTGCATTAGGACGTTTACCAGGTTGGATTGCCCAATGGCGCGAAATGCGTTTAAATAAAGAACCAATAGGGCGTCCAAGACAACTATATACTGGACCAACAGAACGCGCTTTTAAGCCAATAGAGGACAGATAAAAATAGTTTTATAATAAACAAAAAATAAGAAAGCTTCATACGTAATTGTTATGGAGCTTTTTTAGTGAAACTCTATTTTGAAAAATTGCATAGCAATGTATTCAAAATAGTAAGTTGAACTAATCCTGTTAAAAAACACAATCTAAAGTTTAAGAGATCCAATCTTGTAGTATTTTAGGGAGCAGAGTTAGCCCTTGGACCAGTACCTTTTCGAAAAAAGAAATATTTGTTTGAGTTATTTTACGTTAGAAATGATATTATATTTACCATATGCTAAAACTCAATGTAAAAAACGAGACTTCAAGATTACGAAAAGTTATATTAGGAATAGCCGAAAGTAATGGTCCTATCCCAAAAATAGAAGAGGGTTACGACCCTAAAAGTATTGCACATATAAAAGCAGGAACGTATCCTAAGGAAGAAGACTTGATTAAAGAGTTAAATGCTGTAGAAGCCGTTTTCAAGAAATACGATGTCACCGTTTTACGACCAGAGATTATAAAAGATTGTAATCAACTATTTTCAAGAGATATTGCTTTTGTTATTGAGAATATTATGATAGAAGCCAACATATTGCCTCATAGAGAAAAAGAAGTACATGCCATAGATTATATTTGGGATCAAGTAGCAGTAGATAAACGTATTATTTTACCTGAAGCATGCCATATAGAGGGAGGAGATGTGATGCCTTGGAACGACTATATATTTATGGGAACATATACAGGAAAGGATTACCCAGATATTATAACAGCACGAACTAATAAACAAGCTGTTAATGCCATACAAGCTGTATTTCCTAACAAAAAAGTTAAAGCGTTTGAATTAAAAAAGTCCAATACCATTCCAGAAGAAAACGCATTACATTTAGATTGTTGTTTTAATCCTTTAGGGAAAGGCAAAGCGATCATTCATAAACAAGGATTTTTAATAGAAGAAGAGTACCAATGGCTCATTAATTTCTTTGGACAAGAAAATGTATTCGAAATTACAAAAGAAGAAATGTCTGCCATGTACTGTAACGTATTTTCTATTTCAGAAGATGTAGTGATTTCAGAAATAAATTTTAAGCGACTTAACACATGGTTACGAAAACAAGGTTTTATAGTTGAAGAAGTACCATATGCAGAAATAGCTAAACAAGGTGGCTTATTACGATGCACAACAATGCCACTATTAAGAGATTAAGTTGTTTTCTATACGTTTTGTTTATTAAGCGTTGAATATAGATAAAATGTAAAACTATAATATTTAGGCTTTTAGAGACAAGAGACAAGAGACAAGAGACAAGAGACAGCTGTACAGTGTATGTCCCTGATATAGGTTGACCACTTAAAAAAAAGTGTATACCTTATGAAGGCAAATTTAAGACGTATCCAAAAACAAC
>CANMLX010000030.1 GCA_947498845.1 uncultured Flavobacteriaceae bacterium | reverse complement strand
GCATAAAAATCAAGAATAGCCTTAGCTATTGTTTATTTTTATAATGCAGAAATCATGTGAAAGAAGCGAATTATATGTTGCATTTTATAGTAGATTTGGTATAAGGCCTCACTTCGAGTGTCACGCCTTAGCGTGATGTATCGAGAAGCATTTTAAGTCGAAAATTTATTTATTTTCGATACTATTTTTTGCAAAAATCACTCAAACGGACATAAATCTTCTTATGCCAATTCTTAAATGAAAATATTGTAAAGTAAAATGATGGATTTTGGAATTATACGAGGTAGAAAAAATAAGCATAGCCGTAGTTCAATGTCATTAAGTTAAGGGAAATTATGTCTGTTCGAGCATTAACGAGAAAAAATATATTTTTAACGACGTTAGCTTACGGAGTAAGTCGAGAACTTTTTATTCTAACTAACAAAGAGGTTTCGACTGCGCTCAACCTGACACTGAGAACATATAAACTCTTAACTTAATGACATTGAGCCGTAGTTACGGTTCTTTTTTATGTTGAAGATAGCATTTCAAAAGACACTTTTTAACTCAGTAAATTCATTTGGGAATTGGTATTATCCGAGATTCACATTAAACTATGCTGCATTTTCATTTAAGTAATTGCTTTGTCTTCTTTCTTAAAAGGCTACGGTCAAGCAATCTGTAGCTATAAAAATCGTATCTTTAAAATAAAATGAAACTCAGTTTTTACGTTTTAAGTTTAGTGTTTTCTGTAACGTTGGGTTGCTCCAACAGTTCTCAAAAGGATTTGGAAGAACCCAAAAAAGAAGAAAATCCTCCAGAAGTTATCAATGATAACGATTTAAATAAAAACGAAGAAGAAACTAATGGCGATGAAGAGAATCCAAACGACTCAAAAAATAACAGTTTTAAATTACTCTCTTTAGGAGATAGCTATACTATTGGACAAAGTGTTTGTAATACGTGTAAGTTTCCAGAGCAGTTAAAGGATAGTATTCTTAATACTATAGAAAATAGCACTGTAAGCTTAACCGTTTTGGCCACAACAGGTTGGACGACTACCAATCTTAAGAATGCTATAGCTATAGAACAAGAGAATTTAGATAAAAATCAAGATTTGGTAACGTTATTAATAGGTGTAAATAATCAATATCAGCGCAAACCATTTTCTATATTCGAAACAGAATTTCCAGAATTAGTATCATCGGCCATAATGCATGCTGGTGGTGACAAAAAAAACGTTATTGTTATCTCTATACCAGATTATGCTTTTACACCTTTTGGTAATGGTGATGAATCCATATCTCAAGATATAGATACATACAATAATTTTATTAAAACCTATTGTGAATCAATAAGTGTAAGTTTTGTAAATATTACCGATATTACCCGATTAGGATTGGAAAATACTGCCTTGGTAGCTTCAGATGCGCTACACCCCTCTGAGTTAGCGTATTCTAGATTTGTAGAACGTATTTTGCCCTTGGCATTGGAAAAAATGGGGTTTTATCTATGATTCTTAAATCGAACTCAGGTTAAATTAGAGATGCTTCTGTAATAGGGTTAATGCATAAAAAGGAGAGTAACTTGTAGTGTTTCTCCCCTTAAAAAATAACTTTTAAACCCTATTCCTATTCTGGTTTGAAGACTCTAATCCAATCCACCTTCATAGTATTTTTAGCAGGATCTTCTAATTCTGCATCTGTAGGTATTCTTCCTGCAGCTGCTTGCCAAGTTTGTGCTTCAACATTTATAATAATATCTTTCTTTTTACCCATGCCTGCTCCATTTTGATAATTATAAGGGTCTATAATACTTACTTGAGAAGCATCACTAGCAGCTTTTAACTTATCAAAAGCGTAGTATTTAGAAGTTGAATGTTCTACTAAAGCTTGAAACCCAGTAGATGTATCTTCGGTTAATATCCCATTAGTAAATGTTGGGTATCCATAGGTCCATGAATCTCCTTTTTTTGTTGCTACAGCTTTATCATAAAGCACTCTAACGACTTTAGCATCTATATAATATTCTATATGGAAAGGACTAATCCAATTAACTCCAATATAAGAGTATTCGCGATCTCCTCCATTGTAATGAAATTCACCCCAGCTGCTTATACCTTGTTGTCTATAGAAAATACCTGTATCTCTGGGCTGATAATCGGTAAAAGGCTCTCTAATAAAGGAATGGTGTGCTAAGTGAATAATATCAGAAAATAAATGATTACCATTCTCGTCTCCACCCCAGCACTCTATAATATCTATTTCTTCGGTATTATCGGTACTTAACAACCAAACATCAGATGCTAGTGCGATATCGGCAACGCTTACTTTCGCTTCAACAAATACAGGCCATTCTACTTGGTTATTTCCAGTAATACTACCTGTACTTACACCTTGACCAGAGAGATTCATTTTAATTGGAGCACCAAAACGAGGTTCAGGTTCGTTCGCAGAGCTCCATCTGGAAGCTCTTATAATTAAATCACTCCCATCTACAGAAACATGATTATATTTCCAATATGTAGTACCCGGGCCATCCCACAAATCGTGATAATAATTATACCACTTATCGTTTGGTCCAAAATCTACTCTACCATTTGTTTCATCGAATGTATAGTTAAAATCATCAGATGGATTTGGTTGGAATACCCAAGTTTTTCCAGATGCTATTGTTGCCGGAACAGGTAACTGGTTGTATGGTAAACTTTCATCATAAGTAATTTCTTGAGGAGGTGTTTCTTCAGGAGGCGTTTCTTCTGGAATTTCTTCTGGAATTTCTTCTTTTGGCATAGTGTTAGAGTCTCTATCATCACTGCTACTACAAGAGAATAACGCAAGTATTAATATGTAAGTAAATATGTATTTTCCTTTTTCTAGTATTTTCATAGGTAAAAAATTTAATAATCGTGTAGTTCGTATAAGTACGCGATTAATGTTTAAACGTAAATATAGGTGAATCGAATAATAATGTATAATGTGTTGATATTGAATAATCTAAATTAATTCTGAACATGGTATTATCTAAATCTTTGAATTAATTAAAAAGTCTCAATCATTACTGAACATTTATTATTTATAATCTTACATGTCTAGTATATTTCAAAAAAACAATGTAGCTTTAGAATGAATATGTTTTTATGTAGGTCATCCATATTCTTAAGTTTTTTTTTGAAAGATTCAATATTTAAAGTTCTCTATAGTTATAATGTACTTGAATTTAGATAAAGAAACAAGAAAACTATAATTCGGCGTTAAATCTTATTTTTTGACGAATTATAGTTTTTAATTTAATAATCAAATAGCCTAAAAAGTATAGACTATTTGATTTGTTTTTCTAAAGAAATTTATAAAAATTCTCGACAAACTCAATATACTATCCTTCCATAATAGAATTATACCCCACCAAATACCCTAAAAGATAGGATAACAATAATACAGCTATCATTAATATTAGTAAATAAAGTGTTATTTGAGTTTTCATTCTTTTTAACTTAAAATTTATATCTATGTTTCCTTTGTTCATGTAGTTTTTGGCTTATTTATTTCCCAACATTAATAATTCATTAGCAACTATTTCTGTAGTATATCTTTTTTGTCCGTCCTTATCCTCCCAACTACGGTTTGTTAATTTACCCTCTATAGCAACTTCTTTGCCTTTTGTGACATAATTTTCTACTACATTTACCAGACCACCTCTAACGACTATGTTGTGCCAGTAGGTACGCTCAATTTTACTACCGTTTTTATCTTTGTAACTATCGTCTGTGGCAAGTGAAAATTTTGCCATTTTGTTACCATCGGTAAAGTTTATAATTTCAGGATCTTGTCCTAATCTACCAATCAACTGTACTTTGTTTCTAAGTGTATTCATAATTTTAATTTTTAATAATCCCGAATTGGTTTCAGAATCTCATGTTAAACAGTTAATGCCATCGGATAATTAATAATCACTATTGTTTGAATCCGACACTGCAAATGTCAGGCAGTCAGCAAGTTTTATTCGGTTTTTAACTGTTTAAATTCGTTTGTAAACGTTTGTAGTCGTTTGTAAATGGATGATATTGAAATTATAGCTATATATTTATGTTATGCTCAATTAAAGAACCTGGATTGACAAAAATAAAATTGAGCTGATAAATCGAAAGAATTAGAAAAATGAATCAAAGATATCTGGACTATGCCGATTATAATATATGGGCAAATAATAAATTAATAAATGATTTATTAAATCAAGATGACGAGCTATTAGTTAAAGAATTAATTGGAAGCTTTCCAACAATTCGTGCCACTATGCTTCACATTTGGTTTGCAGAAACAGGATGGCTTTCTCGTTTGAATGGTAAAGGATGGGAAACAAAAACTGTTACAGATTTTTCTGGTAACAATGATGAACTATTCAAATTATGGCAAATTACATCTAAGGACTTTAGAAAATTTGTGAAAAAAGCAGATTTAGAAAAAAAAATCCAATTTGAACATAAGGAAGAAAAATTTTCAATTCCGACTCGTGAAATAATTCAGACAGTTTTTAATCACGGTAGTTTTCATAGAGGACAAATTGTTATTATGATGAGACAATTAGGAATTACAAAAATATCTCAAACTGATTATATCGAATGGGTTAGAGAAAAAGAAAGAGGTAATATCTGAAATGATAAAAACTCGAGCATAACACGGTGTATAAAACATAGCTAATAAGTGCTTAACCGAAAGGTTTGTGTATATTTAGAAAGGTCGCCAAATTTTTAATTTGGCTTTTAAAAAGAGAAAAAATAAAAACAAAATGTAAAAATTCGGCTCTGTGTTAAACCGAAAAGTTAGTGTCTTTTTGCACGCTACGTTCCATACACAAGTCCGTTACCAACATTATGACTGATTTTCAAAGTAATTGTATCAAAATATCAAATTCTGTAGCCTTTATGCATAACAGATTCTTAAAATTAGATATTGATTACCTTTAGAGGTATACTGTTTTTAGCGAAATGTTTTCGGACAAACTTTTTTTGTTTTTTTATAAACTTAAAATTATATTTTCATTGTAAAATGTCTAATTACTAATTTATGAGTGACTTATCGTTGATTAATGAGTTTACTATACTTGCTATATTCTTAAATATATGGGGTGTATATTCCTTGGTTCTTTCTTTAAAAAAAACGCTGAAAGTGGAAGTTGTCTACTTCAATATTAGTTTAATATTACTTATTGTAGGCTATATAATTTTTCAGCTTAATTTTGGTCCTGCAAATTTAGGGTGGGATAAATTTTTCTCCTTTGTGTTTAATGCTGCATTGACTCTACCTTTTGGTTTGATAAGTATCATTTGTTTTGCGCTCTATAGAAAACGTCGTTCCAACTAGTAGTAGATTAACACCCTTCTTATTGGAGGAAATAAAGCAGCTCAACAAAAGGACATTAAGAAAGCCAAAGAGATTTAAGAAAATTAAATAGATAGAAAAAATTTGAAATAACAGATTATTTAAATAGCAAAGAGATGATTGTGGAATTTTCTTCAGAATGCTTCACTCAAACTGACGGAACTGATATAGGCGGAATCAACATTGATGAAACTTACGAGAAACTGAAAAATAAAATTGAGGAATTTAGAAAAACGGAAAATAAAAACGATTTGCCAACAATGTATAACCGCAATTACGGCGGATTCGACTACGTCCGAATCCACTCGGAATTGCTAACGGCAGTGCTAAACCGAAAATTAACGCATATTAACCCGTAACTGACGGTTATACGAGACTGTTACCTGCACCAAAAAAACTAAATGAAGATAAATCCTAAAGACATAAAACAACTGATTTTTTCCAGCTAATATTGCGTCCTTTTTGTTTAGTTTTATACATTTGTTTTTTATTATTATAACTATATTCTATGAAAAAGTTGCTTTTAATATGTCTTGCTCTGGGCTTATTTGCTTGTACACCGGATGCCAATGACGATGCCAATGATGATGCAGGAGATGATAACAATGAAAATATCACAAATGTTGGAGGAATGTTGCTAAAGTCAGAAATAAAAATTCAGTCCTCTGGTTCTACAGAATGGACAAAAACTTATGAGTATGACACTAATGGTAATATTTCAAAAGCAACCATGACTACTTGGTTTGATGAAGTTTTTATTAGAACTTTTGATTACGACTCTAATGGTGAATTAATTTCTTATGTTGAAGATAATACCAATGCGTTTGGGGATAAATCGTATTATTCTTTTTATCCGGAATATACTAATGGTAATATCGTTAACATTTGTATTGAAAAGAAAACAGACGATGGTTATAATGATACGATAGATAGGGTTAGTTTCGAATATAATGCCAATAACCTCGCTACTTCTTTTATATATTACGAAGAAAGGCAATTAGAATACAATACCTGTGAGACTCTATCGACTATTTCGAATACGGTAACCCTATCATATGATACCAATGGCAATGTTATAAGGTCTGAAAATTCTGAATCCTTATTTGCTCCAAACTATTTGCGTTTTGAATATGATGCTAAAAACCACCCTTATGCAAACATAAAGCCAAAAGGTTTAATGACTAATATACTTGGTGTTTCAGCAGTAAATAATCAAACTCTTATAGAGCAGTATGACAGTGAAACAAATCTCGTATCTGGTAGCAATTTTTACGAGTACACTTATAATGAAAATGGTTTCCCTACCGAAAAAAGAGAAACATTTTCGCTTTCTCCAGGAACTGTTACATATCAATATACTTACTACTAGTTATTGCTTTTTTGAAGAGTTATTTTTAATGCTTAAGCAAGACCTAAAGATGACATATGTGTCATGAAAGCAGGGACTGTTTCTAAAAGGTATACTCTAACGCATCTTGATTGGCTTTGTTTTAGGGCCCAGTTCGTCTTTGTATACCACACAAGAATAAGTGCCGTACCGAGTGAGAAAACAATGGATTTAAGCGCTTGGAATGCCCCCAAACCCATCTAAATGAGTTCTAACACACTGTGTACCCAATATAATATTATATATTACCCAGCAAAACATCCTGTCTTAGACTTCATTATTTATTTTATAGAATAGACAAGAAAACTCAAATGGTAGAAATAATTCGAATTCTTCATCAAATAATGGATATTGAGAATAGAATATAATAGGCGGTAGCTAACAACCTATAAAAAGCACAGGGCTTTTGTTCTTAACCAAAAGATATGTGTTTATTTACAAAGTCGCCAACTATAAATTTGGTATTAAAAAAGAAAAACTAAAACAAAGCACAGCGCTATTGAAGATATTGGTAATGGTATTTGGAAAGTCTTTTTTAGAAATGTATTTTTAGATTTCTTTGATGAAAAAACATTTTAGAAATAAACAACAATCAACAAGATTAGAAATTAATTTAGTGTAAACCTTAATCTTTAACTTGTGTAAACAATGTCCCTTTACGAACACAAGAAACTAAAAACTTGAAGATGAAAGCAATCTTATTCTCAATAGGTACAAGAGGAGACATTGAACCATTCTTGGCAATCGCACAGTTTCTTAATGAAAAAAACTGGGATGTAATTTGTGTTTTTCCTGAACAATTCCGGGCGGAAGTTGAAAATATGGGTTTCTTGTTTGAAGGATTCAGTAAAGAATACCTTGAATTGATGGATGGGAAAGCAGCTAGGTCATTCATGAGTGGGGAAGGCTCACTTTTTACAAGAATTGGCTATCTTATTAAAATTGCAAGAAATGGAAAGAGACTAGTAAAGGATATTTTGAATCTACAGCATGACACCCAAAAGAGAGAAAAACCCGATAGGGTTCTATACCATCCAAAATGTAATTACAGTCTTCTCTGGGGAATGGCAAATCCAGGCAAATCAATTTTAGTTAGTCCAATACCAGGTGTTGTTCATCCAATCAAACATCTTACAATCTTGGGTAATTATGGAAAGACATTGAACCTTTTAAGTGTTTGGTTAGGAAATGTTTTGAAAGCAACAATTCTTAAATATTATTCAAAAAAGTATCGTCAAAGTTATCAAGGGTTAAAAGTAACTGTTTCTTCCATAAAAAAAACAATGCTTGAAAAAGAAAAGACTTTCTATGCAGTTTCTAATTCTCTATTTCCAAAGCCTAAATACTGGCCCTTAACGGCTCATGTTATAGGCTATTACGAAAGAGATAAAGCACTTAACTGGCAACCAGATATTAAATTAATAAATTTTTTAGACAAACATGAAAAAATTGTATTTATAACTTTTGGAAGTATGTCTAATCTTAATCCAAAAGAGAAGACACGTATTATAATTAATGTATTGAATAAAAATAAAATTCCAGCAATAATTAATATTTCATGGGGCGGACTTGAACAACCAAATGTATTTCCAGACCATATTTATTTTGTTGATAATATTCCCTATGACTGGATTTTTTCAAGAATGTATGCTATTGTTCATCATGGAGGGGCAGGAACAACACATACTGCTTTGAAATATTCTTGTCCAAGCTTGATTATTCCCCATATCCTAGATCAATTTTTTTGGAACAAGATCAATTCAAACCTTAACTTAGGTCCTAAAGGGATACCCATAAAAAAACTTAATGAAATACATTTTGAAAATAAATTATTAGACCTAATGAATAATGATTCCTATAAAATAAATTCACAAATTATTAGTGAGCAAATGAGAACTGAAAGCAATAAAGACAAACTATACGAACTGATAGTAAATTAATTTAGTGTAAACATTAATCTTAAACTTGTGTAAACCATGTTCCTTTACGAACATAAGAAAACTGAAATGAAAATTAGAGAAGCGCATAGAAATGATTATACCATTTCAACTAACAAGGATAAATTAGATATTTTGAGCATTCACAAATTCCTTGCAAACGAAACCGATTGGGCTAACGGAATTCCAATCAATACGTTGAAAACATCAATTGAAAACTCTTTGAATTTTGGGCTTTATTACAAAAACAAGCAAATTGGCTTTGCAAGAATAATTTCAGACTATTCAACTATTGCATATTTAGGAGATGTTTATATTCTAAAGGAATATAGAGGAAAGGGATTAAGTAAATGGCTTATAAATGAAATAATGGAACATCCTAACCTTCAGGGATTAAGACGCTGGTTTTTATTAACCGATACAGCTGAATGGCTTTATAAAAAGTTTGGGTTTACAGAAATACCTAATCCTGAATTTTATATGGAGAAACATAACCCGAATGTATATAAGGAATAGATAGAACTAATGCCTACATGGTGTATAAAACGTAGCTAATAAAGTTTTTAATGATAGGGTTTGTGTATATTTATAAAGTCCGCCAAATCTTTTGATTACCCGATAGGGAAATATGGAACAAATTTGGCTCTGTATTTATACGAAAAGTTAGTGTCTTTTAACGCGCCACGTTTCAAAAACAAACAATTGTATGTGATATGAAAAAACGCATTGTTATAATATTACTTTTTATTTTCAATTCATGTTATTTACTCAAAGAAAACGGAATTGAATTTACGATTGAAAACAAATCTAATTTTCCAATTGAAAACGTAAAATTCTCGACATCTGAAAAGTTGACTATAATGGAATTTGACAAAATTGAACCGAATCAAAACATTGCGGATTTTTTATCAATGAAACATAATAAAAACGACGGAAGTTATACGTTGGAATTCACTCGCTCTAATGGAATTAAAGAATCAAAAAGTTTCGGATATTATACAAATGGTGGTGCACTCGACCGTTGGGTTAAATTTGAAATTCAAAATGACACAATAACTCACAAATTTAGCGGAACTGGATATTGAAAAAATACGATGCACAATGGGTATAATTAATCGCTGGAGTATGGTAAGGCCTAATTGTAAAATTCTTCAAATTTTCCTCAAACTCGTCCCCTTTTTCTATCTTAGTTGCTAATCGCAACTAATCATACACAAACCCATTGGCAAACATTAAAAATAAATATGAGTTTATTTAAGAAACTTTTTGGAAAAAAAGAAACTAAAGAGCATCCTATTGTCGCATTAACAAAAGAATTTGAAGCTTTAGGAAAAAAGGATAATAAAACAACTAATAAAACAGAGTACAGTAACTTTCAAGAATTATTAGAACAAAATGCTGGTCTCTCTTTTGAAAAACAACAAATTTTTAATGATCTAACTGGAGCTTTAGCTTGGAATATCAATCTAAATACAGGAACTCTATCTTTTGGAAATCTTGAATTTCCTATACAAGTAATTGGTTCCTTATCGTTTAATGATTATTCTTGGATGTGGGGTTGGGCAAATTCCAAAAGTGGAATTCCAGAAAATCTATTAGGAAATGCATTAGAATTAAAAAGAATTGGAGAAAACAAACAAATTAGAGAGTTGACAGAAGGTCACTTTGCTTCAGAAGAAGGTTTCGAGCATAAAATGGGATTAATTGCAACTGGGATATTTAAAACCAATGCTTATTTCTGTGCAAATTATGGACAAGGAACAATGGTGCTAACTATAAAATCCGACAAAATATCTAAAATAGATAATAACCAATTGGAAAAAGTACTAACGACTTTTCCACAAGTAATAAGTGCAATTGATTTAAATCACAAAAATACTTTTAAGAATTATCTTATCGACAGAAATTTAGAAATCAATATAACAGAAAATAAAATAGAAGGAATAAAAGGTGGAAAAAGATTGACAGCCGAATTTGATGACTTAAATAGGTTGAAATCACTAAATGGCGAAATATAAACGTTTACTTTACCAACAAAAGGTGTAATTAATAAGAGGTTTAGTTTTTTTAGTTCAAAAAAAAGGTATTCTTAGAAAGCCTGTCAAATTATTTTGATTTGACTTTTGAACAAGAAAATATAAAAGTAAACAAAATGCTTTAACTACGTGTTAAATAGAAAGTCTCAGGCTTTCTATCCCCAAACTAAAAATAGTAAAACGTTGGCTACAATAGGAAACATAATAAACTTTAACTTCAATTATTATAGTTCATTATAAATATTAAAACAATTGCTCAAAAATAAATTTATAAAAGGATGTTTGCTTTTTATTGGAATACTAATTTTAATAGTTAGTATACTTATTGTACTATTTTTTATTAGAGCTAATAATAACCGTAAACAAGCAAAAATTGATAATAAAAAATATGCTATTACGTGTAATAATACGCATCTTATTGTTGGAGAAATTGATGTTAAGTTTTCTGAATTTAAAATTTCGGAAATAGATACTCTTTATTTCAAAATAATTAGAAATAATAAAAAGGTAAGAGATACTTTATTAACAAAGAAAAGTTATAACTATATATCTGAAAATGAAACCTATACTGCTCTAAGCATACCTTTTAAAAAATTCTATAAAACCGATACTATTGTAATAACAACAAAACAAAATCTAAAATATTATATTTCAGATTTTAGTTATTATGCATATTTACACTATGGTATGTTTGGCTATTTAGGAAGCTATGATTGCAGACTATCTAATAGGTATGCAATAAACAATACAAAAAACATTAATACTGTAAATAAATTTGCTGGGTGGACATATTTAGAAAAATCAAAAAAACAATTCATTCCTTCTGCCCATTATTTATTTGATTCAATATCAAACGCTTTAAATATAGATGAAAAAAAAGCAGATAAAATTATTGAAGAAAATACAATAAACCCTAAGTATAAGTATTACAATATAATGTTAGGAATTCAAAAAAATGAAGATTCTATTTTTTATCTATTTAAACAAAAAGTAGATGATTTTACCTTTAAATATGCAAAGATAAACTCGCAAACAGGAAAGTACTATCTTCAAAAAGAAAACTAACACAAAAGTTTGATAGTAGATAATCAATATAAAAAAAGGGTTATTTTGAAAAAGAGAATTAAAAACAATAATAGATAAACCCGATTCAAATTTCACGGATAATGAAATTAATAGAATATATAAAGCGTTTTAGATTAGAAGTTAAAACTACAGCCAAAAATGGTTGTAGTTGATACTGTTTTTGGTTTTTAACCCAAAGTTTAGTGCGTTTTTTAGAGTCTACTAAATCTTTTGATTTGACTTTAAGAATGAAAAAATAAAAAATAGGCTCTATGCTTAATCGGAAATTTAGTAATTTTTATAACCGCACTATGCTTAGCTAAATGTTAACATTAATTAAAGAAATGAAATTAGTTATAGTATTTTTTTTAACATTCATTGTACTTATTTCTTGTAAAAAGACTGGAAAAGAAAACTCTACTATCGAAAAAGAAATTGTCGATTCAGAAAAAAAAAGTGTAGAGAAGATAAACTCTTATTGTTTTTATAAACTTGATGATAAGTATTCAACAGAAAAAGATAGTCTTATTATCATTAATTGGTTAAAAAAAAAGTCTCAAATAATACTGGAAAATGATTCTATACAAAATATCTTTTACAGGAATGCAGGTGGACCAAATGGTGCCGAATGGAACCCTGCTACAGACTTGTTTATTGCCGTTTTAACATCCAAAAATATACCTACAGGCACTCCAAAAATATACATCAATAAGAAATTGCACAAATATGAATTTTATAATCACAGTCCCAATTTAACCTGGTATAAAGTAAAATACAATATTTGGAAACATAATGTCAAGGCTATTGATTCTATCGATATGAAAAAAATGTTTTCGACACAATTTCTAAATAGTATTAAAAATGGAGAATTTAAACCAATCGTACCTTTAGAGTACGGAAAAATATTAAGGTTTGATATTTCATATAAAAAGAATAGAATAACAAAATTTTTCCACGCAACATATGGCGAATAAAAAAAGTGCTAACAATGCAAAGAAATCATAGGGCTTTTGGACTTAATCGAAAGTACACAACTTTTATTCTCGTATTAGTTATAGCTGCGAGGTGTTAGCTACAGTTACCTGTCTATGTCTGAATTATTAAATTATTTGAACAAATTAGATTCTATCGATAAGATTGAAAATTGGGTTTATGAATCAACTGAATTGGAATCACTAGTTAGTGCTAACCAGTATCAACTTCTTCTTGAATTCAATTATAAAGGTAAGGACTCTAATAAAAAATTTGAAAACCTAATTAGAAGAAAGATTCTTTCAGAACAGGAATTTCAATTATGGAAATTAAATAAGGTTTTAATAAAGTCTGGTTGGTATAAAGGGCGTGAATTTAAAAGTCATAAAATTAACTCTGGTTTTTATTCAAAAAAAGCATTAGAAATCTTAAAAGAATATGGCGGATTAAAAATTAATCAAACCAATGATGTATTTAGAGATATTGAATTTTTAGATGAATTAGTTCATTTTGACAAAGATTATGTAAAATTTGGAATGACTGAAAATACATATGTAAGCTTACTGATCAATTCTAAAAACGAATTTCATTATTCATTTGACATTACTGAAGAATATAGATATGCTGGCGATTGTTTAAAATATGTATTAGTTAAACTTTTATTTGCTCAAGACCCTTGGTGATAAAAATAAAAACTAATAACGTATTAAAAAATTGCTATTTTTAATTTAAACTGTAGTGGTTATATGTTTTACCCACCATAGTTCAATAAATTTAAAACACCTAAATAGATTTGAAAAACAGATAAGTAAATGTTTAAAATGAAAAAACAGTATCTCTACATATTGACTATTCTAATTTTGACATCTTGTTCATCATTAAAAAACAACTCTTCAAACAAAAATGAAAAATTAGATATAGTTATGTTTAATAAAGGTGTTACTATTTTTGAAATGGTTGATAAATTAAGTATTGATTGGGAATTACAAAGACTTGATACTTTAAAACAAGATGAAAAAATTAAGTATGATGTTTTTAAAAATGAAAAAGAAGAAATTCTTGAGTTAGCCTTTGACCAATTTGCAAAAATAATACAAGACTATCCGGACTCTGAGCTTTATCACAAATCTCTTTATAATCTTGCTCATATTAGTTCCTTGTTGAACTATGAAGAAGATGAAATTAAATATCTTGAAATGATTTTAAGCGCTAATGTTAACGATAGAGAAAATAGCGGTAGAAGTGGAATAATGTCTAACCCATATACAAACTTTAAAAATGAAGCAAGTAAAAAGCTAACTGAAATTTATATTAATAAAAGAAATTATAAAACTGCTTTAGAATACAAAAAACTTAATGAAAAATATCCTTTACAACATTTTTGCGGAAATGCTTTTGCAGCAGATGAGATATATAATGCAAAACAGTATGCTAAAATCTATAATGGAATTGGAAAAAACAAAAAAGCTTTAAGTTACCTGCTACCTCATATATTCAATAACGGTTTAGCTAATAATTCAGGTTTAATCGATTTAACAATAGAATCACTGAAAAAAAACTTTGACCAATCTCTAATAAAAAAGGATTTTGAAAAATCAATTAGTGAAGTTTATTCAAAAATTGAGAAAGATGGAAAAGGTGAACATACATATTATTTTATTAAATATTTTAATATTGAAATTGGAGTACCAAGTTGGAATTTAAGTTTCGAAAGTGATAGTGGAGCAATAAAATCTGAATTAGAAAAATCAATTAGAGAATCTGAATTCTACAAGAAGTTAAACAAATAAAAATTGCACGCAATAGCTTTTAATTAATCGGGTTTTGTTATTTAATTGTAGCCTTCCCAAAAATAGGATAGATAGTACATAATCTTAAGTTAGTGTTTTATTTGGTATTAGTATTTCTCAACACATAATGAGTTATAAAAACTAATGTAATACACCATAAAATGTAAAAAGCCTATCCAGATTATGGATAGGCTTTTTATATGATAATTTAAATGCTATTTCTTAAGCAGAATTTCTACTGGCGTTAATATTTCCAAATAGAGATCGCGTTACTATTTTTTCAAAAACTTCGATAAGCGCGCTGTTTTTTTCATCTTCTTTTTCTAGTTCCTGAATCTTTTTAAGGGCATATTGCTGTATGGTTAACAATGGCAATACTATAGATTCTCTTACTTGAATAGAAGCTCTGCCTGAAGGTTCATTCTCCATCAATTCCTTGTAACCTGTAAGCTTTAACAATAGCTCTTTGGTTTGTAGGTATTCGTTATAAATAATCATCCAGAATTCACCAAATTCTTCATCTTTAGCCATGTATTTAGTTAAATCGAAGAACGATTTAGTTAAAGACATCATACTGTTAGCCAATAAGGTTTTAAAGAATTTAGAGTTTTTATACAACTGCTCTATTTTATGGAATTCTCCTTTTTCTTCATATGCTCTTAAAGCGATACCAACACCAAAGAATCCAGGTACATTTTGTTTTAGCTGGCTCCAAGACCCTACAAAAGGAATTGCTCTTAAATCTGAAAACACTAATTTATCTGAATTTCCTCTTTTAGAAGGGCGGCTTCCAATATTTGTTTTCGCATAATACTTTAACGTACTCATACGCTCCAAATATGGGATAAACTTATCGTGACTCTTAAAATCTTTATAAGCCTGATAACTCTTTTCGGCAAGGTCGTTCATTACCTCTGTATCCTCAGGAGATAGTTCACGCCTGTTGTCTTTTCCTAATCTGTTTAATATTCCAGAACTTACCAATTGCTCTAAATTAAACTGAGAAGAATCTAATGTTCCAAAATTAGAACTAATGGTTTGTCCTTGAATAGTTAACTGTACTTCTTTATCTTCAATAGTTGGTCCTAAAGAAGCATAGAATTGATGCGTTTTCCCACCACCACGAGCCGGCGGTCCTCCACGACCGTCAAAAAATAAAGCAGTAATGCCATATTTTCTTGACACTTCTGTTAAAGCCTCTTTAGCTTTATAAATACCCCAATTTGCCATTAAATAACCACCATCTTTTGTTCCGTCGGAGAACCCTAACATAATGGTTTGTTTGTTTCCTCTAGCTTTTAAATGCGCTTTGTAGGCAGGATTTGTATATAACTGCTCCATAACTCCAGGCGCATTTTTTAAATCTTCAATAGTTTCAAAAAGCGGTCCAATGTCTACTGTTAAATCATCCTGAAAAGACACCAACTTTAACATGGCAAATAACTGCATCACATTTAATGCCGTTTGGTTGTTACTTATAATATAACGATTTGCACCTAGTTCACCATTGTTCTTTTGAATGGTCTTGATGGTTTTAATGGTTTTTAACGTATTGCTTACCATTTCATCTTCAAAACCATCGATACTTATGGTGTCTCCACTTACTTCAGAAAGTATTTTAATTTGTTCTTTTTCTGAAAGCTCATGGTAATTTTTTGGGAAAGATGCATGCTCTGTTTCAATTAAACGGTCTATTACCGCTGTAAAAACAGAATGATGAATTCTACTATCCTGTCTAATATCTAAAGTAGAGAAATGATAACCAAATAAATGTATTTTGTTTAATAAATCATTGATTTCATTGAGATATAAAGACTGGTGGTCTGAAACAACAATATCGCGAATAGTAGCAAGTTGTTCTTTGAATGTTTCGATTGAAATAGCATCTTTATAATCTAAATCTATACTCGTATTATAAATAGATGTTTCTAATGCTACAATACGCTCCTCAACATTTTTAAACGTTAATTTACGTCTTAGCTTTTTTAAATCCTGGTAATAACATTTTAAAATGGTTTGCTTTAACTTACTAGCTACTTTTAATGTAGTTTTTGGTTTTACAAAAGGATTTCCATCTCTGTCGCCTCCCGGCCAGAAACCAATATTTACAATATCATTATGCTTTATATCGTCAGCAAAAATATTGTTTTGTATATAGTTATAAACCGTACTAAAAGAATGATAAAATACATTCTCCAGATACCAAATTAAGCTAACCGCTTCGTTATATGGCGTTGGTTTTTTTCTTTTAAAGAAAGGGGTTTTACCTAATTGAGCAAATAAATTATTTATCTCGTTAAGGTTATTGTTTTTTATAGCCTTGGTCAAATCTGTAATAATACCTAAAACAGAACCTGGATAAAATTGTGTTGGATGCGCTGTTAAAACAATTCTAACTTTAAATTCTTCCAAATATTCTTTAAGCTCCTCTAGCTTATTTTCAGATTTAGCAATCCCTTTTAAGTTTCTTAATGTACCAACACCTTCCATGTTGTTCACTACAGGGAATGCAGCATCCTCAATAGCATCAAATAGCACCACTTGGCGCTCTATGTATTGTATAAATTGAAATAATAAATCTATTTGACTTTTCTCTGAACGTCTTCCTTGATATTTTTTAAAGAAAGTTTCAACAATAGTAGTAGGATCATCTCCATTTTTAAACCCGTTTTCACACGTTTCATGAAATAATGGTAGTAAAGCTCCTGTTTTAGTTACTGCACTAAAAGGCAGCGTCATGAATATACTATTGTAGATCTGGTATTTGGATAAAACGTTTTGGTTAAATCGCGTTAACTTTGGTTCTACAGACATAATTCGGCTTTAGTAAAAATTAGGCATAAAAATACTAAAGCTTTATTGAATGACCCAAGACCCTTTTAAGTTTTATTGATTTTTATGCTTTGTAGAATTTAGACTAAGAATAATGGAATAAAAATTTCCTTTTGGTAACGCTTTTCTTATTGTAAGTACTATAATTTTATTGAAAAAAACAATAAATACTTCAATCAACAACTTCAAACTAAAAAAAACATAAAACACAGAGTACTCTTAGTACCATATTAAGTATTTTTACTTGTGAAATAAGTAGAAAAACCCTGAGTATTTAATCTCGATTATCGAGTAAAAAAACTTAAAAACAGTAATGTTTGTATATAGAAAAGCAAAAGTAACCGATATCGATAACCTTGAAAAGTTAATTGAAAAATCTGCTAAATCAATAAATGCAACCTTTTATTCTGAATCCGAAATTAATGCGGCTCTAGGAAATGCATGGACCGTAGATAAGCAGCTTATAGAAGATAATAGCTATTGGCTTGTTGAAAACACAAAAGGCCATGTTATTGGTTGTGGTGGCTGGAGTAAACGCAAACTACTATTTGGGAAAAGTGATGTTATAAACTCTAAAGATGATGAATTAATTCCTGGTATTGATCCAGCCAGAATTAGAGCTTTTTTTGTTCATCCTGATTTTACACGAAAGGGCATAGGAAGAGCATTACTTAAAAAATGTGAAGCCGAAGCGAAATTGTTAGGCTTTGATGCGTTAGAGCTAGTAGCGACTTTAAGTGGTGAAAAATTATATGCAGCAAACGGTTATAAACCCTTGAAATTATACGAAGTAGATTTAGGTAATGGTATAACTAATAAAGTTGTTTCCATGTATAAAGCATTGTCTAAATCGAAAAATAAAACGAATTAACTTATGTTCGACGTAACTTAAATTTTATTTCTCATGGTTATGTTGTTGGTTTTTAGTGCTATGTTATTTCTCGACACCGTAGCTGCTGGTAGGCAGGTAGTGAGGAACGAGCGATGAGAATCTCATTAAGAGTAGATTCTCTGCCTGTCGGCAAGCAAGATTCCTCAAAAGCTTCGCGCTGTATCTTCAACAAAATATTTTTTTTGATAATGTTTGAATGGCAACGATTTTATTGAGTTAAATTTTAAGGTTTTTATTATCAGTGATTTTAATGTCGAAATCACATTAAATTAATTGCTGCCCTAATACGCGCAACGTTTTTATAGTTATCGCATCTATAAGTATACATCAATAAAAAATTACTATGAAACAGATTATCTTTTTTTTATACTTAGCATTATGTTTTAGTTGTGAAAACAATGACGAACAACCTTCCACAACGTGTACCGAAAAACCTCTTGAAAACATACAATGGTTAAAAGAGTTGGTTGATAAAGAACTAGAACAAGGCACAAGCTCGTCTGGATTAGAAATTATACAATACAATTATAAAAAACAAACCGTTTTTTCTATTAACAGTTGTATCAATTGTGCAGATAATTTAATTACAACCTATAATTGTGACAAAAACAAAGTTTGCGAATCTGGAGGTATTGCAGGACTAAACACCTGTCCTAATTTTGATACCGAAGCCACTAATAAAGCGTTACTATTTACTACAAGAACCTCGGTTAATGGTTCAAAATGCGAAAAAGTAACCATTATAAGCCCAGAACTCTACAGTACTATTAACGTTTCTTCTATTACTTCTGCTGAAATTGAAGAGGATTGTTTAAAAATTACGTTTAACATCCTTTCTACTCAAGATAAGATTAAAGACGTTATGCTTGTGGACTCTGGCGCCATTTTGGAAAGTAACCCTATACAACGAAAATTAAAATTTAATATCAAGGAAAATCTAACGAAGCCCACTTCTATTTCTGAAACGACTTCTTTTGATATTTCAAACTTAGCTGAGCCTGATGAAACTATTATTTTAAATATAGATGGCTATGATAAACAAATAACTTATAATAGAGGCTCTCAGTAATAGTTAACAGTATGTTAAGTAAAATTAATAATAACTACTTGATTTTGTTGATAATAAACAACAAATCAAACACAAAAGGTTACATTTTGTTTTTAACTTTAACACTAAATTTTTTATTGCATAAAGTGGGTTAAAAGTCTTAAATCAATTTAACCCTAAAATGCAGCATAAATATTTGAGACTAATTGTTGTTTTATAATGAAGCATCACGCAAAAAGAGTTGTTTTATTTAAGTAATTTTACGTTAGAAACACTATTAAAAAATGAACCGTGTAGAAAAAAAATCAAGTGCTATTTATTACCAAAAAATTTCAAATTTCAAATTTTTAATATTTTATCTTAATTTAATTTTGTTAACTGCTTGCGGCACGCAACAAACCTACCCACAAATTATAACAACAGCAGGATATGAACATGTTGAGAAACATAAAGTATGGCTTACACATGAGCACATTTTAGTAGATTTTATAGGTGCAGATAGCATTAATCCTTCTAACTGGAATCATAATAAGGTTATAAAAACACTAGAACCTTACTTAAATGCAATTAAAACACATAACGTTGATTATTTTGTGGATTGTACACCAAATTATATTGGTAGAGACGTTACTTTATTAGATAAAATTGCAAAAAAATTCAATATTAAAATTCTAACAAACACAGGTTTATATGGCGCGAGGGGAAAAAAGTTTATTCCTGAATTTGCAAAAAAAGCCACAGCTAAAGCTTTGGCAGATATTTGGATTGATGAGTTTAAATTTGGTATAAACCATACAGAAATAAAACCAGGCTTTATTAAAATTGGCATCGACAATGCAGACTCATTACATACCATTGATTATAAACTAGTAGAAGCAGCTTGTATAGCGCATCGCGAAACAGGGTTAACTATTGCATCGCACACTGGAGCAGCTGCTGGCATGTGGGCACAACTAAAAGTTTTAAAGAAAAAAGGTGTTTCGCCTAATGCATTTATCTGGGTTCATGCGCAATTTGAGCAAGATAACCAGCATTATTTAAAAGCTGCTAAAGCCGGATGTTGGATAAGCCTTGATGGGCTAGCTTGGGATATCGATAACCATATAGCCAAACTCGTTTTTGCCAAAGAACATAACATTTTAGATAGAATTTTAATTTCCCATGATGCTGGATGGTTCGATCCACAAAAAGACGTACAAGACATTAAACCTTACACAAATTTATTTGAAGTCGTTATACCTAAACTATACGAAAACGGGTTTACTCAGGAAGACATAGATGTATTGATAAAAAAGAATCCTGTTGAAGCTTATAGCATAAATAAAAGACTTGTAAAATAAACCACTATGGATTAGAAATCCATAGTTTTAAATTAAAGAATGAAATTCTTTTTAAAGTTAGGGTGTCATTCCGAATGCTACTGAAATTAAAATATTTTTTAATTGAAAGTATTTAGCGTAGCTAACAAAGAGCCTTGCCTGCTGGCAGGCAGGGAATCTCATAATTTCTAGGTATGATGAGATTTCTCTCCCGAAACTTCGGGATCGAAAATGACAGTCAATATGAAAAAAGTTTATAGAAACTAAAGTAAATACAGTGGAATTTCAGGGTTTTAACCTTTAACTAGATAATAAACAAATAGACTTCAACCACCTATTATAGCCATCACCTTTTTTAATCGTCTAACCAACTCATAAATTTCGGTTTCATTATAAGCAGCAAACCCCATACGTATGGCATTGTGTTTACTGTGTATTGCATCGTAGCGTTGCCATTCTGGAATAACTACCTTTTGTTTTAAAGCTTCGGTTTCAACAGCTGCCCATGAGTAGGTATTATGTAATGTTACCCATACTGCCATACCGCCTTTAGGAGTTTCAAAAGAAAAATAATCACTCAACTCATCTCTTAACAACTTACAAAACAAATTTCTTCTTGTTTTATAAACCTTTACTATTTTTTTTAAGTGTCTGTCCAAACTACCTTCTTTTATAAAACTGGCAAAAGCTTGTTCTAATAAGGCGTCGCCTTGCCTATCTATAAACCTGCGCAGTTTTGCACATTCATCTACAAACGTTTTAGACGCTACTAAATACCCCACTCTAAATACAGGTGCCACGGCTTTACAAACCGAGCCTATATAAATTACATTGCCATTTTTATCATGACTTGCTAAGGGCAAAATGGGGGCATGGTTATAATGAAAATCGTAATCGTAATCATCCTCAAGAATGGCAAAATTATAAGTACTTGCCAAGTTTAATAATTCTAAACGACGTTTAGCAGACAAGGTTACAGTGGTAGGGTGGTGGTGGTGTGATGTGGTGTAAATAGCCTTTACAGGGTATGTTTTACATAACGTTTCAATAGCATTGGTATTTAAACCATCACTATCTACTTTTACTCTTAAAATTTTAGCATTCGCATATTCAAAAGTAGTGTCCAGGGAGCTATAGTTGGTCTCTCCTATTATAATATAGTCCCCATTATTAATTAATAATTGGGCTGTTAAAAACATCCCCATCTGGCTCCCTCTGGTAATCATCAAGTTGTCTGTTGTTATTTGTAAGCCACGCGTATTATTTAAATAATCCACTAGGGTTTCTCTAAGTTTTAAATTACCGTAAGTAGTGCCATACCCTAGTGTTTTAACTGTACTTTTTTTACCTACTAACTTTCTATATAAAATTGCAATTTCTGCTACAGGCGCTAACCTTTGATCTGGCACACCGTCGTTAATATACATATAGTCATTATCGTAAGCTTGTGGAAATGTTCTATCTAAAATAACCTGCTTTTTAAAAGAAAATCCTGTTTTATTTTTTTCTTTATAATCAATGGTTTTAGAAATTTTTTGACTTTTCAATAATGGTAAATCGGCATTTACAAACGTTCCTTTTTGAGGTATGGTTTTTATCCAACCTTGTAGCACCAACTCATCGTAAGTCGCCACTACCGTTTTTCTATGTACTTGAATAAGCCCTGCTAATAACCTGCTACTAGGTAATTTAGCCTTAGGTTTTAAAACTTCACTTTTAATTAACGCTATAAATTGATTGGTGAGTTGAATGTATAAAGGTTGCTTGGATGTTCTATCTAAGGTGATACTAGTTTTATAAGGAATCATAACTGGACTATTTACTAAATGCTTTCTGGACGAAAATAACAACCCACAAAACTACTAATTTTGTTGGTATATAAACTAAAGTTATGCAAACATATAATACAACAGAACTAAACAAAGTTAAAAGAGGCGCTAACAGAGCTGTATATGATGTAGAACAAATAAATAGCATTTTAGATGTAGGTTTTATTGGCTATGTAGGTTATGTGTATCATGGAAAAGCCATTACAATTCCTATGGCATATGGTAGAATAGACAATAAAATTTACTTACACGGTTCTAGAAAAAACAGAATGTTACTGGCTTTATTAGAACAAGGAGAGGCCAGTATAACTGTAATGCATTTAGATGGTTTGGTACTAGCGCGTTCCGGGTTTCATCATTCGGTTAATTACAGATCTGTGACTTTATTTACAGATGTTAAAAAAATAGACGACCCTGTGCTAAAAGAAAGCGCACTAAAATGTGTAGTAGACCAAATGATTCCTGAGCGCTGGGAAAGTTTACGCCCTATGAATGAAAAAGAATTCAACGGGACTTTAGTGGTTGAAATGACCATTAATACAGCCTCTGCAAAAGTAAGAGGCGAAGGTGTTTTAGATGAAAAAAGCGATTTAGAGCTCCCTATTTGGGCTGGTGTAGTTCCTATAAAGCAAGTTGCCGAATATCCTATTAGTGATAATTTATTAGACAAGAATGTCCAAATACCTCAACACGTTTTAGCGTATTACGAGCAACATAAAGAATGATTAATACCAATTCTTAAATGAATGTATTGTAAAGTAAAATGATGAATTTTGGAATTATATGATACAGAAAAATAAGCATAGCTGTAGCTACGGTTCTTTTTTATGTTGAAATAGAATTTCAAAAGGCACTTTTTAACTCAGTAAATTCATTTGGGAATTGGTATAAAAACTTTATTATGACAAAAAGCGATTTAAAATTCATGCCTGAGTTTTACGATAGGTATATCAACCTAGTACCAGAGAACATGGCACTAGTTGAAGGCTTAAAAGCAAGCCGAAGCGATTATCATGAAATAAAAAATCTATTAGAAAAACATCAAGATTTTAGATATGAAAAAGATAAATGGTCGCCTAAAGATATTTTACAACATGTTATAGATAATGAACGTATTCAAGCCTACAGAGCTTTGGCAATATCCAGATGTGAGGAAAATACACTTTATGGATATGATCAAAACGCCTATGCAGAACACACCAATGCATCTCAAAGAAGCATTCCAGATTTATTAGAAGAATTTCGTACAGTAAGAGATGCAAATATTTATCTGTTTAAAAGCTTTACAAATAGTATGCTTTTAAAAGAAGGTGTATGCTCCAATATTAAGGTCACACCACTAGCCTTAGGATTAGTCAACATTGGACATGCTATACACCATTTAAAAGTATTATGTGAGCGTTATTTTTAAATAGAACACCCTCTTTTAATTAATAAAGAGGGTGTATTAAAACAGCATAATTTTAATACTACTAACCCGTTGTACATTTAGTACAATTCTGTCTATTCGAGTGTCTCGAACTTGCTTCGGGATGTATCGAGAATCAGAATTTTAACTTCGAAATAGTTCGGGGCACTCGAACAGACACCTTAAGATTGTATCGGTTCCTATATGCATAACGGGTTGTTATTATAATATAGTTACTTTTTTTACTGCTAAAGCACCCGTATTATCTTTTATTTTTAAAATATATAATCCCGATGTTAAGTTGCCAACAAATATTTCATCCGAAAAACTGTTAATGCCTTTTTTAGTTAAAACGTTAACGCCACCCATAGTATAAACCTCAACAGTGTTTAAAATCACATCTGCTTTTAATGTAAAACTATCATTAATTGGGTTTGGATATATTTGAAGGTTATTTGTGAACCACTCATCTACAGAAGCAACATTTTCTGGTTTATACACTCTTATCCAATCAACATGCAAGGTATGATTATTTGTGTTTGCTAATTCTGTATCGGTTGGTGTGTAAGTATCAGATTGTAATCCTGATTGAGGAGAAGACCTCCAATCTTGATCTTCAACAGTAAAAAGTATAAACATGGCTTTGTTTAGCCCTGTTCTGGTATCATTACTAGTATCTCCTTGATTAACCGTATTTGTATAGTATAAAGGATCTATTTGTTCCATGCCTTCTCTTTGAGTTACTAAAACGCCATCTATGTAATAATATAAATGTGTAGGATCTTCCCAATAGACACCATACCTATGATAATCATCTCTCCAGTTAATATTACCACTACCATCATTTCTTGTAATCCACGTTGGATGTACAGAGGGATTACTTCCTGTATTGCCAAATTCACTTGGTTGCCAATCCTGAAAAGGGCTTCTTATAAACACATGATGGCTTAAGTGCATGCGTTGTGCGTACCACGAATGATCTCTATTAGCACTTTGTGAAAAAGCTGCTCCATAACCTTCCATAAAGTCGATTTCCTGAGTATCGTCAGGACTCAACATCCAGCCCCCATTAGCCAAAACAGAATTCATGATTTTTGCTCTTATTTCAACATAAACAGGGTAAACTACTGTAGCGTTAGAATGCATCGCACCTGCATTAACTTGATTGACCCCTAGTCTAGAGGCAATTAATTTTAATTCACCTCCTTCAACTAACGAATGGTCTCTTTGCCATACAGTTAACCCTGGTCCTGTCCATGTGTTATGGTAAAAATCATCCCATTTGCTTAGATAGGTACTGCCTTTATTTGTGGCTGGTGCAGAATAATTAAAATCATCAGACACATTGTTTTGTATTACCCATTCTTTTCCATCTCCTGCATTTGCTGGAATTGCTATACCCGCCCAGTCTTGTGAATAAATAATACTAATTGTAAAACAAAATAATAGAGTAGCTATCTTTTTCATTTTTTTTTAAATTAAAGATTAAATTTACCAGATGATACAAATGTAGGTTAAAATAAAATAAGTGCTTGGGGTTATAAAGTCTATTAAATTTAGCTCATGGTTTCTTTATAGATGTATAAATGGGTAAATAGTTGCTTAAAAAATAAAACTATCTTCTTCATATTCTTTAATATTACGATACATTGTGGCCATACAACAATACTTAAATATTTATGGTATGCCAAATTTAGAATGCCTGTTAGAATTACACCAAAAGGTATTAGTATTGATAACTCAAATTTAAAACTAGCGCTATTTAACACTAATTCCAACAGCAAACAAAGCACATATAACTAACACTATTTTGGCATGTCTACTTTATGTGCCAACCAATAATACCATTTCCAACTTTAAATTTACTCAATAAAACTTAATCTTTTTGCCTTAGATGAGTAAATTTAAAATTAAAACGGGTATAAGGCTGCCTTAAAAAGATTTGAAAAATGGTTTAACAATTTATCTTTTACGTCTTGTTTATTCACCTCATCTACACCTAATTCTACATTTAACGATGTAACCGCTTTGCCTTTAATACCGCAAGGCACAATATTATCAAAATACCCTAAATTAACATTTACATTTAAAGCAAAACCATGCATTGTTACCCAGCGACTAGCACGTACACCCATAGCACAAATTTTTCTTGCAAATGGTGTGCCTACATCTAACCATACGCCTGTTTCTCCTGGACTTCTTTCGGCTTTTAATCCATATTCGGCGAGGGTAAGGATGATTATTTCTTCTAAAAAACGTAAATATTTATGAATATCTGTAAAGAAATTTTCAAGATCCAAAATAGGATAACCTACTATTTGCCCGGGACCATGATAGGTAATATCGCCTCCTCTGTTTATCTTATAAAACGTAGCTCCTTTTTCTTTAAGTTGGGCTTCGTTAAGTAATAGATTAGAAAAATCACCGCTTTTACCTAGTGTATAGACATGCGGGTGTTCTACAAATAAAAAATGGTTTTTGGTGTCAAGATTAGCATCTTCTCGCCTGTTCTTTACTTTTGTATCAACAATTGCTTTAAACAGAAGTTCTTGATAATCCCATGTTTCTTTATAGTCTTTAACCCCTAAGTCTTGTATCTGTATTGTTTTATTCAATCACTACTTTTTCTCCAATACGACTTCTAAATTCATGACTTCTGGATTCGTCATATAATCCATTAGACCGTATTCAATAGTTACCGTTTTTCCATCTGAACTAAACAAGGCCTTATCGTTTGATACCGATTTAACTTTTCTAGGAAAATGATAGTTCAATTTATATTTAGAACTAGCAAACATCATCGCCGCTTGTCCCAAACTGTCTTTCATTTTTTGTTGTACTTCTTTATCCAAAACTTTCACTGTGCGCTTAAACACATTATTTTCAAAAGAATAACTTAATTTAGAATTACCTCCATTAGCCATAGCAGAAAAGGGATTACTAGGGTCATTAATTTTTGAATTACCTTTTCCTTGCAAATTGCTTACCTCATTTAAAGCCGTAAACATATCCTGTAGTTCTCTAGCATCTTTAAAATCGGTAAATATTTCCATATTGAACTTTTTATCCTTTTCACTCATTAACATATGCACAGAAAAGTTTTCTAAAGCTTTTAGTTTTGCTTGTTCTTCTGGTGATAACGTTGCAATGCTATCTTTTTTCTCTTCAAAAATTTCTTTAAAGGTAAATGTAGAATCTATATCTTTTTCTCCTGTGCCTTTAGACACCTCATTGCCTGCCATATGCATAATTTCGGAAGCATCAAAACTAAACTCCATTTTTCCCGAACCATCTTCATTGATGTAAATATTTTCAGAAAATTGACAACTGGTAAAGAAAACAACTATAAAAGCTAGATAAAAAAATGTAAATCTGCCCATATCTAATAAATTAATAAGGTTAAAAATTTTCAAAGCAAATATAGACTATCTTTTGGGATTATTGAGTATTACCATAGCGCCAATAACTCCAGGTACCCAACCACAGAACCATAATAAAGTAACAATTATAATAGAACCACAGCCTTTATCAATAATTGATAGCGGTGGACAAATAATAGAAAGCACAACTCTCCAAAAACTCATAACAATTTTTTAATATACCAAAATTAACCCCGCTTTATACATTAGAAGGTCGTTATAAAGGTTTCAAGCACAATGAAAACTAGTATGTTTTTAAAGTCACTGAAACTGTAATAGGTGTTCTATTTCAAAATAAAAGTTAAACTTAGTATGCGTTAATAATCAACTTATTGGACGCTTTGTTTAACTATTTGTTACATTTTAACTTTATTTTGCCTAATATTTATCTCTTTAGAATTTTTGTTTAGTTTAGTAGTATGCGAATACTATTGTTGCTTACACTATTACTTTCTGTATTAAAAACTACTGCCCAACATCGCTTTTATGGTTATGTGGACGATAAACAATGGCATGACGATGTCTATTTATCTTTAGTAGAAGACTACAGAAAAGTAGATGGTATTTATACCGAACAAATCATAGGCAAAGTAAAAGCCGATAGCTCTGGTTATTTTGAATTTACAGGGGACCTTCTTGAACCAAAAAACAAAATTTACAAACTTCATGTAGACAATTGTTTTGAAGACAAGCAAACTAAAAACCATTTCAACTCCCACTGCAATAACAGTAAATCCATATTGTTTATAGCAAAAAACACAGATACAATTAGTTTTCCTTTTTCTTTTGATAGTGAAATGTTTTGCAGCATTACATCTAATAACAAAAGCGCTTCGTTATTAATAAATATTGATAATTTAAAGGAAGACATGGCTTTTGATTTTGCATCTTACAGAAGTGAAACTAACAGAAAATTAAATACTAAAAAATGGTTTAAAACACTTCAAGAGTATGGTAAAAATAGTAACGACCCTTTAGCCGAAATTTACATCTATAAATTTTTAACAGACAAAAGCTCTCAATTTTACGACTATTATATAGAAGATCTTACTAACAATACACATTACGACGGGCTACTACATCGCCTTAAAAACACATACCCTAATTCCAGTTATTTACAACAGTATAAAACCGAATTAGCAGCAGACAGATTTATAAAAACCAAAAAAAATCCTTCAAAACCCTTCAACTGGTTAATTCTTATATCGGTACTTCTTGGTATTTCCTTACTACTAAATGTTTGGTTCTTGTTTACAAAAAAGAAAGCAAAAAATAAACACATCCAAAAGGCTAAAGAGCAATTAACAAAACAAGAACAAAAAATATTAGATTTATTACTTCAAGAAAAACCTAACAAAGCCATAGCTCAAGAGTTATTTGTAAGTCTAAGCACTGTAAAAACGCATATTAATAATATTTACAAGAAGCTTGATGTGCAATCAAGAGATGAAGCTAAATCACTTTTTAAGAAGTAGTTACAAAATTCCACCTGGGGTCTAGTACCTATTTCAACCTTAATTTTCATTTCATTTCCTAGGATAAATAGAACCTTTGTAAGGTATTAATCATTTAAAATTTAAACCTTATGAATTATTCAATGAACACTTTTAAAATCTCATCCTTTAAACTAATTATGGTTATTTGTTTATTCGTTTCCAGCTTGTCTTATGCTCAAACGATACAAACCAGTAACATTGGAATGCTATCTTTTGAAGCTAAAGAAATTGATTATGGTAGTATTAACCAACACGACAATGGCGAACGTATTTTTAAATTCACCAATTCTGGAAATGCGCCTGTGGTTATTTCTCAAGTAAAAACAACCTGTGGTTGCACTGTTCCAAAGTATCCAAAAACTGCGATATTACCAGGTGATTCTGGAGAAATTAAAATTAAATATGCCACCAATAGGGTGGGGGCTTTTTCAAAAGGAATTACAGTACATTCTAATGCAAAAAACGCTAAACAAACTTTAAAAATTAAAGGCACCGTTTTAAAAAGTGCTATTTAATTAAATTCACTCTTAAAGTTGCGTGCTAATTTTTACAAATAATGTAATTTTGCAGATTAAAATAGAATTAGCATGCAGCTTTCAGAACAAGAATTGGTAAGACGCGAGAAACTCGCAAAATTAAGAGACTTAGGCATTAACCCTTATCCAGCAGATTTATATCCTGTTAAAGAAACTTCAAAGGACATTAAGGATAATTTTGAAGAAGGTAAAAAGGTGATTATTGCTGGTAGATTAATGTCTCGCCGAATTCAAGGAAGTGCCAGTTTTGCCGAACTTCAAGATAGTCAAGGCAGAATACAAGTCTATTTTAACCGCGACGAAATTTGTTCTGGTGATGACAAAAGCAAATACAACGATGTTTATAAAAAGCTTTTAGATATAGGTGACTTTATTGGTATTGAAGGTGAATTATTCACTACCAAAGTAGGCGAAAAAACTGTAATGGTTAAAGACTTTACATTGTTAAGTAAAGCTTTAAAACCCTTACCTCTACCTAAAACAGATGGCGACGGTAATACCTACGATGAGTTTAACGATCCTGAATTACGTTACAGACAACGTTACGCAGATCTGGTAGTAAACCCGCATGTAAAAGACGTTTTTGTAAAGCGTACTAAATTATTTAATGCGATGCGTTCATTTTTTAATGACGCTGGTTATTTTGAAGTAGAAACCCCTGTTTTACAACCTATTGCTGGTGGTGCCGCCGCAAGACCATTTATAACACATCACAATTCGTTAGATATTCCATTATATATGAGAATTGCCAACGAGTTATATTTAAAACGTTTAATAGTTGGTGGTTTTGATGGCGTTTATGAGTTTTCTAAAAACTTTAGAAACGAAGGGATGGACAGAACGCACAACCCTGAGTTTACCGCTATGGAAATCTATGTATCCTACAAAGATTATAACTGGATGATGGATTTTTGTGAACGCTTATTAGAGCATTGTGCTATTGCAGTTAACGGCACATCTAAAGCTAAATTTGGAGAACACGACATAGACTTTAAAGCCCCTTATGCCAGAGTAACCATGGCAGATTCTATAAAACATTTTACAGGGTTTGATATTAATGGAAAAACTGAAGATGAGATAAGACAAGCCGCCAAAGGCATGGGAATTGAAGTAGACAATACCATGGGTAAAGGCAAGCTTATCGATGAGATTTTTGGCGAAAAATGTGAGGGCAATTACATACAGCCTACATTTATTACAGACTATCCTAAAGAAATGAGTCCTTTATGTAAAGAACATCGCGATAATCCAGAATTAACAGAGCGTTTTGAATTGATGGTCTGCGGAAAAGAAATCGCTAATGCATATAGTGAACTAAACGACCCTATAGACCAACGTGAACGTTTTGAACACCAATTGGAATTAGCAAAAAAAGGCGATGACGAGGCTACTGCTACTATAGATTACGACTTTTTACGCGCTTTAGAATATGGTATGCCGCCTACCTCGGGAATGGGTATTGGCATGGACAGATTAATTATGTTTTTAACCAACAATCAATCTATACAAGAAGTGCTGTTCTTCCCACAAATGAAACCTGAGAAAAAACCTTTAGCTATTAGTGATGATGCTAAAGCCATTCTAAATATTTTAACTAAAGCCAAAAGATTAGAGCTTGTAGATTTAAAAACACAATCGGGCCTATCCAATAAAAAATGGGATAAATCTATAAAAGAACTCACTAAAAATAGTTTAGCTAAGGTTGAAAAAACAGATGAAGGGCTGTTTATTGAAAACTTATAAAAGCTAGAACTTAATTAAAAATAGTAAGTGTATTGCCATTGTGTTCCACTCTATAGTTTCTTAAGCCGCATTCTAATGCGCTATTCTCAAGAGGTTGACCATTTACAAGGCTAAATTTGTTTCCGTCTTCACAAATAGAAGTCGCTTCTAAACCCGAATTTACAAGTCTAGAGCAAGAATTTTGCGCATGGTTAGGGTCTGTGGCATCCCATGCAAAGTAATTAGCTCCAATACGCACTATTATAATACCATTATTGCCATGATTAGGGAGATACACAGAGTTACCCGAAAATTGCAATTGATTATATTCTGGCAAGTTTAGATTTATAGTTGTGTTTACATTAATATCTAATAAAAATCTACAGTTTTCATTCTCACGATCTTTACTACAATTAAACAGAATTAGTAAACTAAAAAAGGCAATAAATAATCTCATAAAGTATTAAAAATTAGTGGGGCAATTTACAATAAAAAACAACTAGACTTATAATATTTTGTATATTAGCAAACAGAATCTCGTGTAAGCGGGATTTTTTTTATTACTGAATATCTCGCTTAAAACTATTTCAAATAATTTAAGTGAGTTTTTAAATAGTAATCTTTTGTTAATTAAACGATGATGTTATGAGTAAAGTATCTTACTATACGCCAGAAGGGTTAAAAAAATTAAGAGACGAATTACAACAATTAAAAGATGTAGAGCGCGTAAAGGCTTCTAAAGCTATTGCAGAAGCTAGAGATAAAGGAGATTTAAGTGAAAATGCAGAATATGATGCTGCTAAAGAAGCTCAAGGGATGTTAGAAATGCGTATTTCTAAACTTGAGGATGCTTTGGCAGGGGCGCGTATTATAGACGAATCTCAATTAGATACCTCCAAAATATTGGTGTTATCAAAGGTGAAAATTAAAAATCAATCCAATGGCATGGAGATGAATTATACCTTAGTTGCAGATGGTGAAGCAGATTTAGCCTCTGGTAAAATTTCTGTTAACTCCCCAATTGGTAAAGGATTATTAGGCAAGTCTGTTGGCGATGTAGCAGAAATACAAGTGCCCAATGGCGTTATGAAATTTGATATTATTGAAATAACTAGATAGTTTAAAACCATGGCTTCCATTTTTACTAAAATAGTAAACGGAGAATTACCTTGCTATAAAATTGCTGAAACCGATGACTTTTTAGCCTTTTTAGATATTAACCCTAACACAGTTGGACACACACTTTGTATCCCTAAGGTAGAGGTTGATAAAATTTTAGACTTGGATGAAAACACCTATAGTGGCTTAATGCATTTCTCAAGACGCGTAGGTTTGGCTATTGAAAAAGCGATACCATGTAATCGCGTAGCTATTAGTGTTATTGGGCTAGAAGTGCCTCATGCGCATGTGCACCTTATACCTTTAAACACTATGGAAGACATTCGCTTTACCAAAAAGGTAAAAATGACGGATCAAGATTTCCAAAAAATAGCTGCTAATATTAGAAAAAACTTATAGCACTGCGCTTCTTATGCTCTTAATAAGAATAGGAGTATTACAGAAAAAATCAAAAGTACACTTATAAAAATAAACACCCACGACATCCGCTTTAATGAATAAGATGCAGGTCTGGGAGTAAACGCTTTTTGTTGGTAATTAAATACACGTTCTATATCGTCTGTCCAACGTTCAGGGTATATTATGGTATTGCAAATATTACAATCAATATCATAACTTACGTCCCTAGCAATAGATTTATAAAACGAATTTTCTATAAATTTTTGTTTAAAAGTCAAGTTTAGCCCTTCATTATTAAAACATTCCGGACAATTATTCTTTAATACTACTTTCTTTATGGGGATGTCTTTTATCATTAGTGTTATTCATTTCGTTTTAAACTAATCTGTATCGTAGAGCCTTTACCAATAGTAGATTCTAAAACTTTAATTTTTCCTTTATGAAAATCTTCTACAATACGTTTGGTTAGAGATAACCCTAATCCCCAACCGCGTTTTTTAGTAGTAAACCCTGGCTCGAAAATTTTATTAAAATCTCTTTTAGCGATTCCCTTTCCAGTATCTGATACACTAACCATTACATTTTTTTCGTCTTGAAAAATTTTAATTGTGAGTTTCCCTCGCCCTTTCATCGCATCAATAGCATTTTTAACTAAGTTTTCAATAGTCCAACTATACAACTGTTTATTTAGATTAACAGAAATCTCCTTGTTAGGAGTTTCAATATTAAAAACAATTAAATCTGATGATCGTCTTTTCAAATAATCATAAGAATTAATGGTTTCTTTAACAATATCTACTGCTTCCAATGTAGGTAGAGATCCTATTTTACTAAAACGCTCGGTAATTATTTTAAGTCTGTTAATATCCTTTTCAATTTCAGAAATATAGTCAGGATTAACGTCTTCTATTTTTAAAAGTTCTGTCCAGCCAATTAGGGACGATAACGGCGTACCTATTTGATGTGCTGTTTCTTTAGCCATGCCAGACCATAATTTATTTTGAGCTGCATTTCTATTACTACTATAGAAAAAGAAGATAACGGCTCCAAATAAAACCAAAATAAGCAATAGCGCTAGAGGATAATATTTTAATTTATTAAGTAACGGAGAATTCCCATAATATATGGTTAACCAAACTTTATCTTCATGTGTCACCTCTATAGGATCGTTTTCTCTTTTATACCTCTCAATAAGCTTTTTCACATATAGAGTATCTTTTAATTTATTTTCATCGATGTTGTTATGACTGTTAAGCCCCCCATTTTTATCAACAACAAGCATAGGGGTAGTATTATTGTTCTTTAAAACTCTTAGTGTTAAATTCAAGTTCGTATTGGTATCAGAATTTGCAAATTCTTTTTGCGCAAATGACCAGGTCTCCATCTTAATACGTTCTTCTTTTTTAAAATGTTGAAAGAAAGAGTATGTATTCCATAAGATGAGTGAAACGATAAGAAAAGAGGTGATTATAAGAATCCAACGAATGGTGTTTTTGTATTTTGAAAAAGTCATTAATACATTAATTTACGTCGTAATATAATGCAAATCTGTTAATATTATTGTTCAAGATGTTAGTAAATTGGTTTTTAGTTGCGTCTTAGATTAATTACATTTGTACAACTTTAATACTTAAATTTAAGTTAAAGCTACCTTACACTAAATCAAAAAGTTATTTAATTTTGGTAGCATATTTTCTTTTAAGAAGTAGTAAAAATAAATCTAAACACATATAAAATTACAATAAATGGAAGTCCAAGGAAGAATTAAGGCGATAGGTGAAACTCAGACATTTGGGAATAACGGATTTAGAAAAAGAGAAATCGTTGTTACTACAGAAGAACAATATCCACAGCATATTATGGTAGAATTTGTTCAAGATAAAACCGATTTATTAAATAGTTATCAAGTTGGACAACAGGTAAAAATAAATATTAATTTAAGAGGAAGAGAGTGGGTTAATCCACAAGGTGAAACTAAATATTTCAATTCAATTCAAGGTTGGAGAATAGAAACATTACAAGCCGAAGCGCCTTCTGGAAATATGCCTCCTGTACCTCCTACAGAAGCATTTGAACCTGCTGGAGATTTAAAAGAGGAAGATCATGATGATTTACCATTTTAATTATCCTTTTTTACACATTATAAGTAAACCTCAACACAAAAATGTTGAGGTTTATTATTTTTAAGCAATCAATTGATTTATCTGTTTATGCATTTTCTAAATCAAGACTTATGGTTCCCAGATGTCTCTCAAACCACTGAAGATGGTTTACTGGCTGTTGGCGGTGATTTATCGATTGCTCGTTTATTATTAGCTTACAGATCTGGTATTTTTCCATGGTTTGAAAATGACGAGCCTTTATTATGGTGGTCTCCAGACCCAAGATTTGTGCTGTTTCCGAAAAAATTAAAAGTATCTAAAAGCATGAAGCAAGTCTTAAAAAATAAGGATTATACGGTAACAGTTAATAAAGCATTCAAACACGTTATTACAGCATGTGCCAATGCCAAACGAAATGGTCAATCTGGCACCTGGATAACTCAAGATATGATCACAGCCTATACAGAATTACACCATTTAGGCTATGCTAAATCTATTGAAGTTTGGGAAAACAACGATTTAATAGGTGGCTTTTATGGGGTAGATTTGGGAAATGGTATATTTTGTGGAGAAAGTATGTTCGCCCGAAAAAGTAACGCCAGCAAAGTTGCTTTTATTACTTTTGTTGAGCATAGTGATTATAAACTCATAGACTGCCAGGTTTACACAAAACACTTAGAAAGCTTAGGTGCCGAAGAATTACCCAGACAAGAGTTTTTAAATTTTTTAAAAAAAAGAATTAAATAAAAACCAAACTATTAAACTTGATGTGCTGTATTTAGCAAATCATTAACTGTTTTTACAGGATTAAACGTTTCCAAAGGCACCTCTACAAAAATAGAATTCCAGCATGCCATACTACCATTCCATAATCCAGGGAGTTCTAAAGCCTTAATATCTGTCCCATTCTGGGTTTTTTTAGTAACAAATGCTGCTTTGGAATCTATATACTTTGTTAAATCAAATTTTTCGCCCTTGTAATCCCTAACACCACAAACTAAATCTGTAGGATTAAAATGTGTTGCACTATAAACTATAGATTGTTGATCTTGACGGCTAAAATTTATTTGAGCAAATTCAACAATCTGCAATGTTAAATTACCATCTTCTCCCTTTACCCAAAATGGACCTCCTCCTGGCTGGCCTTCATTTTTAACCATACCACATACCCTAATAGGTCTGTTTAATTTATTTTTTATATAATGTATTTTTAAGTCTAGTTCGAAAAAATTAAACTCAATACTAGGCGATATGTTTAATTTTTCATTGAGGAACAAAATTATGTCGTCCAAATCAGATTCTGTTATGTTTCCTTCATCTATTTGTCGTAAATAATTAAATACTTTTTCTTGGGTTTCTACTAAAACACCAGCTAGTAACTGCTTGTATTTAGAAATTTCTGTGTTTTTATTAGATACTGTAATGTTATCTATATTTTTAATAAAAATAAGATCAAAATCTAGTTCATTTAAATTTTCTATGAGTGCTCCATGACCTGCTGGTCTAAAGAGTATAGAACCATCTTCATTTCTAAATACCTCATTATCTACTGTAAGCGCAACCGTTTGGGTATTCTCTTTTTGATATGAAAATGTAACATTAAAATTGATATCTAAATCCTTTTCAAGTATTGAAGTGGCTCTATTGAGCTCCTCTAAAAAATAGTTATGATGTTTTTCTGAAACCGTAAAATGAAGATGAGCTTGGTTGTTAGATAATGCATATAGAAAAGACTCAAAAAGATGCTCTTGAAATGCAGTAATATAACCATCGTTATACTTATGAAACGGTAGAAGCCCTTTTGGAAAAAAACTATAACTTAAGCCTTCTTCTTCTTCTAACATTGTTTTAACAAACATTACATATTTATCGGTAGTATCCAAAGTATCATACTTTGGATTAAGCAACTTTACTTTTGTAATAACATCATCATAAAACGGAAATCGCTTTAAATTCGAAATAAACGTTTTTACTAATTTATCATTAAGTCTTTCTATATAGCTCTCAATACTCTCCTTTTGAGAATCAAAATTTTTCAAAAACTGAAACAAAAACTTAAACATTCTGGTAGCGGCACCAGAGGCAGGAACAAACTTCACAATATCCAGTGAATTTTGTTTACTCTTGTATAAATTTACATAATGTGATGTTTCTTCATTACTAAAGCTTTTAATGCCTTTACCTACTCTTGCCGCAGACACTAAATTAGAGTAAGACATGCCTTGCTTAATATGCTTAATTTGTTTGTGCACATTATCGATACTTATGCCTTTGCTATGTATGTGTTTTATATCTTTTTCAGAAAACATTATTCTTAAATTTAATAGCTAGTTTACTATTTTAGTACAACAATACCAATTCTAACATTAAATTAAAAATCAGAACTGATTATTAATCAAAAATAGCGTTATACTCTTCCAATATTAAGCTAAAAAAATAAACAGGAAGTTATTACAAAGTGAAATTTTAAAAAAATTAGATAATTAACCTCTTTAATTGGATAAATTAACACATCTTAATTAGGTAGTTCTATAAATTTACTTAACAAAATGTTATTGTTAAAAAAACCATACCCAAAAATCAAAACCATGTTGATACCATAATTAGGTGTTAGGATTTAAAAATTTTGTTTAAAGGAATGTGTTTAATGAAAAGATTTATATCTCAAACTGGTATTCTATCTTTAATATATTAGAACTTTCTTTGTAGCAACCAAGTTCTAATCAAGAATACCCGAAAGGGCTTTTACAAATACACAAGACTCACTATTTTTAGATAATAAATTGTTTTATTTTTTTACAAAATTAACTAAATTGTAAAAAAAATAAAACAATTTGGATGTATTGAAAGCAATATTAGTTCCTTTTTTCCTGTTTTTTTTCTGCAATCCAATGCTAAGCCAGAAGGGAAAATATAATAATTTTTCCATAGAAATGCGCTATGGTTTAAACATACCATATACACCTAAGGATGATATTTCTTCATCAAACTACATATTACCTAATCATATAGATCTAGGTATTAGATACATGCTTGATGATTATTTTGGAGTGAAAATTCATTATGCTCATGATAGGTTTCGAGATAAGAATAGTGACATAGTAGGCAATAAATTCCACCGGATTGGTTTTGAAGGCATATATAATATAGGCAATAACTTTTACCTGTTTGGTAATGACTTTGGCATGTTTTTTCGTGCAGGCATTGGTGTTACGTATGCCTATCCTGAATCTGTGAGACGTTTTTTAAATGGAGGAGCATTTACTTTTGGGTTAGAGCCCCATAATACTAAGCGCTACGAACGCATTGGAAATATTATTTTTGGATTAACTCCTTTATATCGTTATTCCAATAAAGTAGCTATAGCTTTAGACGCTACTTATGTTTACAATTTGGCTCAACAGTATTCTTACAATGGTGAACTTTTATATCCTAACAAACGAAAAGTTAGAGGGGGCTTTATAAACGTTACTATAGGTCTCCAAATTTATTTGGGTAAAGGCAGCAGACACATAGATTGGTATAATGGAGGGAGGAAATAGTTAATAAAAAACCGTCTAAATAAAATTTAGACGGTCAGCAGCTTTTAGTAGTAGTAGTAATTACATTATAGAGTTAGTGTGCTGCTTCTTTTACTTTATTTTTTACTGCATTACCTGCATCTTTAGCAGCTTCCTTTGTCGCGTCTACAGCTTTCCCTGCAGCTTCAGCAGTTTTATCTGCAGCCTTATCAATTGCATTTCCGGCAGCGTCTACAGCTTTTCCTGCAGCTTCTTTTGTAGCGTCAACTGCATTTCCGGCAGCATCAACTGCGCTATTGGCAGCATCTTTAGCACCTTCAGCTACATCACTTGCAACTTCTTTAGCACCGTCTACTGCATTACCCGCAGCTTCAGCTGTTTTGTCTGCCGCATTATTAATAGCATCTCCAGTAGCCTCTACAGCATCCCCAACCGTTTCTCCTGTTTTTTTTGTGTCTCTACATGATGTTAAAGAAACGCCTAATGCTAGTACCAGAGCAGTACTTAAAACTAATTTTTTCATTTTGTTTATGGTTTTAGTGTTAAATGTTTATGTAAGCGCAATTTAATATGTTAAAGTTTTAAAAGCATACATTTTCACATTTATTTTTATTTCAACTGTATATATACGTACATAATCGATGATTTGGATTATCAAACGTTTTAGTTTTACTAAAAAAAATAATTTTATCTGCATTATTTTTTTTCCTATACCAAATATCATAAGAATTTACCTGAGAAATAATTGTTTTTTATTTGGTCTCATTTAGAATCTCTCCTAAAATCCATAGATAATCTGTACGACTATTTACAAAATCTCTGGTTGTAATATCTATTATTTTTACATTAAAATCGGTTTGAGTTTTTAAAAATTCCAGATAGCCAGCGTTTATCTTTTCTAAGTAAGTACTATCCATATTTTGTTCGAAGTCACGCCCACGCTTTTTTATGTTTTCTTGTAAACGCTCTGTGTTTTGATGCAGATAGATATATAAATCTGGCTTAGTAACATCTTTATACATTAAGTAAAATAATTTTCTATAAAGATTAAATTCGTCACCATTCAAATTTATTTTCGAAAAAATTAGCGATTTAAACATAAAATAGTCACTTATTGTAAAATTTTTGAACAAGTCTAATTGTGATAAATCGTCACTAATTTGCTGGTAACGGTCAGCTAAAAAGGACATTTCTAAGGTAAAGGCATACCGTTGTGTGTCGTTGTAAAATTTTGGTAAAAAAGGATTATCGGCAAAACGTTCTAAAATGAGTTTCGCATTAAAATCATGTGCTATTTTAGTCGCTAAACTTGTTTTACCAGCTCCTATATTCCCTTCTATAGCTATAAAGTTATGCTTAGAAAAATTAAAGGTCTTATTTGGATTTTTTAACCAGATATTTATAGGCTCTAGAACAGATGTATCCTGGCACTCTTCCAGCAAACTATTAACTGTTTTATCAAGTTTTGGATGAATGGATTTAGAGGCAATATCGTTAAGAGGCTGCAATACAAACCTGCGTTTGGCCATTTCTGGATGAGGTACCTGTAACGATTTTGTAGCTATAACGCTATCTTCAACTAAAATAATATCTAAATCTATAACACGAGCTTCATAGCCATTAGCCATGGTTCTAATACGTCCCAATTGTGTCTCTATCTCTAATAATAGTTCTAACACCTTTTGTGGAGTGAACTCGCTTTCTAAAATTAAACACGCATTAAAAAAATCGTCACTATCAAAACCTAGAGCTGGAGATTTGTAGATTTTAGATATTAATTTAATAGTACCTATTTTGGCATAAATAGCATCAACAGCATCTTGAAGATTTTTAAATTTATCGCCTTTATTGCTCCCTAAGGCAATATGATATGTTGTTAAGATCCCCATTAGAAACGGCAAAATAATAAAAAGTTAATGGTTTGCTTTATATTTACATAATGTATTTATTCACAAACTATAAATGACATTAAAAGACAAACTTACGGCACAACGTATTTATCTCCTTTTAGCAGCGCTGTTTATTACATCGTTGGTGGTTTCTAATCTTATTTTTCAGAAGTTTTTTTATTGGTATCCATTTAACGTTAAACTATTTGGAAGTAAACTTTTCGAAATCTCGGTAGGCATTCTGCCTTATCCCATAACGTTTTTAATCACAGATTTAATAAGTGAAATTTATGGTAAAAAACGTGCTAACGATGTTGTGGTTATTGGTATTTTTGCTTCAATATTTTCTGTATTAATTATTTTTTTAGCTGATAAAGTACCTGCATTACCTAATTCACCTATAAAAGATACTGTTTTTTCGAATGTTTTTGGCAGAACTATTTTAGCTGTTGGCGCGAGTATGTTTGCATATCTTTTTGCTCAGTTTATAGATATAAGAATTTATCATTTTTGGAAAAAACTAACTCAAGGCAGACATCTTTGGCTTCGTAATAATTTTTCTACTTGGTTATCACAATTTGTAGACACATTTTCGGTCGTTTTTTTACTATGTTCTTTTAACGTTTTACCATGGAGCAGTTTTAAGGGCTTGTTAGTAAGCGGATTTCTATTTAAAGTTTTTGTAGCAGCTTTAGACACGCCTTTCCTATATTTAGGAGTGTATTTGTTTAGAAGGCGTTTTAAATTAAACGTAAATGAAGAAATTAGTCTTATCTAGAATTATTTAATACAATAATAACATCTACAATAAAAGATTCATTTATTTTTACATATCCAACCGTAAGTAGTAACCTTTACGTATATATAAACCCATATCTTTTGTCATGAAATGAGCCATGATAACTAAATGATAATAGTTGTCTAAAATGTTTAATGGCGAATGACACCTATTGGCAGGCTGGCCTGACCTAAGGCAAAATAATAAAATGTAAACAGATGAAAAAGGCTTTCAAAATTATTGGTATATCACTACTTATTATCATTTTATTGTTGGTTGCTGTTCCGTTTTTATTTCAAAATCAGATAAAAGACATGGTTAAACAGGCAATAAACGATAACTTAAATGCAAAAGTAGAGTTTAGTGATGTGAGTCTAAGTTTAATTAGAAGTTTCCCTAAGGCGCATGTTAGTATTGCAGATTTGCACATTACTAATTTAGAGCCTTTTAAAGACGAAACCTTAACCTCGGTTAAGCATATAGCGTTTACTATTCCTATAAATGGTCTGTTTAAAAAAGCAGACGACGACCCAATTGCCATTAATACAATTACTATAGATGAGGCATTATTGACTCTTAAAACCGATAAATTTGGTCATGCCAATTACGACATTACAAAAGAAAGCGAAACACCTAAAGTATCTAAAGAGAAATCTGGTGGCGGCAGTTTTGCTTTTGATATCCAGGATTACGAAATAAACAATAGTGCTATAGCCTATATAGATGAAGGTTCAAAGATGTATATCCATCTTACAGAGCTTAATCATGAAGGGCATGGTATATTTTCTGCTGAAACATTAGAATTAGACACTAAAAGTAAAGCTAATATTAGTGTTATTATGGATAGTACAAATTATCTTAATAGTAACCCCATAAAATTAGATGCTTTAATGGGGTTAGATTTAAAAAACAGTACATATACATTTAAGGAAAACAAAGCCACAATTAACGATTTGGTCATAGAATTTGATGGCTATATACAACAGTTGGAAGACGGACAAAAGTTTGATGTTACTTTCGAGAACCCAGAATCTTCATTTAAAAGTTTCTTAGCACTTATACCCAAAACATACTCAAAAAGCATTGAAAACGTAACCACAACAGGAGATTTTAAAATAAAAGGCGCAGTAAAGGGAATAAATTCAGAAAAGACCATTCCACATTTGGATATTAGTTTACTATCCAACAATGCCTCTTTTAAATATCCAGACTTACCTAAACGTGTAGATAATATTGTTATTAATACAACTGTAAAAAATACCACTGGTAATGTTGATGACACTTATATAGATGTAAATACCCTTAATTTTAAAATAGACGAGGATGTATTTAAATCGTCTGCTACGTTAAAAAACATTACAAAAAACATGTTAGTTAATGCTAATATAGACGGTGTTTTAAATCTAGGAAATATTACAAAAGTATACCCTATAGATTTAGAAAATACGTTGAGTGGTATTTTAAAAGGAAATCTTAATACGTCTTTTGACATGAATGCTCTAGAAACTAATGCTTATGAGCGTATTAAAAATAGTGGTTCAGCGAGTGTGTTAGACTTTGTGTTTTCTTCTGAAGACATTGTTAATCCCATACATATTTCTAATGCAAACGTAACATTTAACCCAACTACTGTTGCGCTAAACGATTTTAAAGCTAAAACAGGTGATAGCGATTTAAATGCCACAGGAACCATAAACAACTTATTAGGGTTTTTATTGAGTGACAATAAACTAAAGGGCGATTTTAATGTAAACTCAAACCTATTTAAAGTAAGTGATTTTATGACTCAAAGTGACGTGGCTCCAGAAGAAAATAAAACTACATCAGACAGTGAATCTCTTAAAATTCCAGATTTTTTAGATTGCACTATTAATGCAGATGCTAAAACTGTAGTTTATGACAACCTTAATTTAAAAAACGTAAAAGGAACATTATTAATTAAAGACCAGAAAGCGACACTAAAAAATATGACTTCTAATATATTTGATGGGTCGTTAGCCATAAGTGGAGATGTATCCACAAAAGAAGACACGCCTACTTTTAATTTAAACCTTGGAGCTGATAAGTTTGATATTTCTAAATCGTTCAAAGATTTACTATTATTTAAAACCCTTGCTCCTATTGCAGGACTACTGCAAGGAAAGTTAAATACAACGCTTAATTTTTCTGGAACATTAGACGAAGAGTTTTCACCAAATTTAAAAACAGTCTCAGGAAGCGCATTAACAGAATTATTAGCCGCTAAAGTATCCTCTTCTAACAAAAATGGGCTTTTAAGTAAACTAGAGGGGGCTATGAGTTTTATTGATTTTGATAAGCTAGATCTTAAAGATATAAAAACAACATTAGAGTTTGCCAAGGGCAAAGTGGTTGTTAAACCATTTAAATTAAAATACAACGATATAGATATTGAAGTTTCTGGGGCACATGGACTTGATAAATCCATTGATTATAATACTGTTTTTAATGTCCCAGCTAAATACCTAGGCAGTGAAGTTAATAGACTTATTGGAAGTATAAACGACAAAGAGGTGGAGAACATTACCATACCAGTTACAGCTAATATAACAGGAGCTTTTACTACACCTTTGGTTAAAACCGACTTAAAAAGTAGCATATCTAATTTAACCAATCAGTTAATTGAAATACAGAAACAAAAATTACTTAATAAAGGCAAGGGTAAGGTTAAAGATTTAATAGGCGATGTTATAGGGGGGAATAAATCGAAAAGTGATTCTATAAAACAAAATCAAAACAATGCTATTAAAGATGTTTTAGGAGGCATTTTAGAAAACAAAAAAACAAAGACCGATTCCACCACAGATAATACAAATAAAAATGATTCTCCTGAAAAAACAATTAAAAATGCGTTAGAAGGTTTGCTTGGAGGGAAGAAGAAAAAAGAATAAACACTTTTTTAAAATAAAAGCACTTATTTATTAGGTTTTTTGAATAAAAAGAGCAAACTTGCACCCCCTTATTTAGAGAGGTTAAATAAATAAAAAATACTGCATATGTTAAAGATTATCGTTAAAGATGGTGAAAATATAGAGCGCGCCTTAAAGCGTTACAAAAGAAAGCATAGAAACATTAAAGTGATGCAAAATTTAAGAGAAGGTCAATTTTTCACAAAGCCATCTGTTAGAAGACGTCGCGAGATTCAAAAAGCAGCATATATCCAAAATTTAAGAGATCAAGTAGATATTTAAAAACTTAGTTTTTAAAATCAATAAATTAAAACCCCATTATAACTAATATTTAGTTTATGGGGTTTATCTGTTGTATCAATTATTAAAATAACAGAAAATTATCTTGGTATTGGCTTTTTTTAATTAATTGTTAATTTAACAACCAAGCCTTCATTAGCTCTTATATTAAAAACTGTTTCATCTTCAAAAATTAGATATTGACCTTTAACGCCTACCAATTTCCCCGAATACAATTGTTGCTTAACAAGGTTTAAGCTTTTGGGCTTTTCAGGATACTTATATACAGGGAATTCTAAATTAGTTTCGGTATTACTTTCTATAAAATAATCTTTAGCTTCTTCAGGGATATACATTTTTAGTTTTTCACGCCATTCGGCTAAACTTTCATCTTCAATATCATTTTTTAACATTTTTCGCCAATTTGTTTTGTCATTCACATACGCTTTTAAAGCAACCTCAGTGATTCCTGCTAAATAACGATTAGGGACTTCAACAATTTCAATAGCCTCATGAGCACCTTGGTCTATCCAACGTGTTGGGACTTGATTTTTTCGGGTAACACCTACTTTTACATTACTAGAGTTGGCCAAGTACACAATATGCGGCTGCAACTGAGCCTTTTTCTCATATTCTAAATCTCGATCTTCTATATCTAAATGAGCTGTACTTAATTCTGGACGCATAATCCAGTCTGCTGCCTGAGGAATTTCAAAAAAACATTGCTTATCAAAACCTTGCCTGTAAATAGGCTTGTTTAAACCACAATTTAGACATTGGTATTTCACAAAAGCTATAGTAATCTCTTTATTTAGTAATTGATTCATATTTAAAAAATCGTTTTCAAAAACTAAATAATATTGAATGGGTTGTGAATACTCAGACACCATTTTTGTTAAAACACCTTGGTAGGTCATAAAAAAAAATTACTTTTAAAATCTTAAAGATAGAATAAATATGCCAATTCCCTTAGTAAATTCTATTGCGTCCTGGTTTCTTAAAAAACGATTTCACCAAATAGAATTGTTTTTAAAATATCCAAACGAAGTGCAAAACGAATTACTTTTAAGCCTTTTAGAGGTTGCGAAAAACACCGAAATTGGTAAAACGTATGATTTTGCATCGATAAAAGATTATAATACGTTTGCAGAACGTATTCCTATTAAAAATTACGATGGTTGGCAAGATACAATAGAACGTTCTCGAAGAGGTGAAAACAATATATTTTGGCCTACACCTATAAAATGGTTTGCTAAATCTAGCGGTACAACAAGGGCAAAAAGTAAATTTATTCCTGTGAGCGAAGAATCGCTGGAAGATTGTCATTATGCGGCTAGCAAAGATTTGTTATGCATGTATTTGAACAATAATGAGAATTCTCAACTTTTTACAGGTAAAAGCTTGCGTTTAGGAGGAAGTAAGAAATTATATAAAGAAAACAACACTGTTTTTGGGGATTTATCTGCTATTTTAATAGACAACATGCCATTTTGGGCAGAATATAGCAGTACGCCTAGTAATAAGGTGTCTTTAATGAGTGACTGGGAATATAAAATGCAAGCTATTGTTAACGAAACCATTAAAGAAAATGTTACGAGTTTAGCAGGAGTCCCTTCTTGGATGCTCGTATTACTAAACAATGTATTAGAAACCACTAAGCAAGAAAGTCTATTTGAAGTTTGGTCAAACCTTGAAGTTTATTTTCATGGAGGCGTTAGCTTTACACCATATAAGGATCAATATAAAAAATTACTTCCTAGAAAAGACTTTAAGTATTACGAGATTTATAATGCTTCCGAAGGCTTTTTTGCGATTCAAGATCAAAATAATTCTTCCGAGTTATTACTAATGCTGGATTATGGGATTTTTTATGAGTTTATCCCAATGGATATTTATGCTACTTCCAATGAAAAAGCCATTCCTCTTAGCGACGTAAAATTGGACATAAATTATGCGGTGATAATAACTACAAATGCAGGACTATGGCGTTATAAAGTAGGCGATACTATACGATTTACCTCGTTAAGCCCATATCGCATAAAAATTTCTGGAAGAACAAAGCATCATATTAATGTTTTTGGAGAGGAGCTTATTATTGAAAATGCAGAAAATGCACTAAAAAAAGTATGTAAGCGTACTAAAGCAGAAATAGTAGATTTTACAGCTGCACCAATTTTTATGAAAGGTAAAGAAAAAGGTGCTCATGAATGGCTTATAGAGTTTAAAACGCCTCCAAAAGATATTGATTATTTTAACGAGCTTTTTGATAATGCTCTAAAGTCACTAAACTCAGATTACGAGGCAAAACGTTATAATAACATTACACTAAACAAGCCAACAATTAGAATTGCGCGACAAAAATTATTTCATGATTGGCTAAAGCAAAATAACAAATTGGGAGGACAGCATAAAGTGCCTCGCTTATCGAACACACGTCATTATATAGATGACTTGTTAAAACTTAACGAATAATTATAACTTTATAAAACACAGCTTTTTAACGATAAAAAAAGCTGTTCATCTAGTATTTTTCGTCTGTAACAAGCATAAATTTAATTTGGTATCTAACTAACTCCCCAGCTAAAAAGCCAAATGTGAAAAATATTTTATTTTTTATACCTTTTCTCGTATATAATATTTCCGTATCTCAATCTAGTTTCTCTAGCTCAACCACCCAATTATTGGGTCAAACAAATACCGTAGGATCTAATGGTTTTGATTTTGAGGTTGTACATGCAGGCAAAGCCAATTCTAAATATTCTGAGTTTGGAACAGGTTTTTTTAAAAAGAAATTTATATTGGTTTCCTCAAAAAAAATTGGAGGATTATCTAAAGTATATTCTAAAACAAATGAGGCACAAAGAGAGTTATACTGCTTAGATACCATAGAAAACGGGATGCTAGAATTGCCTATACTTTTTTCTAGAATATTAAACACACACAACAGTGAGGATCAATTGGCATTTGCGCCTAACCAAAAAACAATATATTTTACGAGAAGCAGTGTTGAAAACCCAGCTGAATATAAGTTATATAAAGCAGACTTAGAGAAAGATTCTCACGGAAATTGGATTAATCAAGAAATGTTAGACATCAACAAAGAGAATGTTTCTATTGAGAATCCTTTTATCAACTCTAAAGGGAACAAATTATACTTTTCATCCAATATGAAAGACTCGCACGGAGGTCATGATATTTACATGTCTCGTATAAATTCGGACGGGACTCTGAGTACTCCTGAGAATTTAGGCTCTAAAATTAATACTAGTTTTGATGAGAAGTACCCTTCTTTATCTAAAAATGAAAACTATTTATATTTAGCATCTAAAGGGCATGAAAATATTGGTGGTTATGATGTACTTAGAAGTAGAATCACTAAAAATGGCTACAAAGCACCTATGAATTTAGGGAACACCATTAATACAGAATACGATGAGGTTGCTTTTTTTAAAGTATCTAACACTAAAGCATATTTATCATCTAACAAGCCAGGAGGAAAGGGAAGTTATGATGTATATATTGCAAAAGGTACAGATGCTGCTCAAACCTTAAAAGGAGATGTAGTAGATTCTAAAACTAAAATAGTAATCCCTAATGCCCTTGTAATTTTAAAAGATGAAGATGGCAATGAAATTTTAAGACAGTTAACTAATGATAATGGTGGTTTTAATTTTGATGTAGACCCATTAGAAGCCTATAAGATTACACTACAAAAAAAAGGGTATAATGGAGACACTTCTAATTTTGTTGCAGACAAAATTAGTGAGACTACATACGATAAAAGCTTTGAGTTGGTTTCTACCGAACCTGAAATTATAGTAAATGAAGATTTATCCATAACTATAGAGAATATCTACTTCGATTTTGATAAATGGAGTATTAGAGACGAATCATTTCCAACTCTGGATAAGATTGTTAATTTGCTTAACGAAAATGCTATAAATAAGTTAGCTATTAACGCGTATACTGATAATGCTGGTTCAAATAATTACAATATTAAATTGTCTAAAAAACGTGCAAAATCCGCGGTTAAATATCTTGTAAAAAAGGGTATTAAAAAGAATAGGCTTGAACCTAAAGGTTATGGGGAAGAATTCCCAAAAATAGATTGTAAATTAGACTGTACGCCTCAAGAGGATCAAGAAAACAGACGTGTAGAATTTATAATTCTAGATTAAAGTTAAGGTTTTCATCGAGTAAATTGATGTCTTATCTAAAACTTTTAAAATCATTTGACGATACCATTTGTTAAATATATTTTCGCACCACAATAAAACTAAAATCCCTTAACAAAATAATTATTAATTAATATCCATTAATTAAGGCCATGCTTGAATGCATGGTCTTTTTTATTTATAATTGCTATATTTATACCAATTCTTAAATGAATATACTGTAAAGTAAAATGATGGATTTTGGAATTATACGAGGCAGAAAAAATAAGCATAGCCGTAGTTACTGTTCTGTTTTATGTTGAAGATAGAATTTCAAAAGATACTTTTTAACTCAGTAAATTCATTTGGGAATTGGTATTGCCATAAACAAAACCTTACAAAATGCCTCAAATTAGCAAGCAGTTACTTATTGTATTAGTTTTATTTTTTACTAGTTTACATAGCTTTTCTCAAGAAGAAGCATCAAAAACTAAATTCTGGGATAATGTGAGATTTGGAGGTGGTTTAGGATTGAATTTTGGTGATGGCTTTTTTAGCACTACAGTTGCGCCTAGTGCTATTTACCAATTTGATGCTAAAATGGCATTAGGGGTTGGACTTAATGCCACATTTAATAACAGAAAAAACATCTATAAATCTACAATTCTTGGAGGTAGTTTAATTGGTCTATACAATATAGTAACCACAATTCAACTGTCTGCTGAATACGAGCAACTTAATGTTAATCGTAGGTATGACGTTAATTTAAATCTGCCTAATGACAATTATTGGGCGCCAGCTTTATTTTTAGGAGCAGGCTACAGAACAGGCAATGTTATTTTTGGAGTACGGTACGATGTGTTATACGATGAAGACTCTAGTATTTATGCAGATGCATGGGCGCCTTTCGTGAGATTTTATTTTTAAAAAGGGCAATACCTTAAAATTTATTTCCTAAGTCGCTATTTTGTTAAAAAAGCCGTTTTATATCGCTTTATAATTAATTACATTTGTGCCGCAATCCATTAAAAAAAGAATAATGAAGACTCTAAATGATTTTAATTTTGAAAATAAAAAAGCGTTAATACGTGTAGACTTTAATGTACCATTAAACGAAAATTTTGAGGTAACAGATGCCACAAGAATTATATCTGCAAAACCTACAATTATTAAAATTTTAGAAGATGGTGGGAGTTGTATATTAATGTCGCATTTAGGGCGTCCAAAAGGAGTTCAAGATGAGTTTTCGTTAAAACATATAGAAAATAAAGTAGAAGATATTTTAGGTGTAGAGGTTAAATTTGTACCAGATTGTGTTGGATCAGATGTAGAAACTGCAGCAGCTAATTTAGAGCCTGGACAAATCTTATTATTGGAAAATCTTCGTTTTTACAAAGAAGAAAAAGAAGGCGATAAAGACTTTGCCGAAAAACTATCTAAGTTAGGTGATATTTATGTTAATGATGCTTTTGGAACAGCGCATAGAGCACATGCATCTACTACAGTAGTTGCCGAGTTTTTTCCAGAAAACAAATGTTTTGGAAGTTTATTAGCACAGGAAATCGAGAGTATTGAAAAAGTAATGGAAACAGGAGAAAAGCCTGTTTTAGCTGTACTTGGCGGAGCCAAAGTATCTTCTAAAATAACGATTATAGAAAACATTCTTGATAAAGTAGATCACTTAATTATAGGTGGCGGTATGTCTTTTACGTTTGTTAAGGCTCAAGGAGGCAAAATAGGTAATTCTATTTGTGAAGACGATAAAATGGATTTAGCTTTAGATATATTAAAGCAAGCAAAAGAGAAAAATGTACAAATACACATTCCTGTAGACGTTATTGCGGCAGACGATTTTAGTAATGATGCTAATACACAAATTTTAGATATTAATGCGATACCAGATGGCTGGGAAGGCGTAGATGCAGGTCCAAAATCTAGAGAAATATTCCATAATGTAGTCATGGCCTCCAAAACTATTCTTTGGAATGGACCTTTAGGCGTTTTTGAAATGGAAAGCTTTGCTGGAGGAACTATTGCATTAGGAGACTCTATTGCAGAGTCTACTAAAAACGGAGCTTTCTCACTAGTAGGTGGAGGAGATTCTGTTGCTGCAGTAAAACAGTTTGGGTTTGCAGATAAAGTAAGCTACGTAAGTACTGGCGGAGGCGCAATGCTTGAAAGCTTAGAAGGAAAAACATTACCAGGTATTGCTGCTATTTTAGATTAATTTTAGCAGCCACCAGACCAATGTATAATGGCATAATCGCCTAATACTGTAATTTTAAAATCACAACCAACATCGTCTCTATCTACAACGATTGTTGGTTGTGGTTTTTCATAGTAATGTATTTTAAAATCTTTATAAGTAGGGCAAAATATAGTGCCTAATATATAAGCTTGTAAAATATTAAGTTGAGGTACACTTAGCGTGTCGGTACCACCACCCTCGCCACTCCAAAAAGAATAGCTAATACCGTTTTGGTAGTTTATTTGTCCAGATTGTATACAAACATCATTTTTACTATCACAATCATTATACTTAACCTGATTTCGATTTAAGAATCATAGATAAAATTCAATAAACATGCTAGATTCAACTTATAATTACGATAGACTAGCTGGCTAGTTTATCGTAATTTAAGGAAGAAGATGGCGTGTTTAGTGGTTTTTAGCTAGAATTTAATGCATTTTCATAGCCTCAAGAGCGACATAATACACTTGTTTAAATTAAGTGACTGATAGAAAGGTGTTTGTGTTTTAAAAAAAGTGTTCTTAGGTCGAAATCAGGTTACTTAGTATAAGCTGTTGTTTTTACTTTAGTGAAGTTTTCCTTTAAATACGTTAATAAATCGTAATTTTCTGAAGCTTTAGGTGGTTTTAAATAAGACAAATAACCTGCAAAAGCATAACCAATTTGGTTGTCGTAATTTATTTTAAACCAGATATCGCCGTATTCAAAATTAGTAAACTCAGTTACTGTTAAGTGTTCATATACCTTAGAGATAAAAGTTGTTTTATTACCATAAGGGATAGTAGTTATTTTTTTTGCATTTTTATCTGGAGCTTCTCTTAAGCTTAATCCACTTTTAGCCCATACATAGTATGTCGTATTAACAGGCTCTTGAGCTAAAGCAATTTGTAAAGCAATAAAACATATAAAAACGGTAATAAAATATTTCATGATACATCTCATTTTAACTAAAGGTACGATTTTTGCTGTTTTATAATTTCAGTATTACACAAAAAAATACGATTTTAGCAGGAATATCGTTCATTAACAAATTGAACCACTTATATGATCTCTCGTTTTTTTATACTTTTTACACTAACGATTAGCAGTATTGGCTTTTCGCAGACAACCGATTCTAATGCTATAAAAAATAGCACTCAGCTTAGTAGAGAAAAAACAATGCTGTTGGATGATAAGAAGCTGGATATACAGCCTCTTGTTATTGTTAAAGACAGTCTACCAAAACAGCAAGTGTTTGATGAGACTGCTTTAAATGAGATTGATGAGAAATGGCTAGAAGAGCTTTATAGTCATGCGCTTTTTGATACTATTTATAATTCGGTAACAGAACTTAATTACAATCCTATTGACTATCCAGAGTTGCCCACAGAAATATTAAAGTCGCGATTAAAAGAACTAAATGCTAAAACGCCATTTAATGTAGCCTATAATCCAGCTTTGGAAAGTGTTATAAAATCTTATTTAAAACACCGTAGAAAGCATTTACAAAAACTAATGATGTTAAGTTCGTTTTACTTTCCGCTATTTGAGCAAGAGTTAGATAACCAAAACATCCCATTAGAGATAAAGTATTTGGCTATAGTGGAGTCGGCATTAAAACCAAAAGCAAAATCCAGAGTAGGCGCTACAGGCCTATGGCAGTTTATGTTTAGCACAGGTAAAATGTATGGCTTAGATGTGAGCAGCTATGTAGATGAGCGTAGTGACCCTATAAAATCAACCAAAGCAGCATCAAAATATTTATCGAAACTTTATAAGATTTTTGGTGATTGGGATTTGGCATTAGCGGCTTACAACTCAGGACCTGGAAATGTAACAAAAGCTATTAGGCGTTCTGGCGGTTATCAAAACTATTGGAATATCAGGCAGCATTTACCACTAGAAACAGCAGGTTATTTACCAGCGTTTTTGGCAACGATGTACATTTTTGAATATGCAGAAGCCCATGGTTTTAAAACCATTAAAAATGAGATGGCTTATTTTGAAACAGATACTGTAGTTGTAAAGCATATGATAACTCTAGATCAAGTATCTGAAGCAATAGGAACGCCTATGGAAGAACTTCAGTTTTTAAATCCGTCGTATAAATTAGATATCATTCCTGTGATTAAAAACGAGAACTACACCTTACGATTACCAAGAAAAGTAATGGGGGAATTTGTAAAAAACGAAGATAGTATTTATGCAACTGCCAAGGCAGAATTTGAAAAGCGCGAAAAGCCATTACCACAGTTTTTTAACGCCAGTGATAGAATACGTTATCGTGTAAAATCTGGAGATTATTTAGGGAAAATATCAAGACAATATGGTGTAAGGGTAAGCGATTTAAAACGTTGGAATGGCTTAAGAAATAACAACTTAAAAATAGGACAGCGATTAACAATTTACCCCAGAAGGCCACATGCAGCAGTATCTAAACCTAAGCAAACAAAGGCAACCACTAAAATTAAGCCCATTATAGGCAATGCATTATTGTATACAGTACAAGAAGGCGACTCATTATGGAGTATCTCACAAAAATATTCTGGAGTTTCTGTTCAAAATATTAAAGATTGGAACGGTATTAGTAGTAATAAATTAAAACCAGGAATGACGCTTAAAATAGCTAAAGGATAATTCTTATAAAAAAAGCACATGAAAAAAATAGTATACCTATTAGTTGCAGCACTACTAATAACGTCTTGTAAAAAAGGAAAAGAGAAAGAAGAAAAATTTTTATTAGACTCCGAAGGTAGAATTAATAGCATATCTGTAGTTGTAGACAACGAATTATGGAAAGGTCGTTTAGGAGAAGCTATAAGAAATGTATTAGCAGCTCCAGTTTATGGTTTACCACAAGATGAACCTACGTTTAACATCAACCAAATACCTCCACAGGTATTTAGTGGGTTTATTACTAAAAACAGAACAATTTTAAAGGTAGAATTAGGGAAACCAAATGGCTTAGTTTACAAGGATAATGTATATGCAAAACCACAAAAAGTTATTGTGGTTTCTGGAGAAAAAAGAGACGATATCGTAACATTGCTTAAAGAAAATTCACAAAAAATAATAGAAACATTTAAAGGGATTGAACTTAGAGAAAAGCAGCGCTTAATAAAAAAATCACTTTACGATGCTAGTCTTATAAAAAAGAATTTAGGCTTGGACATAAAATTTCAAACAGCCTATAGAATTGGGAAAACCATTGCAACAGAAGACGATAAGTTTTATTGGATTAAAAAAGACATCCCAACAGGCTACACCAATGTATTGCTTTACGAACTGCCGCTTAAAGCCATTAATAGAGATTCTAATCTAATGGCTCAAATTATTAAAATTAGAGATTCTATTGGAAAAAAATATATAGAAGGCCCAGTAGAAGGCAGTTACATGATCACAGAAAATGCTTACACCCCATTTCATGGAGAAATGATACTAGATAATAAACCTACTTTAGAAACCAAAGGGATGTGGGAAGTGCATAATGCAGTCATGGCAGGACCTTATATTAACTACGCAATAGAAGATAAAATTAATAATAGATGGGTAGTTGCCGAAGGCTTTACCTATGCGCCATCGGTAGATAAGCGTGATTATATGTTTGAACTGGAGGCTATTATTAAAAGTATTAAGATTGATGAGTAGCCATTTTGTTATGGACTATTTTAAAAATTTATGGCGGATAGATCCTGTATTCTGTTGTTATAAGCAAGTGCATAAATAACTAAATGAAAAACATAATCTACTTTTTAATCTTTTCATCAATCGCCTTATCTTGTCAGGATGAGCAAAATGAAATTATCCAAGAAATTGCGCCCATTGATGGTAAATGGATCAAAGGCGAAATAACTTATTGGATAACAAATGAGAAAGATGCTATTTGGACTGAAATTAAACCTAATGATACACTAAAACATTCTAAATATGAAAAGTGTACTGAATTCAAACTAGCTGTTAATAATAACTTATCTATAAAAAAATTGGTATTGATAGATCCATTAACAGAAGCTAAAATTTCAGAAACAGTTGAATACTCAAAAAGAATAAATGAAAACTTAGAAACTCTTATCAGTTTAAGATATAACTATAAGAGTGATAATTATTTCTCTTATATCATTGATTCCATTGGTACGAAAAAAAAGCAAAATGAAAATAAAGTAAAATTAGATAGCATGTATAAATATAGCGAAAAACACAGCTTATATTTATGCGGAACAGCAGCTAATAAAATCTTACAAGAAGGTATTCCTGAGTTTCCAATACCTCGTGAAATAAGTTTAGATTCAACTATGTTGATAATAAACCAATGGAAAAACACAAGCTTATAACATTATATATAAAATCAAAGCAAAGTTTGGTGTCAATCGAAAGGTCATTTCCTTTTGGGGTGGCGCTATATTTTTATAAATTGAATTAAAAATAAGATACGTGCTACATACTATGTCCTAAAAAACATTGTTCACAGGGTTTACCGTTATGAAAGTACCACAAACAAACTAATGTTGGATATATATTAACTTAACCAGAACATTGGCTATAATAGAATGGATGTAACTATAATCATAAACGATTATCTCAACACAATTAAATGAAGAAAAAAATTAAATATACCATACTCGTTTTACTTCTAGTTATTGTAATAGGAAGTGTCCTTATTGCCAAATATGTGTTGCCGTATGCTATTATAAAACCGCCAAGAGTTTCAGTAAATAGTGCTCCCAACGACTTAAACTTAAAAGCCTTAAATATAAATGTTATCACTAAAGATTCAACCAAAATTGTAGGGTATTGGATTAAAAGTGATTCAATTACTCCAAAATCAATAGTTCTATTTGCACACGGGATAGGTGGGTGTAAAGAACACTTTTTAAACCTTTCGAAACATTTGTCCCAAATGGGTATTGAGTCCATACTTATTGATAGTAGAGCACATGGAGAAAGTGGAGGAGAGTATTGTACCTATGGTTTCAAAGAGAAAAAAGATATTTCGCAAATAGTAGATTATATAAAGACGAAAAACGATACTATCCCTCTAGGGATTTGGGGAAATTCTATGGGAGGCGCTATAGCTATTCAAGCGCTAGAATATGATAAGAGAATAGCGTTTGGCATTATTGAAAGCACGTTTACTAATTTGGAAGATATTGTTTACGATTATCAAAAATCCTATACCTATGGTATAGGATTAAAACCTCTTTGCAATATTGCCTTAAACGAAGCAGGAAAAATAGCAGGTTTTAATCCTGATTCTGTTTCTCCAATCGCATCAGTTAAGCAAATTAAACAACCCATTTTTATGGCTCATGGCAAAAAAGACCAAAATATTAAATTTGAATATGGGGAACGATTATTTGAACATTTAAAATCTACAGATAAAAAATTTGTAGCTATCGAAAATGCAGGTCATCTTGATTTAAGTCAAAAAGGAGGTCCAGATTACATAAAGGCCATCATAGATTTTTTAAGAAAACATTCAAATTAGCTATAGTAATAAAAGTCTAACTTATTTTTTAATTTGTAGCTTAGTAACATTAGAAAATAAAATGGCTAAAAAAACCTGGGTAGAAAAACGTGATTGCGCAAAACCTACTAAAATAAAAACCATAGAAAAGAAATTTGCCAACATTCCCACTGGTATAAAATGTTTATTGCCTCACCAGAAGTAATTGATACTTATTTAAAAGCCATCCCTTTTGGAGAAAGTGTTGATCTGGCAAAATTAAGAAGTGATTTGGCAACCAAATTTAATGCCGATAAAACCTGTCCTGTTACCACAGGCATATATTTAAGAATAGTTTCGGAAGCAGCATATGAAGAGTTTAAATCTGGAAAAAAGATAACTGAAATCACACCCTTTTGGAGGGTTGTGAACCCTAAGATGAATTTAGCTCAAAAATTAGAATGCGGGATTGAGTTTATTTTAGAGCAAAGAAAAAAAGAAGATTTAAAACTCTATGAGTAACATGTAAAATACTGTGTTTATATTAGGTATTAATACTACTAGAAAAACATAGCGATTATATACTATTTGCTTTAGTTGTTTAACATTATTACAACTTGCAATCGATATACCTAATAAAACTAAACCACTATGGACTATAAGTCCATAGGTTTTGTTCGCAGATAGAAAGTCTGCCAGGTGAAATACGTAATCAAATCTGTGTAAATTTGTGTAATTCGTGTCAAAAGTTTATAGAAGCTACAGCGAAATGCACTAAAGTACATAGTTTCGACTAAATTTGAGACCAACGGATAAGATAGGAACATCTAAACTAAAAGATTGAGAGAGCATTAAAGACGCTATATAATTAAAAACTAAGTCTATGAGAAAAATATTAATGATACTATTGATAGGGATTATATGTATTGCATGCCATAATTCTGGAAATAAAACATCATCTAAAACAAATGAAAACTTGAATATTGCCGATACTAAACAAAATACAACACGTCTAGATAGATTAATTGGTATGTATGAGTATAAATATGATCCTGAGTCTTCAGAGGAGAACCACTATATCTTGATTGAAAAAAAAGAGGATCGATATGAGGGGAGATATTATGGAACATCTGATGAATTTGATGAAGGACGAGAGGGATATTTACCGGGATACTTCGTTGCAGACATGAAAGATTTAAAGATAACAAATACAGACATTAGCTTTACCTTAAATGTACCAAATGAGAAGATCCTGAACAAGAAATTAAGTTTGAAAATCAAAAGCTTTGACGAGGCGGTTAGCATGGGGTATGAGAATTGGGGTAACCGTATGACTCTTCAACCAAAGGAATATAAAGGGAAAATAAAACCTGATGGACAATTATTCTTTAAAGGTGCACTTGATTTTCTGGACAAGACATTTATCAAGCAAAAATAACAACCGTACAACAATGTATAGCTAAATTGATGTAAAATGGCATATACTATTTAGAAATAAAAAGTTAAAGATTGAGGCGAAAAACACAGTTTACGACAGTGTTTGCAAAAGATTGAAGGCCTAATAGACTTTCTAATGCATAAAACGAGTTTAATCCGTAGCTTATAGCTACACGAAACCAATAGCATTTATTATTTATGAGATACTACAAGACACTATTCCTCTTATTGCTTTTTCAAAGCTGCAACACAACTACACTTTCAAAAGAAGAGGCTAATAATATTTCGAATATACACGTTGAAATCTTGATTGAAGATGGTGATAACGAAACGTCTTTAAATAAAGTTAGTGCTTATTTATCTAATGGTGAAAAAAGAATTATTAATAAAAATATAAAAATCCTGTTAAACGAAAAACCACTAGACCTGTTTGTTAGAACAGGTAATTATTACGATAAACATCCTGTTTATTATACAGATGATTTATCGAGGAAAGAGGCCTATTATTTTGAAATAATTTTACCAGATAGCACTAAATATCCTATAGCTTATATAAAACCAAGCAAAATAACATCAGAATTTAATTGTTCTGAAAACATATCCTTAGACAACGATTTTATACTAGACTGGAACACTAATAATGTATTAGCAAACATGGAACTCTGGAAACTAGTACATCAAAAAGATAACCCAAATATGCATTCTGGAGGGCGATATGCAGAATCGACACTACATTATACTATAAACACCAAAAAAGGAAGTTACAAAGTGCCAAAATCGTTTTACAAAGATTCTTTAACCGTTGCAGACAATCCCTCATAGCTCTCAAAACCCTTTAGTACTAAGCTAACGAAATCGTATTTTGCACTCTAAATAATTTAAGCT
>CANMLX010000029.1 GCA_947498845.1 uncultured Flavobacteriaceae bacterium | reverse complement strand
GAGCTTAAATTATTTAGAGTGCAAAATACGATTTCGTTAGCTTAGTACTAAAGGGTTTTGAGAGCTATGAGGGATTGTTGCTAACGCCAAATATATGAATCGGAGCAAGGCAAGTATCCCAGAACCAATCGATCTATCTGCGCATTTTTATTTCTTGTTTAATTTATAAAAATTTAGCGCCTTTACAAAAAGGAAATGACCTAATGTCTAGCACTAAATTGCTCTGAATTTATATATAATGTTATAGCCTTTTCAAGCTGTTTTATTTTTGAAAATTCAGGAGACTCATTAGAAATAAATTCTTCCATTCTTGTTTTATCACGGTTGGTTTTTTAAAGTTGTTTTCAACATATCAATATAGAAAACAGGCAAGTGCTTAACACCAAAAAAATGACTTAAATAAAAACTTAAAATAGTATCTTTACAATCACCAAACTTCTAGGAATTACTTTTCATAGGACACCGTGTTAGCAGTTTTGTAGTTGTGATAACTTTAAACTTTGGTTCATAAAAATATCTTTTATTAAAATCTAAATAGATTATAAGTTAAATTAAATTGAAGTCCTTGAGATGTAACAGTTCCGGAAGATGTAAATCCATCTACTTCTTCTCCTTTTAGTTTGTTGAATGATAAGCTATATGCAAGAGATAAGAAAAACTTTTCGTAACGTATACCGAACTCAGGTATAACACCAATTCCATTATTTTTATAATCAGTGAATATCTCGGTTTCTTCATTATTTGTTAATTCTAGAGGCACATCACCTAATTCGACCTCTTGAGTTACATATCCTATACCAAGCTTTGCAAAGGGTTTTATACCTTTGCCTTTTGGGCTATAGGTGAAATTTAAAAGTATATGTACATTTTCTACACCTCCTTCTTCTAGATACCCATCATTAATCTGATTATTAATTGTAGCATCTCTAATAAAATTAGCCTTAGCAAACGCGCCATTAAACCCTAAACCAATGTAAAATTTATCTGAAAGCGCATAATCTAATGAGGTTAAAAAACTAAATCCTGTTTTAATTTCAGGATCATAAGTCGCACCAGAGAAAGAAACTCCGTCGCTGTTGGTTCCACTGGTAAATATAATTCCACTATCGTTTAAAATTGGTTGATACAATCCAGCACCAATTTTAAAGTTAAACTTTTTTTCTTTTTTAGTTTTGTTGGATAGGTCTTTATTTTCTTGAGCAAGAATATTTGAATGAATAAAAAATAATAAGAATGCGATAAAAAATAATATTTTTGATATTTTCATAATTAAGATCATTTGTCTTAGAGAACTTATTTTTCTTAATTTTAGTATAATAATTATTAGTTTCATATAAGTATTTATATAAAAAAGGGAATAAATTTAAAATTAAGTTTGATTATCCTTTATTGTTGCTAGCGTCCAGTATAAGAAACGTAGGGCAGAGGGTTCGTTCTAACTCCGCGTTTATAACTAAGCCAAATATAATGTTTTGTGTTTATCTTCAATGTTGAAACACCAAATTTTATATTTGGCGACATAGCGGGTAAGCCCCAGCCTTTCGAACAATCTTAAACCGCCCTATGTTTTTTTATACAGTGTTAGCAAATGTTTAGCTAATAAAATCAGTTATACTTGGTATTTTCTCAATTAAGTATTTGGGAGTATCATTGACTACTACCAAGCTTTGATTTTTTATTGTTATTAAGTGCTTTGGAGTTGAATTGTAAGTGCTTGTTTCAAATAAACTTATAGTATCAAAATACCTCCAGTTTTCATTAAGATTTTTGAATCCTAAGTTATATCTATCCTCAACTTCTTTATCAGGAACAAAATGTCCTCCATTCTCAAAACGTATTAAAACTCTTTCTTTAGCTCTTTCAATAGTATCAAGGCAAAAAAATACTATTTCGAGTTCATATCCCTTTTCTTTAAAAATTTTAGGCCAATATAACGGTGTAGAGTTAAAATTTGTTTCGTAGCAAAAATCAAGGTTATTATCTATTGCATCATATATTTTTTGTTTTAAATTCTTTCTTGCCATATTATGAGCCATGGTTTCCCGAAAGTCTGATGGAATTAGAGAGGCGTACTTATCCTTAAAAACTATATCGTAGTCATAAGGAATTATTGAATCATTAGTAAAAGCTTTTGAAAATGAAGATTTTCCAGAACCATTACAACCTGCAATTACTAATAATTTAGGCATTAAATTGAGGGCTAGCTTTAGGGTTTTCTGTAGTCTTACCTTGAGCTAGTTTATTTTCATAGTTTTTTATTTCCATAGAAATTCTAGGGAGTTCTAACTGTAATTTTTGTTTTAGCTCTTCTAAATATTGTAATATATCTTCTTTAGTACTCACAATGCAAAGATAGTACTTTTTAAGTTTTTATTTGCTAACGCCAAATATATGAATCGGAGCAAGGCAAGTACACCTGAACCAATCGATTTATCTGCGTATTTTTATTTCTTGCTTAATTTATAAAAATATAGCGCCACTGCAAAAAGGAAATGACCTTTCGGTCTAGCACTAAACTTTGCTCTGATTTCATATATAATGTTAGCATTTCGTTTTCTATTTAGAGCTTTTCATTTTGATACATTTCACATAAGACACTTCTAATTTCCGTCATCCTTGTTAGATTTTTTACTGCTGAAGGGGAAAAATATACTAGATATACCTGCTATTACAAAAGTTGATAAAATCCAATTGGTTTTCAATTTTATGTCAAAATTTGAAGCTATAAAAATCCAAACTACAGAAAGTAGAATTGTTAATATAATTCTAGTTAGTAAAGGTAATTTTCTCGCTTTTTCAAACATTTTTTTGTCAGTTTAGTTTTGGTTGTTCTTTCAAATTTCACAAAGAAAGCCTATCAATTTGAATTTTATAACACATTACTTTTTTACAATTATAAGCAATGAATGCTAACAATGGTATATAGATACCAAAGTAACTATATATTCTTATTAGTCTCCTAATTTAACAAATATTTTATGTTATAATTTAGAAATAAAGATTTATACCAATTCCCAAATGAATTTACTGAGTTAAAAAGTGTCTTTTGAAATTCTATCTTCAACATAAAAAAGAACCGTAACTACAGCTATGCTTATTTTTTCTGTATCGTATAATTCCAAAATCCATCATTTTACTTTACAGTATATTCATTTAAGAATTGGTATTAAAACTAAAGGCATACAACAAAATAACTTTCGCAAGATTATGAAGTTTATCTAAATATTATATGTTTTATGCCCCTTGAAATAGGCTTATAAGGAGCCAATTAATTACTCAGGCACATACCCATGAATAGACTCGAATACTTCATCAAAATTTGTACGAATATAAGAGTTCAATTTTTTTCTGTAATCGCCTCTTAGCCACTCTACAAAATTAAAGGTGCTTTTGCTAATACATTTGGTATAACGTTTTATTCTAAAATCGATATCATCGCCTAGTTTTTTGGCTAAGGCTAAAGCATCGTAAACATCTTCACTGTTTTCTATACATATTTTAGCATGTTGCGCTATAGAGCGTTCTAGCACAACCTTAGAAGACTCCCCTGCTCTAATTGAAGATACATAAGTGCTTTGAATATCGAAATAAACCTCTTTGGAGTTAGCAAACTCTGCTCTTAAAGCTTCTGGCATTTCATATCTAAAGTTACTTTCTAATTCTTCATCAGATAATAAAGAGTCAAGGTAATAGTTTGGAGATTTAAAGATACGTTGCCAATCCAGATTATCTCCCCAAGGGCCAAACCTATGGAAGTTATTCCCCAAGTCTATAACCGCAAACTTATCTTTATCTTTTAACACACGAGAACCACGCCCAATCATTTGGTAGTAAAGTGTTAGCGATTTTGTAGCACGGTTTAAAATAATGCTTTCTACCGTAGGTTCATCAAAACCTGTTGTTAGTATACTTACCGATGTTAATATCGCATCTGGTGTGGTTTTAAACCACTCTAAAATGGCAGCACGCTCTTTTTTTGTATTGGTATTATCTAAATGTGCTACAGGATAACCAGCTCTTCTAAAGGTATCATATACATGTAAAGAGGTATTAATACCATTATTAAATATCAATGTTTTTTTGCCTTTAGAGCGTTCTTCATAAGCTTGTAATAGCTTACTTAACATATTATTATCGGTATATAAGTCTTCAGAAGATTTAACAGTATAATCGCCATTAGCACCAACTACCAACGATGTTAATCCTACATTGTAGCTAAACATTTCTGCTCGGGCTAAAAAGCCATGTTGTATTAAGGATTCTATAGATTCACCTACTATAAGCTCGTCATAATTATCCGTCATAGGCAACTCCATGCTGGAACTTAGTGGCGTTGCAGTCACTCCAAGAATAAACGACTTGCTAAAAAACTTAAACAGTTTAGTAAACGAGTTGTAGTGTGCTTCATCAATAATAACCAAACCAATATCAGAGATATCCAATTTATCATCATTCAACCTATTGTTTAAGGTTTCCACCATAGCAACAAAGCAACTAAAATCTGCTTGATCACTTAAATCGGCCTTACTGTCTACAACTTTATTAATCACACCAAACTCTGTAAGCACGCGAGACGTTTGTTTACAAAGCTCGATACGGTGCGTCATTACTAAAACCTTTTTCTTTTTATTCTTAAGGTATTGTCTAACGATTTCAGAGAATATAACCGTTTTTCCCCCTCCAGTTGGCAGTTGATATAGTAAATGATAATCAGCTGGAGCTTCTTCAAAACTCTTAAAAATTTTATCGATAGCTCCCTTTTGATAACTATATAAATCTTTGCCTGCTTTTCTTTCTTCTAGTTCGGTATTTGAAATGGACATATTTTACTTTTAATGACGAACAAAAATAAGACCTTTAGTGGTTTTTTTAAAAATGTTTTTAATTTAATTACCAACAAAAACTAATAAAGTGATTATAACACCACAATTTTAATATTGAAATTAGATCTAAAATATTGTATATTGAACTCAAACCCCTTATTATGAGAAAAATAACTTACTGTGCTTTTTTAGCATTAATTTTTGTCGCCTGTAGTAAAGATTCCGATTCTAAAATAACGGATAAACCAGAAGAAGAAATAAGCACTTCCCCCAATATAGTGTTAATTATTGCCGATGATATGGGATTAGACGCATGTCCTGGTTATAGTATTGGTACTATAAAACCTAATATGCCTAACCTGCAAGGTTTAATTAATTCTGGAGTAAAGTTTACAAATTTATGGTCTAATCCAACCTGTTCGCCTACACGAGCCTCTATTATTACCGGAAAATACGGTTATAGAACTGGTGTAAAAGAAGTGGATGATGAGCTATCTCTTTCCGAAACATCTTTACAAAAGTTTTTAGATAACAACACAAATAGCACATACAAACACGCCGTTGTAGGTAAATGGCATTTATCAAAGGACGTAAATCACCCAAACACTATAGGCGTAAATCATTACGCTGGTTTTACAGGTGGTGGTGTGAGCTCTTATTTCGATTGGACATTAAACTTAAATGGAACAATAACTACGAATACTAATTATATCACAACAGAGCTAACAGATTTAGCTATAGATTGGGTAGACCAACAAACACAACCTTGGTTTTTATGGCTAGCATACAATGCACCGCATACGCCATTTCATTTGCCACCAAGCGACTTACATTCGCAAGGGAATTTAGCTTCAGATCAAGCTAGCATTGATGCTAACCCACTCCCCTATTATATGGCCGCTATTGAAGCTATGGATACCGAAATGGGCAGACTTATAAATTCTCTATCTCAAGAAGAAAAAGATAATACAGTGATTATTTTTATTGGAGATAATGGTACCCCTGGACAAGTCGCTCAAACCTATAATTCAAGACGCGTAAAAGGTAAAGTATATCAAGGTGGAGTTAATGTACCTATGATTGTTTCTGGGAAAAATGTGACCAGAACTAATCAAACCGAAGATGCTTTGGTCAACACCACCGATTTATTTGCTACCATTGCAGATATTGCAGGTGCAAACACAACTGAAATTAATGATAGTAGAAGTTTTAAAGGCCTACTAGACGGATCTACTACCGGTTTTCGTGAGTATATTTATACCGAAACAAGTACAGATTACGCTATAAGAAATGCAACACATAAATACATTCGTTTTGAAGATGGTTCGGAAGCGTTATTTAATTTATTAGATAACCCACTGGAAAACCCTAACCTTTTAAGTACAAATCAACAACCTCTAAGTCCTGAAAATGCAGATATTAAAGACGCTTTAATCTCTAAATTAAATACCATAAGAAATTAGGGGTCTGTTTTAAGCTATATGCCTCAAAATATTCCTATTTTTGGTTTTGTAATTTCAATACAGGGTCATGCAAATAAATGATAAATCCAAAGCTACAGCGTATACTGCTTTAAGTACAAGGTATGATACCATGACTTATAAAAGGTCTGGAAAAAGTGGCGTTCTACTTCCTGCTATTTCTTTAGGGCTGTGGCATAATTTTGGGTTTATAGACAGTATCCAAAATGGAAGAGACATTTTACGATGCGCCTTCGATTTAGGCATCACTCATTTTGATTTAGCAAACAATTATGGACCACCTTATGGCTCTGCTGAAGAAAATTTTGGTACCATTTTTAAAAAGGATTTCAAACCATATAGAGACGAATTGTTTATCGCTAGTAAAGCGGGGTACGATATGTGGCCTGGACCATATGGTAATTGGGGTTCTAAAAAATATTTAATCGCTAGTTTAGATCAAAGTTTAAAACGTATGGGGCTAGATTATGTTGATGTTTTTTATCACCATAGACCAGATCCAGACACCCCTTTAGAAGAAACCATGGGCGCTTTAGCAGATATTGTGCGTCAAGGAAAAGCCTTATATGTTGGCATTTCTAATTACCAACCCGAAGCAACACAAAAGGCAGCTATCTTACTTAAAGAATTAAATGTGCCTTTTATTTTACATCAAGCTCGTTATTCTATGTTAGATAGGTGGGTTGAAAATGGGCTACTAGAAACTTTAAACACTAATGGCGTGGGATGCATTACTTTTTCTCCACTTGCTCAAGGTTTGTTGACAGATAAGTATTTAAACGGTATTCCCAAAGGCTCAAGAGCAGCTAAAAGCTTAAGCTACTTAAATAAAGATACTGTAAATAGTAATCTTGAAAAAATTCAAAAATTAAATACTATCGCTCAAGAACGAGGTCAAAAATTATCCCAAATGGCTATTGCTTGGATTTTAAGGCAGAAACAGGTCGCTTCGGTCCTTATTGGAGCTAGTTCTCCAAATCAACTTCAAGAAAATGTTAAAGCCTTAGATAATTTAGAATTTACAACTGAAGAATTACAGCGTATTGATAAAATACTAAAATAAAGAACCTTTTTAGTCTTTAAACACGATAACAGTCGCCTTAACACCTGTAGATAAATTCCATTGGTTGTGAGTTACCAAATTACCTTTATCGTCTATAACCTTAAATTCGGCTGTGTTAGGTCCGGATTGGCCTTGATTTAAAGCTACAAAATCTATTTTGTTAAACCCTTTTCGCAAATCTAGCTTAAACCCACTGTAGCCTCCTCTTAAAAACACTCTGGGATGGATAATATCATCGTTAATACGTACCTGAATCACATCGCCATCTACAGCACCATGGTCGCGATATACTACATTTACAAAAGCTGCTTTACTTTTAAAATCTCCCAAAAAAACATCAGTAAGACTCCCATTTCTCCTCTCAATTTCCTCGGGAGTTGGTCTTAAATTAGATAAATGTTTATTAATGTTTTTTATATAAAGTTCGCCTGGGTTGCCAAATTCTTCTTCTTGAAACATAGAAAGTTCTTTCTTAGGAAACTTTAAATCAGGAACTATTTTAGGCGTAGTAATTCCAGAAGTTTTATTTTCCTTCTCTGGTTTAGCAGGTATTTTTAAATTTTTGCTATTATCCTTAGCTTCTGGTGTTTCAATAGCAGGAATGGAACGTGATTTTCTTTCACCATCTATTTGAGCACTAATGTGCATTGAAAGGAAAAGTAAAACTACATATATAATCTTAAATCTCATTTATTCTAAAATTAGAATTATACCAATCATCATCTAAAATGAGCTAGTCAGATTAATTCATTTCATTTTATAAGTTCTTGTTCATATTTTTCATTGCGCTACTATGAAAAACAATCACCGCGGCGTATAAAAAGAAAGCGACTTCGCCTTTTTAGCTTATTTTAATTAATAATTGGTATTATTAAGAAACACAGTTCAAATATATCTCTTTAACTTCAAAATAGTATATCAAATACTACATTTTATGTTTAGATTAACAATAATCATTCCTAAAATTAAAAATAATCATAAATTTTTATTACTGTCTTTATGGTATCGTTTTTGTGTCTCATGATGCTTATAACTGTAATATTAGAAATCATGAGACGAACAAAATTAATTCCCGAAGTTAATGCAGGTTCTATGGCAGACATTGCATTTTTATTACTTATTTTCTTTTTAATAACAGCGGCGATACCAAAAGATAAAGGTATTAACCGTAAGCTTCCTAATAAATGTCCTAAAGGCGTGGATTGTAGTGCTCCAATACCAGATCGAAATATCTTAGCCATCTCTATCAATGCAAATAGTGAGATAATGATTGATAAAGATTTAGTTAAACTAACAGATGTTAAACTGCTAGTAAAACGGTTTATAGATAATAATGGTGATAAGAGCTGTAATTATTGTAAAGGAGAAAAATTACAAACACTTTCTGATAATCCACAAAAAGCCGTAGTATCCCTACAAACAGATAGAAATACAAGTTATAGTCAATTTATTGAAGTGCAAGACGAACTCACTAAAGCTTATTATGAGGTTAGAAAAGACTACAGCAAAGCTATTTTTAACAAAGAGCCTGAAGATTTAACGAAAGAAGAAATGCAAAAGGTAAAAAAGGCTTACCCCTTTATTCTTTCTGAAGCAGAGACCAGATAAACGTTTACCCATAATCGAGACTAAAATACTACGAGGCTTGACTCTAAATTAGAAATAGATTTCCAACAAGTATCTTGAGAACTTGTCCCGAAGTAGTTTGCTTGTTTAATTTAACAAAACATTTTATAGCTTTTTACTATGCTATAAAATGTTTTGTACATTTGTGATAGATGTAAATTTTATTACAAATGAATAGTATACCAAGCGTAAATTTGCGTGATTTTATTTCAGAAGATTTAAATAAAAAACAAGCTTTTGTTAATGCCATAGGTAAAGCTTACGAAGATATTGGTTTTGTGGCTTTAAGTGGTCACTTTTTAGAAGATGACCTTGTTGAAAATTTATATAAAGAAGTTAAAAACTTTTTTAATTTACCATTAAATGTTAAACAGAAATATGAAATTCCCGGAATTGGAGGACAACGTGGTTATGTTTCGTTTGGAAAAGAAAGCGCTAAAGGTAAAAAAGAAGGTGATTTAAAAGAGTTCTGGCATTTTGGTCAATATGTAGATGACAATAATACGTTAAAAGCTGAATATCCAGAAAACGTTAGTGTTAAAGAACTCCCAGAATTCAATACAGTAGGTAAACAAACCTACAAAATGCTGGAAAAAACAGCTAAGTATGTTTTAAGAGCTTTAGCGTTATACTTAAATTTAGAAGAAACGTATTTTGATAATTACATACACAATGGGAATTCAATATTAAGACCTATACACTACCCGCCTATTACCCAAGAACCTAAAGAAGCTGTTAGAGCTGCAGCTCATGGTGATATTAATCTTATTACCCTTTTAATGGGGGCTCAAGGTAAAGGACTACAAGTACAAAATCACAATGGAGAATGGATAGATGCCATAGCGCAACCAGATGAATTAATGATTAATGTTGGCGATATGTTATCAAGACACACTAACAACAAACTTAAATCTACGATTCACAGAGTTGTTAACCCTCCAAAAACGCTTTGGGGAACTTCCAGATACTCAATTCCGTTTTTTATGCACCCAATAAGCACAATGAAACTTAACGTTTTAGATGAATGTATTAGTGATACAACCCCTAAAGCATTTGAAGACATTACAGCTGGTGAATTTTTAAATGAACGCTTAATTGAATTAGGGTTGATAAAAAAATAAGCAGAATATATAATTATACAATAAACTAATGAGATCAAAAGAAGATAAAATACAGATTGAAATGCTTAAAACTAAATTAAGTGAAAGCAATTTAGATTATACCAAAGAGGCCCTTCTTTACATTAATAAACTTGAAAAAAAACTAAACATTAACAGAAAGATAGTTAAACTAGATAAAACATGTAAAGTAAAGGATTTTGAATTTATTCTTAAATCACTATCATTAAGAAAAACACAAAGAGACATAGCAAAAAATTTAAATTTATCTATTGCTGGTATTGAAAATAGGATAAAAAAAATTAAAAAACATTATAACGTTAAAAGTATTAATGAACTTTTAGAATTAAAGCTATCATAAAATCAATATAGCCAATGGATTTAAAAGACCAATTAAAAAACTTATTCCCAGATCATATCCAGGAAGAAAATAATACCGAAGAGAATAACGCTTCAAACATATGGATGCAAGATGATCCTATAATTTGTAAATACGAAAAACGAAAAGGTAAACCTGTAACTATTCTAGAAGGCTACACAGGAGCTACTCAAGATTTTAAGGCATTGGCAAAAGAGATAAAAACCAAATTAAGTGTTGGTGGAAGTTTTAAAGACGATAAAATCATTATTCAAGGCGATTATCGCGATAAAATTATGCAAATGTTAAAGCGTAAAGGGTTTAAAGTAAAGCGTGTTGGCGGATAATTAAAATTAAAACATGCCCTTAAAAGATTCCGAACTTATTTTAAACCAAGATGGCAGCATTTATCATTTAAATTTAAAGCCTGGTGATGTAGCAAATACCATTATTTTTGTTGGTGATCAAGAGCGTGTAGATTTGGTCACAAAACATTTTGATACTGTTGAATTTGAAACTCAAAAAAGGGAGTTTAAAACACAAACTGGAATATATAACGGTAAGCGCATAAGTGTTATTTCTACTGGTATAGGAACAGACAATATAGACATTGTATTAAACGAGCTAGATGCCCTTTTTAATATAGATTTCGCAACTAAAACCATAAAAAAAGACCTTACTAGTCTTAATATTATTAGAATAGGTACCTCTGGAGCATTGCAAGAAGATATCCCTATAGATTCGTTTTTAATAAGTTCTCATGCCTTAGATTTAGCTGGTACACTTCATGCCTATCAAACAGCTGCTATCTCAAATCCAGATATAGAAGATGCCTTTATACAACAAACGCATTGGGATAATAATAGCGCTAAACCTTTGGTTATTAAAGGATCTTCTAAACTAATACAACAATTTAAAAGTCCTAACACATTAACAGGATTAACGGTTACGGCTAATGGCTTTTATGGACCTCAAGGTAGAATTTTACGCTTACCATTAAAACACCCACATTTAAACGATCACATTGCTAATTTTAATTATAATGGGATAAAAATTACTAATCTTGAAATGGAAACTTCAGGAATTTATGGCATTTCTAAATTACTTGGTCATAATGCAGTATCTTTAAACGCTTTAATTGCAAATCGTTCTACAGGAAGATTTAGCAATACCCCAAAACAAACAATAGAAAATTTAATTACATACACATTACAAAGAATTTGATGAAGAAAATTAACATCGGTGGTGTACCAGAGCATTTTAATCTGGCTTGGTATTTAACCTTGAAAAATGGCGCCTATAAAAAAGAAGGTATTAATTTAAGATGGCACGATTATCATGGTGGTACAGGAGCTATGTGTAAAGGCTTAAGAGAAAAAGATATTGATATAGCTGTAATTTTAACCGAAGGTATTATAAAAGATATTATAGCAGGGAATCCAAGTAAAATAGTACAAACTTTTGTACAATCGCCGCTTGTTTGGGGCGTTCATGTTGCAGCGCATTCTTCGTACAAAAATAATGATGATTTAAAAGGCACAAAAGCCGCAATTAGTAGATATGGTTCTGGGTCGCATTTAATGGCTTATATAAACGCTCAAAATAACAATTGGAACTTGGATAAAGATTTAGATTTTGAAGTTATTAAAAATCTTGATGGTGCTGTAGAAGGCCTTACAAACAACAAAGCCGATTACTTTTTATGGGAAAAATACACCACAAAACCATTAGTAGATAACGGCACGTTTAGACGTATAGACGAGTGCCCTTCGCCATGGCCATGTTTTGTAATAGCTGTTAACGAAGAGTTTTTAGCAACTAACAAAGAAGATGTTAAAACAATTTTAGAGATTGTAAATGGTACTACAAAAGAATTTAAAAACATCCCAAGTATTGATAGAATGATTGCTAACCGATATGAGCAAAAAATAGAAGATGTTACAGACTGGTTAAAAATAACGGAGTGGTCGCAAGAAGTTATTGATGAAACCACCATAATGCATGTCCAAAAAGAATTAAAAACTTTAGATATAATTCCTAGAATCGCAGATTATAGCGAATTAATTTATACATTGTAAGAAGCTTAAAACTACATAATAAAACGTCCATAACTAATTTTAAAACACACCAAAATGATTATTTGGGATGTTGTGTAGAATCATTAAAAATCAATAAAAATAAACACATGAAAAGAATACTTATACTAATTTTTACACTTGTAATTGTATCCTGTAAACCAGAAGTAAAAGATTATGTGACCCTATCTGGAAAAATAGACAATAAAGGGCCTATTACCAGTCTAAACATTTTTAATGAGGGGCGTACATTTAATAAAACTCTTACTATAAATGAGGATGGTACGTTTAGTGATACTTTAAAAGTAGACGAAGGTCTACATGTATTCAATGCAGGGAATCTCTATGGTACTATTTACTTAAAAAACAATAACGTTTCTTCTTTTTCATTAGATGCAGAACAACCCATAAGCAAAACATTAAAATTCTCTGGCGATGATGCAGATAAATCTAATTTTTTCATTGAAAACATAACATTATTAGAAAAACACTTAACGCAAGATTTAATGTTTAAGTCTGAGGATGAGTTTAATCAAACATTTACTAATTTAAAAGAAGATTACAAACAATTAAAAGCTAGTAAAAACATAGCAGATTCTACATTTTTCAAGAAACCAGACGAAGAATTAGAAAAATTGAAAAATCTTTATACAACGCATTATAACAAACAAAATGCAATATTAAAGGTGTTGCCTAAAGGGTCTCCCTCTCCTACTTTTAAAAATTATGAAAATTATGATGGCTCTAAAACTTCATTATCCGATTTTAAAGGAAAATATGTATATATAGATGTATGGGCAACTTGGTGTAGACCATGTACAGCAGAAATTCCAGCATTAAAAAAACTAGAAAAAGAATACCATGGTAAAAACATTCAATTTATAAGTCTATCTGTTGATGATGATAGAACACATGGTGGCTCATGGGATAAAGCACGTAAAGATTGGAAAACTATGGTAAAAGATAAACAACTAAGTGGTGTACAATTATTTGCCCCCAAAGGCTTTTTATCTCAATTTCCTCAGGATTATAAAATTAATAGTATACCTCGATTTTTATTAATTGACCCAAATGGAAACATTGTAAGTCCTAATGCGCCCAGACCTTCTAATAATGAAGCGGTTAGAGCATTATTTACTTCTTTGGGGATATAGATCAACTCTAAACGTATAAATACATGTAGGATCAAGCTGTGATATGAGTAATCTTAAATAGATTAGTTGTACCCTATATAACAGCTTTGTTATTTTTCATTTAAAACTTTGAGCTCAATAATAGACTTTTTACGTAATTTAATTTCGTATAAATGTTTTTGTTAACTTCGAGTGAATTTATTCGTAATAAAATGAAGAATAATTTTGTATCGAGAAGCTGCAAACCTATTCTCGATACATCCCGAAGCAAGTTCGGGTTACTCGAACTGACATACATGGAAATTTTAATCCGTATTAAACCTTTTTTTATGATTGCAGTATTTGATCTGTGTGGGTTTTAGTTTTCACCTTAGTAATTATTTCTTCAATAATACCTTCTTCATTAATAATAAAAGTGGTTCTATGTATACCATCGTATTCTTTTCCCATGAATTTTTTTGGCCCCCAAACACCAAATGCATTAATAACCGATTTATCTTCGTCTGCTAGAAGCGGGTATTGAAATGCATATTTATTTTTAAAATTAGATTGTCTTTTAGCACTATCTGCACTAACGCCCAAAATCTCATATCCTTGAGATTTAAAACGCTCATAATTATCATTTAAGTTACAAGCTTCTGCGGTACATCCAGGTGTGCTAGCTTTTGGATAAAAGAAAACCACTAACTTTTTTCCTTTATAATCTCCTAATTGAATTTGATTTCCAGCTTCATCTAAAGCATTGAAATCAGGAGCCTTATCCCCCACTTTTAATGTTGTCATATATAATAAATTTGTACCCTATCTAAATTTTTGTGCAAAGATTAATTTACATATTAAGCTTTAAGTAAGGCGTGTTTTTTAACTTTGTTTATAGCAAAAATACAAACGAATGACTAAAAAGGAAAGTATTGACTTCATTATAACGACATTAAAAAAATTATATCCAGAAATCCCCATTCCTTTAGATCATAAAGATCCTTATACCTTATTAATAGCTGTGTTACTATCTGCTCAAAGCACAGATGTTAGAGTAAATAAAATTACGCCCTTATTGTTTGCTAAAGCCGATAATCCTTATGATATGATAAAACTTTCGGTTGAAGAAATTCGAGACATCATAAAACCCGTTGGTCTTTCCCCTATGAAAAGTAAAGGCATTCATGGCTTATCAAAAATTCTTATTGAAAAACATAACGGTGAAGTACCTCAAAGCTTTGAAGCTTTAGAAGAGCTTCCCGCTGTAGGACATAAAACAGCTAGTGTAGTTATGTCACAAGCCTTTGGTATTCCTGCATTTCCAGTAGATACGCATATACACAGGTTAATGTACCGCTGGAACTTAACTTCTGGTAAAAATGTTGTGCAAACCGAAAAAGATGCTAAGCGCTTATTTCCTGAAGAGTTATGGAATGATTTACATCTTCAAATTATATGGTATGGCAGAGAATACTCTCCCGCAAGAGGCTGGGATTTAGAAAAAGATATTATAACCAAAACTATTGGAAGAAAATCTGTAATTAGTGATTATTACAAATCTAAAAAAAATTAAAAGTTTAACAAGCAGGAACTTATCAAAAAAAATAAACTTATTTTCTTTCAGAAGATGTAAAAAAATAATACTTTTACAGCAACATTTACCTGCATTTTAGGTGTGTGACTCCCCAAATTTTTTTGTGTCTTAACAGCACATGTGTAATTAGCTATATTTAATTACTCTCAAAAAATGGCATAGAAGTTGTATTTAAGTACACGAATAAGCCACAATAAAGTACACAAAAAAACCTACTCTATTAATTCTTAATTCAAAAGATCTATAAAATTTAATGTTGATTGACATTAAATATAATAACGCAAACACAATACACTAAAAAACTATTAGCTATTATGAAACAATTATACAAATTATTTTTGGTTCCTCTATTAATGTTTGGCTCTCTTTCTGCCCAAGAACAAATGGGTATTATCGGGGCTAATAACTGGCTTCGTAATTGGACAGAGTTTAATCCAAAACAAATTAATTACAATGAAAGCTCTCATATATTAGCAGGAGATATTACTGAAGATGTAACACTACTCAAAAAAAACACATACGTATTAGAAGGAAATGTTTTTGTTACCAACGGTGCTGTTCTTAGCATTGAACCTGGTACTGTTATTTTAGGTGATACTAAATCTAAAGCTTCTCTTACTATAGCAAAAGGATCAGCTATAATTGCAGAAGGCACAGAAACAGATCCAATTGTTTTCACATCAAATGCTACTGTAAAAAAAGCTGGTGATTGGGGTGGATTAATAGTTTTAGGTGATGCAACTACTAACAAACTAGGAAATAACACAGTATCTTCTTACTATCCAAATATCGATGCGGCCGATGTCATGAAAACTGCTTTTGGAGGAGAAAACAACGACTCTAATTCAGGAATTATTAAATATGTAAGAGTTGAATATGCAGGTAAAAAATCAAATATAAACAAGTCTTCAAATGCAATAGTATTAGCTGCTTTAGGTAGTAATACAGAGGTTGATCATGTTATGGTAAGTTATTCTGCAGGTAATTCTTTTAATATAATGGGAGGTCATCTTGATATACACTCAATGGTCTCTTTTAAGTCTAAAGGTAATGATTACAAATTCAACTATGGTGCAAACTCAAATGTACATAATTCACTAGCAGTTAGATCTCCATATATATCTGATACTAATGGTTCTAGATGCTTGTTAGTGTTATCTTATAATAAAGAATCAGAAGTTGATTTTTCTAAAAAGGGGACTAATGTTTTTGCAAAAAACATAACATTATTAACAGACAGCAAGTCTTTGGACTCAGATATTAACATGGGATTAGTCAAAGAAGCTGTATATGTTGGTAATAATACAGAATTAGAAGTTAGTAATAGTGTTATATCTGGTTTTAAATCTGCAGTAATTATTAGTGAGAAAACAGATATAGTGGACGAAAATTTATCAAAAATACGATTTAACAATATGCACTTTAATAACTGTAGAGGTAATATTTTCGTGGAATATAACTCCAATAATCAAAACTTAGAAAAATGGTACAGTAATCCTACTTTCAATAATGCTTATGCACAGAGTAATCACAACGAAACTTTTATAAAATTAGATACAAATAGACCAGATTACAGATTAAAACCCAATACTGTTTTAGCTCTAAAACAATAAAACAAAACCCGCTTCATTTTACAGAAAATATAAGATTACCAAAACAACAAAAACTAATTAGAAATCCTCTAGTTAGTTTTTTTTTTATACCAATTCTTAAAGAATATACTGTAAAGGAAAATGATGGATTTTGGAATTATACGAGACAGAAAAAATAAGCATAGCTGTAATTATGGTTTTTTTTTATGTTGAAGATAGAATTTGAAAAGACACTTTTTAACTCAGTAAATTCATTTGAGAATTGGTATTATTAAACAAAAAATTATTTTCATTACGTCTTCTCTTTCTACACCAAAATTCAACAAATACCTAATATTTAGCCCATTACAACCTTTTTTTATTGTTTTACATCGAAAATTTAACAATTAATTCACATTTAATCTTTGTTTTTTATTAAATTGCAGTGTGATTAACTCTCATTGTGTCATTTATAATTTGATGCATTACTCTCACTTCCCTCACTATATTATAATAATCACACAATATAATAACATATTGAAATAAGTTAAAAGTCTATACATATAGGGTTTACTAAATTTAAAATTTTTAATCGCCAAGTGTGTAAAAACGCTATAGCTTATAACGTGTAAAATTTTTAAAATGCTAAACAGTAGTTACTATGAAAAACTTTACTAAACTAGTTTGGGTTCTTTTATTAACTTTTGGAACCATCAAATCACAAGAACAAGTCGGTATTATTGGGGCTAATAACTGGCTTCGTAATTGGACAGAATTTGCTCCTAATGATGTTGATTATGGTGAAAGCACACACATATTAACAGGTGATATTACCGAAGATATGACATTAACCAGAAAAAACACCTATGTGTTATTAGGTCATGTTTTCGTTACAAACGGTGCTATTTTAAGCATAGAGCCAGGGACAGTTATAATGGGAGATCACAAATCGAATTCCTCTTTAACTATAACTAAGGGCGCTTCTATATTAGCAGAAGGAACAGAAACAGCTCCTATAGTTTTTACATCTAATTCAAGCTCAAAAAAAGCGGGTGATTGGGGAGGTTTAATACTATTAGGAGATGCGCCTACAAATAAATTGGTAAACAGCAATTCTGTAGCCGATTTTTATCCTAACATGAAAACACCCGAAGCTATAAAAAAGACCAATTATGGAGGTAATAACACTGCTGATAATTCTGGAATTCTTCAATATGTACGAATAGAATATGCAGGAAGAAGGTTTAATAAATACATAGCTTCAAGTGCAATTCTATTAGCTAGCTTAGGAGATAAAACCCAGATTAATAATGTAATGGTAAGCTACTCTGCCGGAAACTCTTTTAATGTTATTGGAGGTATTGTAGATATGCATTCTATGGTTTCTTTTAGATCAAAAGGAAACGATTACAAATTTAACAATGGAGCAAGGTCTAACATACATAACTCCCTAGCAATTAGATCTCCATATTTTTCAGACAGGAGAGGTTCTAGATGTATACTAGCTACATCATATGATAAAAACAAAGAATTAGAAGTTGACTTTTCTAAAGAAGGCACAAATATATTTGCTAAAAATATAACTTTGATAACGCAATCTAAATCATTGGACTCTGATATTAATATGGGCTTGGTAAAAGAGGCTGTTTACATTGGTAATAACACACTATTTGAATTAAGTAACAGTGTTATATCTGGTTTTAAATCTGCAGTAATTATTGATGATAAGACCAAAATCAATAATGAGAATTTAGCAAAAATAAAGCTTACTAACATGTATTTTAATAATTGCAAAGGTAATGTGTTTTTAGAAGGCAATACTAACAATCAAAATTTTGAAGCATGGTATAAAAATCCAGATTTCGCTAATGTTTTTGATAGAAAAAGCCATGAAGAAGCATTTATAAAATTAAATAGTGATAGACCAGACTACAGACTAAAAACTTATGATGTAGCCTCAAACAACAAATAGCAATACTACTAACTAGCTTTTAATAAACCTGATTAGGAATATTCCTAATCAGGTTTATTTTTTATAACATATATTTTAAGGCAAATCCAACATAACTTATACCAATTCTTAAATGAATATACTGTAAAGGAAAATGATGGGTTTTGGAATTATACGAGACAGAAAAAATAAGCATAGCCGTAGTTCAATGTCATTAAGTTAAGCTCAATTTGTATAATTTGTCACATTGAGCTCAGTAGAACTGTAATTGAATTACACGTTTTTATAGAAATAAACGCATTTAGTTTAATGATGAAAACTTCTTAACTTAATGACATTGAGTCGTAGTTATTGTTCTTTTTTATGTTGAAGATAGAATTTCAAAAGACACTTTTTAACTCAGTAAATTCATTTGGGAATTGGTATTAATTTGATTTTTTATAGTTATGCTATTGTTTTTTAGCACTATACTAATTTTGGCACCTACCGAAAGACAAGGTTATTCAACAAAATATATTTTGGTTTTAATAGTACTTGAATAACAACGATTTTATTAAGTTAAACCGTAAGATTCTCATTGTCTTTAATTTTTAACATCTAACTTATATTATTTTAAAAATGTGACTTTTTGTTTTGTATGTGTCTTAAATACAAAATGATCTGTAATTCTCTCATCCCTCAAGAAAAATGGTCATTATTATTTTAAGTAAGCTATTATAGAGTAAAGAAAACAAATTGCTCACAACAAAACCATTAAAAAACTAAATCTCATAATTAAATTGTAAAACTTCTTGGTTGAAATAACCTAGAAGAAAGACAAAAGCAATATTCCCTAATGATGAAAAATTTCAATAAAATTGTAGGTATACTAATATTAATTTATGGCACTATTAACGCTCAAGATCAAGTTGGAATTATTGGCACTAACAACTGGCTTCGTAATTGGACAGAATTCAATCTTAAAGAGGTTCATTATAATGAAAGTACACACATATTAGCAGGAGATATTACAGAAGATGTGACCTTATTCAAAAAGAATACTTATGTGTTAATTGGTGATGTTTATATCACAAATGGGGCAATTCTAAGCATTGAACCAGGAACAGTAATATTAGGAGATTCTAAATCTCATGCTACTCTAACAATAACCAAAGGTGCTGGGATTATAGCTGAAGGCACAGAAACGAACCCAATTATTTTTTCATCTAATGCAAGTACAAAAAAAGCAGGAGACTGGGGAGGTTTAATTGTTTTAGGAAATGCCCCAACTAACAAATTAGGGAGTAATTTATTATCAAAACAATATTCTAATATTAAACCAGCAGATATTGTTAAAACAAATTTTGGAGGAAATAATGCATCAGACAATTCTGGGGTTATTAAATATGTGAGAGTAGAATATGCGGGGAGAAGATTTCATAAATTTATTTCATCTAATTCCATTTTACTAGCTGGAATAGGCAATAAAACAGAAATCAACAATGTAATGGTAAGTTATTCTGGTGGCAATGCTGTTAAAGTTATGGGTGGTAATATTGATATGCATTCTATGGTTTCATATAAATCTAAAGGAAATGATTATGAATTTAACTATGGAGCTAAATCCAATATACACAATTTATTAGCCATTAGATCTCCTTTTATTTATGATAGAAATGGTTCAAGGTGCATATCTGTTCTCTCTTTTAATAAAGAAGAAGAAATTGATTTTTCGAAAAAAGGCACTCAAGTTTTAGCAAAAAATATTACGCTCTTAACAGATAGTAAGTCCTTAGAATCTGATATTAAAATGGGGCTAATAAAAGAAGCTGTTTTTATAGGTAATAATACTCAATTTGAATTGAGTAATAGTGTTATATCTGGCTTTAAATATGCAATAATAATTGATGAAAAAACAAATACAACAAATGAGAATTTAGCTAAAATAAAACTAAGTAACATGTATTTCAATAATTGTAGTAGCAACATTGCTTTACAATACGATTCTAACAATAAAGACATAGAAGACTGGTATAGAAACCCTATGTATGATAACATGTATGCAAGAATAAACCATACAGAAATATTCAACAACTTAAACCTTAATACACCCGATTATAGATTACGTTCAAATACTCATATGGTCTATAATAACAAGTAGTATTATGACTCATTTCTTATAATATTCACATTCTATTTTTAACAAATATTAACAATTTAAAAAATCACCAAATATGCTTATTAACAGATAGTAAGCACAAAAACATGTGTAATATCATAAAAAAACATGTAAAAAAAGTGACTTTATATATGCTACTGTGTCGAAGTAACTAATACCAAATCAACTTAATTAAACTTTTATTTATGGATTTAAACACTACAATTGATATTCTCTGGGTAATTATTGCAGGGATTTTAGTATTTTTTATGCAAGCAGGTTTCACTCTGCTTGAATCTGGCTTAACCAGAGCTAAGAATATGGCAAATATAGCAATGAAAAACATTGTTGATTTATTTGTTGGAGGAATTGCGTTCTGGGCTGTTGGATATTCATTAATGTATGGTAATTCTATAAGTGGATTTATAGGAGAACTAGTTCCCTTTTACATTGATCCATCAGATATGCATAACCTGTTTTTTCAAACAGTCTTTTGTGCAACCTCTGCAACCATTATTTCTGGAGCAATTGCAGAAAGAGCTAAGTTCTCTGTTTACGTGTTTTTTACATTTTTATTTACAACATTTGTATATCCAATAGCAGGACACTGGATTTGGCAAACTGATGGTTGGTTAACGCAACTAGGATTTATAGATTTTGCAGGTTCTACTGCAGTACATGTAATGGGTGGTTTTTCTGCTCTGGTATATGCGTTTTTATTAGGACCACGAATTGGTAAATACAATAGCGATGGAACCGCTAATTATATTAAGGGGCACAACAAATTATTTGCGGTTTTAGGCGTATTCATACTGTGGATGGGTTGGTTTGGTTTTAATGCTGGATCTACCTTAGGAATTTCTGGAGACAATACAAGTACAGTACCACTAATTATTCTAAATACAAATTTAGCAGCAGCAGCTGGAGGTATTATAGCATTAGCAATTACTTGGATGAAATATAAAAAAGCAGATATAACCACAACACTAAACGGTACTTTAGCAGGTTTAGTAGGGGTAACTGCTGGATGTGCAGCTGTTAATCCATCTGGAGCCTTAGCAATTGGGTTTATCTCTGGTTTACTCGTTACTGTATTTACAGATATTGTAGAAAAGAAATTAAAAGTAGATGATGTTGTTTCTTCTTTTTCAATTCACGGTATTGGGGGATTAGTAGGTACTATTTTAGTAGGCTTTTTTGCTGTAGAAGGTGGCCTATTATATGGCGGAGGCTTTGAATTACTTAAAGTTCAAGCTATAGGCTCATTTAGTGTAGCTGCTTGGGCTACAGTGATATCACTAATTATCATTTCAATTTTAAAATATACTGTAGGTATTCGTGTTAGTGAAAAGCATGAAATAATTGGATTAGATGATTCTGAACATAATATCCATGTAGAAAATGAAGTAACAACAGAAGTAACTGATAACAAACAAGTAACAACAAAAGAAGAAGACCTTTAATATCAAGATAATTTAATAACCCTAACAAAAATTAAAAGTTTTGAAAAAAATTCTATTCATATCGCTATTAGTGTTAGCATTTGGCTGTGGTGAAACAAAGTCTAAACCAAGTATTAAAGAAAATGCTATTAAAAGAGAAGAAACAAAAAAAGATTTCTCTAACCTAACTCCAGATAAGTTGCATAAGCATATACTGGCTCATTTTGAGCTAGAAGAGTATAAAACAGGTAAAGAGAAACTAACGAGTTTAATGACTAAACATCCAGAACTTATTGATTCTTTAGACTTAAATCAATTAAAAAGAAATTTTGATGCTAAATTAGAAGAATTACAGAAAAAAGTAGAAGAGCTTGCTGCAGTAGAACGCAAAAAGAAATTACCTAAAGAAATTTTATATAAAATCTCTGAAAATAAAGATGATGAAGGAATTGTTACTTACAAAGCAAAAACAAGCCCGAAATTTGAAACCAATGAATGTTTTTACATATACTATACAAAAAACCAAAAAGGCAAATTAAATCTGTTTTTAAAAATGAGATATGTGAGTACAGCAGATTGGTTAAACATCAAAAATGTTATAGTAACAGTTGATAATCTGGATTATACAATTGAAGGGGAATTTCTAAAGAAAGAAACCAAAGGAAAGAAAAAGTATAAAACAGAGCTGTTAATTACACAAATAAACAGCCCTGAAAAAATGAAAATTATTAAAGCAATTTCTAATGGCACAGATATTGCTTGTTTGTATGTAAGTGATGCTAGTTACAAGAAAAGAGAATTAAGCACACTACAAAAAGAAGCCTTTGCAGATGTACTAAATGCTTATTTATACATGGGAGGAAAAGATTACAAATAGCATTTAATTTTATTTAGATAAGTTATAATTATGAAGACTATTTTTTTTATTCCAATTTTTACGTTTTTAGCCATGTTTAATTTGTATTCTCAAAATAATGAGCTTTACGAATTCGACAAAATTTTTTCTAAACGTCAAATATTAAAAGGGAAGAAAACTAAACGTATACAAGAGGTTTCTAACGGAAATGTTTCTGAATCTAGAAAAGTAGCATTAAAAAATCCCGAGTATGCTAAATTAGAAAAAGCATTAGAAATTGCAAAGCAAGATAGTATTGTAGAAACTGCAGATTATAACAAAGCACTTAATAAATTTAATAGTACTTTATCTATTAAAGAAAAACTAAATGCATACAACAAATCGGCAAAACCTTTCGAGCTAAAAAAATTATTTTTAAAGGACGCTCAAATTTTAGCAACTAAGAATAATATAAAAGGGCTATTCTATGCAGATAACACAATAAACCAAGGAATGAAAACAAAGTTTTTAATCCTTAGTTTAAACGCTACAGAAATGAAAGTACATTTAAATAAACTGCAATGGAAATTAAAAACTTTTGAAGCTCCAGAAGAAAAAGCTTTTAACTCTATAATAGTTTTAAATAATTTGAGAGAAAAAATGTCTAAAACAAATCCTGTAGTTTATACTTATAAAAAATATAGTAAAAACAGTTTAAAATTACTTAATAAGGAAGTAGATCCAACGCATTTAATAGGGCGTTTTAAATTAATAGGTAATTATTCGGTTATTAAAACAGCTAATAAAGGATTGAAAGTAGGACAGCTTATCAAAAATGCTACGGCTTCTAAATTAAAAATAGAGGCGAGTTATTTACGCAATGATATTGGTAAAAAGTTAATGGAGCATGTGGAAACAAAAAAAAGGTATTTAGTAGATGATAACTTTTTAAAGTTTTTTACTTACGTCGATGAAGAGTCTTTAACTTCATTCTAAAAAGATTGAAAATAAAAACCTGATTAGAGTTTATTCCTAATCAGGTTTTTTTCATCTTAACCTAGTTCAAAAGCATATCATACTTTTTATTTCCAGAACTTAACACTTTATATGCTTTTGAATAACTTAAAAGAAACTTAACTGTTTCAGATTTTGGACTCAATTTTTCAGATTTATTAATTGAATTTTCAGAGTAAATTTTTGCCATTTGCATTATTTAAAGTTATACACTTCAATAACGCATCAAAGATTGATTTATTGTTTATAAAATGTAAAACCTCAATTAATTAGTTAAAACTATATTATGCTTATCTATAATCTTTCTTAGATTTATTAAAGCATATCGCATTCTACCTAAGGCTGTATTTATACTTACCCCGGTTCTTTCTGATATCTCTTTAAAACTCATATCATTGTAAATACGCATTATTAGCACTTCTCTTTGGTCTTCTGGTAATTCATCAACCAAACGCCTAACATCTTGCTCAACCTGTTGTTTTATAATAGTTTTTTCTGCATTTAATGTAGAATCACTTAAAACAGAAAAAATACTAAATTCCCCAGCATTGTCAAACTTTGGCATTCTATTGTTTTTCCTAAAGTAATCTATAATTAAATTATGAGCGATACGCATTACCCAAGGTAAAAATTTGCCTTCTTCATTATAGGCACCGCGCTTAAGGGTTCGAATAACCTTTATAAAGGTATCCTGAAATATATCTTCAGCAATATCTTTATCATAAACCTTGGAATAAATAAAACTGTAAATTCTTTGTTTGTGCCTTGTTATTAAAACTTCTAACGCACTTTCCTGACCATTAATGTAGTTGCCAACTAAATTAGCATCCAATAACTCTTGTTGCATAGCATTTACTTTTAACGCAAGAAGAAAAACTTCTTTGCTTGGGGTTATTAAATTATTAAAAGTAATTTTTTGCTATATGAGAGTATTTAATTTTTGTTATGTATGTTCCAAATATAACAAGAATCATTCCTAAAAAGCAAAAAAACACATGTTTTTTTTAACTTTTATTTAAAATCAAACCTACTTTTTTAGCTAAAATACTTATGGTATCTTTGCTCGACTATTTCTTCTTAAAGCTTATGAATATTGACATTTCTAAAGTAAACCCCAAAAAAAATATTGTAATAAAAGGTGCAAAATTGCACAACCTTAAAAACATTGATGTAGTGATTCCTCGCAATAAGTTAGTAGTAATCACTGGTTTATCTGGATCTGGGAAATCCAGTTTAGCTTTCGATACACTTTATGCTGAAGGGCAACGTCGCTATGTAGAAAGCTTATCTAGTTATGCGCGTCAGTTTTTAGGAAGACTTAACAAGCCAAAAGTAGATTACATAAAAGGTATCGCTCCTGCTATAGCCATAGAACAAAAAGTAAATTCTACAAACCCTAGATCTACAGTAGGAACAACGACAGAGATTTACGATTATTTAAAATTACTTTTTGCTAGAATTGGTAAAACATATTCTCCTGTTTCTGGTCAACAAGTAAAAAAGCATAATGTTACCGATGTTATAAAGTACATAAAATCGTTTCCAGAAAGAGAAAAGTTACTACTACTCTCCCCCATCCATCTGGAAGAAGGACGCTCTATAAATGATAAACTTAAAGCTCTAAACCAACAAGGCTATTCTAGGGTAAAGTTAAATGATGAAGTAAGTCGTATTGACGAAATAAGCACAATTACAGATCAAGATACAATCTATTTAGTTGTAGATAGAATTGTTACTAAACACAATGAAGATTTTTACAATCGTTTGGCGGACGCTATACAAACAGCTTTTTTTGAAGGCAAGGGCGAATGTATTGTAGAATCTTTAAAAGACAATATAGAACATAGATTCAATAATAAGTTCGAGTTAGATGGTATTTACTTTTTAGAACCTAATATACATTTGTTTAGTTTCAACAACCCATATGGGGCTTGTCCTGACTGTGAAGGTTATGGTGATATTATAGGAATAGACGAAGACCTTGTAATACCTAATACGGGACTTTCGGTTTACGAAAACGCAATATTTCCCTGGAGAGGAGACAGCATGAGCTGGTATAAAGACCAACTAGTTAATAATTCTCATAAATTTGATTTCCCTATTCACAAACCTTATTTTGAACTATCTGAGGCACAAAAAAAATTAATCTGGAATGGTAACCAGTATTTTGAGGGCTTAAACGTTTTTTTCTCCGAATTAGAGTCAAAAGCCTATAAAATTCAAAATAGAGTTATGTTATCTCGCTATCGTGGAAAAACCAAATGTAAAACCTGTAATGGTAAACGTCTACGCAAAGCGGCTAACTATGTTAAAATAAACAACACTACTATTACAGATTTAGTTGAAATGCCCATTAAAAAACTAGTTCTGTTTTTTACAACCTTAAAGCTTACCGAATATGAAACACAAATAGCAGGTAGATTGCTAAAAGAAATCAATAATCGGTTATCTTTTTTAGAAAATGTTGGGCTAGATTACCTCACATTAAACAGAAAATCTAACTCACTCTCTGGAGGAGAAAGTCAGCGTATTAATCTTGCCACGTCTCTGGGTAGTAGTTTAGTAGGCTCTATGTATATATTAGATGAACCCAGTATAGGATTACATCCAAAAGATACCGAAAAGCTTATCTCGGTTTTAAAATCGCTAAGAGATTTAGGAAACACTGTTATTGTTGTTGAACATGATGAGGACATTATGAAAACCGCAGATACCATTATAGATATTGGTCCAGAAGCTGGCTCCTTTGGAGGACATGTTGTAGCTTCTGGAAATTACAATAGTATTTTAAACTCAGACTCTTTAACTGCTAAATATTTAAATGAAACATTACAAATAGAAGTTCCTAAATCCAGAAGAACATCAAAATATTATATTGACATCAAAGGTGCTAGAGAAAATAATCTAAAAAATATAGATGTACGTTTCCCTTTAGAAATGCTAACCGTAGTAACAGGTGTTTCTGGAAGTGGAAAAAGCACACTAGTTAAAAAAATAATGTTTCCTGCATTGCAAAAAAAGTTAACAGATTTTGGAGACAAGCCCGGACAATTTTCAGCCTTAGAAGGCAATTTTTCAAACATAAAACATGTAGAGTTTGTAGATCAAAACCCTATTGGCAGATCTTCACGATCAAACCCAGTAACCTATATTAAAGCTTACGACGATATACGAGCACTATATGCAAATCAAAAACTAAGTAAAATTAGAAATTATCAAGCCAAACACTTTTCGTTTAATGTAGATGGTGGTCGATGTGAAACCTGCAAGGGCGAAGGCGAAGTTACTATTGAAATGCAATTTATGGCAGACGTACACCTAGAATGCGAAACATGTAAAGGCAAACGCTTTAAAAAAGAACTATTAGAAGTGACTTTTGAAGATAAAACAATACATGATATTTTAAGCTTTACTATAGATGATGCTATTCGTTTTTTTGAGAAAAACGAACAAAATAAAATAAAAAAGAAACTACAACCTCTACAAGATGTTGGGTTAGGCTATGTCACTTTAGGGCAAAGCTCTTCTACCCTATCTGGAGGTGAAGCACAACGTATTAAACTGGCATCGTTTTTAGGGAAGGGTAATACAAAAGATAAAGCCTTGTTTATTTTTGATGAACCCACTACAGGATTACATTTTCATGATATTAAAAAGCTACTCACTTCATTTAATGCCTTGATAGAAAAAGGACACTCTATTATTGTAGTAGAACATAATATAGAATTAATTAAATGTGCCGACTATATAATAGACTTAGGATCTGGAGGCGGCGAAAATGGAGGAGATTTAATAGCAAAAGGAATACCTGAAGAGATTATAAAAAACAGAAAATCTGTTATTGGTAAATATCTGGTAGAAAAGCTTAAATAATACCAATTCTTAAATGAATATACTGTAAAGAAAAATGATAGATTTTGGAATTATACGAGACAGAAAAAATAAGCATAGCCCTAGTTACGGTTCTTTTTTATGTTGAAGATAGAATTTCAAAAGACACTTTTTAAATCAGTAAATTCATTTGGGAATTGGTATAAATCATCAATAAAAAGCCTCTTAAGAATAAATTTCATTCTTAAGAGGCTTAATTATTTCAGACAATTACTAAGCCTAATAGTATTTTAAGAAAATTGTATAGAATATGTTTTTTTATTTCTTAATAAATTTTGCAACACCTTCACTAGTTTTCAATATATACAAGCCTTCATTTAGGTTTTCAGTATTAATAGATTTCGTGTAACTGCCTGTCTTAACTTCTGTACCTGATAAACCATAAATAGTGTATGTTCCAGAATTCCCTAATTCTATTGAATTAGAAATAGGATTTGCAATTGACAATTTTTTTGAAGATACATCACGAGTACTTAAAGTAGTGTTAAGATAAATATCATCAATTTGTATGGTATATGCTGCAGTAGGAGTTATGGTATTATCTATAGCAAGTTCTAATCTTGAATTTGACTCGGCAATACTTGAAAAATCAAGAGTTATGGTTTGCCAAGGTCCAAAATTTGTACCATCACCTCCATTAACTGTAACTTCTGCTGTTCTAGTCCCGCTTTGATACTGACCAGCTACTGCTGCAGTACCGTTTTTGGTAGTCCTAATTCTTAATTGTACATAGGGATGCGTCGTGCTACCTATAATAGCAATAGCACCGCCCCCGCCAGCGTCTAAAAATGGTAACAAATGCCATGCCAGTGGAGCCGTATTATTTCTTACTACTTGTAGTACTAGATTTCCTGTCCCGTCATCTACAGGACTAGCATTCGCTGCAAAAGGGTCCCAAGAAGCGCCTTGTAAAAAAACCTGACTCGCTGTGGCTGTGTTGCTTCCATCAAAATATAATGTTTGACCATAAGACAAAGTGGTTAGTGCCATTGCAGCAACAAATAAAAGTGTAATTTTTTTCATGATTTTTATAAGATTAAGTTAGCAATACACAAATTTATATCTAACACTTTTGTCTTTAAACTACATATGATAACATTTGCATAATAAATGTATTTAATACTAAGAAGAGTTTAGTTAAAAAAAAACAAAAAAAAAGAGTCTACATAAATGTAGACCCTTATTTCATATAGTTTTAAAATATTTTTATTTAACAAATTTCCCTACGCCATTACGAGTAGCAAAAATGTATATACCTGATACTAAATTCTCAACACTAACTTCTTTAGAAGAAAGTTTTCCTGCAAGAATTTCTTGCCCCATTATATTATAAATTGAGAATTTCTCATTAATTTCACTATTATTTATAACTAATGCTTGTTTTGTAGCATCGAAATGTACAGCGATTTTATTTTTATTTAAGTCTTTAACTGAAAGAACATCTATTTCTGCTTGTGTTCTAATAAACACAGTAGTTCCTTCGGTAGCTCCCTCTGATCCAAATTGTTGAGCGCCTCCATCAGGAGTAAAAGATAAATAATTTACTAATTGATATGATAAATCAGTAGTAGATGAACTTAAAGCCATTCCCGCAGGTATTGTTATAGAAGCCGTAGTCATTCCTCCTGTACCAGCTGGAGGAAACTGATTAGTTATCCCTGGAGCTGGCTCGTTAGTAAATTGTGGATCTCCAGCAGGAAGATTTGCTATTGGTTCATCTTGAATTGTTACTAATATAAAATTGAATGCATCAGCTACCCCAGCAGTTGTTCCCAATGTATATTGTAAATTGAAAGTAACAACTTCTCCTGGTTTAAATGTAACTTCTGTTTCCCCATTGTATTGATAATCTGATTTGTTTGTCCAAGTGTAAGTTGGAGCAACCCTTTGAGCATATAAGGAAATTGTAAAAAGAGCAATGAATAAAAAAGTAATTTTTTTCATAATTTATAGTTTTATATTTTAGTTATAGGACAATACTACAAAAAAAATAGCTTTATTCAAACAATAAAGGTTTTTTTTAACGCTTTTATTAAAAAAAACACTCTATATCTTTAAATTTTGAATTTTTATTTTTTGGCACGCTGTTTGTAAATACATAACTGTTCACAATAAAACATTTTAATTATGAAGAAGTTTATATTTTTAATAGCAGGTATATTACTAGTAGGTTTTACTGCTAATGCGACTACTAACACCACAATAAATTACAATAGAGGTTACGGTAACTCCTTCATTTTTTTAGAAAATGGTATTGAGTTCTCGGTATTTCCAGATGGGCAATTTGATTTTAACATCTCTAATCATTATGGTACAAACGTTTCAATAGGAACTCCAAATGTTAATTTTAGTTTTAACTCTGGTTACAATTACAATCCATACCTACAGTATGATGAGTATGGTGCTATTATCCAAATAGAACACACACCTATTTTTTATGATTTCTATGGGCGTATTGTACAAGCAGGAAACATTAATATTAATTATAATGGCTTTGGTCATGTGTCTCGAGTTGGTGGACTATATGTGCACTACAATAGATTTAATAGATTTTCTCATTGTTCAGGATTTATAAACACATATAATAGAAATTATGTATTTAGACCTTGGCACAGATACTATAGAGTACCAGCAGTAGACTACTGTGTTGTATATAACAGACCATACAGACGTTATTATGCGCCTATTAGATACTCTTATACAAGACCATATTATAACAATGTTAGATACAGAACATCTGTAGCGTCAAGACGTGGCCATGTTATCAACAGAAGCAATAGATACACAGCTATTAACAGAGGTTATAGAAATGGGCACAAGGTTAATAATTATGCTAGAAATAGAAAATCATACAATCAATACAGAAGTAGTAAAAAGTATGAAAATACGAGAAGAAACTATAAGAATTATAATAGAGTAGCAACTAACAATACGCCTACTAGGTATAATTCAAACAGCAACAATGCTGCGAAGCGCAAAACAACTGTTACCAGAAGAACTGTACCTAATAGTAATGCTCAAATAACAAGAAAAAAAACAACTACAGTTAGGCAGTTACCTAATAATAACAAAAGGGTAACTACAAAAGTAACAAGAAATAGAAGTGCGATATCAAAACCCAGAACAACAACCTCTAGAAGTTATAATAGAACAACTACTGTTAAAAGAAGTTCTGGTATATCACAAGGAAGAAGAAGCACATCACGAAGCTCAAATACAATAGCTTCAAGAAGAAGATAAATTTTCGGTTGGTTAGTAAGAAACTCTGCAATAAGCGCCCCCAAAGCAATATTGCAGGGTTTCTTTTTTTAGTGAAAGTCATTGTTGCAAAGCCTCTAAAAGGCGCATGCAACATTGTAAATTGAACTAATCCCGCTGAAAAGCGAGATATCTAGTTTAATATTTCCAGTTAAAATTAGGGTTTGCTTAAAAGTTAATGTCTTTTATTTAAATACCTTATTCACAATTTCACCTACTAACGCATTGATATCTTCAGAAAGATTAAATCTATAAGCTAAACTGCAATATATAATCGAGATTAAAAGTGACTTAATAACTATATTTATTAGCGGATGAAAACTAAAATCCCAAAAATAAAATGACAAACTCATCACTACTAATAATAATGCGCCTTTTAAAGTTTTTACCGTGAAAGGTAACATTTTAAAGGCTTTATAAACAAAAAACAACTTTCCAGCATTATATAAAATAATTGCTATGAGAGTAGCAAAAGCTGCTCCATATATACCTAATCTAGGTATAAAAATTATATTTAGAAGCACCATTATAATAACTAATACTACACCTAAAAATAGAACCACTCTATAATAATCGCTATTAAAAAGTATAGCATTATTACTTCCTATAACGGCATCAGAAAGTTTTGAGACACTTATAATTAATACAACATAGACTCCTACACTGTAGTCTTCCGGAAGTAATAAATACAATTGATTAATGTTTAAAATAATAAGTAAAAAAATCCCACCACCTATAACAAACAAGTTTATAGAACTTCGCTTGTATAAATCGCCTAGCTTATCATAATCTTTATGGTTTAAATATTGTGCACATAAAGGGTACACTATTTGATGCATCGATCGCATTGGTACAGCTATAACAGCTGTAATAAAAATGGCAACATTGTAATAAGCCACCTCCTCTATATCAACATAATTGCCCAGCATAAGCTTATCAACATCTAAAAAAATTGTGACCACAGATCCAGCTACAATGATTAATAATGAATATTTTAAAACATCCTGCCATCCTGTAAAACGTTTAAAGACAAGTTTAGGAAATTTTACACTAAACGCATACCCCATCATTACCAGCATTCTTATAACATAAACCAGCACCAGGCCTATCATAAACCCATTAAGAGTTACAACATCTAAATACAACATAAACAACATAAGCATTGCTCCTATTCTATGAAACACTTCTTTCATTAAATTACCAAAAGCCGTTTGTAGATGTACTTTTACCCACGCAAAAAACACTTCAAAATAAGCCAATGCAATTGCGACTACCAGCGTATGAACCAAATAATGCTTTATCATCGCATTTCTAGTTGATAAAAATTCTCCTATAGCTTCATGTGCAAAATAGCCTATAATTGTTATTGGGATTATCATCAAAAGAGGTAAGTAAAGCATAAATGTTAAAAAACTATTTATGCTCAATTTAGTCTTAAAAGAAGAATAGAACTTAACTAGTGTATTATGAACTCCAAATGCCATTAAAGGCATCATGACAAAACCTGCGGAAAGCATATAACTCACCATACCGTAGTATTCATCGGTCATGAATTTGGTGTATAAAAACAATGTATTAATTGCGCCTATTATAAAACCAAAATAGGTGGATATAACATTTTTAAGTGATTGTGAAGCTACTACTCCCATCATATCAGCTGTGATAATTGTTTTGTGAGTGACTTTCTATGATATTGTTCCAAATTTTCAGCATCAGATTTTAGCGTATTACTTTTATAAGCTCGATAATACGCTAAAATTTGCCGTTTTAATTGCAGTTCTTGAGAATATTCAAAATAATAACCAGAATTAGTCGCATCTATTATGTTTTCAATGTCTGAATGTATAGGTCCTATAGCTATAATTGGTCTCTTTGCTATTAAATATTCAAATAATTTCCCAGGGATAATGCTTTTAGTTTCTTCAGAATTTATTTCAATTAACAATAATAATTGAGATTTTAATTGATACATAACTGATTCTTTATGTGAAACATATCCTACCTTATTTATATAATCAGTTAAACTACTGTTTTCAATAGAATCCAGCACATTATCCCCAACATAACCTACTAAATTAAGTTGAAAATCTTTTTTAAAATCACCTTCTTTTTGTATTAATTCTGAAAGTACTTTCCATAAAATTTGCGGATTTCGTTTAGATAATAAAGACCCTATATGCGATAAGGTAAATTTTTCGTCTAATGTCACTTTTTGACTAATTTCCTCATCATAACCATTAGTAATAACCGCTATTGGTTTATACGTAATATTCAAAAACTCTTTTTTGGTGGTATAACTCGTCACTATTACTGTATCTGCAGAATTTAAAACCGCTTTCTCTAGTTTCTTATGCTTTTTTCGGGCAGCATTTGTCAATTTTAATTTTTTGTGATAGCCAATAGTAGTCCATGGATCTCTAAAATCTGTTAGCCATGTTATATCCAATTTCTTTTTTAACGCCATTCCTATTAAATGGACACTATGTGGTGGTCCCGTGGTAATAATCGTTTTTATATTATTTTTAGAAATAAATTTTGACAAATAGCTTACAGAAGGTTTTACCCACCCTACTCTAGCATCTGGAATAAAAAAGTTACCTCTTATAAAAAGCATTACTTTTTCTAATAATGATTGTTTTTTATGCTCATTAATTATCCCACGACTTATGGTATTTGCCTTTTTCTTTGAAAACAACTGAGCCAGTTTATAAGGCTCATTTATAGGGAATTTAACAACCTCTATATCGCTTGAAACCTCTTTCTCTAAACTTGAATCTGTTATAGGGTAATTAGCATTTTCTGGAACAAAAAGGATAGGTTCCACATCAAAATCTGGTAGATACTTTACAAACTTTAGCCAGCGTTGTACCCCAGGGCCTCCAGCTGGAGGCCAATAGTAAGCGATTATGAGTACTTTTTTACGCACCCTCTTTTTTCTTAAACTCGTAGAACAATCCTAACAAAACAAGAATTCCCAATACAATAGAGCTCGCTAAAGACACTTTGCTTCCTGTTTTCACGACGTCTGGATCAAACTTAAATTCAATAGTATGGGTGCCTTTGGGTACAGACATCCCTCTAAGTGTATAATTTACACGTATGTGATCTGTTTCTTGATCATCAACAAAGGTTTTCCAACCCTTTTTGTAATAAATCTCAGAAAATACAGCAAACCCATCATTTGAATTACTTGATGTATACTTTAAGTAGTTTGGTTTTACTTCTAATAATGTGATGGACGCTAAAGAATCAACTTTATATTCCAATATAGATTTTTGAGGCATTTTTTTGAAAAACCCATCAGGGGAATTAAAAGATTTAATAGCAATCTTCTTAGTATTTAAACTATCTAATAACTTAATCTCTTCATTAGCACTATCTACTTGCTTCAATTTTTCCACAAACCAGGCATTTCCATTAGCCTCTTCATTTACATAAGGAAATACATTTCCTTTGTCATCTTGAGCAACGATATACTTAGTGTTTAGCATATTAAGCACATTAATATTATTTCTTGCTACATACCAATCAAACACTTCACGGTATCGCTTTAATTCGGCAGCGTTATAACCATTTAGTGAATTATGGAAATACGAGGGTTTCGAAGGACCAGAAACTAAATCATACACTCTAAAATGCGTGGTATCCTTTAAAATTTGTTGATCTACTTTATTCGCAATAAAAGGCTTAGTCATTTTAATAGAAGACACAAAATCGTCGTTATTAACATAGCGCCTATCTACACCAATTAAATCAAATAAAATTAAAACAGCAAACCCTACGACTACCCATTGCTCTTTTAATTTATCTTTTAAATACGCAAATATTAATCCTGCCGAAAGCAATACCAATACCAATGTTCTAATAGTATCACTGGTAAAAATCGCTTTTCTATCTTCTTTTATCGCTCTAATAAAATCTTGCCCATAAGCCTGTATAAATTGACCATCTTTGATTCCTACAAAATCAAATAGTGACGATTTAAATAATAAAAATAGTAAACACAAACCACCTGTTATAGCTGTTGTATACTTTAGCGCTTTTAGTTTTTGCGCTTCTCTATCAAAATCATTTAATAATTTAACTAAACCAAAAATAGCTAAAGCAGGAATACATAATTCCAATATTACCTGTATAGAACTTACCGCTCTAAACTTATTATAAAGTGGTATATAATCAATAAAAAAGTTTGTTAGGAAATTTAAATTCTTTCCATAAGATAGTAATAATGACAATAAAACTCCAGCTAAAAGCCACCATTTTAAACGCCCTTTCACTAAAAACAAAGCAAAAACAAATAAAAACAGGATCACAGCGCCTACATAAGCTGGTGCTTCTACAATAGGTTGATCTCCCCAATACATAGGTGCATGCTCAGCTTGTTCAAGTGCCTGACTAGGTGTAGCTCCTAATTTTCTAAAGGCATCGTAAGTATTAGAATCTTTACCTACATTATCATAACTTCCTCCTCCCATAAATCGAGGAATAAACAAATTAAATGTTTCAACAATACCGTAGCTAAATTGGGTAATATAATCTTTATCTAATCCTGAAGTCACTTCTTTTGGTGAGCCATCAGGGTTTATAGTCAATTCGCTTTTACCTCGTGTACTTTCCTTTACATACTCTTGAGTTGCTAACACGTTGGTAGCATTTAAGCCTATAGCTAATACAACAGTTGCAACCAAAATACCAATAGACTTAAAATAATGGGGAAGTATGTTCTTTCTAAAAGCATCTATTAAATAAACAATACCTAAAACTATTACAAGAAGCAATAAATAATAGGTCATTTGAAAGTGGTTAGCAACCAATTCTAAGCCCATAGCAATGGCTGTTAGAATAAAACCCGCTATATATTTCTTTTGAAAAACGAGTAAAATACCACTCAGTACCAACGGCATATAAGCTATAGCGTGAGCCTTACTATTATGTCCTACACCTAAAATTATGATTAAATAGGTTGAAAACCCAAAAGCCAGAGCCCCTAAAGCAGCTAATTTAAAATCAACCTTTAAAACCAGAAGCAATATGTAAAAACTCAGTAGATAGATAAACAAATAATCCGCTGGTCTGGGTAAAAAACGTAATAATAAGTCTAATTTCTTTATGTAATTATGCGGGTATCTTGCCCCTAATTGATAGGTAGGCATCCCTCCAAAAGCACTATTGGTCCAATAGGTATCTCCTCCTGTTTTAGCTTTGAAGTCTTTTTGCTGTTTAGACATACCAATATACTGTACGATATCACTTTGATATATCTGTTTACCCTTTAATACAGGACTAAAATAAAGTAAAGACACAATTATAAAACCTAATATTATAACTATGTGAGGAATAATTTTTTTAAATGAAAGTTGCATGAAAAAGCATTAAAATACCAAACGATGAAATTACTCAATTTCTTCGAAATCTACATAGTCTCCAACGTTTTTATTTGTTGTTTTTCTTTTAGGCATTTTATCAATGGTGACTTCACCTTCTTGTCTTTTTGGGGTTTGATATGTGTTATTAAACTGTCCTCCAAACTTTTGTTCAGCCTTTTTTGCCACATACTTAACCAATAAAGGCGCAAATAATCGCGATAGCACTTTAACTCCAAAATAAATTAATAAAATGATAGTTATCATTTTAATTAACCCTGGGAATGAAGCTTCTTGTAACATATACTATGAATTTATGCAAAAATACAATTCTAATTATTTAAAAAAGCTTGAAAAAACTTAAAAAAAAGATAAAATATCTATATTTGATTATAATTATGATACCCATTAATAATAAACCTAGATTAGATAAAAGTATATACTTTGCTCATATGAAAGCCTTAAAACCTACTCTAATTGTATTAATCTGTCTTATATCTGCCTGTGGCTATAGTCAGTATACAGACGTTATAAACTCAAACAGGCCAGGTGTTTCACGCAGTGCCTATGCCGTTGGTACTAAAGTACTGCAATTTGAAGTTGGTCCTTATACGATTAAAGAAAAAAGAACACCTACTCCAAAATATGAAGTTTCTGGACTAGGTATTGATTTTGCTGCAAGATATGGATTACTATTTGAACAGTTAGAAGTCAATATTGAAGGAAACTACCAGAATGATAAACAAAAATTTCTTTCTGGGTTCATCACCGAAGAAAAACGTTCCAATTTTAGATATTTAACTGTTGGCGCTAAATACTTGCTTTACGATCCGCACAAAAAAAAGGATGGCGAAGACAAACCAAACCTTTATAGCTGGAAAGCAAACCACAGTTTTAAATGGAAAGACTTAATCCCTGCAGTTTCCGCTTATCTTGGTGCTAATTTCGATTCTAAAAACAACCCCTATACGGCAACTGGAATAAGTGGTTTTAGTCCAAAACTTATGATAGCAACTCAACATAATTTTAATGGTGGCTGGGTGTTTGTGATGAATTTTATAAAAGATAGAATAGGTACCGATCAATCTGATTTCACTTATATCTTAACCCTCACACATTCATTTAATCAAAACTGGGTAATTTTTGGAGAAACCCAAGGCATTAAAAGCGATTTTTATGCCGATAATCTCTTGAGGTTTGGAGGCGCATATCTGTGGAATGAAGATCTTCAATTAGATACGAATATTACATTTAACACCAAAGACACCCCTTCGGTTTTTAATATAGGCTTAGGTGCTTCATACAGGTTTGATTTCCATAAGGACAAAGAAAAAAAGACGTTCGACAATGCCAATTCTGCTAAAGAAGAAGGCGAAAGAAAAGCCAGAGCTAAAGGCGAAAAAAGAAAAAAGAAGAAAAAGAAAAACGATGATGATGTAGATGAAGATAATGAGCCAAAAAAGCAAAAACGTGAAGATGAAGATTTTAACGACTAACCAACCCTTACCGCTTAAATAGTTTATGATTACTATAAAAGAAGTTCTAACCAAACGAGATCTAAAAACTTTTGTAAAATTTCCTTTTAAAATATATAAAGACTCAAAATATTGGACACCTCCTATAATTAGTCAGGAATTAAAAACGTTTGATAAAAACGAAAATCCAGTTTTTAACGATGCTGAGGCTCGATTATTTCTAGCCTATAAAAACAATCACCTTGTAGGAAGAGTAGCAGCCATAATTAATTGGTTAGAAGTAAAACAGCTAGATCAGGAAAAAATGCGTTTTGGTTGGTTTGATTTTATTGACGACTTAGAAGTCTCTCAGGCTCTATTAAATAAGGTTGAAACCATTGGAAAAGAAAAAGGACTTAAATATGTAGAAGGCCCTGTAGGGTTTTCAAATCTAGATAAAGTGGGTGTTATAGACGAAGGTTACGATGCTATCACTACTATGGTAACATGGTACAATCATCCTTATTATATAAAACATTACGAAGCTGCAAATTACAACATAGAAAAAGGCTATATAGAAAGCAGGTTTCCTTTTAGTAATGTAAAACCCGAAACGTTTAACAAAGCTCAAACCATTATAAAGAAACGTTATAATTTAAAAGCTTTAAAATTCACAAAAACAGAAGAGGTCATGCCTTATGTGGATAAAATGTTTGACTTGTTTAACAAAAGCTATTCTTCTTTATCAAGTTTTGTAGAAATTACCGACATACAAAAAGCCTATTTTAAAAAGAAATTTATAAGTTTTGTAAATCCCGAATATATCAAATTTGTAGTAGATAAAGATGATGAACTCGTCGGTTTTGCAATAGTAATGCCTTCTTTCTCAAAAGCTTTAAAAAACATAAACGGAAAGTTATTTCCTTTTGGGTTTTTAAAAATCTTAAAAGCAAAAAAACACAGCAAAGATGTTATTTTCTATCTAATAGGCATTCATCCAGACTATCAAAATAAAGGCGTACATGCTGTGATTTTTAATGAATATTTTAATGTTTTTACCGAAAAAGGTATAGAAACATGTTACAGAACACCAGAGCTTGAAGATAACATTGCCATACAACAAATATGGAAACATTTTAAGCCTGAAGTGTATAGAAAAAGAAAAACATATAGGAAATATTTTTAGTATTAAAATATTGATTTATGAAAAAAAGCTGTAAATCTATATTATCTATTTGTACTTTGGTTTTCATAATAGGATGTAAATATCCTGAAAATAACAATGAAGATATATATAACTTCATGAAAATTGTTTTAAAAGATAGAAAACTAAATTTTAGTTATGGACTTAATATCAAACCTGAATCAAGTTCTCACTTATTTAAACATGACACTATACATAAATTAAGTTTAATAAAAACAGATACAGATTCAGTAAAACACATTTACTTATCAAATAATAACTTACTAAACCTAAACTTATCCACAATCTCTAAATATTTTACCCAAGAAGATATTACTGAAATACAATCTCAACAAGCAAGTACAAAAAATTTTCAGTGGGATAATACTAAATTAAGGCTTGAAGAATCGAATAAAAATAATTGGTATAGCTTTTCAATACCTCGTTTTTCTGAAGATAAGAACAAAGCAATTATTATTATTAAAAATCTTTGCCCTGGTTTATGCGGAAATTACGAAACCATTTTATTTATAAGAAAAGACAATTCATGGGCTTCTAATGTTCTAAGTAGTGGTTTTTACTAGGTTTAAATTATGAAAAACCAAAAAGCTCATTATTCTTTAACCCTTTTTAATCCCAAAAGACGTATATGCTAATTTTTCTTTTTTAGTTACAGCTCTAATTTTTAGGTTTTTATCTATAGACTCTTGTGTTTTATACCCTCTGGGATGATCTAAATGCAAGCATATAGCACTGTATCTTATTTGCTTAGACTTTATACCTAGATTAAATAGGCGTTCTCCTAACTCTCTATCTTGACCTCCATATTGCATCCGTTCATCAAAACCATTAATCTTTAAGATATCTTTTTTCCAACCAGATGCATTGTGTCCATTCCAACTGGCATTGGTAGGCGTAAACTTATTTAAAAGCTTTTCACGAAGGCCTTTTGCTGTTAACTTGTTATTTTTAAAAGACGATTTTAAGCCATGAGCCGTTAACCAAGCTAAATCAAAGCATTTTTGGGATAAAATATCTTCTTTTGTTATCGTTTTAGAAATAGACATCGGTAACATAAAATAGCCTCCAGACAAAAAATAACCTTCTTCTCTATAGTTCATGTGTACTTCAATAAAATCTGCTCTTGCCAAACAATCACCATCACTCATTAAAATATAATCACTATTGCAAGCCACAATAGCCTTATTAAGTATTTGTGATTTTTGAAATCCGTTATCCTCATGCCATACATGAATAATGGTATAACTAACTTTAGACGTTATATCTTCAATCAAATCAAAAGTAGGTTGTTTAGAACCATCATCAGCTATTACAACTTCAAAATTTTTAAAGCCTTGCGCTTCATAGCTCCACAATACTTTTTCCAACCATGCCTCAGAGTTATACGTACTAATTATTACTGATATTTCTGGGTTTTTAATTGATTTTTTCAATTCCAAATTTTGTTATTTTTAACTTATTCTTTCTCACTGTTCTCCTTATTTCATTGTTAAATGTAATAATGTCTTCTTTTTTATAAGGGCGTTCATGGTATAAATGTAAACAAATTGCCGAATATCTAATTTGCTTGAATTTAACCCCTAAATTCATCATGCGCTCCCCTACTTCCCTATCTAAACCGCCATATTGTAAACGCTCATCAAAGCCATTGACTGCCAATATATCTTTTTTCCAGACCGATACATTCATGCCATCAAAAGTAGCTTTTGTAGGCGTTATTTTATTTAAAATATTGGATTTAATCTTGGATGTAGTAAGTTTATTAAGTTTAAACGATTTTGGTTGTCCTTTTTTTAATAACCAATCTTTATTAAAACAAATTTGCTCACTAATAACATCCTTAGTTATATGTTTTGAAACCGGTGCTGTTAATTTAAAATAGCCTCCAGATAATGCGTAATTATGCGCTCTTAAACGCAAATGCGTCTCTACAAAATCATGGCGTGCAATACAATCACCATCTGTAAAAATTAGGTAATCTGACGTTGAAGCCATTATGGCTTTGTTTAAAATTTTAGTTTTTTGAAATCCATTATCCTCCTGCCATACATGAAGCACTTTTATATCAGATTCATCATTAAAATCGTCAATAACTGCTTTTGTTTTACTATCCGAACCATCATCGGCAACCACAATTTCAAAATTCTTAATGCGTTGTAGGTTATAACTATGCAACACTAACTTAAGGTCATCTGGTTTATTATATGTTGTTATAACTACTGTTGCAACAGGTTTGCTCATCCTACAAAATTAAGTATTTTTACCGAAAATTAACTTTAAAATGATTAAGCTGTCTGGAGTAGTTATTACTTTCAATGAAGAAAAAAAAATTGCCAAATGCATACAGTCTTTAATCAATGTTGTTGATGAAATTGTAATTGTAGACTCACTTTCTACAGATAGTACAAAAGTGATATGTGAACAATATGATGTGACATTTATAGAACAAAAATTTTTGGGCTATATAGAACAAAAAAACTTTGCATTGCATCAAGCGACATATAATCATGTCGTATCACTTGATGCCGATGAATCACTCTCTAAAACATTACAAGAATCTATTATCAATCTAAAAACCAATTGGGTTCATGATGGTTACTACTCAAAAAGGCTCAATTACTTTTGTGGTCAATGGATAAAACACACGACTTGGTATCCCGATAAGAAACTTCGCGTTTTTGATAAAACAAAAGCCGAGTGGAAAGGTCTAAACCCACATGATAGCGTGAATTTACATGATGCTAACGGTAAAACTGGTTTTTTAAAAGGAGACATTTTGCATGAAACCTATCAAAGCTATTCCGAGTTTAACAAAAGGGTCGAATTATTCTCTACTATTTCTGCTAAAGCTAACTTCGATCTCGGAAAAAAAGCACCTATATACAAGATACTTATAAATCCTACATGGGCCTTTATACAGTCTTATTTTATAAAACTTGGATTTCTGGACGGTTTAAATGGCCTTATTATTTCAATACAAACAGCAAATATTCGTTTTTTAAAATATATAAAACTTAGAGAGCTCATTAAAAATAAAAAATAAATATCATAGATCAAAAACCCCGTCATGTTTCATACTAAACTTGTTTGAGTATGAAAACCCACGGGGCTTTATAAAAAATCATATAGAACCATTGTACGTTTAGAAACCGATACAATCAAAAAACCACTCGAATTGACAGAATTTTATTCTAAATGCACAACAGGTGTATAGCATATTAATATGCTATGTTAAATAATAGTGATTTACTACCGTTGTTAAAATATTACTTTACATCAAAACGGTCTAAATTCATCACTTTTACCCATGCTGCTATAAAGTCGTTTACAAATTTCTCTTCCCCATCATCGGCACCATAAACTTCTGCAATAGCTCTTAACTCTGTATTTGAGCCAAAAATTAAATCTGCTCTGGTACCTGTGAACTTTACAACACCTGTTTTTCTGTTTTTACCTTCAAAAATTGTATCATCACTGGTTGTTGCTTTCCATGAATACGTAAAATCTAGGATATTCGTAAAGAAATCGTTAGTAAGACTTTCTTTTTTATCAGTAAAAACACCATGGCTAGATCCATCATAATTTGCACCTAATACACGCAACCCGCCAACTAAAACGGTCATTTCTGGTGCCGTAAGCGTTAATAAGTTTGCTTTGTCTACTAACAAATCCTCAGCAGCAATTTTTATATCTGTTTTTATATAATTTCTAAAACCATCAGCTAGCGGCTCTAAATGACTAAAAGATTCCTCATCTGTTTGTTCTTGCGATGCATCTCCTCTACCTCCAGTAAACGAAACCATAATATTATGCCCTGCATTTTTAGCCGCTTGTTCTATACCAACAGAACCTCCTAATACAATTAAATCTGCCATAGAAATAGCGCTGGAAAATTCTTTCTGTATACCTTCATAAACATGAAGTACTTTTTCTAATGCTTTTGGGTTATTGACTTTCCAATTTTTTTGAGGTTCTAAACGGATTCTTGCCCCATTTGCACCGCCACGCATATCCGACCCTCTAAATGTAGAAGCCGAAGCCCAAGCTGTGGTTACTAACTGTGAAATACTCAGTCCAGAAACAGAAATTAGCTTTTTTAAAGCAGCAACATCAGTTCCACTTAAACTATAATTTGTCTTAGGAATTGGATCTTGCCATATTAATTCTTCCTTAGGGACTTCTGGTCCTAAATAACGTGAAATTGGACCCATATCGCGATGCGTGAGCTTAAACCAGGCTCTGGCAAAAGCATCTTCAAAAGCTTTATGATCTTTATGAAAACGTTTAGAAATTTCTAAATAATCGGGGTCTATTTTTAAAGCCATATCGGCATCGGTCATCATCAATGCTTGCTGTTTTGAAGCATCACCTGCTGTTGGTGCCATTTTGGCTAGAGATGCCTGTGTTGGCGTCCATTGGCTTGCTCCTGCTGGACTTTTAGTTAATTCCCAATCGTAATTTAATAATACATCAAAGTAATCATGATCCCATTTAGTGGGATTGGGTGTCCATGCGCCTTCTAAACCACTAGTAATGGCATCGTCTAAAACACCACTGCCAAATGTATTTTTCCAACCTGTACTCATCTCTTCTATGGTAGCTCCTGCAGGTTCTGCCCCAACATAAGTGTTCGGGTCTGCTGCACCATGCGCCTTTCCAAATGTATGTCCGCCTGCTGCTAATGCTACTGTTTCCTCATCGTTCATGGCCATACGTCCAAACGTTTCTTTCATCAATTTTGCTGTTCCTAATGGATTAGATGTTCCATTAGGCCCTTCTGGATTTACATAAATCAATCCCATATGTGCTGCGCCTAAATCACCTTCCAATTCACCTTCTTGAAAGCGCTCTTTATTGCCTAGCCACTCCGTTTCGGATCCCCAATAAATATCTTGTTCTGGTTCCCATATGTCTTCACGTCCACCTCCAAAACCAAAGGTTTTAAATCCCATAGACTCCAAAGCACAATTCCCTGCTAATATCATTAAATCTGCCCAGGATAATTTTTTCCCGTATTTCTTTTTTATTGGCCAAAGTAATAAACGTGCCTTATCCAAGTTACCATTATCTGGCCAACTGTTTAGTGGCGCAAAACGCTGATTTCCTGTTGCCCCTCCTCCTCTACCATCACCTACACGATACGTCCCTGCGCTATGCCACGCCATACGAATCATAAATGGTCCGTAGTGCCCATAATCGGCAGGCCACCAATCTTGAGAATCTGTCATTAAATCAATAACTTCTTGTTTTAATTTTGGATAGTCTATGCTATTAAACGCTTCGGCATAATTAAAATCATCTCCCATAGGGTTAGATTTAGTATCGTTTTGCCTAAGAATGTTTAATTTCAATTCGTTTGGCCACCATTTGCGGTTGGTTGTGCCACTCCCTGCTGATACTTTTTGGATACCTCCAGAAAAAGGACATTTACTGGCGTCTCCATTGTGCATGTTACTTTCCATTATTTTTAGTGTTTTAGTTTACAATATCTTACTACCTAAAAATACTAATTATTGAAAGAAAAATAACAAAGTGACATGTTTATAAATTATACTAAAATCGATAAAACTTATAGGTACTTGTTTTTGTATAGAATTTAACCATAGTGCAGTAATTTTTAGTACAAAAAGTTAAATATGCATACCTTAGGCTTCCAAAACTAAAAAAACAAAAAATGGCAACAGTTACATTAAAAGGCAATAAAATAAATACCTCTGGAAATCTTCCTGATGTTGGGTCTAAAGCTCCAGATTTTTTACTTACTGCAAACGATTTATCTACTAAGAGTTTAACCGACTTTTCTGGAAGCAGAGTTGTATTAAACGTATTCCCAAGTGTAGACACTGGTACTTGTGCACAATCTGTGAGACAGTTTAATACCGAAGCAAACGAGTTAGAAAACACAAAAGTTCTTTGTATCTCTAAAGATTTACCTTTTGCACATGCACGTTTTTGCGGTGCCGAAGGATTAGAAAATGTAATTAGCTTATCCGATTTTAAAAGTGGAGCTTTTGGTAAAGATTATGGTGTAGATTTTACAGATGGTCCTCTAGAAGGATTATTATCAAGAAGTATTGTGGTTTTAGATGAAAATGGTAAAGTGCTTTATACAGAACAAGTTCAAGAAACTGTTGATGAGCCTAATTACAAAGCTGCTTTAGAAGTATTATATTAATGACAAAAAAAGAATCCTTCTTAGTAAACAGGTTTAAAAGTGTAGGTTATGCTTTTAAAGGCGCAATATTTCTTATTAAAACTGAAGCTAGTATTAAAATTCAGGTGGCTATTGCCTTTGTAGTTACTATAGTAGGATTCTTTTTAAATATTTCGACAACCGAATGGATACTACAATGTTTTGCTATTGCATTAGTAATGTCTATTGAAGGGGTAAATACAGCAATAGAAGCTGTTGCAGATTTTATACATCCAGAACATCATAAAAAAATTGGTATTATTAAAGATATTGCTGCAGGCGCTGTATTTATTGCTGCTTTTTTCGCTGTTATTATTGGTTTAATAATATATGTTCCAAAGTTTGTCTAAATACTATTTAATTGTTTTCTCTAAATATCATATCATACTAAACAAAGCCGAAGTACAATCTGTTCTAATTCATTTAATAAAAATTTAAATTTTTATTGATATTTATGGAACTTTATATTTTGAATTTATACGTCATGCAATTTTTAAAAATAAAGTTTCGTTAACGTTAGTAATTTGTATTTTTGCTGAAATTAAACGCTCGCAATGGCGAAAAAAACCAAGACTAAAAAACCTACCACTAGAAAACCTAAAAGCATTAGTTTTAAGCTATCGAGCCAACAAAAACTAGTTCTTGGTAGTTTTTTGGTAATCCTAGGTATTATCTTATGTATTTCGTTTGTTTCATTTTTCTTTACTGGAAAAGTAGACCAAAGTGCGTTATCTGAATTTGCTTCCAGAGACACAAAAGCAGAAAATTGGTTAAGTAAGTTTGGGGCTTTAATTAGTGCCTTTTTTATTCAAAAAGGATTTGGTATTTCAGCATTTATAATCTCTGGTTTAGTGTTCTTATCTGGCGTTTATGTGTTGATGGATATTACTAAAGTTAAACTCAGAAAACATTGGTTTTGGGGCATTCTTATCATGGTTTGGCTCTCTATTTTACTTGGTTTTTTTAGTACTAAAAATGATATTTTAGGCGGAACTGTTGGTTTTGAAATCAATAGCTACCTACAAGACTACATTGGAAAGATTGGAACTTACCTGCTATTACTTTTTGGACTTATCACCTATTTAGCCATGCGTTTTAAAGTCACGTTCCAGAGTATTACAAACCTTTTCAAATCGGCAAAAAAGGATATTAAACAAGAATTTTCTGAAATAAAAGAAGATATCGTTTTGGTTGATAATAATCTTTCAGAGGAAGCCGAAGCTTTTAAAAGCGCTTTTGATATTTCAGAAGAAAAAGAAAACGCCTCTAATAAGGCGCCCATAGAAGACATTAAACCCAAAACAGAACCTTCTTCATCTTTTGAAGTTAATGTCGCTGAACCTGAAGAGGAGATTGCTGAAGCATTAGAAATAAAAGTAGAAAAAGTGACCGAAGAAGTTTCGGAAACTAAAAATTTAGCTGATAAGCTTGTTGAAGATTTTGGAGAGTTTGATCCTACTTTAGAGCTTAGTAATTATCAATTTCCGCATTTGGACTTGCTTAAAAAGTATGATATTGAAGGGATTACTATCAATCAAGAAGAATTAGAGGATAATAAAAACAAAATTGTAGACACCTTAAAAAACTATAATATTGGCATTGCTAGTATTAAAGCCACTATTGGGCCTACGGTAACACTTTATGAAATTGTTCCTGAAGCTGGAATTCGTATTTCAAAAATTAAGAATTTAGAGGATGACATCGCTTTGTCTCTGGCTGCATTGGGCATACGTATTATTGCGCCTATTCCTGGAAAAGGGACCATTGGTATTGAGGTCCCTAATAAAAAATCCACTATCGTTTCAATGCGATCTGTAATTGCTTCTAAAAAGTTTCAAACTTCAGAAATGCAACTACCAATAGCTTTGGGTAAAACGATTAGTAACGAAACACTAGTGGTAGATTTAGCAAAAATGCCACATATGCTTATGGCTGGTGCTACTGGTCAAGGGAAATCGGTTGGACTAAACGCCGTATTAACATCGTTACTCTACAAAAAACATCCCGCTGAAGTTAAATTTATTCTGGTAGATCCTAAAAAGGTAGAACTAACACTCTTTAATAAAATAGAACGACACTATCTGGCAAAATTGCCAGATAGCGAAGAGGCTATAATTACAGACAACACAAAGGTTATCAATACGTTAAACTCGCTTTGTATTGAGATGGATAACCGTTACGAATTACTTAAAAATGCAATGTGTAGAAATATTGCAGAGTACAATAAGAAATTTAAAGAGCGAAAACTAAACCCCAATGATGGTCATCAATTTTTACCTTACATTGTTTTAGTAGTAGACGAGTTTGCCGATTTAATCATGACTGCAGGAAAAGAAGTAGAAACACCTATTGCACGTTTAGCACAATTAGCTCGTGCCATTGGTATACATCTTATTATTGCAACACAACGGCCTTCTGTAAATGTAATTACTGGTATTATAAAAGCTAACTTCCCTGCACGTATCGCATTTAGAGTAACGTCTAAAATAGATTCTAGAACTATTTTGGATGGTGCAGGTGCAGATCAACTTATAGGACGAGGCGATATGTTATTTACGCAAGGAAATGATTTAATTCGTGTACAATGTGCTTTTGTTGATACACCAGAGGTTGAAAAAATAACCGATTTTATTGGCTCTCAAAAGGCTTACCCAGATGCTTATATGCTTCCTGAATATGTTGGAGAAGAAAGTGGCACAAGTATTGATGTAGATATAGCAGATAGAGATAAACTATTTAAAGATGCAGCCATAGTAATCGTGACTGCACAACAAGGATCGGCTTCGTTATTACAGCGAAAACTAAAATTAGGTTATAATAGAGCGGGTCGCTTAATTGATCAATTGGAAGCTGCTGGAATTGTTGGCCCTTTTGAAGGCAGTAAAGCAAGACAGGTTTTAGTACCTGATTTAATTGCATTGGATCAATTACTGGAAAATGAAAACATTTAATTTATTTTGAATTTTTAATTACTATGACATTGAAATACACGACAACCCTACTACTTTTTACACTATCATTATTTTATGGATTTTCTCAAAATAAAGGAAAAGCATTTTTAAACGATGTGTCTACTAAAGTGAAAAGCTATGATAATATTGATATAGACTTTAAATATGTTTTAGAAAATACTGCCGAAAATGTAAAGCAAGAAACACGAGGTAATGTCGTATTAGAGGGTGAGAAATATAAATTAAATATTCTTGGTGTTACACGCATGTTTGATGGAAATAAATTATACAGTATTAGTCCTGAAGACGAAGAGGTAACCATATCTCAACATAGTGAAGACGAAAGTGATGCCATTACACCGAGTAAAATGTTATCTTTTTATGAAGATGGTTATACTTACGACATGGATATTGTTCAAAATATAAAAGGAAGAAAAATACAATATGTAAAATTAACCCCAATCGATTCAAATTCCGAAATTAAATACATCCTTTTAGGTGTAGATGCATCTACAAAACATATCTATAATCTAATACAAATAGGTAAAAATGGTACAAAAACAACATTAACTGTTAATTCTTTCAAATCTAACATGCCATTATCAAAAAGCTTATTTACCTTTGACAACAATAAATACAAAGATTATTACATTAATAATTTAGATTAGGTTAGTCAATCCTTGAAAATATTAGATCGCTACATACTTACCTCGTATTTAAAGACTTTTTTTAGTGTTTTTATAATACTGGTCTTAATATTTGTTTTACAAACCATATGGCTCTATATAAAAGAGCTAGCAGGTAAAGATTTAGATATTGATGTTATTGTGAAGTTTTTACTTTACTTCATGCCTAAATTAATGCCCCTTGTTGTGCCTTTAACTATTCTACTAACATCAATTATGGTGTTTGGTAGTTTTGCAGAAAATTACGAGTTCGCCGCTATGAAATCTACTGGTATTTCATTACAACGCGCTATGGCGAGTTTAAGTGTTTTTATTGGTATTTTGGCGATCATAATGTTTTTCTTTTCTAATAATATTATCCCTTGGGCAGAATACAACTCCTATAATTTAAGAAAAAATATTGCAAAGATAAAGCCAGCTATGGCCATTGTTGAAGGTCAATTTAATGCTATAGAAAATACACCTTACAACATAAAAGTTGCAGAAAAATACGGAGATAGAGATCAATTTCTAAAAGACGTTGTTATACATGTAAAAGGGGCTAATGGGAAAAGCAATGAAACCATAATTGTTGCTAAAACTGGTGAGCTTGTTAGTAGTGAAGCTTCAGACGTCATAAAATTAGTGCTCTTTGATGGTAATTATTATCAAGATATAAAGGCAAAAAAGGCAAAAGACCGCAAGAAAAAACCTTTTGCTAAAAGTGTTTTTGAAACCTATACCATTAACATTGACATCTCTAATATGAATGAGGTTGATGTTGATGACAGGTCTTATTCCAGCAAATACAGCATGCTAAACATGAGTGAGTTGGACTACACGATTGATTCGTTAAGCCTTAGTTATGATAAAGTTATTGAAAAATTTGGCAAAAACTTACAACAACGTTCTGGCTTTAATAAAGATTCAAAAAAAGCAAAAAAAACGTCTATTAAAATACAATCCGACTCTACAAAGATTGTAGTAAAACATAAAGTACAAACCAAAGACTCAACTGTCTATACAGGAAACTTACTAACGCTTTTTAATACAAAGAAAAAAACAGAGCTAATTAATAGTGCTATAAATTCAAGCAATTCTACTTCCGATTTTTTTAAAACAAAAAAAGATCAATTAAAACCCAAAAAAAAGTGGTTTAACAGGCATATTATAGCTTACCATGAAAAATTAGCTTTAGGATTTGCTTGTATTATATTATTCTTTGTAGGTGCGCCTCTTGGTGCTTTAATACGAAAAGGTGGTATTGGTTTGCCAATGGTTGTTGCTATTCTACTATTTTTAACCTATCATTTTATAGGGATTTTTGCTGTAAATAGTGCTAAAAACGATGGGTTCAATCCCATATTTGCGAGTTGGTTTTCTACACTTATCATGCTACCCTTGGGGATATATTTAACTAAGAGAGCTACTGCTGATAAAGGCATAGTTGACCTTGATGGTATTATAGTCCCTTTAAAGAAAATACTAGGTATTAAAAAAAATGGAGAAGAACGTTTTAAATTTTTAAACACTTTTTCTAACGAAAAATTAGTGAGTGTCATCAACAGTTATGAAGCCCTAGGCTATAGTGAAAATAGTCGTTTTGAAGCTATTAAAATATTGAATTCTCGTGGGCATTCAACAAGCGATATTAAAAATGATATTGCTATTAACAAAGCGTTTATTGATACTCAAAAAATATCTAATCAATACTATGAACATTCTAAATATGCAATAACCTTGTATAGTATTGGTGTTATACTGTTGATTCTTCATTTTGTTTTTAAAAACAATAAATTGCCGCACTTGGCTTCTGCATCAATTCAACTGAGTATTGTTTCTCTTGTACTATTTATTATTTATTATTTCAAGTCAATACTTAACGTTAATTCTTTTTACAATGATCTAAAAAAGAAGGATAAGAAACCTAATCTATTAGTTTTCATCTTAGGAATACCTTTATATTTTATTACATACCTAGTCTTTAGAGATAAAGTTAATGAGGATTTAAAATTAAGTTGCTTAGAAAGTCTACCGCAGCCTAAAAACATTACTGATAATAGTACAGAAGTTATAGATGATATCTCTGAAACAACTGATAAAATTGTTATTACCAAAGAAGCAAAAACATATCTACAAGATTATACAGATCATTCAAAATTTACTATTATCCTCTATACGATTGGTGTGGTGTTGTTTGTTTTATATTTTGTATTCAAAAACAATAAGTTACCATCGTTGTCTGAAGCTTCAATCCAGTTAAGTATTACTTCTCTAATCTTATATATTGTATACTATATCAAATCAATTTTAAATATTTTTGATGTATACAAACACACTAATAAAAACTACCTTAAACCTAACGTTGCTCTATTTTTAGTAGGTTTCCCTTTATATGTTATTCCTTATATTCTTATTAAGCGTAAGCTCTATAAAGACTTCAAATAAAAGATATTATTAGATTAGACTCTGGAATCTAAAAACATCCCAAAAGCCAAGTTATTAAATCTAAGATCCTGCTAAAAATCGGGATTAGCTCAACTTACCATTTTGAATGCATTGCTATGCAATTTTCAAAATAGAGTTTCACTAATAATACCAATTCCCAACTAAACCACTATGGACTGTAAGTTCATAGACTTGGTTCGCAGACTGAAAGTCTGCTAGGTGAAATACCTAATCAAATCTGTGTAAATTCGTGTAATTCGTGTCAAAAGTTTTTAGAAGCTAAAGCGATATGCACTAAAGTACATAGTTTTGACTAAATTTGAGACCAATGAATTTACTGAGTTAAAAAGTGTCTTTTAAAATTCTATCTTCAACATAAAAAAGAACCGTAACTACGGCTATGCTTATTTTTTCTACCTCGTATAATTACAAAATCCATCATTTTACTTTACAGTATTTTCATTTAAGAATTGGTATAAAATTCATTAAAAAAACTTAAATAAGCAATATCTTTGCATTATGATAGCAAAAAAGATAACTAGCGAAAACGCATCACAATTCAAATTGAATTCTATTCATGAAGCCATAGAAGATATAAGAAATGGTAAAGTTATTATTGTTGTTGATGATGAAAATAGGGAAAATGAAGGTGATTTTTTAGCAGCCGCAGATAGAGTAACACCAGAGATGATCAACTTTATGGCGACTCATGGCCGTGGTCTTATTTGTGCGCCTTTAACAGAGAATCGTTGTAAAGAGCTTGAATTAAACATGATGGTTAATAATAATACCGATCCCATGGAAACAGCCTTTACTGTCTCTGTAGATTTAAGAGGTAATGGGGTTACCACAGGTATTTCTGCTAGTGATAGAGCTAAAACTATAAAAGCACTTATAGATCATGCTACAAAACCTCATGAATTGGCAAGACCAGGGCATATCTTTCCTCTGGTAGCAAAAGAAGGTGGTGTTTTAAGGCGTACTGGACATACCGAAGCTGCTATTGATTTTGCTCGATTAGCTGGCTTAAAACCAGCTGGAGTTATTGTAGAAATAATGAATGAGGATGGCTCAATGGCGCGTTTACCACAACTTGTTGAAGTAGCTAAAAAATTTGATCTTAAAATTGTTTCTATCGAGGATTTAGTGGCTTATAGAATGCAACATGATTCTTTAATTAGAAAAATGGAGGATTTTGAAATTCAAACACGTTTTGGAAATTTTAGACTACGCGCATATAAACAGACCACTAATAATCAAATCCATATAGCGCTTACTAAAGGGCAATGGAAAAATGACGAACCAGTGCTTACGCGTATTAACTCTACCTTAATAAATAACGATATTCTAGGAACCTTAACCAATAATGTGGATAAGCAACTAAACGATATGTTTAATGTGGTTAACAAAGATGGTAAAGGTGCTATTATTTTTATAAACCAAGAAGCGCAAAGTACTAATATTTTAAATAGGTTATCTTTTTTAAAGGAACACCAACAAACCAATAAAGTTTCTAAAGCTCCTAAAATAAATATGGACGCCAGAGATTTTGGTATTGGTGCACAAATTTTACACGATATAGATATTCACAAACTACGTTTAATTTCTAATAGTGAAAGAACCAAACGCGTTGGTATGATTGGCTATGGCCTTGAAATTGTTGAGTATGTTAAGTACTAAATACATCTAGACCATACCGCCTTAACTTAATAATCTTTCCTAATGCTATTTATGAAAAGCTATGTCTTATTTATAGCGCTACCGCTACGTTTTTCAAAATGTTTCATACAAATTCTTAAATGAATATACTGTAAAGTAACCTGAGTTCGACTTAAGAACACTATTTTTTAAAATACAAACACTTATCTATCAATTACTTAATTGAAACAAGCGTATTATGTCACGCTTAGAAACTATGAAAATGTATTAATTTCTAGCTAAAAACCACTAAACACGCCATCTTCTTCCTTAAATTACGATAAACTAGGCTGGCTAGTTTATCGTAATTATAAGTTGAATCTAGCATGTTTATTGATTTTTATCTAAGATTCTTAAATCGAAATCAGATTTTAAATAGTTTGAGAGCACCCTTCAGAGGATTCTCTCTTATAGTGTTAAAACCAATAGATTAGATTTTCTTTACTTTTTTATAACCTTAACCATGCTTTTATTATCTACAGATAATAAGTATAACCCAGGTGGTAAAACCCCAGCTTGTACTGTTTTTGAAACCCCAGACAATACTTTTTGACCTTGTAAATTATATAATTCCCAAGGAATATTAGTATTAGTTTCTATTTGTAATACATCAGTAAATGGGTTAGGACTAACTACAATAGTATTATTATCTTTCGTCTTATTTGATTGAATCGATAATACCCCTTCTTCAACGATTATAGCGTGTGTATTTGCATCTGCAAAACCACTATCACTATCTACAGACATAAAAATTAATAACACTAGTTGGTGATCTTCAGGTAAATCTGTTGTTGTAGGTATTAAACTATCATCAGCAAAAGTAGAAGGTATTGTAAATTGATAATCTATTGTACCTGCATTGGAAGCATTATTATTTATAGCTACATTAAAGTTACTTGTATTTACTATTTGCCCACTCTCATCAAGTTGTCTTAGCATCACTGCTATATAACCTAAGTCTTCTTCTACATCGTTTGCTACCCCTGTACCATATGTAATTGTAAGATTAATATTTTGATTTAGCTCAAAAGTAGGCAATGTTTCTCCAGCTAATATATAATCATTTATATTATCAAAACTAATAGTGCGATCTCTTGGTGCGGGTGGTGCTAATATAATATCTTCTGAACCACTGGCTAATGCAGCATCATTATCTACAGACATAAATATTAGTAATACAATCCTATGTCCTTCTGGCAAATCTTCAGTTTTAATGACTGAGCTACCTTCTGAATAAGTCGATGGGATAGTAAATTGATAGCTAGCTGTGCCTCTGTTAGACGCATCACCAGAAACTACAGCATTAAATGCACTTGTTTTAACTACTTGTCCATTTTCATCTAATTCTCTTAGCATTGTTGCTATATATCCTAAATCTTCTTCTACACCACTTGCAGAAACGCCTGTAGCATAATCTACAGTAATATTAAGTGTTTGTCCAACATCTAGAGTAGGGACAGTCTCCCCTGGTGCAATATAATTTGATATATTAGTAAACGTAACAAAGCGATTCCTAGGTTGTAATGGAATTAATATAATATCTTCCGAACCACTAGCTAATACAGCGTCATTATCTACAGACATAAATATTAGCAATACAAGTTTGTGACCATCTGGTAAATCTTCAGAGGTAGGTACAACACTACCATCATCAAAAGTAGAAGGTATTGTAAATTGATAATCTACAGTATCTTTATTAACAGCATCGTCTAATATAACAGCATTAAAATTACTTGTTTTAAAATTCTGTCCATTTTCATCTAATTGTCTTAGCATAGTTGCTACATAACTTAAATCTTCCTCAACGCCATTTGTGATTCCTGTAGCGTATGAAACTGTTAAATCTATTGTTTGTCCTAATTCAAAAGTTGGTAGTGTTTCACCAGCTAATACATAATCTGATTTATTGTCGAATGAAACAAATCTCGTTCTATCATCTATTGGTGCAGGTGGATTTAATGTAATTTCTTCCGCAACATTCTCAAAATCAGAACCTGCATTAACAGACATATCTAAAAATAATTCTAATTTATGCCCAGTAGGCAGGTCTGCTGATGTTGGTATTGACGTAACCCCATCGTTAAATGTTGATGGAATTTCATATTGAAATGACGTTGTAGTAGCATTTGCTTGGTTTCCATTAATAGGAGCAATAAAGTCACTAATACCTACAACTGTACCATTCTCATCTAATTGACGAATTTGTGTTGCTATATAATGTAAATCTTCTTCTACTCCACTATTTATACCTGTTGCATAGGTTACATCTATTTCTGCAATTTCACCTATCGAAAAAGCTGGTAATACATCTCCTGAAGGAATGTAATTAGATTTATTATCAAAAGTTAAACTACGCACTCTATCTCCCATTGAAACTGGTTTATATACACGAATCCAATCAACTAACATCGTATTATCATCTGTATTTAATATCTCTGTATTATTTGGAGATCGATTTGCTGTAGCTTGCCAACTTTGGTCTTCTGTATTAATAATGATATCCATTTCTTTAGAAAACCTTCTTCCATTTTCCAGGTAATTAAATGGATCAATCACACTAATTTCCGAAAGTTGTTTTGCCTCAGCAAGACTTGATGCGGTATTCATTTCTTGAAAACCTGCTCTTAGACCTCCAGATATCAATTGTAATTCACCATTCTTTTCTGTGCTTGTAACACCAGCAGGATAAGTGTATTCCCAAGTCCCATCTGGTAATAACGAAGCTATGGCATCGTTATCTATAATTCTTACCAAATTACCGTCTATATAGTATTCTAAAATTGTTGGTGATTTCCAATATAACCCTATCCTTACTGTTCTTCCTCCCCATTGGGATACGCCATTTTGAGTATGCCAACTATTCCAATCGCGTGGTTGATAATCTGTAAATGGGCTTCTAATAAAAACATGATGACTCAGGTGTACTCTCGATGCAAAAAAAGCATTTCTGTTATCACTCATTGCTCCTCCATAACTTTCAATAATATCTATTTCTTCTGTATCATCTGGACTTAACAACCATATATCGGACGCTATGGATGAATTCATCACTTGCAATGAGGCTTCTATAAATACTGGATATATAACTCTTTTAGATGCTGTAATACAACCTGCTTGTGTTTCTGGGCGTGTAACATATCCTCCATCTTTATACGTTTTCGTTACAGGTTCTCCATTTATAAAGTCTCTGTCATTTAATATGCGTAAATACCCTCCGGAAACAGATATATTATTTTCTTCCCAGTTTGTTGGTCCTGGTCCTTGAAAATTGTTATGAAAAAAGTTTGTCCATTTATTAGGATTGCTTGCGGGACCAAATGTTGTTCTAGATGTAGTTGCATTAAACGTATAATTAAAATCATCTGATGCTTCATCATCTAAAACCCATTCATTGCCTACACCAGCATTAGCAGGTATAGGTATTGCTGACCAATCTTGTGCATTTATAGTATTATATATTAATAAAATAAAGACCAATAATTTAAAAATTGAGCGTTGTAAACTTTTCATAAATGTTAGTTTGTTTAGTTAAGTCATTAAAATTAGATAAATAGTATATACTCTTCTAATTATCTAATAATAAATAACATAAGTCAAACTTGAAAAAAACACGACATTTTAAATAAACCACTATGGATTTAAAATCTATAGTTTTAAATGAAAGAATGAAATTCTTTTTAGAGGTAGCTTGTCATTATGAATGCTACTGAAATTTAAATATTTTTTAATTGAAAGTATTTAGCGTAGCTAACGAAAAGGAATCTCTTAATTTTGGGTTCATAATAAGATTTCTCTCCCGAAACTTCGGGATCGAAATAGACATAAGGCACACAAAAAGGTTTATAGAAACTAAAGTAACTGCAATGGAATTACAGGGTTTTAACCTTGGACTAGATAATAAACCTTATTCAAGATTATATAATATTAAAATAACTTAAATTAATTTACTGCCTTTAATAAAAAAAACTCAAGGCAAATCCGTGATACATTTGTTAGAAACAAATTTTAAATTTTTAATATAGCCTTAATTATTTCTACCATCTTTTCTGCCCTGTCCTTAACTTCTACTTCTGTCCATGACAACTTAATTAAACAAGATATATTTCTTCCTATATAATGATTAGATTGATCAAAGGTTTTTGTTTTAAGATATTTTAAACCTTCTTTTACTTCTTTAGAAATTGGAAATAAAGACTTTAATTCTTTTAAATGTTCCCATTTACGTATGTAGTGCCAATTGTTATCATAATAATTCCAGCATACATCTATACCTCCCTCTTTAAAACCTTGAATAACTTGTCTTGCAGTTTCTAAATCGGGTAAAAAGAAATTTAAGAAAGCACAGCTTTCCTCTCCGCCTTCTGGTACTGTTCTAAATGTAACTTCTGGAATGGTTCCCAATGCTTCTTGTAGTATATTAAAGTTTCTTTTTTGTATCTCTAAAAACTCTGGCAAACGCTTCACCTGGGCTAAACCTACTGCTGCATGTAATTCCGATATTCTAAAATTATAGCCCAAAAACGGATGGCTTTCTGCCCCTCTATCGTTACCAACATGATCGTGACCATGATCGCTGTAATGATCGGCATTTGTGTAGTACGTTTCATTGTTTGTTACCACTGCGCCTCCTTCACCGCAGGTTATAGTCTTTACAAAATCGAAAGAAAAACACCCTAAATCACCTATACTTCCAAGCGATTTTCCTTTATATGTTCCTCCTATAGCTTGACAAGCATCTTCAACGAGTAATAAATTATGTGAATCACTTATATTTTGTAAAGCGTCCATATTAGCCATACTACCACACATTTGTACCACCATAATAGCCTTGGTTTTATGCGTTATTGCTGCTTCTACAGCTTTTGGATCTAAACCTAAAGTGTCATCTATATCGACTAATATTGGAATAGCTCCAAGCATCATAATAGCCTCAAAACTGGCTACAAAAGTAAATGTGGGCATAATTACTTCATCTCCAGCGCCTACCCCTGCAGATGCTAATGCAACCGATACAGCTGCTGTACCACTAGAAACTAATTGTACATGTTTAGATTGAAATGTGTGCTGTAGTTCTACTTCTAGCTCTTTTGCTTTCCAATGTCCCTTACGCATACCATCAAAGCCATAGCGCATAATAACACCGTTATCTAAAACATCGTTTACTTCTTGGCGTTCTTTATCTCCAAATAGTTCAAATCCTGGCATATTCTATTTTATTTTTTTTGATTTAGAAATTTTAAGTACTAAAATTTCTAAATCATTTTTTATAATTCTATAATAACGTCTTGTATAGGTTTTCTAACTTTTTTTAATCCTGAAAACAGATCATTATCTGCTCTATACCCTACGGGCAATAGTAATACCGATTTCAAGCCTATTTCTTTCAAGCCTAACATGTTATCGAATTCATCTGGTGAAAAACCTTCCATGGGGCAAGCATCAATTTCTTCAATAGCACAAATAGTCATGAGATTACCTAAAGCGATATACGCTTGGTTTGTTGACCATTTTTGGCATTCTTCAACAGACATTTTTTCTATCATGTCTATTAAATTTGTTCTAAATGGTTTTAATATATTCTCAGGGGTGTTTCTAATATGCTTAATATTATCGTAGTAATCTATAACTTCTTCTTTTAAAATATTATCATGAATACAAATAACCAATAAATGGGACGCTTCTATAACTTGCTTTTGGTTATAGGCATGTTCTACTAATGGAGCTCTTATTTTTTCATCTTTAACTATTACTAGTTTTAATGTTTGAAGACCATAAGACGTTGCTGTTAAATTAAATGCTTCCTTAAGAATATTTAATTTAACTTCAGATAGTATCTTTGATTTATCAAATTTTTTAGTAGCATAACGCCACTGTAGCTGTTCTATAATGTTTGTCATTATAACATTTTTCAACAAAAATAAGATTTGATATCATCTTTAAGTACTAATTCAATAGAAAATGAAATTATTTCACCATGGTTAAACTTTATATTAAAAAGTTACCTTTTTATTTGAAAGAATTAAAAAAGGATACTATATTTGCACCCGCATTCAGGGAATACCTGATGAGGCACTCAGGAGAAATGGCAGAGTGGTCGAATGCGGCAGTCTTGAAAACTGTTGAGGGTCACACCTCCGGGGGTTCGAATCCCTCTTTCTCCGCTGAGAATTTACTAAATTCTACCAAAAGCCCACAAACATAATGTTTGTGGGCTTTTATCATTTTATACCATATAATATCAAATAAAAAAAAGTATGGATCAAGCGCGAAAGTTGTGTTTAGGCAAAAATTTGCGTTAATCTAAAGAGAAAGAATTCTACATTTTTGACACCT
>CANMLX010000028.1 GCA_947498845.1 uncultured Flavobacteriaceae bacterium | reverse complement strand
ACTACTACCTCAATATAAAAACAAGATTTCCTATATACAATTCTTAGGCCTTGGTGGCTTTACGCGACAACCAAAGGACCATTGTACAGCTTAAATGAAAGAAGTTTTCCAAAATAGGTTCAATTAATTCTTAGTCCCTCTAAAAAACACAATAATTGGTCTTGATCTAAAGTAAACGTTTGCGCATTTTTGAAAACAAAAAAGCCAGAACTCTCGTTCTGGCTTTCATCTGTACTGAAGGCGGGACTTGAACCCGCACGACCCAAGGGCCATTGGATTTTAAGTCCAACGTGTCTACCAATTCCACCACTTCAGCATTGGTATGTTTTAATATAGTCTCAGAGCGAAAGACGGGATTTGAACCCGCGACCCCCACCTTGGCAAGGTGATGCTCTACCCCTGAGCTACTTTCGCAGTCTTTTATATGAACTTACCTGCGGTAAGCAGGCTAACAATCTCCCGATTGCGGATGCAAATTTAAAATATTTCTAGGAATTGCAAAGCCTTTTCTAAAAATAAATGAAAAATATTTTATTCTCGGAGTAGTTTTACTTGAGAAATGCTGTTAAGCACGCTTTTTCTTAACTAGCATTCGCTTAATTTCATTCAGCTTCATTAATGCCTCTACTGGTGTAAGTGTATCGATATCGGTTTCTAATATTTCTTCTTTAATGTTTTCTAAAAGCGGGTCGTCCAGATTAAAAAAGCTAAGTTGCATATCGTCATGCAATGTTTTTACCTTATCGGTAAGCTCTTCACTTGAGTGTGACTTCTCCAGCTTTTTTAAAATTTTATTGGCACGATGTATCACTTGTTGCGGCATACCTGCCATTTTTGCAACATGAATCCCAAAACTATGAGCACTACCACCTTCTACCAGTTTCCTTAAAAACAATACGTTATCTTTTAACTCTTTTACAGAAACATTAAAGTTTTTAATACGCTTAAAGGTTTCACTCATTTCATTGAGCTCATGATAATGTGTCGCAAATAAAGTTTTTGGTTTTGCAGGGTGTTCATGTAAGTATTCGCTAATCGCCCAAGCTATAGAAATACCATCGTAGGTACTTGTACCACGACCAATTTCATCTAGCAATACCAAGCTTCTATCAGAAATATTATTTAAAATAGAGGCTGTTTCATTCATTTCAACCATAAATGTAGATTCGCCCATCGAAATATTATCGCTAGCCCCAACTCTAGTAAAAATTTTATCGACCAAACCTATTCTTGCCGATGTTGCTGGCACGAAACTTCCTATTTGAGCCATTAATACAATTAAAGCAGTTTGCCTTAATATAGCAGACTTACCAGACATGTTAGGACCTGTAATCATAATCACCTGCTGTGCGCTTCTGTCTAAAAACACATCATTGGTTATGTAAGCTTCTCCCAAAGGCAGTTGCTTTTCTATTACCGGGTGACGACCATCTTTAATATCTAAATCAAAAGACATGTCTATTACAGGATATACATAATTGTTAAGTTTGGCTAATTGTGCAAAACCACATAGGCAGTCTAATTGACCAATTAAATATGCATTTTGCTGTACAGATTTAATAAACTCATTCATCCAAATCACTAAATCTGCAAATAATTGCTGTTCTATGGCTTGAATTTTATCTTCAGCGCCTAAAATTTTGGCTTCGTATTCTTTGAGTTCCTCTGTAATATAACGCTCTGCATTTACTAGTGTTTGCTTTCTTATCCAACTTTCTGGAACCTTATCTTTATGCGTATTGCGGACCTCTATATAGTATCCAAATACGTTGTTAGAAGCAATTTTTAGCGATGTAATACCTGTGCGTTCACTTTCTCGCGCCAGCATATTATCAAGATAGTCTTTACCGGATTTGGATAAACCTCTTAGCTCATCTAGCTCTTTAGAAAAACCAGAAGCAATCGTATTGCCTTTTAAAACATTTACAGGGGCATCTTCGTTTAGTGTTTCCTTTATTTTTTCTCTTAGAATATCACAACTATGTAAATTGTCACCTATAATTCGTAGTGATTCGTTATCACAATCTAATGCTAATGCTTTAATAGGTACAATAGCATCCAAAGAGTTTTTAAGCTGAATGACCTCACGCGGATTAATTTTACCCGTGGCTGTTTTAGAAATTAAACGCTCTAAATCTCCAATACATTTTATGTGATTTTGAGTGCTTTGATGTGTTTCTTCATGTTTCGTTAAAAAATCAACTACCTCATGACGCCTGTTAATTTTCTCACTATTTTTTAGAGGCAATGCTAACCAGCGTTTTAACAAACGCCCTCCCATAGGAGAAATGGTTTTATCGATCACGCTAATAAGCGTGACAGCATTAGTATTGGTAGAGTTATACAACTCTAAGTTTCTAATAGTAAACTTATCCATCCACACATAATTATCTTCTGCAATGCGTGAAATGGAAGTAATGTGTTGTAATTTAACATGTTGTGTTTCGGCTAAATAATGAAGTATAGACCCAGAGGCTATAATACCTTCGTACAAATCTTCAATACCAAAACCTTTAAGTGTTTTAGTGTCAAAATGTTTTATTAAGGTTTCATGAGCATAATCGGTTTGATAGACCCAATCTTCTAAATAAAAGGTGTGAAAGTCTTGTCCAAAAGTATCTGTAAACAACGCTCTTTTTTGTTTAGAGACTAGTACTTCACTTGGGTTAAAATTCTGGAGTAATTTATCAATATACTCTGCATTTCCTTGAGAGGTTAAAAATTCTCCTGTAGAGATATCTAAAAACGAAACACCAATATATTTTTTATCGAAATAAACCGAGCATAAAAAGTTATTGGATTTTGAGGTTAGCACCTCATCGTTGAGTGCTACTCCAGGCGTTACTAACTCGGTAACACCACGCTTAACAATAGTTTTTGTTTGCTTTGGGTCTTCTAGTTGATCGCAAATCGCAACACGCTCACCTGCTTTTACTAACTTTGGCAGATATGTATTTAAGGAATGGTGAGGGAATCCTGCCAGTTCGGTTTCGCTTTCGCTACCAGCACCTCTTTTGGTTAAAATAATGCCTAAAATACCTGCGGTTTTAACTGCATCTTCCCCAAAAGTTTCATAAAAATCACCTACTCTAAACAATAACAACGCATCAGGATACTTAGCTTTAATAGCATTGTATTGTTTCATTAACGGGGTTTCTTTTTTTGATTTTTTTGCCAAGTGAAAGTGGATTAATTACGTTAATTTTGCGACTATTGTAGTACGCTAAAGTAGTATTATTTTGTTTTTTTTTGAAACAGATATATGGCAAGTTATTTACAATTACTAAGAGATGTCAACAATAATATTGTGTCATTTAAGAATGAAGTAAGGCTTCTTAATACAAAAAGATGCTTCAACTGCTGCGCTCAACATGACACTAATATAGAGATTTCCTCTATAGAGTAACTAAACCATAGACTGTAAGTCTATGGTTTAGTTCGCATATTGGAAGTCTACAAAGTGACATACAAAATCAAATCCGTGTAGATTCGTGTAATTCGTGTCAAAAGTTTTTAAAAACCAAAGCAAAAGACACTAAAACACATAATTTGAGACCAACAAAAATTAAAATGCGTAAATTAAAAAACAGTGAACTAGATAGATTAAGTGTAGATGCTTTTAAAGAAGCTAAAAAAACACCCATTATTATTGTACTGGATAATATAAGAAGCTTAAACAATATAGGCTCTGTATTTAGAACTAGTGATGCGTTTTTAATTGAAAAAATTTACTTGTGTGGGATCACTGCTACGCCACCAAATAAAGACATTCATAAAACTGCCTTGGGAAGCACAGACACTGTATCTTGGGAATATATTGAAAACACATTAGACCTTGTTAAAAAACTTAAAGATAATAATGTTACTATATGCGCTATCGAACAAGCCCAAAATGCGACAATGCTCAACAACTTTACTGTGCAACCTGACACTAAATATGCTTTAGTATTTGGCAATGAGGTTAAAGGGGTCGATCAAGACGTGATAAACCATAGCGACACTGTTATTGAAATCCCACAATTTGGTACCAAACACTCTTTAAATATTTCTGTAAGTTGTGGCGTGGTGGTTTGGGATGTGTTTTCTAAGATTAAGGTATTGTCTTAGTATATAACTATTAATCATCCAATTTTTTCAATTGCTTTTTTAGTTCTGCTAAACTTACTGCCTTAAAATTGAATTCAATATTTGGATTTTCTTTTGTGGTGGTTTCTACAATATCAAAATACAATCTATCACCATCTTTTTTTATGGCTATAAGCGCTATTTTTTCATTGTTAGGTACCATATTAAAGTCAAATATTTTATCGCCTTTCCTACTTGGAATAACCGAACTAATCGATTTAAAAACCATATTTATCCTAGTACCTTCACTATTCTTAACATTAACCTTATAACGAATACTACTACGATTCAAAAATCGATCACAATTAATCCACCCTAACCTTGAACTTCTCAAAATATAATTAGTGATATCTGATGTTTTTAAATCGCTATCCTTATCACTTATCTTTTTTTCTAACTTTTGTTTCGTTAACAACTTATCTTTAGACCAACTACCTTCCGTTTGAAAAGTAATAGGAAGTGAATAGGGTACAGAAACAGCTTTACCCCCTTGAATCCCAGGTTTCATTTTAGGCAACAGTGCTATTACTCTATTGGCTTCCTGCTCTAATTCTGGATGAATTGATCTCGATTTAATTGAAACAATATCTCCATTTTGATTTATTTTGAAGGTAGAGGTAATTTTATATTTACCTGATAAACCAAATGTTTCTATTATTTCTGTATTAAATTTTTGGTTAATAAACTTCTTAATGGCATCACTTAAGCATTTTATACTTTGCGTTCTATCTAGATTTTCACACCCTGGATATACAGGAACTGTTTCAATAACATTTAATGGCACCTGTATTTCCTCTGGATCACTTTCTATATGATTTGTATCTATAATTTCTGAATCATAATCGTTATTTTGAAGCACCCAATTTATAGTGTCGTCTTTCCATGCTCCAGAAAATAATTTCATGCTCTGCTTTTTTCCTTTTTTTGGGAAAGCAATTTCGACAGATGTATTAGATTTTAATTTTAAAGTTTTTTCACCTTTTTTAGCTTTAACATACAGCATGCCTCCTGTTTCCAGGAGCTTACCATTGGACTGTGTAGTTAAATTTGCCAGTAATATATCTGAAGTCTTATAATATTCTGCCACACTTAAAGCTATAGTTCCAGTTATCTCTTTATCCATTTTATCTATAAAAGAGTTTGCTTTTACAATAATTTTTGTGCCTCCCTTACAGACTATAGTAGTATCTTTTTGGGTATTAACTTTGAAAATTTGAGGTGTTTTAGTAAGCTTAAAAACAGGTTGTTTGTATTTGATAAAGCTAATTTCTTTTTATTAGGCTTAGTTTGGGATTGCGAATTACTAATATTAGAACCAGCATCTAATTTTTCTTCAACTTTGGTTGCTTTTCTCTTAATATTTTTATCCGATTTTGGTAAGGTTAAAAACGTCTTTATCTGAGATCCCTGTATCCTCTTAAAATCTACATCAAGTGTTCCGTTTTTACTAAATCTAACTGATCTTTTAAACCCGTAAATTTCCTTTCCTTTTGCTCCAATGGCGATAATATAAAAAGCCCTGTCTACAGGTAAATCTATGTCGTTATCATACACATTAAGTACGGTATTGTTTTTTTGATCTACCAGATAAAGCTTTTTGTATGTTGTATTGATGTTAAAATCTAACTTTACGTTAACTTTTGCTTCATCATTAGCAAATTTGTCAATATTTATCCAGCCTAGTTTGGATAGTTGAGTTGTCCTGTAAGTTAATGCAGATATCTTATTTTTTATTTTTTCTACTTCTTTACTACGGCCTAAATATTCTTTTCTAAATTTTTTATAGTCTTGTTTTGAAATTTTGCTTGAGTCTTTTAACTCATTCTTTTTAATTTGCTTAGTCATTTCTCCTATTATCTCTCTGCATTCTGATACAAAATTAGTATCTAAATCAATTAAAATAGAATCAACAATTATCTCTTTTTTATAATACAAAGAATCTAGATTTCTAACTTTGAAGGTTTTACCTCTGCGCAACCAATTAAAATCACAATCATACTTATCATCAATAATTTTAACATATTCTTGTTTAATTTTTATAGTATCAGTGTATTTATCAAACAAATTAATCTTTGGATAACTTTCTTTTAATTGGCCTTTACTCACAATGCCTAAAGTATCAACCACATAAATACTTTTAAAAGTTTCAACACCTCCATATCTACTTGTTATGGTTGTATCAATAACAAATCCTTCCTTAAAAAGAATTACAAACGGATTTTGTCTCAATACTATATTGGTTTTCTCCCACTCAATGTCTCCAACCTTATTTCGCTTACCATAAAATAAAGCCATATTACTTTCATCTGTATTTTTAGGAAACCTAACATCAATCGTTTTGCCTTCTTTTAAATTAAGTGTTTTGCTCCCTTGTTTTATAGCAATTTTAAAAGCACCGCCAGAAATGAGCCATTTGCCTTTCGATAGAGTTTGCGCATTAGCTAATAGCAAATCTTGTTTTGTGGTAAGCTCTATTAATTCAATGGTTAAACTATCTGTTGATGCAGTATCTAAATCTTCAGGATTAAATCGTAGTACTGTCCCTTTTTTTCCTTTTACCTCAATAATACTATCAAAACCTACTTTAATTTCTTGCTTAAAATCGGCTTCAAAATTCAGTTTACTCTTAAGTACGTTTTCTTCAGTATTAAAAAAGTAAAAACATACTACTGTGATGACTAAAATTAGACTTCCTAAACCAAAATAGTTTAACCACTTGGTTCTTAAATAGTGTTGTTTTGCTATTTTTATTTCAGCTTTTAATTGATATCTTTTAATACCCTCTAATACCGTTAAGTGTTCCTTGTAAAGTGCTCGAAATTCAGCATCTGTTTTCAATCTAGTTTTAAAATCTTCTAATGCTTTTCCTGAGAGCCTATTATTTAAATAACTATTAATCAAGGCTATAGTTTCAATGTGGTTTTCCATGATGCCCGAATTAAGATTGAACTGCCTTTTTAGTATTATAGATATCCTTTACTTTTACCAAACACTTGTACTTTTGGTTTTTAGCAATTTTTTCGGACTTAAACTGCATTTTTAAGGCAATCTGTTTAAAAGACAAGGCCTTAACGTAAAACAGTTGCAATAATTCCTGACATCGCTTTCCTAATTCGAGAAATGCATGTTCTGCAAGTTGGTATTGCTTTTCTTCTAAAACTTTATGAAAAAGATCTACTTCCGTACCATTTAAACCATGAAGTTCCTGTTTTGAAAATGTCTTTTGGACATCCTTCCAAATAAATCTGGAAACTGAATATAGATAGGTGTAGAATGAAGATGTAAGTTTAAAATCTGACTTTTCCAGATTTCTATTTAAAATAATTAATGCCTCCTGGAAAACATCGGAGGCATCTTGTTTTTGTCCTCCTTTAGAAAGCACAAGCCGTTCTATTTTTGGATATAATGCATATAACTTGCTAAAAGCCTTTTCGCGTTGACCTTGCTTGAAAAGTTCTAAGATTTTTTTATCGTTCATAAAACGTGTTTCTTACTTTATGGTCAAATTGTAAAAAGGTCTCCTACATAAATGGAAAAATTATTAGAAAATTTTCAAGTCTAAAGTTAATATATCTTCTAAAACCCAAGCTCCTCCTGCAACAGCTCATAAGCCTCTTGTACTTGCCTAAACTTATCTTCGGCACCTTTTTGGTGTTCTTTACCTAAATGCTGTACACGGTCTGGATGGTATTTTTTTGCCATTTTTCGGTAGGCGCGTTTTATATCGTCTACAGAAGCACCTTTACTTATTTCTAAAATTCGATAAGCATTATCACTGCTATTAAAGAACATCGATTTAATGCTTTCGTAATCTTTAGAACTAATCCCTAAATAGCCCGACATAGTGAAAATTTGGCGCTCTTCATCCTGAGTTACCATACCATCTGCTTTAGCTACGCCAAATAAGAAATGCACCAATTGTAAACGTGATGGGTGATCCATCATTTGTTTTATTTGTAAACACACTTGGCGTTTGGAAATGTTTTTTTGTTTATTTATGTTTTTAAACAATTTAAATGCATTGTTAGCACGTTCTTTACCGTACATATTGGTAAACTGTTCACGCACATAATCCAGCTCACGTTGGTCTTGCACACCGTCTGCCTTTATAACTATAGACGCTAAAATTAAAAGACTCACTTCAAAATCGCCCGATTGTGTTTGTGGGCGTTGTTTGGTTTGTCTAGTTTTTGTACGCGTTTTTTTGCTTTTTCGCTTATTATAATCGCCTTGACCTAAAAAAGGGGTCTCGTTACCTTTTATCATAGAATCTACCATGCTACCTAATGCAACACCAATTATAGCACCTATTGGTCCTCCAAAAGACCATCCTAAAGCGCCACCTATCCATTTTGAAACACTCATATTGTAAGTTATAAATTTAAGTTTAGACCAAACCTACATATAAAATTGTTCTTTTAAAAGAAGAAACTATATTGAGTAGGTCCATGCTCACCTGTTTAATTTAAGGTATTCAACCTTAAATCCCGCTAGATACTGAAATAAATTCAGCACAAATGGCGGGATTAGTTCAACTTACTATTTTGAATGCATTGCTGTGCAATTTTTCAAAATAGAGTTTTACTAATAAAAATGAGCGTAAATATAATATTTGTTAGTTGATTGCGTGACCATTTTGTTACACATTTAATATCTTTGCAGTCTAAAATTGTTAATTAATAAAATTTAAAATATATGTATCCAGCAGAATTAGTAAAACCAATGCGTGAGGATTTAACCAATGTAGGTTTTGAAGAATTACAAACTGCAGAAGCCGTTGAAGTTGCCATAGCAAAAGAAGGCACTACATTGGTGGTGGTAAATTCGGTTTGTGGTTGTGCTGCAGCTAATGCACGTCCGGGAGCAAAAATGAGTTTACAAAATGATAAAAAGCCAGATCACACTGTAACAGTTTTTGCAGGTGTAGATAGAGAAGCTGTAGATAAAGCACGTGGTTATATGATTCCTTTTCCTCCTAGTTCACCAAGTATGGCACTTTTTAAAAATGGAGAATTAGTGCACATGTTAGAACGTCACCATATAGAAGGACGCCCTGCAGAACTAATTGCAGAAAACTTAAAAGACGCTTATAACGAACACTGCTAATATCTTTGAACTATCAAAATTACACAAGAAATTAAGTACTTAAACCACGATTTATCGTGGTTTTTTTATGGCGTTACGCAACCTTTTTAAAGAACGCTCATCTTTAAAATAAAGAAAACAATGAAAAAGAAGCCTTATGTTTTTGTGGTATTTGCTATGCTGTGCTTTTCTCTAGTAGCTTTTCAATGCGAAGATAACGATGATGTTATATCCAGTAAAGAAGAGGATTTATCTCAATTAACTACATTAAAAACTGAGATTGAAAATTTAGCTAATTCATCTCGTTGTAACGAAGCCGCAACCTGTAAATTCATAGCTTTTGGAAGTAAGCCTTGTGGTGGCCCCTGGAGCTATCTTATATATTCAACAGCTATTAATGAAGAACAATTAAAAAGTTTGGTTGAAACCTATAACGAAAAAGAAGCCAATTTTAATAAAAAGTGGGGTATTGTATCAGATTGTGCTTTAGCGCAACAACCCTCAAGTATTAAATGCGAAAATAACACTTGTGTTGCTGTGTTCTAACGCCTAGTTTATTTATTTTTGGGGCATGCTAAAACTACTATCATATCCCGTTACCGTAGTCTACTATGTCTTTTTTTTACTGGCTTTGGTAATTTTTCATCCTATTCAATGGCTATGTTTTAACATTTTTGGATATCAAGCACATAAAAAGAGTGTAGATATTTTGCAATTTCTTTTAATGAAGTGTGCTAACGTTTTAGGCACACGTTTTTCATTTAATAATCCGCACAATTTAAGTACAGATCAGCCTCTAATTGTTATTGCAAATCATCAAAGCTTGCATGATATTTACCCTATAATTTGGTATATGCGTAAACACCATGTAAAGTTTGTAAGCAAAATAGAATTGGGCAAAGGTATCCCAAGTGTATCTTATAATCTGCGTCATGGTGGTTCTGCATTAATAGACAGAAAAAACCCAAGACAATCCTTACCAGAACTCATGAAATTTGGTGAATATATTGAAAAACATAATCGTGCTGCTGTAATTTTTCCAGAAGGCACCCGAAGCAAAACAGGCACGCCAAGAGCATTTCAAACAAAAGGATTACAAATACTATTTAAAAAAATACCGTCGGCTTTAATTGTTCCTATTACCATAAATAACTCATGGAAAATGCAACGCTATGGTAAATTTCCAATGGGTTTAGGTACTCATATTAAGTTTACTGTGCATAAGCCTATTAAATTATCTACCTTTGCAGACAAAGAAGCGCTATTGCGTAATGTAGAAACTACTATAAAAGAACATATACACCCTTAAAAATAATAACATGTCGTTGAAAAATGTGAGATTGGAAGTCATGAAGTTTTTAGAAAAAGATGTAGAATCTCTTATTGAAAAATATTTGATTCCTATTGAAACTATTTGGCAACCTACCGATTTTTTACCTAATTCTGAAAGTGATACTTTTTTTGATGAAGTAAAAGAAATTAGAGAACTCTCCAAAGAGTTAGATTATGACTTTTGGGTGGTGTTAGTAGGGGATATGATTACCGAAGAAGCACTACCAACTTACGAATCCTGGCTTATGGACGTAGAAGGGGTAGATCAGGTAGGAGAGAAAAACTCATGGTCTAAATGGGTAAAGCACTGGACAGGAGAAGAAAACCGCCATGGAGATGTGCTTAACAAGTATCTCTACCTTTCTGGACGTGTAAACATGCGTGAAATTGAAAAAACCACACAATATTTAATTTCTGATGGTTTTGATATTGGTACAGATCGTGATCCTTATAAAAACTTTGTATATACAAGTTTTCAAGAGTTAGCAACCTATATTTCTCATAATCGTGTTGCTAAAATTGCAAAGAAAAATGGCAACAAGCAGTTAGGTAAAATGTGTCAAATTATATCGGGAGATGAGATGAGACACCATAATGCGTATTCTGAGTTTGTTGAACGCATTTTTAAGGTAGATCCTAGCCAAATGATGCTAGCATTTCACCATATGATGAAACAAAAAATCACAATGCCAGCTCACTTTTTAAGAGAATCTGGAGGAAAAATAAGTTCTGCTTTCGAGGAATTTTCAAATACTGCACAACGCATAGGTGTTTATACAGCTACCGACTATGTTGATATCTTACAAAAACTCATAAATCGTTGGGAGATAGATAAAATTACCAATCTTACAGATGATGCTGAAAAGGCTAGAGACTATTTAATGAAATTGCCCGCTAGAATGTATCGTTTGTCTGAACGTATAAAAATTCCAGAAAATTCGTTTCAATTTAAATGGGTAGAACCTGCAATTGTTAAATAGTACACCCAAGTGTTTAACTACAATAATAAAACGTTTAAGCCTGTGTCTGGATCTCAAAATAGTGAGACTACTCAAGAAACGTTATTTTTATACCAACAAGAAGATAACGTTTTAACTTCGACTTATTGGGGAGGTAATATTCGTCAAGGGCATCTTATTGGTTTAGTAGCCAAAAATGGCTGTATAGATATGCGATATCATCAAATAAATACAGACGGCAAGTTAATGACGGGCACGTGTTTTTCTAAACCAGAATTGTTGCCAAATGGCAAAATACGCTTACATGAAACTTGGCAATGGACTTCTGGAGATTGTTCTAAGGGACATTCAATTTTAGAAGAAATATAATACTATATGAGATCTCAAGAAATAATAGATAAAACAATAGCTTTTGTAAAGGAAACATTAGCTAATGCAGAAGGTGGACATGACTGGTTTCATATTGAGCGAGTCTATAAAAACAGCTTACTTATTGCTAAAGAAGAACCTGTTGATGTTTTTATTGTATCCTTAGGTGCTTTACTTCATGATATAGCAGACAGTAAATTCCATAACGGTGATGAAACTGTTGGACCAAAAGTTGCTAAAAACTTTTTATTGCAACTCCCTGTAAATAATGCAACCATAGAGCATGTTGTAAAAATCATTGAAAATATCTCTTTTAAAGGTGGCAACGAATCACAAAAATTTAAATCTCCAGAATTAGATGTTATACAAGATGCCGACAGATTAGATGCTATAGGCGCTATAGGAATTGCGCGGTGTTTTAATTATGGTGGTTTTAAAAACAGGGCACTTTATAATCCTGATATTGCTCCCAACCTTAAGATGACAAAGGAAGAATATAAAAAGTCCACTGCACCAACACTAAACCATTTTTATGAAAAACTATTGTTATTAAAAAACAGAATGAACACCAAAACAGGGAAAGCAATTGCACAAAAACGCCATGAGTTTATGGAACTATTTCTAGAACAATTCTATAATGAGTGGAATGGAAAAAATTAGCCTTAGCTAATCATTAACCTAATTTCTTTTCTATAATTAGAGGCGCTTTTACCTGTTATTTCATTAAACTGCTTATTAAAATGCGAAAAATTATTAAACCCACATTCGTAACAAATATCTGCAATGCTCATTTGGCTTTCATTTAATAATTTAGTGGCATGCACTACACGATATTCGTTAACTAATTGCGTAAATGTTTTACCCGTAGATTTTTTAAAGTAACGACAAAATGCAGGTACGGTCATGCTCACCTCGTCTGCTATTTCATCTAAAGTGATATGATCTCTAAAGTTGTTATTTACATATTTAAAGATAATATCAATTTTGTTACTGTCCTGTGCGCCAGCTTCAAAGGCAAAACCATTAGCGTTAAGTAGTGTATAATCATCTGTTAAAGCAAGATTATTTAAAATTTCTAAGAATTTTATTACACGCTCCAAACCTTGATATTCAAGAAGTTTGTTTATTTTAGGTCCAACTATATTTTTGGTCTCTACCTTAAAACGTATACCTTTTTTTGCCCTTTCGAACATAGCAACAATACTGGCCATTTCAGGTATCTTTATAAAATCATTACCTAAAAAGTCTGATTTAAACTGCACTGTGGTTTCAGTACCATTCGCAGTAAGTCTATCTGTAAAACCATTATGTGGTAAATTTGAACCTATAAGGATTAACTGGCTATTATTAAAATAGGATAAGTGATTCCCTATGTGCGTTTTACCTTGACCTTTGTTTATGTAAATAAGCTCTAACTCAGGGTGAAAATGCCAGTAAGCATCCTTTTTATCTACTTTATCTACATGTTGTTTTACCAGTAGTGAACTTCCAAAACTAGGTGTTATCTTTTTTAATGTAGGTTTTTTCTTTATCATGAAGGGTTTTATCTAACACAAAATTACTATTTTTTATTAATTCGACATATATTTTATTACCAGAAAGGTATGTTATTTTAACTTAACACTGATTTAACATAGGTTTAACAGTTAAAATAGCATATAAACATGGCAAAATCGATGTTTTTATGCCTTTAAATACAGTATATATTTGCAGTGTAATTATATATGTGGTTTAGTTAATTCTAGATTATTGAGAATAATGAATTTGATTTAATAAGTTTTACCTTATTAATTTATAGATAAAGAGTACAAATAGTGTAATTTTTAAAAAATACGTTAATCCTCTTTGATTAGCGTTAGTTTAGTTTAGTTTAGTTAGTATAAGTGGGCTGTGGTGGCCCACTTGTCATTTTTTCTATTTTCTTCCTCTAATACCATTTCTCACGTAAAATTACTCAAATAAAACAGTTCTTTTTGCACTACACGTCATCATAAAATGAAACCAGAACTTAGGCTCAATGTCATTAAGTTAAGAAGTTTTCATCATTAAACTAAATGCGTTTATTTCTATAAAAACGTGTAATTTAATTACATTTCGACTGCGCTCAATGTGACAAATTATACAAATTGAGCTTAACTTAATGACATTGAACTTAGGCTATGCTCGCATTTTCTTCTTCACATAGAACAAAAATATTTTATTTCCTTTTGTGTAATTTTGCATCAGAACTAGTGTAAAGGCGTTAAAAATATAGAATTCTTTCTTAGATTAACCAAAATTTTTGACTAGACATAATGTGCGGGACTCTAACCAACTGAGCTAATTTTCCATTAGGTTTAAACTCAAGCTCAATAAGTTTTAGTAATAAGGCTCTGCTTTTTTGCTTTTTCACAAATTTTTCAATGGTTTCAGCTTGGCTTCGCGTGTTACCAGCAATAAAAGTAGCTTTTAGCACCCACGGTCTGTATTTGGATGTAAAAGAGTTAAATTCTGAGGTATTGTGTTTTGTAAGACGCTTCCATGGATCTTTAGAAGAGCCAGAATAATATTTATCAAAAGCTTCGGAGTATATGATGTAGAAATAGTACATAAAATAAAAAACCCAATCTTACTTAGATTGGGCGTTTTTAAAAGCTCCTCAGGCTGGCTTCCCGAATGTCTCGGGACTAACGAACCAGCGACCCTCTGATTAATCCCGCATGTGCGGGACTCTAACCAACTGAGCTAATTTTCCATTAGGTTTAAACTCAGGCTCAATAAGTTTTAGTAATAAGGCTCTGCTTTTTTGCTTTTTCACAAATTTTTCAATGGTTTCAGCTTGGCTTCGTGTGTTACCAGCAATAAAAGTAGCTTTTAGCACCCACGGTCTGTATTTAGAAGTAAAAGTGATAAAATCTGAGGTATTGTGTTTTATAAGGCGCTTCCATGGATCTTTAGAAGAGCCAGAATAATATTTATCAAAAGTTTCGGAGTATATGATGTAGAAATAGTACATAAAATAAAAAACCCAATCTTACTTAGATTGGGTGTTTTTAAAAGCTCCTCAGGCTGGGCTCGAACCAGCGACCCTCTGATTAATCCCGCATGTGCGGGACTCTAACCAACTGAGCTAATTTTCCATTAGGTTTAAACTCAGGCTCAATAAGTTTTAGTAATAAGGCTCTGCTTTTTTGCTTTTTCACAAATTTTTCAATGGTTTCAGCTTGGCTTCGTGTGTTACCAGCAATAAAAGTAGCTTTTAGCACCCACGGTCTGTATTTAGAAGTAAAAGTGATAAAATCTGAGGTATTGTGTTTTATAAGGCGCTTCCATGGATCTTTAGAAGAGCCAGAATAATATTTATCAAAAGTTTCGGAGTATATGATGTAGAAATAGTACATAAAATAAAAAACCCAATCTTACTTAGATTGGGTGTTTTTAAAAGCTCCTCAGGTTGGGCTCGAACCAACGACCCTCTGATTAACAGTCAGATGCTCTAACCAACTGAGCTACTGAGGAAGATTGCTTTTTTGTTTTAGCGAGTGCAAATATATATTATTTTTTAATTGCTACAAACGTTTTTTCTAAATTTATTTAGAATTTAACCATTCTGTTATGGCTTTATAAAGATCATTACCATTAGCAAATAAAACTAGGCCTATTAAAATAAAAAACCCAACCATTTGCGCATACTCCATAAACTTGTCTCCAGGCTTTCTTCCAGAGATCATTTCGTATAGTAAAAACATAACATGACCTCCATCTAGAGCGGGAATAGGTAATAAGTTTAATACGCCAAGCATAATAGATAAAAAAGCGGTCAAACTCCAAAAAGCAGCCCAATTCCATGAAGAAGGAAACATTTTACCTATTGCTGCAAACCCACCAAGCTGGGATGCACCTTTTTTCGTAAAAATGTATTTAAACTGCGCAAAATAATCAACAATAGTCCAGTAGCCTAAAGATAGTCCTTTACCTATACTTTCAGAAAAAGAATAAGTTCTATCTCGAAGTTTTAGATAATCATCATCCGACTTTCTCATGACCATACCTATTAATAAATTATCATCTGGAGTAACAAATAAATCTTTATTGTTGAGATTTCTCTGTACGGTGAGTTTAATTTTATCTCCTGGATTTACATGGTTTTTTATCACATAGTTATAATCTGTTTGATACGTTACATTAATGTCGTTGATTGCAATAATTTTATCGCCTTTTAATAAGCCAGCTTTTTCTGCTGGTCTTTTAGGAACAATAGAATCTATAATAAATGGAGATCTAGCTTCAAAAGCATTGGTGTCTCCGTTTTCAAATAATCTAGTGCCTATATTTTCAGGGATTGCAATATCACTAGTGCTTCCATCTTCTCGTTCAACTTTAATCGATTTAATTGTTCTAAACATCAAATTAGAGTTGACACTAGCTATTTCTTCATAAGGTATGCCATCTACACTTATTATTCTATCACCTTGTTTAAAGCCAATATCTTCCATAGTTTTAGTAACTCCAAATCCATATTTGATATCTTCTTTGAGGGAATAACTAGTTCCGTAGATAAAAACAATAAAAATGTAGATTACAAAAGCTAATATAAAATTTACAGTAACTCCTCCCAACATTATAATTAAGCGTTGCCATGCGGGTTTGGTACGAAACTCCCATGGCTGAGGTTCTTTTGCCATTTGTTCGGTATCCATACTTTCATCTATCATACCCGCTATTTTAACATAGCCTCCTAAAGGCAACCAGCCTATACCGTAAACTGTTTCACCTATTTTCTTTTTAAAAAGTGAAAACTTTACATCAAAAAACAGGTAAAACTTCTCAACTCTTGTTTTAAAAAGCTTTGCTGGGATAAAGTGTCCCAATTCGTGTAAGACTACTAATATAGAAAGACTCAAAAGTAACTGAGCTGCTTTAATAAAGAATACCGACATCTATTGTTTTTTTTAATCGCACAAAAGTAAGCTTTTAAAGCTAGCTTTTAAAAAGTCATTTGATTTTACCTTTTGTTTTAACAGTAATTTAAGCTTCGTTTAAATACAGTCTCATTTAAAATCATTGTACTTTTGCAGAAAATTTAACTTTAAAGCCAAAATGTTGTCATTTTTTAAAGGATATAAACTATTTGCAATTGTTTTAGGGGTTTTATCTGTTATAATCATCACATTAATCTATAACACTTTAAAACAAGATCAAAAATTGCCTATTTATCAGCCTAATATGGTGAGTGAAACATTAGTAGATAGTAGCATTCAGCATCAAAAAAAATACCATAAAATAGCAGATTTTAATTTGGTTAACCAAAACGGAAAGCGAATTACCCAAAGCGATTACAAAAATAAAATATATGTAGCCGATTTCTTTTTTACCACATGCCAAAGTATTTGCCCCATTATGACAGGGCATATGGCAACTGTACAAAAAGAAATAATGCATGACAATACTATTATGTTATTGTCTCACACGGTAACTCCAGAAATAGATTCGGTAGAACAGCTTAAACGTTACGCCATTAAAAAAGGGGTAAATGATGCTAAATGGAATTTGGTTACAGGTGATAAAAAGCAAATCTATGAATTGGCCAGAAAATCTTATTTTGCTGTAAAAGATGATGGCGATGGTGGTCCTAATGATATGATCCATACCGAAAACTTTATTCTTATAGACAAGAAACGACAAATTCGAGGGTTTTACGATGGCACTAATCGTGATGATATCTCAAAATTGCTAGATGATATTAAAATTTTAAAAAAGGAGTATGAATAGTAGTTCCCAAATACCTAAAAACTTTCAAACATTTAAACGATTAAACATTTAAAGATTATAAACTTTTAGCGTACTTTTGCTTCTTTAAAACCAATCTAAATAAGCTTGCAGGATACTTTAGCAAATTTAAAACGTGGCGAAAAGGGCATTATTACAGATGTTTCTTCAACCGAAATCCCATTAAAACTTCTTGAAATGGGGTGTTTACCAGGTAATGAAGTTGAACTTGTTCAAGTAGCGCATCATGCTGATCCCATATATTTAAATATTAATGGATCTCATTTAGCTATAAGAAAAGAAACTGCTGTTCATATTTTAATTGAAAAAGTACTACATGAGTAAACAAATAAATGTAGCTTTAATAGGGAATCCTAATACAGGAAAAACTTCGGTATTTAACGCTTTAACAGGTTTAAACCAAAAAGTTGGTAATTATCCAGGGATTACAGTAGATAAAAAACAAGGGGTTTGTAAATTGGCCAGAGGTATTAAGGCTCATATCATTGATTTGCCTGGCACCTATAGTTTAAATGCATCTTCATTAGACGAAAATGTGGTTATCGAACTGCTACTTAATAAAAATGATAAAGATTTTCCAGATGTTGCCGTTGTAGTTACAGATGTTGAAAATTTAAAGCGTAACCTTTTAATTTTTACTCAGATTAAAGACTTAGAAATTCCGACACTATTAGTCATTAATATGGCAGATAGGATGAGCAAAAAAGGCATTTCTTTAGATATAGAAACGTTAGAAAAAGAACTAAATACCAAAATTGCCCTCATTAGTACTCGTAAAAATCAGGGTATTGATATCTTAAAAGAATATATTACTAATTACAGAACACTTTCAACCCAGGCCTGCTTAAATACAGTAGATATTGATAAAGCGTATTTTGAAAGTCTTCAAAGAGCATTTCCAAATCAATTACTATACAAACTTTGGTTAGTGATCACGCAAGATGTGAATTTTGGTAAAATTAACAGGCAAGAATTTAAAACTGTTGCAGATTTTAAAACAAAAAGAGATGCCGATTTAAAACGTTTGCAGCAAAAAGAAACCATAAAGCGCTACCAGTTTATAAATAATGTGCTCAAGAAAGGGCAGGCTATAGATCTTTCTCAAGCTACAGATTTACGCATTAAGTTAGATAGAATATTAACTCATAAAGTTTGGGGTTATGTTATCTTTTTTATGGTGTTGTTTTTAATGTTTCAAGCTGTTTATGATTGGGCTACGTATCCTTCAGATTTAATAGACAAAGGATTTGCTTCACTTGCAGATTGGGTTAAAAGTACATTGCCGCCAGGAGCATTTACAAACTTATTGGCAGACGGTGTTATTGCAGGAATTGGAGGTATTGTGGTATTTATTCCCCCTATAGCTTTCCTGTTTTTATTTATAGCACTTTTAGAAGAAAGTGGGTATATGAGTCGTGTGGTGTTTTTAATGGATAATGTAATGCGCCGTTTTGGGTTAAGTGGGAAAAGTGTTGTGCCATTAATTTCTGGAAATGCATGTGCAGTCCCAGCAGTTATGGCTGCACGAAATATTGAAAACTGGAAAGAACGTTTAATTACCATTCTTGTTACACCCTTTACAACATGTTCTGCCAGATTACCTGTTTACGTCATCATTATTGCTTTAGTAATACCAGAAGGCAATTTTATAGGAATGAGTTATAAAGCACTTACGTTAATGGGATTATATGTTATTGGCTTTGTAACAGCGATTTTTTCGGCATATATTTTAAATAAAATTTTAAAAATTAAGAGTAAATCGTATTTTGTTATAGAAATGCCTGGGTATAAATTGCCGTTGTTTAAAAATGTTGCTTTAGCAGTATTTGAAAAAACAAAGACATTCATCCTAGAAGCTGGTAAAATAATATTAGCAATTTCAATTGTTTTATGGGTTTTAGCATCGTATGGTCCAGGAGATAATTTTAGTAATGCAGAAGCGATTGTTAAAACGCAAAACCCTTTGCTTTCTAAAATTGAATTAGAAGATAAAGTTGCAGCTCATAAACTAGAACATAGTTATATTGGTATAGTAGGTAAAGCCATAGAACCAGTTATAAAACCTTTGGGATACGACTGGAAAATTGGTATAGGCCTAGTAGCCTCCTTTGCAGCGCGTGAGGTGTTTGTAGGGACGCTGGCAACAATTTACAGTGTTGGAAGTGCTAATGATACTGAAGATGAAGACACCATAAAAAGTAAGATGGCTGCTGAAGTCCATAAAAACGGAGAAAAAGTTTTTACGCTAGCTTCAGGAATTTCATTATTACTATTTTATGCCTTTGCAATGCAATGCATGAGTACACTTGCTATTGTTAAAAGAGAAACTAATAGCTGGAAATGGCCAATATTACAATTAGTTTTTATGTCTGGCATAGCATATGTAGCTGCATTAATTGCTTTTCAGTTTTTAAAATGATGCTTTGCAATAATTGAGGTTAACATGCTCCGAGGCTTGCCCCAAATTGGTTTACTAAATCTAACTAAAAAGTCATGAATACTATTATTCAAAATATACTCTTAGTAGCGACTGTTATTCTGGCAGTAGCATTTTTGATTAAAAAATTCATGCCTAAAAAAACAAAATCCAAAAAAGGTTGCGGCACAGATAAGGATTGCGGCTGTCATTAAGATCATTATATAATTCGAGAACGAAATTAAAGCGAGTTGCCTTATTTACTTAAATTTTAAGTAGCTATAGCAATAAAGTATAAGCCTTAATTAAAAAAATTAGTTTTTTATAATTAACTTTCGTTTTGAATTATACCAGTTATATTTTGAATTTACTGTAAAAGAAAATAATGATTTTTTTCTTTGTATGAATTAGAAAATTAAAGCATAGCCTAAGTCAATGCCATTAAGTTAAGAAGTTTTCACCATTAAACTAAATGCGTTTATTTCTATAAAAATGTGTAATTCAATTACATTTCGACTGCGCTCAATGTGACACGTTATACAAATTGAGTTTAACTTAATGACATTGAGCCTAAGTTACGGTTTCATTTAATAATGAAATAGAAAGGAAAAAGGGTGTTTTATTGCAGTAAATTCAAAGTGTAAATGGTATTAGTTCTAAGCTTTAATTATTTTGAAATGAAAAAACTCTTTTTTTATATTACACCAATAGCTTTTGTTTGGGTTAATTTTGCTTGCAGTCAGGATAAAAAAGAATCTATAAAACTTTTAGATGTTAATTTAAGTCATTTCGAAAAATGGAATGGTGTTCCACATAATACTGTTAATGGGTTGCCTTCTGGGACTTATCAATCGGATAACGTTCACGCAGGAACACCTCTAGGGCTTAATAATGACATAAAGAACGTATTCTCTATAATTACAGATAATGGCGAACCTATTTTAAAAATAACTGGGGAAATTTATGGCGGTTTGACAACAAAGGCTTCCTATTCAAATTACCACTTGAGTACTCTGTTTAAATGGGGCAACAAAAAATGGGCGCCTAGATTAGATGCTAAAAGGGATAGTGGTATTTTATACCATTGTTACGGTGACCATGGTCGTTTTTGGAAAACCTGGAAAACCTCTTTAGAATATCAAGTACAGGAAAATGATCTAGGCGATTTTATTCCTTTAGATGGAAACGCAATAACGCCTAAGATAGCTGGACCAAAAACAGACATAAGAGGTGATTTTTCTAAAGAAAAGAAATTTGATCCTACTTCTGAAGTATATTCAGAGGGTAAGGGCTATATTCAAGCATCATCAGAACATGATAAACCTCACGGGGAATGGAATCTTTTAGAAATTTATGTTTTAGGAAATGATGCTGTTCATTTAGTAAATGGCAAAGTAGTTATGGTCGTTGAAAATGCTATAAACCCAGAAACTGGTAAACCTTTAATAGAAGGACAACTACAAATACAGTCTGAAGCTGCTGAATGTTATTATAAAGACTTAACGATTACACCTATTAAAAAATTCCCCAATAGCATTAGAAAAAAGGTGAGGTTTAAGTAAATCTAAATTGAACTTCATGTCTATAATTCTAATTTTAATAGGATACTTTTTAGATTACAAAGCCAACCAAAGTCAATTTAAATCAGATTTAAAAATTGGTCTTACTTTTTTTGCAACATTTATTTTTTATCATCTCATTTTTAAGCTTTTGTTAAAAGTTCATTGGTTATATATAATATTTGCAATTGGTATAGAAATAATCTTAATATTTTCTATAAAAGCGTTTATAGATTCAAAAAAATAATTTAAAAACTTATAAAAAACCCTTGTAATAGTTTAATACAAGGGTTTTTTGTGTCTATTATACCATTTGCAATTTGAATTTACTAGGTTAAAATGCGCCTTTTAAAATTCTAGTTCAACATAAAAAAGAAACGTAGCTACTGCTATGTTTAGTTTTTCTATCTTCTATAATTTCAAAATTCATCATTTTCCCTTTCCAGTAAATTCAAAATAAAAATGCTATTATTCATTTTTTAACTATATTTGAAAAATTTTTTAAGCTTACTTAAAAATTAATTAAAGCAAGTTGAATGTCTGTAGCTATTGAAAACTTTGTAAAAGCCATTTACAAAAACGGTAAACGCGATAATAATGATACCAAACCAGGTAACATTGCCAAAGAATTAGGCATATCTAATGCAGCTGCTACAGATATGGCTAAAAAACTAGCCACTAAAGATTTGCTGAATTATGAAAAGTATCAACCATTACAACTCACCAAAAAGGGTACAAAAATGGCGCTTTTGGTAATTAGAAAACATCGTTTATGGGAAGCCTTGTTATTTAAAATGTTTGATATGTCTTTACACGATATTCATAGAGAAGCTGAATTACTAGAGCACCAAACTTCCGATTTTTTAGCTAATAAGATTAGTGAATATTTGGGAAATCCAAAGTTTGATCCGCATGGAGACCCTATCCCAAATTCAAACGGAGAAATCACCACTAAAGACACTTCTGTACAATTATCTAATGTTCAAGAAGGCAAAAGCTATATCATTTCTAGGCTAATGAGTGATGATAAAGAATTTTTTGATTTTTGCGCCTTAAATGGATTAAAATACGGAAACACGCTTGTAGTTTCTAAACAATTTAGCAATAATAAAATGACCCAAATCCTGATAAACAACAATACCATTGTACTAAATCAGGATTTTACTAGTATTATCTATGTCAATGAAAACCATTAAATTAGTCTTAGTTCTTTATTTATTAATTATATCAAACAGTTTCGCCCAGAAAATTACAGGGAAAGTAACTGCCAAAGGAGACGCTTTACCTTATGTAAACGTGTATTTAAAAAATACAACTAAAGGGGCGTCTACAAATGAGTCTGGTGCTTTTATAATAAAAAATGTGCCCAAAGGAAGTTATAGTGTCGTTGCATCATTTACAGGATATAAAAGTGTAGAGAAAAAAGTTGTTGTAAATAGTGATAAAACGATTGTTGTTAATTTCGAATTAGAAGAATCTGAAGCATTAGACGAAGTGATTGTTACTGGAACTTTAAAAGCAGTAAAACGACTTGAAAGCCCTGTGCCAGTTGAAGTGTATTCGGCCACATTTTTCAAAAAAAATCCGACGCCCAATATATTTGAAGCCTTACAAAATGTAAATGGTGTAAGACCTCAGCTTAATTGCAACGTTTGCAATACGGGGGATATTCATATTAATGGCCTGGAAGGACCTTATACATTAGTACTTATAGACGGTATGCCTATAGTTAGTGGTCTGTCTACAGTATACGGCTTATCAGGAATTCCAAATTCTTTAATAGAACGCGTAGAAATTGTTAAAGGTCCAGCATCTTCCCTTTATGGAAGTGAAGCCGTTGGAGGCCTAATAAATGTGATTACTAAACAACCAGATAATGCGCCCAGATTTTTTGTAGATAATTTTGTGAGTGGGTGGGGAGAAGCCAATTTCGATTTAGGTTTTAAGGTCCGTGTAGGTAAAAAAGCGACCCTTTTATTGGGTACCAATTATTATACTTATTCTAATCCTATTGATAATAACAATGATAATTTTACAGATGTCACCCTACAAGACCGCATTTCAGTATTTCAAAAATGGGATTTTAAACGTAAAAACAACCGTCTGTTTTCTATAGCAGGGCGTTATTTTTATGAAGATAGGTGGGGAGGCGAAATGCAGTGGAACAAAAGCTTTAGAGGAGGAGACCAAGTTTATGGAGAAAGTATCTATACCTCACGTTATGAGTTAATAGGGAATTATCAATTGCCTATCCATGAAAAAGTTAACCTTCAGTTTTCATATTCAGATCACGATCAAAACTCTGTGTATGGAGATACACCATATTTAGCGCAACAACGTATTGGTTTTGGACAATTAATTTGGGATAAGCCAGTGAAAAATCACGACCTATTATTTGGACTAGCAACACGTTATAATTTTTATAACGATAATACACCAGCTACAGAAAAGGCCAATGAGGTTACCATTCCATCTATTTTCGCTCAAGATGAAATAGTACTATCAAAAAAACACCATTTATTATTAGGAGCAAGATATGATTACGATAAGCGTCATGGTTCAATATTTACACCAAGAGTAGCTTACAGGTTTAAGCCTACAAAACATGATATTTTAAGGTTAAATGCAGGTACAGGGTTTAGAGTTGTTAATTTATTTACCGAAGAGCATGCCGCTTTAACCGGCGCTCGAGATGTTATTATTGAAGAAGCTTTAGATCCAGAACAGTCGTATAACGTAAACCTTAATTATTTAAAAAAACTATATACTAAAGGTGGGCAATTATTTATTTTCGATGCCTCGGTGTGGTATACCTATTTTACCAATGCTATTATTCCCGATTACGACACAAACCCAAACCAAATTATATACGATAATTTAAATGGGAATTCAGTATCAAAAGGTGCCAGTATAAATGTTGAAGCCATTTTAAGTACTGGGATAAAAGCGCGATTAGGCGCTACATTTCAAGATGTATCACAAACCGAAAACGGCACAAAAACCCAACAAATATTAACCGAGCGCTTTACAGGCGTTTGGTCTTTATCATACAAACACTACCCTACAAACTTAACTTTAGATTACACGGGGAATATCTATGGTCCAATGCGATTGCCTACTTTAGGAGCATTAGACCCACGAAGTAGCCGTTCGCCTACTTGGAGTATCCAAAATATTCAATTAACTTACAATGCCCCTGCAAATTTTGAATTCTATTGCGGGGTTAAGAACTTATTAAATTGGACACCAAATAAAGGAAATCCGTTTATTATTGCCAGAAGCCATGATCCTTTTGATAAAGATGTAGATTTTGATAATCAAGGAAATGTTATTCCAACTCAAGATAACCCATACGCATTAACCTTTGATCCTACATATGTTTATGCGCCCAACCAAAACAGACGTTTATTTTTTGGATTACGATATACTTTAAGATAAATTTATAACATGAAACGAACACGAATTTTCATTATTTCAAATTAAAAAAGAGGAATGATTAATATTTATGAGCGTTCCTGAATGTATTCAAATTTTTTGAAGATTCAGAAAGTAAAAACTTTAAACAGATGAAAAATAAAATTTTAGTCTTACTATTAGCCCTTTTGGTTTTTAATTGCAAAAACGAAAAAAAGGATACTTCAAAATTAAATGTAGTCACCACCACAACCATGATAACCGATCTGGTAAAGCACATAGGTGGAGATAACATTAATCTACAAGGTCTAATGGGTAGTGGTGTAGATCCACATTTGTACAAAGCCAGCGAAGGAGATGTAACCAAACTATCAAATGCCGATATTATTTTTTATAATGGTCTGCATCTGGAAGGTAAATTGGTTGAGATTTTTGAAAAAATGAAAAATAAGAAAACTGTTGCTATTGCAGATGCTATCGATAAAAATACGCTTATAGGCTCAGATTATTTTGCATCTAATTATGATCCACATATTTGGTTTGATATAAATTATTGGAAGCAGGTGACAGAGTTTGTTGTTAAAACACTTTCAAATGCTGCTCCTGAATACAAAGCTGCTTTTGAAGCCAATGGTGCAAATTATATACAGAGGCTTAACAAGCTTAACTACGAATTAGACAGTAGTATAGCAATTATTCCAAAAGAACAACGCATATTGGTAACAGCGCACGATGCTTTTAATTATTTTGGAAGGTCATTTGGTTTTGAAGTCGTAGGCTTACAAGGACTATCTACTGCAACCGAAGCAGGTGTACAAGATGTACAAAAGTTAGCTGCATTTATCATAGAAAAAAATATAAAAGCCATTTTTGTAGAAAGCTCGGTACCTAAACGTACTATAGAAGCGTTGCAGGCAGCAGTAAAATCTAAAGATCATGAGGTGAATATTGGAGGCACTTTATATTCTGATGCTCTTGGAGATGCAGGAACTTTTAAAGGTACCTATATAGGCATGTACGAGCATAATGTGAATACAATTGTTGATGCGTTAAAAGCCCCTCCTAACCTCCCCGAAGGGGAGGAATAACTTACTCTTGTGTAATGAGTTTAGAAGTAAATATCATTTCTGCTAACAAGTAGGTTTTGATTCGTTTTTATCCCCGTTGTGTCAGGCAGGAAGGTAAAATGAACAGGATAAACAAAAGAAAATGAAAAATAAGATTGCCGTAAAAGTAGACGACCTTACCGTAGCATATAACTACAAACCCGTACTCTGGGACATTGATTTAGAAATCCCAGAAGGTGTGCTTATGGCTATTGTAGGGCCCAATGGCGCAGGAAAATCAACGCTTATAAAATCTATTTTAGGGATATTAAAGCCTATTGCTGGAAGTGTTTCTATTTATGGAAAACCCTATGAAGACCAACGTTCGTTAGTAGCTTATGTGCCACAAAAAGGAAGTGTAGATTGGGATTTTCCAACGACTGCTTTAGATGTTGTAAAAATGGGAACTTACGGAAGCTTAGGATGGATAAAACGCCCAGGATTAAAACAAAAAAAAGCGGCCTTGGAAGCTTTAGAAAAAGTAGGGATGCTGCCTTTCAAGAACCGACAAATAAGCCAGTTATCTGGTGGGCAACAACAACGTATTTTCTTAGCGCGTGCTTTAGTGCAAAATGCCTCCATCTATTTTATGGACGAGCCTTTTCAAGGTGTAGATGCCACTACCGAAATAGCCATAATCAATATTTTAAAAGAATTACGTAAAGCAGGTAAAACAGTTATCGTAGTACATCACGATTTACAGACCGTTCCTGAGTATTTTGATTGGGTAACGTTTTTAAACGTGAAAAAAATAGCAACAGGACCAGTTAAAGATATTTTTAACGATGATAATTTAACCAAAACCTATGGTATTAACTATAAGGTGAGTATACAGGAGTAGAAAAGCCCCCTAACCCCCAAAGGGGGAACTCAAAACTTATCTTCTAGATTTTAAGTAATGCGCTTACAACATAATTATTAAACAAATGAAAGATAATGAAATCAAAAGATAGAATTTATATAAAGCATTGGTTGGCATTAAAGCCTCAGGGATATAATGGCAACACGGATTTATATTATCTTAAGATAGCAAATCAAGTATATTCAAATTTAATACCTTCATCAAAAACTATTCTTTCTCAATACCTATCGAAAGACGATCTATTTCTCTTTTGTTGCTTTTTAACATCGTACTTCGAAGATGTTATTTCTCAAATCAATATCTGGAGAGCATTTAAAGTCATGTATAAAGAGCTTTATGATAAGAACCTACCTTTTTATCCTATTAAAGTTGATTATTTTGATGAAGAAATCAACTTTGATGATGTAGCATTTTTAACCTGGTATTTTTTGAATACCACCCAAGAGAACAAATTCTTTAGTCCTTACAACAATTTTATCCTAAATATTGCTACCACATCAATGAAGGTATTCGACGAAGCTTATGAGTATGCTCCAGAAAATAAAAGACTAAAAAAATTATACACGCTAAATAACAAAAACATTGATTATTATACAACCAGATCCTATTTACAGCTTGTATACTTCGAATCTTATTTGTTCAATACAGATATAAAGTTTGACTTTGATAATGATATTTTAGATACTATTGAAGAATATGAGGAAGAGAACCCAGAGAGTATCCCAAGTCTTTTGCGCGAAATCACCGAAGAATATACCTTTAACCGATCGAGTACCTTATTATCTTTAAAGGCGAAAGATTGGGCTAAAAGTATTTTAGGAAAGGAGCATCCAGAATATCATAGTATTAATGCAATTTCAGATAAAATTACTGGTAGTTTTTTTTATGTAAATCAAAATGAGAATGATATTATTTTAAAACACATAGCTTCAAATATCGAATTTAATGTCACTAAAAAATCTTTTGATTATTATGAAAATTTATCTGAAGACGATATTATTTATATTGGACTTGTAAAATGGAATAATGAATGGTGGTTTTCAGGAAATTTTAGTACTTCTGATTTTGATGCTGATCTCATTTTAGACCTTAAAAACTCTAACCAAGCAAGGTTGGATGTGAGCTCTTTATACAACACTTCTGAAATAAATGATATTTTAAAGAAAAAAGAAAAAGTATTTTTAGCATTTAATAATAGTCCTATAGCCTTTTTGAAAGCCAATACTATTGCATCTTTTTCATCGAAATACTTTGAATTTTATAACCAAAGTCTAGGTTTATCAGATATAGAAAAAAAAGAGGTCAAACAGAGAACTTTAGACGATGGCTATTTTGGAAACGATCCTAATTTTGAAGATTTCGACTCTGATGAACCTGTTATTGTCTTTTTTAACCCCAAAAGTGGTTTAGAGTTCTATTTTGATATTATTAATGCCTTTCCTGATATAAATAACCCATTCTTTACCGAGGAGAGTTATGATGATATTATGCATCTACTACTATCTCCTACTTATTCTAAAGAATTAATTTTATACTTTGTAAGTACGTATAAAGATAAATTGACTTTTTTTAAAAATGAACCATATAAAAGTTATTTAGAGGATTTAGATTTTCTTCTCAGGTTTTGGAAAAAAGGTAATTATCATACAAAATCATCAATAATTCCAATAGGTATAAATAAAGAATCATAGATATTAAAGAATACATAGAACTTGTCTTTACAGACTACACCCTTAGAACCATAACATTGGGTACAGCAATTTTAGGTGCAATAACCGGTATGTTAGGGAGTTTTGCAGTTTTACGAAAGCAAAGCCTTTTAGGTGATGCTATTTCGCATGCTGCTTTACCAGGAATAGCCATTGCATTTTTAATTACTGGAGCTAAAGATAGTAATACATTACTTCTAGGGGCTCTAGTAAGTGGGCTTATAGGAACGTTTTGGATTAGAGGAATCATCACTAAAACCCACTTAAAGTCAGATACTGCTTTAGGACTTATCTTGTCTCTGTTTTTTGGGTTTGGGATGCTTCTTCTAACCTATATTCAAAAGCAACCCAATGCAAATCAAGCAGGTTTAGACAAATATCTATTTGGTCAAGCTGCTACTTTAGTAGAACGTGATGTTTGGTTAATGGCTATTGTTACAGGCATTTGTTTGTTAGTATTACTACTATTTTGGAAAGAATTTAAAATCTTGTTGTTTGATGCAGATTATACAAAAACATTAGGGTTTAATACAAAAACAATAGATATTTTAATTACCTCATTTATTGTTTTAGCCATTGTTCTAGGGTTGCAAACAGTAGGTGTAGTGTTAATGAGTGCGATGTTATTAGCACCTGCAGCTGCTGCACGACAATGGACCAATAGTTTAGGGGTTATGGTAATTTTGGCTGCTATATTTGGAGCGTTTTCGGGGGTATTTGGTACAGCAATTAGTGCTACTCAAAATAATTTATCTACTGGTCCCGTAATTGTAATCGTTGCTAGCATATTTGTGCTCTTGTCTTTTGTGTTTTCACCAAGTAGAGGTCTATTATTTAAACAAATTAGATTTATAAAAAACCGTCGTGATTTAGAGCTGCATAAAACCTTGGCCTTTATGTATAACATCGCAGAGACACATGAAGACATTACACATCCACACGCCATTAAAATTCTAAATAACTTTCAAGGATTTACAAAAGGGACGCTTCAAAAATTAGTACATAAAAATTATGTGAAACTTGATGGTAATATGTGGTATATGACAGAAGAAGGCTTTAAAACAGCTTCTAATCTATACAACCAACAAACAACTGGAGACAATGAATAATGCACAAATAGAAATACAACTTATAGCCAGTTTGGTTGCCATAGCATGTGCTATTCCAGGTACATTTTTAGTACTTAGAAAAATGGCGATGATTAGCGATGCTATAAGCCATTCTATATTGCCCGGTATCGTTATTGGGTTTTTTATCACGCATGATTTAAATTCACCTATACTCATATTATTAGCAGCTCTAACAGGTATAATTACCGTTGTTCTGGTAGAATATATTCAAAAAACAGGGTTAGTGAAAGAAGATACCGCCATAGGACTAGTTTTCCCTGCTTTATTTAGTATAGGAGTGATACTAATTGCAAAAAATGCCAATGACATTCATTTGGATGTAGATGCTGTTTTGCTAGGAGAATTAGCTTTTACACCTTTTGATCGTTTAATAATTGGAGGTATTGATGTTGGCCCAAAAGCATTATGGCTTATTGGAAGCATCTTAATGATAACCATAGGGTTGTTATTTGCCTTTTTTAAAGAATTAAAAGTAAGCACTTTTGATGCTGGTTTAGCCGCATCCTTAGGGTTTTCACCAGCTGTGATTCATTATGGATTAATGACAGTGTCATCGATAACCACAGTTGGTGCTTTTGATGCTGTTGGCGCTATTTTAGTGGTTGCTTTAATGATTGCACCTGCAGCCACTGCCTATTTATTAACCAATAACCTAAAACGCATGTTGGCTTATGCCATTTGTTTTGGCGTTTTTAGTGCTATAGCTGGATACTGGTTGGCACATATATTGGATGCTTCAATATCTGGATCGATAACCACAGTATTAGGAGTGCTATTTTTAGTGGTCTATTTATTTGCTCCCAGCAAAGGTATTATTGCCGTTTTACATAGGGAAAGACAACAACGTACAGAAGTGTCTTTACTCACCTTTTTATTACATTTAAAAAACCATAAGGAGAAAAGTGAGCGCCATGTAAACCATCTTAACGAACATATAAACTGGCATAAAGTACGCTCTAAATCGGTATTAGAACTGGCACTTAAAAACAATATGATTTCCATTGAAAAGAACATTGTATCTCTAACTAAAAAAGGAGATGATTTCACCTCGCAAGCCATAAATTACATTATTACCAATGAAGATGCTCAAATCGAACATATGAAAGACGATTTCTTTTTATTTAGGGGGTAATATCATCTTTAGAGTAGAGCAAAGCATCGTTTATTTTGGTATATTTATTGTTTTGTATCAAATTATTCATAACATGAAAAAATCCATTTTAGTATTAGTCTTCAGAGCTCGGTTTAAAATAATTTTGAAACCAAGCGCAATTACCACTAGTTAAATTTTCATAATATTCTTGATTCATGTTTTTAAGCCTTATGTAAGTAGAATTAGCTTCAAACAATAAATTGCTTTCTTGATCGGATAAATAGGTTTTAGAACGATTGCTGTTATCAACCTTTTCAAAATACTCACATTTACCAATCATTTTTAAACAAAGCACTCTAAATTTATCATTCGTTGCATTTTCATAAGCTAAGGTATAATATTTTTTAGCTAAAGTTCCTTTTCTAAATTCATCTTCATCTTCAGGGTATGGGTCTGTGTCGTAAGCAGAAACGCCAAACCTACGCATCATCCATGAGTTTCCATAAATCGTCATATTATAATAACAATTGGCAACTAAAAAATAATAGTAATCTTTATTGTCTACGCTTTCTGCCTTTTCCAGATACTCAATTAATTTTGCAGTAACTGTTTTTTTGTTTAGTTCAAATGTTTCTTTTTCTTCAATAAACCTATATGTATAATTTAATTTATAAAACGGATTTTGATAATCTCTATTTCCGTTTTCATCTATTTTACCCCATAAATATTTTGTAGTATCCCAATATGTATCATCTATTTTATTAAAATAACTAAGAGCACTTTCAAGTTTGTTTTTTCTAATATACATGGTGCCTGCTAAATCATATAGCTTCGGAATATCTTTTTGTATCAAGTTGTATTTCCATACCGAAAAATCATCTGTATTATTTTTATTGGCTAAAATATCGGCAATTATATGCTTTACTTCATCTACAGAATACATTACATTAATGTACTCAAAATAACTATCAAAATAATCAACGTATGAATTTTTTTTGTTTCTTTTAGATTTCCATGACACCTCCGAATAACGATAATCTTTATACTGCTTTTCCAAGGCAGCGTATAAAAGTAGTGCCTCTACGGTGTTTCCTTTATATTCTAATTCTCTGGCAATAGCAAATACAAATTTTTTATTTTCTTTATTTTTTAAAATAACTTTTTTAATCTCGTTTGTAAGCTGAGCTTCTTCTTGTAATGCAACTGTACATAGAGCTTCTGTTCGTTCTAACTGGTTATAAATTTCTTTTTTAATAGGCGTCTTGTTTTTTAGAAAGGCTATTTTTTGTAAGGCTTCATTGTAATTTTGAGTTAAATATTGCAGTTGTATTTCTAATATATTGAATACTGTTTTTTCTTGAATTGATTTTGGTAATGTTTGTACAAACGATAATACTTTTTTAGCATATACTCTATCTTTTTTAATTCTTCCTTGAATTGCTACATACGAAAAGTCATCCTTCTCTGAGTAATAATACCATTCTTTAGAATGTTCACTTAAAGCAGGATCGAATAAGGAAAAATAAGGCGTTAATATCCAGTCCTCTAATTTGTTTACTTCTCTTAAAATTAAAAAGGGGAGTAGTTTATTTTCGGGATCTAACTGAGCCATTTTTTGTAGATAATTTAAGCCTTTTCCATGTGTTTTTATGCCTTTTAAAGCATAAATAGTTGCTTTTTCTGTATTGTTTTTAGCGTATTTTAAAATGGAGCTTTCAGGCAGTTTAAAATCGAAATTTCGAAAAATAGTAAATCGTTTTTCTGCCGAATTAGCAAAAACCTGAGCTGCGTAATAACTTCGTAAAGCATTGTTTTTTTCTACTTTGGTTCTAAAGTATAAGCTCCAATAATAGATAATATCGAGATCGGTATTTTTAATATACTTATCAAATAAGTGCGCTATTTCTTTTTCATTTTTATTATAATAAGACAAACGAATCGCTAAAAAAGCATAGCGTCTTCTTAAATTTTCAATATGAGTTTCTTCAATTTTTTTCGCTGCTTTTTGAATTATTTTTTTACGTATCTCAATACCACTTTGCTCATTTCTCTCCCAGGGATCTTCATATTTTTGATTAAACGATTCACAGTTTTTTGCAAATTTTAAATATGCAATGGTTTCAATGTCATTCTGTCTATATAAGTATTGAACCATACTATTTGTAGACGCTCTATTCTCTAATTCATAAGAGGGTATTTTATATATGGCTTCTTCTATCACGCTTTTAGGTATATTTTTATTACAATACTGAAACCATAATTCGACATTTGCACTATATTCAACCCTATCACTAGAGTAAAAATTATGCACAGAATAATCAAATTCTGAAAATTCAGGCATATTTAAATCTGATGAATGTGTAAAACAAAAGCGTATATATTCTCCATTTGGATAATAGCCACATCCATGTAATTTAAACACCAGATTACTGGCTAATAAGAGTATATAAATCAGTGATTTTTTCATTTGAAAAATGTTTTAATTGTTCATTATCTAAGTGAAAAAAAGAAAGGGTTATTTCTTTATCTAATTCAACATTGTTTTTAATAACAGTAATGGCTTCTTCAATGGTTTTTTTGGATATTTCGTCGTATTTAATTTTATCACCTACTCTAAAATACATATCGGCTACTGTTGTATCTTTTACGACCTCAAACCACAAGGGCTTTATTGGTGTTAATACCGATTTAATTTTATCGAAGTCTTTATAAATTACTTTAGTAAACGTATTATTTTGAAACACTTGCATCCAAGAATATAACGGTAATGCTACATCTAAATGTATTGGATACTTTTTGTTTCTTACCAAATATTTTTTAAGCGCTCCAATATCTAGTATAGAGTTTTTATTTTTATCGCTTAGTGGATTTATTAAATTGTAACACATTAACATCGCTTTGTCTACTGGAGGCACTCCCATTTTATTAGGGTACTTATATGGATATAACCTTAGTGTGCAGCTAATTTTTTGTTGTTTATTTACCTGAGTCTTTAATGCTTTTAAAAAAGAAAAATAGGCCTCTTTGGTACTTGGAGTCCAATCACAATCTATTTGTATTTCATCTAAAACAAATGCATTTCTATAATAGTCTTTTATCTTTTTATTTATTAAAAAATAGATGTTATCTGCCAATTTTTTGATGTCTTGATCATTACTCTTTTTAAATACTTCATTTCTAATATATACAGTAGGAACTATTGTATAGGGTTGTTTTTCTGTAATATGCAAACTGCTTTTGGAAACAGGGATATTCCCATCAAAATCATTATGAGAAACCTCAAAAAATTTCACATATAATTTACTAATTTCTTCATGTCTTAACATGTTTTCTTCCTCTTTTTCCATTGACCAACTATTAGTCTTCCAGTAGTAAAATGCTTTTTTTACTTTCTCAACTTTTGGGAGTTCTTTTTTGCATGCTATAAATAGAATACAAACAAGTATAAATAGTTTTTTCATTAATTAACTTTGTTTACTGTAAAGCTATGTTTTATTTTTCTTTAAGAATTATAGCAATTATTATTCGTTGGGGATTTCTTGATAATTGCCAACTTTTTAAATGCATTGAAGACAAAACCTCAAAATTAACGTCACAATTATTTAATTTATACCATGTCCATAATAAAATTTTAAATAATAGTAAACCATCATAGCTAGGTCTAACTGTAGCACTCTTTTACCTTTTTTGTAGGGAGTGTTTAATTATAAAATGTATAAACAGACTAGCAATCTAATAGTATATGTATCTATGCAAAAATCACTTCTTGATTTTTTATGTATGTAAATTACAAATACTATTGGCGAACATAGGCGTGGTTTACAAAGTACAAAATCAATAGAAAAGTTATAACGATCTTTTATATTTTTTTAATATTATTTAGAGTTGAATAAAACCTCACATGCTCGTTTTATATAAAAACAATTACACCCACCCTATAAAAAAAGAGATGTGTTCATTGGTCTCAAATTTAGTCGAAACTATGTACTTTAGAGCATTTCGCTTTAGCTTCTAAAAACTTTTGACACGAATTACACGAATTTACACAGATTTGATTACGTATTTCATCTGACAGACTTTCAGTCTGCGAACCAAACCTATGGACTTAAAGTCCATAGTGGTTTAGTTAAAATTTTATTTTTTCACATTTTAAAATCCTTTTTGAAGGTTTTGACGTATCTGCAAATACGAACTTAACTTACAATTATGAAAACTAAATACCAGCTATTTCTTTTAGTTGTCATTGTTTGCGCTCTAGGGAACAGTCAAAATTCTGCCATTCAATTTGTGGATGCGAATTATGCTTATGGTCTAAAAGCAACAAATGTGCAAGCTAATGATATGCGGGATGTGTATGTGGACTGGAAAACCAGATTTCTAAGAACATGTAACAATGGAAGGTTTAGAGTTGCTTTTACTGATCCAAATTTTACTGTGTCTGAAGGTATTGCTTATGGCATGCTCTTAACCGCTTATGCCAATGATAAACAGGCATTTGATGGGTTATGGCTCTACTATAAAGACCATAGGAATTCTAATGGGGTTATGAACTGGAAGATCGAGGGGTGTAGTAGTGTTAATGAACAAAACGGTGCCACCGATGCTGAATTAGATGCGGCTTATGCCTTAATGGTCGCCGAACAACGTTGGGGCAATTCTGGAGCTATAGATTATGGAGAAGATGCTAAAACACTTATAAATGCTATCAAAGTTCACGAAGTAGAAAGTGGAACAAATGTTTTAAAGCCTGGTGATGCTTGGGGAGGTAGTAATACAACAAATCCCTCGTATTTTGCTACAGGATATTTTAGAGCTTTTGGGGAATATACAGGTGATACTGCATTTTGGAATGCTGTTGCTAGTAAATGTTACGATATTATTAATGCTAATTTAAGTAAGAATAATGCTGTTTATAACCTTGTTTCCGACTGGACTAAAGCCAATGGTGATTACTCCACAGAGGTAGATTGGGCAAATGAGCAAGGTAAAACATATAATTATGATGCCGCCAGAACACCTTGGCGAACGGCAATAGACTATGTTTGGTATGGTAATCCTGAAGCTTTAAGCTATAACACACTATGTAATAATTTTGTAAATAATGCTAGGGGGTTTGGTAATATATATCCAGGGTATAGGCAAGATGGCACACCTATTAGAACAGATTATAAGGATCCTACTTTTACAGGCGCTTATGCTTTAGCAGCGATGTCCTCTACAGATCAAAACTTTGTAAATTCTGGTTATACAGTACTTAAAGCCCAAGTGGATAATACTTATTTTGGAAATACGCTAAGGGCTATATATATGTTTGGGCTTTCTGGTAATTTGTTTAATACAGCTTCAAGAGCATTAAGTACTAAAAAGGATGATTTTATTGAATTTAGTGTGTATCCCAACCCTGTAACTGATATTTTAAGCATTAAGCTTAAAAATACGGATTTATATCGTGTTAAAATTTTTAATATAATAGGTAAAAAAGTGTTCGTACAAAAGTTTAAAACATCTTCATTATTACAAATAGATATGAGTCAATACAGTACTGGAGTATATTTTGTAACTATTAATAATAATAGGAGATTAAAATTAGTGAAACAATAACCCTCAATTGTATTTATACATTAACTAATGCACTAATTTTTATACTCATAAGCCCCTAAATCAAAACCATTCCCTTGTGGGCGGTTAGTATCTAAAAGATCTCTAGTAACTCCAAATACACTTAAATCTGTACCACTATCTATTCCAGGTGAATCGGTATTTAGTGTTAAATCACCTTCAGAAAAATTAGTAAATTTCATAAGTGTTTTATCTTTGGTGAAAACATTATGAGACGAATCTAAAGCAACCCCTTTTCTAGCTATTTCTGTAGCATTAGGTGCAATTAAAATATTATTTTTTAATCGTTTTATGCCCCCTTCACCTCCAAAAAAGGCAAATGCTTTATCGCCTTGAGTATGAAAGGTATTATTAAAAATATTAAAATAACCATCTGGAAACCTGTAAACATAAGTGCCCGATGCAGCAAAAAAAGCATAGTCTCTAGCTTTTACAATTAGATTATTGTAGATATCTAAATTACCCATACCATGGCATTGTATACCTGTGCCTCCGTCTATAATTTTGTTATTGTAAAAAGCACCTGTAGTACCATCTCCAATATAAAGCCCTTCATCATGAGCACCTTCGTTTTTAACCCCATAACCATTAATTATATTGTTGTATACTTTAACATCTTCGTTAGCATTCTTTATTTGAATACCATCGTAACCTACATTCTCTATACGGTTATTGTAAATTCTTACACCTTTTATTGCATGCGAATACGTCTTTACCGAACAATTAGACTCAATCCTGCCATTATAAAATCCATGGCCTATATATAAGCCTTCCCCTTCGGTATCATGTATGTAATTATCTCTAACAGTTATGTTGCGCATTACCCATGACGACCTTGATGGGTCTGTGAAATTTTCGCAATCCTCATAAGGGCTTGTTTTTATGCCTATTCCAGCAAATCCAGACATGTTTTTAGATTTACCAGCAATTTCAATATTAGCGATTTCAAAATCGGTTGTATAGGTTTGCATGCTTAGGAAAAACCCTTTATCGGTTGAGATTTTAATGCCATAGTTTCCACCGCCACCATTACCCAGGAACTTAAAATTGTTGGAATATTGAAATTTTACGCCATAAGCACTATTACTGGGGTTAATAAAAACAACTTTTTCGCCACAGTTTTTTATAATAATAGGAGACTCTTTTGTTCCTACTATATTGGTAAACAATAAATTATTTGTGCTTTTGGTGCCATCCAGACAAATAATATCTCCAGGTTTTAGGTCTAGTTCTTTTCCATCTGTTTTCCAGCCATTAACCACATAGGTACATTCCTCACAAGGAATAGGCACACTATTTAAATTTTCAGTAGGGGTATTGTCAATATCTTTAATTTCAGCCTCAGTTTCGGGATTGTCAAGCAACACTTCATCGTCTGAAGACTTACAATTAACTAAAAAGATAAAAACGAAAAATACAGCTAAAATTACAGCAGGTTTGCGAGTATGAAAGTTCATAATTTGATGATTCTTTTAAGTTTGGGTAGCTGCAAACTAATAAAAATCAATTAAATAACCTTGTGATTGTTTTGTTTTTAGATTTTTAGTATTATAAATTATGTATTTAATCGAGTAGATAATTTTAGAAAAAGCGCACATATGTTTTATTATAATTCTTTTTTGTACTTTCATTGTTTATGGCAAAACACAATCAACTAGGTAAAAAAGGAGAGCAGTTAGCTGTAGATTATTTATTGAAAAAAGGCTACACTATCGTTGAGCGCAATTACCGATTCGATAAAGCTGAAGTGGATGTAATAGCACAACAAAACGATACATTGGCTATAGTTGAAGTAAAAACACGTTCCTCAACAGATTTTGGAAATCCACAAGATTTTGTAAAACCAAAACAGATAAAAAATTTAGTTAAAGCTGTAGACGAATATGTTACGGTAAACGATTTAGATGTCGAGGTGCGTTTTGATATTATTGCTATTGTAAGAACAGGAAAACAGTTTAGTATAGAGCATCTAGAGGACGCTTTTTATCATTTTTAAAGGGACTATTTATTCCTTTCTTTCTTTCTTTTTCTCTTCCAAAATTTTTATCAACCCTTCATAATCATAAGGCTTTGCTATTATTTCTTTGTTTTTGTTTAGAACAAAATACGTAGGCGTTGAAGAAACACCATAGCTATCACCAATTTCGTTATCCCATTTTCCTTCACCGTAAACATGAATAAATTCTGGATAACTGTAAGTTAGATCTTTCCATTTATAGGGTTCGTCTTCAAGGCCTACTGCAATTACTTTAAGCTGTTCTTGTTTAAAATTTTCAGTAGTAAATTTATAGAGTTTTGGCACCTCATTTAAGCAATGCGAACAAGTACTACTCCAAAAAACGATAATATAATTTTCGGCAATATCTAACGCTGTAAGCCTTTTTTTAACTGTTTTTTCTTTTTCTTTAATTTCTATGAGGAAATCTGGAGCAACATTGCCTACGGAAATATTTTTGTATAAGATAAGTGCATGTAATAATTGTTGATCGTTTAAATTAACGCATAAATCCATTAAATACTCTTCAGCTATAAAATTAGCTACCGGATCTAGCTTAATATCTACCATATGCTCCCACAAATCTGTAAACAATGCTTTTTTAACAGCAGGAACCATAAACACTTGATTAATTTTTTTATTGAAATTAGCAATGCTTTTTTTATAGCTTCCTATTTCATTTCCTTTTTCGGTAGATATACCAAACACATAATTAAGCATACGTTCGGTTAGGAAATTAGAGCTTTGCAATATTTTACTATTAAAATCTACATTATCAAAATAATGTGTTTTAACTAAATCTACATAAGTTAAAACATCAACAGCGCTTTCTGGTATGTAAGGTTTATTGGCTTTTATAAAATGATATGCAATAGTACCTTTTGCAGCTTTCTCAAAACCTTGCTGTGTTTCTAATTGGGTTTTAAAAATTTTTTCTAAACTCTTTTTACTTTTTTTATCACTAGAGTCTCTGTAATAGTTACCAATACTTTGCGTAATCATTAGCATACTATTTGTATAAGATTCTAAAAGTTTATTTTCTACAGAGGACAGGAATTTTACACCTGTTTCAGAATTAAAAGTTAACTCAATATCTTCTTCACCATTATAAATCACATCAAAATTATACTCTTCTTGTGGCACAGCATAAGTTATTCGATAAGTGCCTTTAGTTACCGTAGAATCTAGTTTTATATTAAAATTACCATGTTCATCTATAGGCGAATTGGTTATATAATTTGACATTGTTGGAGTTACCTTATACAATAGTGCCATATTAAATTCACCAGCAGGAGAAAACGTACCTTTAATAGTATGTTGTGCCAGTAAAACGTAAGGTGTTATTAATATTAGGAGAATTAAACGTTTCATTGGGTCTATAAATAGTGTTTTAATAGTTAGTAGCTTTAGTAAGCCTATATTAATATGTTGTATTTTTTTAAAATAGATTCATTTGTTTAAGGCAACAATTAAGCCATAATTGGTTTTAAAGCGTCCAAAGCTTGTTTTACAGATGTTATATTATGGAATGTTAACATTAATCGCAAACCGTTTCTGGTTTGTTTCTCTTTCATTTTACAAACATTTGGGTGCTTTTGTACAAACTGCAAAACTTTTGTAAAGTTAGCACTTTGATAAAAACTACTTTGTTGATCGTTGATAAAATAACCAATAAGTTTATTTTGTTTCATGATTATTTTTTCGAAACCTATTTTAGTAGCTAACCACTTTATTTGGACACTATTTAATAAATAAGTCACTTGCTCTGGGAGTTCTCCAAATCTATCAATTAAATCGCGCTTAAATGTTGTTAATTCTTCTTCGGTTTTTAAATTATTGAGTTGCGTGTATAAATTTAATCTTTCGGCAATATTGTTTACATAATCATCGGGAAAAAGTAATTCAAAATCGGTATCTATAGTAACGTCTTTAACATATACTTTCTCCTCTGGGTTTTCATCATATAACTCTTTAAACTCGTTTTCTTTTAATTCTTCTATGGCTTCGCTTAATATTTTTTGGTAGGTATCAAAGCCTATTTCATTAATAAAACCACTTTGCTCACCTCCTAATAAATCCCCTGCACCTCTAATTTCAAGATCTTTCATTGCAATATTAAAACCGCTACCCAACTCGGTAAATTGTTCTAGCGCAGTAATACGTTTTCTGGCATCTTCTGTCATGGCCGAATACTCAGGAGTAATAAAATAACAAAAGGCTTTTTTATTACTTCGTCCTACACGACCTCGCATTTGGTGTAAATCACTTAACCCAAAATTATTGGCATTATTTATAAAAATGGTATTAGCATTAGGCACGTCAAGCCCACTTTCTATAATGGTAGTGCTTACTAAAACATCGAAAGCACCGTCCATAAAGGAAAGCATAAGCTGTTCTAATTTTTTACCTTCCATTTGTCCATGGCCTATGGCGATTTTTGCATCTGGTACGAGACGCTGTAACATGCCTGCTACTTCTTTAATGTTTTCAATACGGTTATGAATAAAGAATACTTGTCCACCGCGTTGAATTTCGTAACTCACCGCATCACGAATAGTTTCTTCATTAAAACGAATTACATGACTTTCTATTGGATATCGATTTGGGGGAGGCGTTGTTATTACCGATAAGTCTCGGGCTGCCATTAAGCTAAATTGAAGTGTTCTAGGTATGGGTGTAGCTGTCAAGGTTAATACATCTACATTTTCTTTTAGAGTTTTAAGTTTTTCTTTTACGGAGACCCCAAATTTTTGTTCTTCATCAACAATAAGCAATCCTAAATCTTTAAATTTTACATTTTTATTTACTAGTTGATGTGTGCCAATAATAATATCTACTTTACCTTGTTCTAAATCTTCAAGTGTTTCTCGTTTTTCTTTGGCTGTTCTAAAACGATTTACATAGTCTACTGTGACAGGAAAATCCTTTAAACGCTGAGAAAAGGTTCTCGAGTGCTGGTATGCTAAAATAGTTGTAGGCACTAATACAGCTACTTGTTTGCCATTGTCAACAGCTTTAAATGCTGCACGAATGGCAACTTCTGTTTTCCCAAAACCTACATCACCACACACTAAACGGTCCATGGGGCGTTCACTTTCCATATCAGTTTTAATATCTGCAGTAGCAGTACTTTGATCTGGTGTGTCTTCGTATATAAAAGATGCTTCTAACTCATGTTGCATATGGCTATCTGGATGGTATTGATAGCCCTTTTGGGTTTTGCGTTTGGCGTAAAGTTTTATTAGGTTAAAAGCCACATGTTTTACACGCGCTTTGGTTTTTTGTTTTAAGGCTTTCCATGCATTACTCCCTAATTTATAGATTTTAGGAGGTTTCCCATCTTTTCCGTTAAACTTAGTGATTTTATGTAGCGAGTGAATGCTTAGATATAACACATCGCGTTCACCATAAATTAACTTAATGGCTTCCTGCTTTTTACCTGCCTGTCCGCCAGGCAGGCCTTCAACATTTATTTTTTGCAGTCCACCAAAACGGCCAATACCATGGTCTATATGGGTGACGTAATCTCCAATATCTAGATTAGTAAGTTCCTTTAAAGTAATGGCTTGCTTTTTAGCATAACCATTTTTAAGATGAAATTTATGATAACGCTCAAATATTTGGTGATCTGTGTAATAAACTATTTTATGGTCATGATCTACAAACCCTTGGTAAAGCGATAAAACAATGGTTTTATAATGTACTTTTTGTTCTGGGTTTTCACCATTATCTTCATTGGTGTCTTCAAAAATATCATGAAACCGTTTGGCTTGTTGTTCACTTACACAAGCAATATAATTGGTGTAGCCTTTTTTATGATTAGTATTTAAATCCTCAATTAAGAGGTTGAATTGTTTGTTAAAAGCAGGTTGCGGTGACGTGTTAAATTCTAAAGGTTTGGATGCATTACTAAATATTGTTGAAGTGCCAAATTCTATTAACGAAAAATCCAGTAACTGCTTTTTTAGTAATTCAGAATTACAAAATAGCGCATTAGGTTTAGCATGTTTTATATCTTCAGAAAGTGTTTTGAACGTTTCTTCTGCTTTAGAATAAAACGTGTCAATTCTCGAAAATAAAGCGTCGGCATTTTTTAAACAAACCACAGTTTTTTGAGCGATATATTTAAGAAAACTTTGTCTGCTTTCCTGCATTAGTTTATTCGCAACATTGGGAATTACATTAATTTTTTTTATCTGCTCCAGAGATAATTGTGTTTCTACATCAAAGGTTCTTATACTATCAACTTCATCGCCAAAAAATTCAATACGATAAGGCTGGTCATGTGAAAAAGAAAATACATCTACAATACCTCCTCTTACCGAAAACTCCCCAGGTTCGGTTACAAAATCAACACGTTTAAATTGGTATTCAAACAAAACTTCATTAACAAAATCTATAGATAAGTTATCATTTATAGCTATTTTTAATGTGTTACGTTCCAGTTCTTTTCTGGTAACAACTTTTTCAAAAAGTGCATCAGGATAAGTAACTATTATTGCGGGTTTTTTTTGTGAATTAATTCGATTTAAAACCTCGGCTCTTAATAAAACGTTTGCATTATCTGTTTCTTCTATTTCGTATGGTCTTCGGTAACTTCCGGGATAAAACAAAACGTCTTTATCACCACACAACTGCTCTAAATCATTAAGATAAAAAGCAGCTTCTTCTTTATCATTAAAAATTAACAAAAAGGGTTTATTAGCTTCTTTAAAAAGACCAGAGATTACGAATGAAAAAGAGGAGCCAACAAGGCCCTTTAAGTGTATTTTGGCTTTGTTGTTTTGAGATTCTAATAGTAGATTTTGGACAATAGAATCCTGCAGATTTTGTTTTTGGAAAATCTGAGTATAGGTTTGTGAGAGTATTGATTTACTCAATCTAGTTGTTTTTAAATAATTGCAAATATAAGCAGGGAATTTATAGTTATAAAGTTATTTTTTGTAAGATTTAATTTCAAAAAAGAAGGATTGTTTTCTATATTTTAGGAAATTTTACTTTAAATCGTTATTATAGCGATATGCTTAATTTATACTTTTAGGTAAAATTAAGAAGTATATTTTAAGCTAAATGTGCCAAAATAATTTTTAATTAAAAGGTCTTTAAAAAGTAATTTTTAAAGACATAATTATTACTTAATGAAACAAACATTGCTGATAGACGATGATAAATTTACAAGTTTTTATAACGAAAAAATTGTAAAAAAGCATGATGAGTTTGGTGTTACAGCATCAGTAAATAGCGCTTCTGCTGCATTAGAATATTTAAATAAAGCCTTAAAGGGTAATGTAAAAAAACCAGACATAATTTTTTTAGATATAAACATGCCAGCTATGAATGGTTGGGAGTTTATAGAAGCCTATAACGAACTAGATATCAATTTTACTTCAAGTATAGATATTGTAATGCTCACGACCTCATCCAACCCTGAAGATCAAGAAAGAGCAAAAAGGAGTAGTTTAATAAATAATTATATTAATAAACCCTTATCCCTAACTGTTTTAGATAAAATATTGAGTGAATTAACGCTCAGTAAATCAATTTAATAAACTCAATTAGTTTTGCTGAATTTTCTTATGAAGAAGATTCATGTTTGGAGAGAGAATCCTTTACAAATCAATATAAGGCAGAATTATTTTTGATAAATTATAATAGTATGGAGAAAAAACTTAACAAGTATTTGTTTTTGTTAGTTTTATGTGTGTTAAGTATGCATATTTATGCGCAAAACAGAGCGGTAATTAGGGGTAATGTTTCGGATGAATTTGGTAATTTGCCTGGAGCTCAAGTTTTAATAGAAGGTAGCAATTTACAAACAACAACAGATATTAATGGTAATTACGAATTAAATATAGAAGAAGGCGACCATGTGGTCACTGTATCTTTTGTAATGTATAGTTCGCAAAGTAAATCTGTAATAGCTAAAGTAGGAGATAAAGTGTTACTTGATTTTGTGTTACAAACACGGTTTTCTGCCGAAGAACCTGTGTCTCTAGGTACACGTTCTTCTCCGCAATATTCACTAGCAACAACAGTGCCTATAGAAATAATTACTCCAGAGGAAATAAGTAATTCGTCTCATTTTGAATTAGGAACAATTCTACACTATCTATTACCATCATTCCATTCAACACATCAAACAATTTCAGATGGGACAGATCATATAGACCCTGCAACACTTAGAGGGTTGGGGCCAGATCAAGTTTTGGTGTTGATCAATGGGAAACGCAGACATACCTCATCTATGTTAAATGTTAATGGTACTATTGGTAGAGGTAGTGTTGGGACAGATTTTAATGCCATTCCTGTAGCTTCTATAGATCGTATTGAAGTATTACGTGATGGAGCCACATCACAATATGGATCCGATGCTATTGCGGGGGTTATAAACATTATATTAAAAAAGCAAACCGATGTTATTGATATTGAATCTGGATTTGGTAGTAATACAGAGGGTGATGGCATGTTACGCTACTTTAGTGGTAATTTTGGATTGAAAATAGGTAATACTGGATATATAAATTTAACAGGAGAGTTTAGAGATAGAGGAGCGACTAATAGAGCTGGAGATTATAGGGGTAATGTGTATTCATTAGATAACACGCTTGACAGTCAATTAATAGAGCAAAATAATTTCTTCTCCCAGACTGGTTATAAAAATAAAAGAGTGATGGAGGTTGGTAGTGCCACAACGCGTAATTCTGCATTGGGATTTAATGGTGAGCTATCGCTTTTTAACAAAGCGAGAATGTATTTTTTTGGTGGAAGAAACTCCAGAGAAGGTCTATCTAAGGGGTTTTATCGTTTTCCAAAAGATGAACAGCTTGTTGTTAGAGAGCTATTCCCTAATGGGTTTTCTCCCGAAATACTTACTAATATTCAAGATGATGCTTTAACTATTGGCGTAAGAGGACAGAAAAATGGTTGGGATTTGGATTTTAGCCATTCTATAGGTCAAAATAGTATCGATTTTACTGTTAATAATTCTAATAATGCATCCATTGGAGTTGTCTCTCCCAAAACATTTAAATCGGGAGGTTATAACTACCAGCTTAATACAACAAACATCGATATTAGTAAACCATTTGATGTGATGAAAGGGCTAAATTTAGCTTTTGGTGGAGAAGTTCGTGTTGAACGCTATGAAATAATAGCAGGAGAAGAAGATTCTTATGTAAATGGAGAGGAGACTTTTATAGACAACAATGGCGAAGAATTGCAACGATTGATAGGTGCTCAGGTTTTTCCGGGTATTCATCCCAGAGATGAATTAACACGCTATAGATCTAATGCCTCAGGCTACCTAGATATTGAATTAAAACCAATTGACCCTTTACTATTAAAAGCAGCTTTTAGGTACGAATCCAACAATGATTTTGGTGAGAATGCTATATGGAAAGTGTCTAGTAGATATTTATTTAATAAGAATATTTCTGTGCGTTCTAGTTATTCTACAGGTTTTAGGGCACCTTCATTACATCAAGTATATTTCCAAAAAATAAGTACGCAATATTTTGATAGTGACATTAGTCAAGTAGGCACTTTTAATCACGAAAGTTCCTTGGTTACAGATGCTTTTAATGTTAAAGATTTAGCGCCAGAATTATCCAAGCACTTTAGTTTAGGATTAAGCGCTAAAGTAAAAGATAAATATACGTTTGCTTTCGATTATTATAATATAAATATTAAAGATCGTATTGTATTATCTGGACAATTTAGTGAAGGCTATGAAGCTATTTTATCACCTTTTGATGTAACCGCAGCGCAATTTTTTGTTAATGCAATAAATTCTAAAACCAATGGTGTAGAAGCTACATTTCACTATCAAGATAAAATAGGGGAAGGTAAGATGAAAGCAAAAGTGTCTGCTAATTTTACAAAAACCAGAGTGACTAAAATTAAAGATAATAGCGTTATTAATAATGATGTCGAATCTCTGTTTAATAGGGAAGAGCGTTCCAGAATAGAATCTGCACAACCAGAATTTAAAATTAACTCGTATATAAATTATGAGCTAGATAAATTTAAATTTAATCTAATTGGCACCTATTTTGGAAGCTTAGATTATATTCACCCAGATGATGGCGACGCAAGTAACTGGCAACTTAACGAGTTTAATGGAATAGTTGAAAGTAGAGATCAAAAATTTAGACCTAAATTTATAACTGATTTGTATGTTACTTATAACCCATATGGTTGGTTAAATGTTACTGTAGGGTGTAATAATATTTTTGATATTTATCCAGATAAACATAAGCATTCGGCCAATACATCTCAAGGAAGTTTTGTATATAGTAGACGTGTACAGCAGTTTGGTGTAAATGGAGCCAACTATTTTGCAAGAATAGCATTAAGACTCTAATACTATGAAAAGTATCGTTCTAAAGAAGCATATTTTTTTAGCTATAGTGCTATTGGTGTCTTTACATATGGGATCTCAAAATTCAAGTGAGCAAGTAAATCGACTTAAGCGCGCTATTTCTATTTTTAATTTTGCAGAACAAGTAGTATATAACGATACTAATACGAATTCACATTTTATTATTGGGGTTCTTGGGAAAGAACGTACCATTATAGATTTAAGAGCGCTTTCTGAAAAACGACAACTAAAAGGCAAGCCTGTTCGTATCCTAAATTTTAGTGCAGTTAAAGACATAACAGATGTTGATCTTGTTTATGTTAATTACAATAAAGGCTTTGATGTTGGTTATATTTTAAATAAAATATCGGGAAACAATACCTTGTTGATTACCGAAGACTACCCGTATAACGCTTCAATGATAAATATTGTTAAGGTAGATAATCGTTTTGAATACGAGATTAACGAAGCTATTTTAAATGAAAATAATATTAGTGTTCCTGCTAGTTTACGTATAGGCGCTATTTCTTCAATAGAAAAATGGAAACAACATTTTCAGGACTACGAAAAAAAGTTAGAAAAAAGTAATGAGCAGTTAGATAAAACGAAAACCGAGATTAAGCTCAAAGAACAGGAAATTCGAAATCAAAAAGAAGCTATAAACAAGAAAGTATCTAAAATTGAAACTCAGGGAGAAGCTCTGCAAAGTAAACAAAATCAGATAGAAGCACTTAAATTAGTTTCAGAATTTCGAAAGAAAAAATATTCAGAAAAAATAATTATAGAACGAGAACTTGAAACGCGTATTTTAAAGCAATTAGATGCTTTAAAGAGCAGTCAACAACACATAGAATTGGCCAGTGAGAAAATAGAAACTCAAAATAGAATATTATCCAAACAAAAAGAGGATATCACTGTTAAAGAGTCGAGGTTAAAGTCTATAAACAAAGAGCTTGATAACCAGCGTATAATAAGCTATTTGTTAATATTATTGAGCGCTATAGCATTAATTTCTGGGCTATTGATTTATAAAAACAATAGGTCTATAAAACGCTTAAATAGTGCTCTAAAAGAAAAAAACGATAATATTTACAACCAGTCTTTAATATTAGCATCTAAAAATAAAGAGCTGGAAGAGTTTGCCTATATCACCAGTCATGATCTTAAAGAGCCTTTAGCCACAATTTCAGGGTTAATTGAACTTTTAAGAGATGATTACGATGATAAATTGGATGAAGATGCAAAAATGAGCATGGAGTTTATTGATAAATCAAGTAAGCGTATGCGTTCACTTATAGATGCGCTATTGGAATATTCAAGATTAGGAAAAGCAAAACATAAAGTATTTATAAATTGTAACGATTTATTAGATGAGGTGTTATCCGATTTATCAAATGCCATACAGCGTTTTAACGCAAAAGTAACTTATAATAATCTGCCAGAAGTAGCAGGAAGTAAAGTAGAGCTTAGAACATTATTCCAAAACCTGATAAACAATGCTATTAAGTTTAAAAAACCTGATGTAGACCCTGTTGTAGCAATTAGTTGTAAAATAATAGCGCCAGAAGAGCAAAGCAGATCTTATTTTCAGTTTCAAGTTACCGATAATGGTATTGGTATTCAGGAGCAACACAAAGAAAAAGTGTTTGCTATTTTTCAGCGATTAAATTCCCGAGAGGAGTATGAAGGTACAGGTATTGGGTTAGCCTATTGTAAAAAGATTGTAGAGTCTTTAGGAGGACAAATTTGGTTTGAATCAGAGTTTGGTAAAGGCACAACATTTTATTTTACAATCCCAAAACAATCCCAGTTAACTTAGAAATATTTGCTCATGAAAATCAAATTAATGTTTTCCTTTTTAGTACTTATACTGTGTTGCAAAGAACATAAACAAGTTGAGAAACCTAAGGTAAAAAATAGTTTGCAAACTAAAACTAACAGTGATCCTGTAGTTAAAAAGCTAAGTTTTCCAAAATACCTTAATAAGGTCTTTGTTTTAGGGAAATTTGATTACAAAAAGCATGAAGAGTTTGAAAAAGTGGGCTCAATTTATGCGTCAAAAACAATGTATTTAAACAAAGAGGCTTATAAGGCATTTATTAAAATGTTTAATATGGCCAAACAAGATGGTGTTGATTTAAAAATTATCTCAGGGACAAGGACTTTTTACGAACAAAAAGGCATTTGGGAACGTAAATGGAAGAAATATAAAAACCTAAAACCATTACGTCGAGCCAAAAAAATATTAGAGTACAGTTCAATGCCAACTACATCAAGACATCATTGGGGGACAGATATAGATATTAATAACCTAAATAATTCCTATTTCGAAAAAGGTAAAGGAAAAAAGGAATACCAATGGTTGTTAAAGAACGCTAATAATTATGGGTTTTATCAAGTTTATACTAATAAAAAACAAGGTAGAACAGGCTATAATTTAGAAAAATGGCATTGGTCCTACATGCCTTTAGCAGCTATGTATTTACGCTATTACAATACTAATATTACTTATAAAGATATATGTTGTTTTAAAGGAGATTCTCTTTCTAAACAGGCTAATATGATTCGAGATTATGTAAATGGAATATCCAAAAAAGCAAAGCAATACAAGGAATAAATTATAAAAATTGTTGTGTCTTTTTGGAGAAACAAGCAATCAAAAAATTAAATTTTAGGGATATGTTTCTTAAAAAAAATATGTAGGTTTGTAGCGTTAAAAAAAAGAGAGTATTATGTCGTTTTCAGATTTATTTGACAGTGGTTTTAAGAAGCGTAATGAAGATCATTTTGCCGCTTTAGTACGTGTTGCAATGGATGATGGTATTATAACAGATGGAGAGCAAGCTTTTTTAGATAGAGTTGCAAGAAATTTAGATATTAGTGAAGCAGATTATAAAATTATTTTAAAAGATTATAAGTCGCATCCTATAAACCCTCCTACATCTTACGATAGACGTTTAGAGCGTTTATTTGATTTATCACGCATGGTATATGCAGACCAAATTAGAGGAGAAGAACAGGAAGTCTTGTTGCATAAAATAGCTGTAGGTCTGGGATTCAATACAGAAAATGCAAAGTATATTGTAGATAAAGCGTTAACTTTAGTGAATGAAGGTGTAGATATCGATGAGTTTACAGAAGCAATAAAAAATATGAACAGATAAAGTAAGTGTTCAAAAATTATAAAAAAAGCGTCTAAATTTTTAGACGCTTTTTTTATTACCTATCGATTGTAGATGATACCAATTATTTTACGATTTACGATTAAAATTTTCGTATATGTCAGTTCGAGTGTCCCGAACTTGCTTCGGGATGTATCGACAACAGGTTAGCAGCTTCTCGATACAAAATTATTCTTCATTTTATTACGAATACAGAAATGACAAAAATATTTATACGAAATTAAATTACGTAAATGGTATTATATAAAATCGAGACAAACGGGTTCTGGAACATCATAGCTTTTTAAAAAAGTGAGCATTCCTGTTTTAGTATTAATTTTAAAAACCGAAATAGCGTTACTTTTTCTGTTAGCAACTAGAAGAAATTTACCAGATGGATCTAACGTAAAATTTCTAGGCCAGTTACCGTGAACAGAAATATTTTGAATTTTTTCTAAGGTGCCTGTTTTTAAATTTCTTTTAAAAACAGCAATAGAATTTTCTCCTCTATTAGAACCATATAAAAATTGTTCATCTTTAGATAAATGAATATCGGCACAAGAATTTTTTCCTTTATATTTAGTGTCCAGGGTAGAATCGTGATCAATTTGCTTGTAGCCTTTTTTAGTTTTCTTAATAGAAGTAATGGAACTACCATATTCATTGATAACATATAGATATGTATCATCCTTAGTAACAGCAAAATGCCTCGGTCCTGGATTCCCTTTTATTTCTATGATAGATTTAGATGCGAGTTTATAGCTATCATCATTAGATAACTTAAAGTGAGTAATAGCGTTGTTTCCCAAATCTGCAACAAATAAATCGTTTAAATGAAATTGCGCTGAATGTGCTCTGGCAGGTATTTCATCTGTATTAAGATTAAAAACTTGGGTAGCATTTAATAAGGCGCCATCTTTATTGATAGCGTAAATAGGTACAGTACCACCCCAATAATTAGAGACTGCAATTTTAGAATTAGCACCGTTTATAGCAATATGGCAAGGCGCTTTACCGTGACTACTCACGCGCGTTAAAAGGTTTAAAGTATGGTCTTTATTTATTTTGTATGAAGACACAAAACCATTTCCAGTATCGTTTACAGAGTATAAATAATTTCCATCTTTAGAATGCGTTAAAAAAGAAGGGTTATCTATTGTAATTGCAAGTGTTTTGCTAGTTAGCTCACCAGTTTCAGTATTAAATTTATAGTAATAAATACCATCACTATCACCTTGAGTATAAGTACCTACATATAAATTCGAATATTGAGCGTTTAAGTTTAAAATTGTAAAAAAAGATCCCAGAAGTAAAAATTTTAAGAGCATATAAAAGTTTAGTTTATACCAGTTGTTTATTAAATGTATTTACTAAGGTAAATCTATTTTGGTAAATGGTATTTGTAACAAAAATAAATGTTTTTTGTTCACAACTAATTATAATTTTACTTTAAAAAGTAGTATTTCTGCGTATTTTTATGTGCTCATTTATTTTAACCTAATAAAGCTAACTGTAAAATGAAGACAATAAATAGGTTAATGACTAACATATGCTCTACAAAGCTCTTGGAGAGTAAAAATTTTTATGTAAAACTATTCGATTTTAATATTGATTATGATAGTGACTGGTTTGTGCATTTAATCTCTAAAGATAAACAGCTCGAATTAGGTATTATTGACAAAAAAAATGAAATAGTACCTACCGATTTTCAAACTAATCCAAATGGGTTTTACATCACTTTTGTTATTGATAATGTAGATGAGGTTTATGAAATAGCTAAAAAAGAAAAATTTAAAGTTATAAGTGAGCCAAGTGATACATTTTATGGGCAAAGAAGGTTACTACTTGAAGACCCTAATGGCGCATTAATAGATATATCTTCGCCCATTCCTAACGTGTAAATATAAATATAAAGTTATATGAGTAATACCAATTAACCTTTTAAATGCCGCATATAAATCGTTCTTTTTAATTTTCTATGCGTTAAAAATAATTCCGTAACTAATACTGTGCAATAATTTTTTGCCTTTATAAACTTAAAAATAAATTGGTATGAGGACTCTCGCTAAACAAACATCTAAACAATTCAACGAATCAACATATTAACCTATTAGCACATCAACACATTATTTTTTCTATTCAAGAAACTCTTCAACACTTTTTAAGTTTAAATCTTCTAAAAAGGATATTTTCTTTTTAATTTTTGAATATGTTTTTTGGGCATTTTCAAAACGCTCTTCTATAATTGATAAGTTTTCTAGTTCTGCATCAGAAGGTTTATCATAACTAGAAGCAATTTTACTATATAAGTCTGTCATTTTTTCTCGTAATTGTGGTTCTGCAGAGCCAACATAATTGTCTCCAGAAGTTATTACTAATGTTTCCTTTAACCCCATTAGTTTATTAACTAATTTTTGCTTTTTAAGTTCTATAGCTTTTTTTGTGATAGCATCTAACTCGTAAACCATATATGCTAACGCCTCAGACATATTGTACATTTTCATTATTGTATTATGTTTGAATGCTCTATCGGAAGATGTTAGTTTAGAATTAGGATCGTAAATAAGATCTATTTTACTGGTATAAGTGTCTTTGCCTTTTTTAAGAACAACAGTATAAGTACCTGCTTTAACAAGGGGGGATGTAAAACCACCAAAGCTAAATGTTTTTCCTTTTGCAACTTTTGGTTGTTTTAATCGATAATTCCAATTCACAATATTAATTCCTTTTGATTTTCCAGGGCCTAATTTTGATATGGTTGTGCCTTTTTCATCCTGAATTTCTAAAGTCATTTTTCCAAAAGTATGTCTTCTGTTTAAATGATATTTTATTTGCGCAGATTTTGTAGGATTTGAACCTATAAATTGAGTTTCCCTTCCAAAACTTCCAGAAAAACTACCTTCTTCATTAATTATCGTTGGTTTAGGTTTAAAGAAATGAACTTTTTTTGCAAGCATCTCTTTATTAATCTCCCTTAAAGGAGAAATGTCGTCAATAATAATTACACCTCTACCATGTGTACCCATTACCAAATCATTAGTTTTCTTTTGAAGATCTATAAAATGAACTGCAACTGCAGGCATGTTATTGGTGAATTTACTCCAACTTTCACCACCATTTATAGTTATATACAAACCAAACTCGGTACCTAAAAATAATAAATCTGGATTTACATAATCTTCTTGAATGTTTCTAACAAAACCAATAACATCATCTGTTATAATGTTTGTCCAGGTTTTGCCAAAATCTGTGGTTTTGTATGCATAAGGTTTCATATCATTCATGGTGTGGCCGTCAAAAACTACATAAGCCGTGCCTTTGTTAAAAACACTAGGTTCTATATGGTAAGTCCAAATACCTTCTGGTAAATTAGGAATATTTTGCGATGTGTTTTCCCAAGTTTTCCCACCATCTTTAGTTATTTGTACATTACCATCATCTGTGCCTACCCATATTATATGTTCATCTAAGGTAGATTCTGCAATAGTAAAAATAGTGGTATGGTTTTCTGCACCAGAGTTATCTTTTGATAGTCCTCCAGAATGCTCTTGGTTTTGTTTTAGAGGGTTGTTTGTTGTTAAATCTGGAGAAATAATTTCCCAAGTATTGCCCATGTCTTCAGATTTGTGAAGGAATTGGCTACCCATATAAAATCTGTCGGGTTGGTGTGTGCTAATAGCCATTGGTGCATTCCAGTTGAAACGTAGTTTTGGGTATCCTTTTTGTGGTAATGGTTCTATGGTTTTAACCCTTTTATTGTCTACATCGTACCTCCAAACATTATCCGCACCCTGCATTTCCGAATATATAATGTTTTTTGTTGGATGTTTTAAAACTCTAAAGCCATCACCATAACCAACAGAATTCCAGTCTCTGGCTTGAATGCCCCCAGAGGAAGAAGATGGACCATACCAAGACCCATTGTCTTGCAGTCCACCATAAATATTATAAGGCTCTGCATTATCAACGCTTATATGGTAAAATTGTGAAAGAGGCAAGTTTTCTACTATTTCCATAGTAGTTCCTCCATTTAGAGAGCGATAAACACCACCATCTGTGCCAGCATACATTCTATCTGAATCATTAATATCAAACGTAATATCATGAATATCGCTGTGCATATTCCCTAGATTTTTAAAGGTTTTCCCTCCATCTCTAGAAATAGAGCCACTTAAACCCGCTTTAACTACAACATCTTCATTTTTTGGGTCTACTACAATTCTAGAAAAATAAAATGGTCTTACTGTAATACCAAAATCATTATTTAATTGTTGCCAACTTGCTCCTGCATCATTACTTCTATATAACCCTTTTCTTTCGTTTTTTTCAGCCTCAATAACAGTGTATAAAACATTTGGGTTTGATGGCGCTACAGCTATTGCTAGCCTACCTAATTTTCCTTCTGGAAAACCATTATGAATTTTATTCCAGGTAGCCCCGCCGTCTACAGATTTGTATAAAGCACTATGATCTCCACCAGATTCAAAAGACCACCCCGTTCTTCTAAATTCCCACATTGAAGCATAAAGAACATTTGGATTTTTTGGATCCATAGCTAAGTCTGCACATCCTGTTTTTTTATTTGTGTATAAAATTTTGCTCCATGTAATTCCGCCATCTGTAGATTTAAATACCCCTCTTTCTTGACTATCTCCCCAAAGCGCTCCTAATACACCTACATATATTTCTTTAGAGTTTTTAGGGTTAACAATAATGTTAGCGATTCTTTCGGATTTATCAAAACCAAGTTTGTTCCAGGTTACTCCACCATCTACACTTTTATAAAGACCATCGCCTATGGAAACACTGTTTCTTGTCCAAGTTTCGCCAGTTCCTACATAAATAATATTGTCTGGATTACCAGGGTCAATTTCTAAGGCGCCTATAGATTGGCAGTACTTATCAAAAATAGGGTTAAAGGTTACCCCACCATCATTGGACTTCCAAACACCACCTCCAGCAGTTCCTGCATAAATAATCCTATTGTTTGTAGGATGATTTTCTAAGTCATTTATTCTTCCACTCATTAATGCAGGGCCAATATGCCTAGCACTTAAGTCTCCAAATAATTGTTTGCCTTTTGTATTTTGTTTTTGAGCATAAAGTGGTATGCATGCTAAAAGTATTAGGTTGAGGGAGATAAATAAAACTTTTTTCATTTTATGGATTTAATTAAAGCTTTTGTCATGTACCTTATTAAGGTTTATTCTTCTGTAGGAAAAGCAAATAATGTGTCATTTACTTCTGGATTTAACTTAATTTCGGTAATAGTTATTGGTTGTTTTTGAGGTTGATCCTTTAAGCCTTGAGTCATAGAAAATGGAAAATATAGTCCCTCGACCTCTTGATAATCGCTCATTGTGATTTCCTGTGTCATGCCTTTAGAAGGGCCTGATTTAATTTGACTTTGAATAGCTATGGGAACAAAGTTTTCCGTATCGAAGAAATAATAGCTTGTGTCGTCTTCTTTTTTTCCATCTACCGTAATAGGTTCTTTTATTATTTTGATTTTAAAAGTTTCGGTACCATCTATTGTTTCTTTTCCTAATAACTCAACAGTATAACCCTTTTCTTTATAATCAATAAATGAATCGGGGAAATCATTACTGTTTAATTTCATGTTTTCTGTTGCTTCTGCATCACTTTTTTCAGCTTTCATTGTCATGAAGTTATGGCTCCAAAGCGTTTCACCATCAAAAACCCCTTGCTTAATTTCTTTTCCTTGAAAACTAATTACAGTCATTTGTTTTCCATCAGACATTTGGTAAATCTCTAAAGGTATTTCCATGCCCTGTTGATTTACTTTAGCAGTCATTTTTACGCCTTTAACTTTTTTTAAGTTTTCTAAACCACCAATGTTTTCATAATAAGTAGTTAATATTTCGTCCACAGTTTGAGCATTAATAGTATGACTTAATAGTATTGCAGCAACTAAGAGTAATTTCTTCATTTTTTTATATTTAATATTTACTACCATTTGTAGTACAAGTTATGAAAATGTTACAAGGTTTATTGCCTTTTTTGCTATTTATTTTTTTGTTAAAAACTCATAATAACTTCACTTAAAAAAAGCAGTATTTCTGTGTATTTTTATACACTTCGTTTTCGTTAAGAGCTAAACAAATAACTGTCTAAACAACAAACGTTTGAACGAAGAGATATTTTTAATGTTTGACTAAAAATCCCTCCCCTTTGGGGAGGTTAGGAGGGGCTTATGTACTTAATTTTCGATACCGAAACAACAGGATTACCAAAACGTTGGGATGCACCAATAACAGATATAGATAACTGGCCTAGGTGTGTCCAAATTGCATGGCAATTGCACGATGGTATGGGTAACTGCATCGAGCATCAAGATTATTTAATACAGCCAGAAGGATTTAATATTCCTTATGATGCCGAAAAAATACATGGTATTTCTACAGAATTAGCAGCCGAACAAGGCGTGCCTTTATTAGAAGTTTTAGAAAAGTTCAATGCAGTTTTAGAGAAAACAAAGTTTATAGTTGGACAAAATGTAAAATTCGATTTAAACATCATGGGAGCCGAGTTTGTACGTGGAGATATCTCAAATCAGTTACAAGAATTGCCAGTGCTAGATACCTGTACAGAGCACACAGCCAATTTGTGTAAGATCCCAGGAGGTCGTGGCGGGCGTTTTAAACTACCCACATTAACCGAGTTACACGAATTTTTATTTAATGCGCCTTTTGCCGAAGCCCATAATGCCACGGCCGATGTGGAGGCAACCACACGTTGTTTTTTAGAGTTAGTACGTTTGGGAGAATATACTAAAGAACAGCTTGATGTAGAAGGAGATTATCAAGCCGAGTTTAAGGAAGCAAACCCAGATACTATTGAGCTTATTGGGTTAAAGCATATTAACCTTAAGAAAGAAAGTGATAAGATTCGCAAACGCTTAGAAAAGTTAGAATCTAATGTTGCTATAGATACTGGTGCTGCAGATATAGATATATCAAATATTGATTTTATACACCTACATAACCACTCACAATTCTCGGTATTACAATCCACGATGAGTATCCCAGATGTGGTGGCGGCAGCAGCTTCTCAAAATATGCCTGCGGTAGCACTAACAGATCATGGAAACATGATGGGGGCGTTTCACTTTATAAATGCAGTAAACAGACAAAATAAGGGCATTAAAGAAGCTATAGCAGCAGCCGAAACAAGAGGAGAAGTATCAGATAAAAAATTAATAAAACCCATTATAGGTTGTGAGTTTTTTGTTTGTGAGGACCACACAGATAAAACCAGAAAAGATAACGGTTATCAAGTCGTACTGTTAGCCAAAAACAAAAACGGTTACCACAACTTGGCAAAATTATCATCGCACGCCTTTGTAAATGGATTTTACTATGTGCCGCGTATTGATAAAAAACTCATTCAACAATACAAAGAAGATGTTATAGTTTTAACAGGGAATTTATATGGTGAAGTTCCAAGTAAAGTATTAAATATTGGTGAGAATCAAGCCGAAGAAGCACTGGTTTGGTGGAAAGAAGAATTTGGTGACGATTTGTATATGGAGCTTATGCGCCATAATCAAGAAGACGAAAACCGGGTTAATGCAACTTTGGTGAAACTAGCGAGAAAGCACGATGTTAAATTATTAGCAACAAACAACACTTACTATCAAAACCAAGAAGATGCTAATGCGCACGATATTTTATTATGTGTAAAAGAAGGCGAAAAACAAGCCACACCTATAGGAAGAGGGCGTGGTTATAGGTACGGTTTGCCAAATCAGGAATATTATTTTAAGTCTTCAGATGAAATGAAGACACTTTTTAAAGATTTACCTGAAGCCATTTATAACACGCAAGAACTCACAGATAAAATTGAAGCCTTTCAGCTAGCACGTGATGTACTGTTGCCCGCTTTTGATATTCCAGATGAATTTAAACATGAAGAAGATTTAGTCGATGGAGGTAAACGAGGTGAAAATGCCTATTTAAAACATTTAGTATACCAAGGCGCTAAAAAACGTTATGGCGAACCACTCACCGAAGCGGTGGTTGAGCGTTTAGATTTTGAGCTCAACGTTATTGAAAATACAGGGTATCCAGGGTATTTCTTAATTGTAGAAGATTTTATTCGCGAAGCACGAAATATGGATGTATCTGTTGGCCCCGGACGTGGTTCTGCAGCAGGTTCGGTGGCAGCATATTGCTTATGGATTACGAATATAGATCCAATGAAGTACGATCTGCTTTTTGAGCGTTTCTTAAATCCAGATCGTGTTAGTATGCCCGATATTGATATTGATTTTGATGATGAAGGCCGGAGTAGGGTGATGGATTATGTTATCGAAAAATATGGTTCTAATCAGGTAGCGCAGATTATTACCTATGGTACCATGGCGGCAAAATCGTCTATTCGTGATACCGCACGTGTATTGGATTTACCGCTATTTGATGCCGATAGAATAGCGAAATTAATCCCAAACATGTCTAAACTAAATAAGATTTTTGGTTTAGACGAAAAAGCGCTAGCAGGTAAGTTTAGAGCTGAAGAATTAGAAAAAGTAAATGAGCTTTTAAATATATCTGAAGGTTCAGATCTAGAAGCAAAAACCGTAAATACAGCAAGAGCGCTAGAAGGTTCTGTGCGTAACACTGGTATTCATGCCTGTGGCGTGATTATCACACCAGACGATATAACTAAGTTTGTTCCTGTTTCGGTAGCAAAAGACTCCGATTTATATGTCACCCAGTTTGATAACTCTGTTGTAGAAGATGCGGGGCTTCTAAAAATGGATTTTTTAGGGTTGAAAACACTCACCTTAATTAAGGACACAGTTAAAATTGTAAAAGCTAAACATGATGTTCAGTTAGATCCAGAAAGCTTTCCGTTAGATGATGAAGAAACCTATGCATTATTTCAAAGAGGAGAAACAGTTGGGGTGTTCCAATACGAATCTCCAGGCATGCAAAAACACCTTCGCGATTTAAAACCAACGGTGTTCGAAGACTTAATTGCCATGAATGCCCTGTACCGTCCGGGGCCAATGGAATACATACCAAGTTTTGTTAGGCGTAAACATGGTGACGAAGAGATAGCATACGATTTACCTGCCATGGAAGAATACCTAAAGGAAACTTATGGTATTACGGTATATCAAGAGCAGGTTATGTTACTCTCTCAAAAATTAGCAGATTTTACTAAAGGCGAAGCTGATGTACTTCGTAAAGCCATGGGTAAAAAACAAATCGCGGTTCTTGCAAAAATGAAGCCTAAGTTTTTAGAGCAAGCTACTGCTAATGGTCATGATGCTAAAGTTTTGGAAAAGGTTTGGAAAGACTGGGAAGCTTTTGCAAGTTACGCCTTTAACAAATCGCACTCTACATGTTATGCATGGATCGCTTACCAAACCGCTTATTTAAAAGCACATTATCCGGCAGAATATATGGCCGCGGTGCTTTCTAATAACATGAACGATATTAAATCGGTTACCTTCTTTATGGAAGAATGTAAACGTATGAAGCTTGATGTTTTAGGACCAGACGTTAACGAAAGTTATTATAAGTTTTCTGTAAACAAAAATGGTGCTGTACGCTTTGGTATGGGCGCTATAAAAGGTGTGGGACATGGTGCTGTAATGACCATTGTTAATCATAGAAAAGAAGATGGTTCATATAAATCTATTTTCGATTTAGCCAAACGTATAGATTTAAGGGCTGCCAATAAAAAAGCTTTTGAAAATTTAGCTCTAGCGGGTGGTTTTGATAGTTTAGGAGAGACGCATAGGGCACAGTTTTTTCATGATGATGGCGATGGAATCACCTTTTTAGAAAAAGCGATTAAGTATGCACACAGGCACCAGGAAAATGAAAATTCGTCTCAAGTAAGTTTGTTTGGAGAATCCAGTGAAGTTCAAATTGAAGAGCCTAGTGTCCCGCCATGTGAGGAATGGGGTACTATGGAAAAACTAAGTAAGGAACGGGAAGTTGTAGGGGTTTATATCTCTGGTCATCCTTTAGACGATTTTAAAACAGAAATGAAAACCTTTTGCAATGGCACTGTTGGTTTTTTCAATAATTTAGAACCTTATGTTAATAGAGAAATTGTATTTGCAGGCGTAGTTACCGATGTACAACATCGTGTAAGCAAACAAGGAAAAGGATGGGCTTTATTTACCATAGAGGATTATTATGATAGTTTTGAATTTAGAATTTTTGGAGAAGAGTATCTAAAATTTAGACATTTTTTAATGAAAAGTAACTTTGTGTTTGTGAAAGCATTTATACGCGAAGGCTGGGTGAATAAAGATACAGGTAAACGCAGTGATCCCAGACTGCAGTTTAATAACTTTCAGTTATTGCATGATGTGATGGAGCACTATGCGAAAAAAATCTCCATACAGTTTGATATAAAAGATTTAGATACACAAAAAATAGCGGTTGTTAAAGAGCTCGTTGATGAATATCCGGGGAATCATGCCCTAAACTTTTTAGTTTATGATGCAAAAGAAAAAATAAAACTCCAAATGCTTAGTAGAAAGCAAAAAGTTAAGGTATGCCAAGAACTTATATCTATTTTACAGGAACAAAACATCTATTTTAAACTTAATTAGCTTAAGGTTGGAAGGTTGGAAGGTTGGAAGGTTAGAAGGTTAGAAGGTTAGAAGGTTAGAAGGTTAGAAGGTTAGAAGGTTAGAAGGTTAGAAGGTTAGAAGG
>CANMLX010000027.1 GCA_947498845.1 uncultured Flavobacteriaceae bacterium | reverse complement strand
TTCTAGCTTCTAGCTTCTAGCTTCTAGCTTCTAGCTTCTAGCTTCTAGCTTCTAGCTTCTAGCTTCTAGCTTCTAGCAAAACTAACTTTCAAAAATTTAATACTAGAAATGATAAATTTTATTTGTTAATAGTTATTAGGCATAAGGAGAGTTACTTTTAACTTTTAACTTTTAACTTTTAACTTTTAACAAAATTAACTATGTTCTCGTAAAGCTGCCATTTTTATTGCTGCTATAGCTGCTTCGGTACCTTTATTACCATGTTTGCCTCCAGAACGCTCTATGGCTTGTTGCATAGTGTTATCTGTTAATACACAAAAAATAACAGGAATATCATTAATTATATTAAGGTCTTTAATCCCTTGAGCTACACCTTCACAAACAAAATCAAAGTGCTTGGTTTCTCCTTGTATCACACTACCTATAGCTATTACTACATCTACATGCTGCTCTTGCATTTTTTTTGCACCATAAATAAGTTCAAAACTTCCAGGAACATCCCAACGTTTTATGTTAGACGTCAATACACCATTTTCGACTAAAGTATCATGCGCCCCTTTATACAAGCCTTCGGTGATGGTATCATTCCATTCTGAAACAACAATCCCAAACCGGTAATGACTCGCGTTTGGGATTGTTGTTTTATCGTAATCGGATAAATTTTTATTTTCTGTTGCCATTATTGTCCTGCCAATGCTTGCGCTTTACCAATAAATACATCTATTGTAGACGCTTCTGAAGCATCTTTATAGTCATCTTTAATTCTCTTAAAATAAGATAAGGCTTTTTCTGCATCTCCTAATTCCAACGCTACAATACCTGCTTTGTATAGATAAGTAGGCGTTGTAAAACCGTTATCACGTAGATTGAATGCTTTTTCATAATACTCTAAAGCATCTTTTGGTTGATTTAATTGTGCAAACGCATCGCCTATATTTCCTTTAGCTTGTACTGCTAAGACCTCATCATCACTTTTAAAGTTTTGTAAGTAATCTATAGCTTCTTTGTACTTTTTCATATTTAAATATGCTGTACCTGCATAATAATTGGCTAAATTACCTGCTGGTGTACCACTGTATTTATCGGCTATATCCAGCATTCCAAATTTACCTTCTCCTCCATTTAATGACAGATTGAATAACGAATCTTTCTCTACCCCGTTAACCGCATCGTTAAAGAATTTTTGTGCTTGAAACATATCGTTCATAGCAGTAATTGTTTTGGGTTTAGCGATATACTCTTTATACCCTAGATATCCTAAAACCACAGCTGCTACAATACCTATAATGATATAAATGTATTTCTGATTTTCAGCAACAAACTCCTCTGTTTTAGAAGCAGTTTCATCTAACGTATTAAAAACCTCTGCTGTTGTAGAGTGTTCTTCTACTTCTATTTCCTTCTCTACTTTAGTTTTTGGTTTGTATCCTCTTTTATTATAAGTTGCCATATATAGTTTATTAATGCGCCGCAAAAATATAATTTTTCTTCATAATTAAAAGGCAATTTATTTGATATTTTTCAATAATTTGCGCTACTTTTTGCAATATCTTACTTTTTAGCACTTATTTAAGTTAACATCTTTATGATTTTAAAATCACTTTCTTTATTAAACTATAAGAATTTTGAAAGTCAATCGTTTACATTCAATCATAAAATAAATTGTTTTGTAGGTAACAACGGGGTTGGAAAAACCAACATATTAGATGCTATTTACCATCTATCCTTCGGGAAAAGTTATTTTAACCCAGTTGCGAGTCAGAATATTAAACACAATGAGGATTTTTTCGTTATCAATGGTGATTATGAAAAAGGTGATGCTACCGAAAAAATAATTGTTAGTTTAAAACGCGGACAAAAAAAAGTAATTAAACGTAATGGCAAGGCTTACGAAAAATTTAGTGAGCATATTGGTTTTTTACCGCTCGTCATCATTTCTCCTGCAGATAGAAATTTAATTATTGAAGGTAGTGATACCAGACGAAAATTTATAGACAGCGTTATCTCACAAAGCGACAAAAGCTACTTAACACATTTAATTAATTACAATAAAGTGTTATCACAACGCAATGCTTTGCTAAAATACTTTGCTTTAAACCATACGTTTAATGCCGATACTTTAGAAATTTATAACGAACAGCTTACCGATTACGGCACTATTATTTTTGAAAAACGTAATGCGTTTTTAAAAACCTTTATTCCTATTTTTAAAGCGCGTTATGAGGCTATAAGTAATGGTAATGAAGTTGTAGACTTAAAATACTATAGTCTTTTGTTTGAAAATAATTTAAATACTTTGTTAAGTAATAGTCTTAATAAAGATAAAGCCTTACAATATACAAGCACAGGCATACATAAAGACGATTTACATTTTAATATAGAAGGGCATCCTATTAAAAAATTTGGGAGTCAAGGGCAACAAAAATCGTTTTTAATCGCTTTAAAATTAGCGCAGTTCGATTTTATAAAAGCGCAAAGTGGCGTTAACCCTATTTTATTACTCGATGATATTTTTGATAAGTTAGATGAACAACGCGTTACCCAAATTATTAAATTAGTAGATAATGAGAATTTTGGGCAACTATTTTTAAGCGATACCCATGCCAACAGAACTGAAAAAGCAGTAAAACAGGTGCATCAAACGTATGAGATTTTTAAGCTTTAATCAATATGAATCTAGAATCACATTACAATAAACTTTATGAATCTTCTATTAAAAAAATATCAAATGATGAATATACTATTGATAATTTAATAGATTCGCCCCAAGATAAAAGGTTTGGTGTTACACTTTTAATTAGACCATCTCTGGAAGTTAAAAATGAAATTCAAAAATTTCTAAGAAAACTTAAAGCCTGTGAACCTAATCAATATTATTACGATAGTTCTGACATTCACATCACTGTTATGTCAATAATTTCTTGTTATGATGGCTTTAAATTGGAAAATACTTGCCTTTCTAAATACATAGACATAATAAATAAAAGCTTAGTAAACACCCCTTGTAATTTAGAAATAAGCTTTAAAGGTATCACGGCTTCCCCTTCCTGTATCATGATACAGGGATTTATGAATAATGAAACATTAAAAAATACAAGACATAATTTAAGACACAACTTTAAAAACAGTACCTTAGAGCAAAGCTTAGACAAGCGATACGCTATACAAACAGCACATGCTACAGTTGTTAGGTTTAAAAACAAACTAACTGATAAAAATCTATTTTTAGAACTTCTTAATAAGTATAAAAATTATAATTTTGGTTCTTTTAAAGTTGATGCCTTAGAATTTGTTTATAATGACTGGTATCAAAAAAAAGAACATGTTAAAACATTATCTAAATTTCACCTTTAATGCTAAATAGTACAAAATGCCAAAACGTAATAACGAACATCTAAGTATTAAAGACGCATTAAAGGAATTTGTTGCAACCAACAAACTAGAAGCTGGTTTAGATAAAGTTAACGTTGCCGATGCATGGGCTCAGCTTATGGGCAACGGCGTTAACAACTATACAACACAAGTAAAACTGGAACGAGAAATACTATATGTACAATTAAGTTCTAGTGTTCTTAGAGAAGAATTAAGCTATGGAAAACAGAAGATTATAGACATGCTAAACGAACATTTAGGCAAAAAAATTGTAAAAAAACTGATTTTAAGGTAAAAATATTAAGACAAATACACTTATACCCTCCCCTCTCAGCTACCTATTTTTCAGTCTTTTCAGAATAAATTTAAAAATTTATATAAAAATAATTGTAAATAATTGATTTTTAAAGTTTTTTGACATTACCTTTGCTTTCAACAATAATAATTTAATATTTTAAACATGAGTACAGGAACAGTAAAATTCTTCAATGATTCTAAAGGATTTGGATTCATTATCGAAGAAGGTTCAAACAAAGAACATTTTGTTCACATTTCTGGATTAATTGACGAAGTTCGCGAAGGCGATAACGTTGAATTCGATCTTCAGGAAGGTAGAAAAGGATTAAACGCAGTAAACGTAAAAGTAATTTAATATATATATAATGCTTTAACAATTACAATTAAGAGTCTATTTACTTTATAGAATAGACTTTTTTTTGTGGCACTAATTTTGATTACACAATTATAATAATTTAATATTTAAAACAATGAGTAAAGGAACAGTAAAATTCTTCAACGATTCTAAAGGATTCGGATTTATAACTGAAGAAGGTTCAAACAAGGAACATTTTGTTCACATTTCTGGATTAGTAGACGAAATTCGTGAAGGCGATGAAGTTGAATTTGATCTACAAGAAGGAAGAAAAGGATTAAACGCAGTAAACGTAAAAGTAATCTAATATATATTATTTCACTTTTTTTCTAACAAAAAGCCCACTAATTAGTGGGCTTTTGTGTATTAGTATTTTAGTATGAGTCGATTACAATACCAATTCTACCATAAAATGCGACATATAATCGTTTCTTTTACATGATTTCTGCATTAAAAAAATAAACCGTAGCTAAGGCTATGCTTGATTTTTATGCTTTGAACTCCTGTGTAAAATAACTCAAATTATTTATACCTCATTTTATAGCAAAATTGGTATAATAAATCTATTATTTAAGTAAATTAATAATTTAGTTATTGTCAGGTTGAGCGTAGTTGAAACCTCATTATTAAATTTCTAGATTAAAAAGACCTTTTGACTGCGCTCAAGGAGACATTTTATAAATTTATTGGATTAAAAACTGATATACAATACTTTAAAATTTCTCTCTTCCTGAAAAATGAAATGCGCCTTCTATAGCTGCATTCTCATCACTATCACTACCATGTACAGCATTTTCGCTTATAGATTCTGCATATAGCTTACGAATAGTCCCCTCGGCAGCATCTTCTGGGTTAGTAGCCCCTATTAAGGTTCTAAAATCCTCAACGGCATTATCTTTTTCTAAAATTGCAGCAACAATTGGACCTCTCGTCATGTATTGTACTAAATCTGGAAAAAACGGTCGCTCTTTATGGATTGCATAAAAGGTTTCTGCATCTGCTACTGTCATTTGTGTTAATTTCATAGCTACAATTCTAAACCCTGAAGCTGAAATTTTTTCTAATATTGCACCAATATGCCCTTTTTCAACTGCATCTGGCTTAAGCATTGTAAATGTTCTATTTGTTGCCATTTATATTTTTATTTTCTGCAAAACTACTGTTTTATTTTATTTATCAGCTTAATGCGATTGTAAAAAGTATCTTCATAAGCATCTCCTAAGTTAAATAGTAAAAAAGCTATTGTCATCTTTGGGTTTGGATGTATTTGTTTTAGAACTTCTTTTTATAGGATCTGGAATTGATTTTGTAGGCTCAGATTTAGACATTAACTCTTTTTCATTTGAGCTAGATGTGCTTTTAGTTGACACTACAGAGCGAGACTTTACCTTTGTAATTTCCTTTGGTTTAGATCCTCTTTTGTTTGTAACTGTGTTTGAGTTTTGATCTGGATCTTGACCGCGCAGCATCATTTCGTCTTCTTTTTTAAACTCAATCATTTCATCTAAGGTGAAATGATTGATAGGAACATCGTAAAACCCTTTTAAATTATAAACATCGTTGGATGAATAGAAAATCTCTATAACCTGTAAGCACTGTTTTAAACTAAGATAACGTTGTTTATGGATTTCTTGTAAACGGATTGGGTAATCTACTTTCCATTTATTTTTAGAGATCCAATTAAACTTTGCCAGATATTCTTCTTCAGTTTCTCTAAAAAGTATCAATTTAGAATCTTTATGAGCTGATGTTGTGTTTATAGTATGAAGCACTTCTTCTAAACTCATTTTTTGATCCTTAATGTTTATTTCTTTTGGAATATCTGTTATTGATATTTTCATGTGGATTGGTTTAATACGTTAACACTAGGTTTTACAAAAGAAGCTAAAGAAGGATTAATTTTTGCCCATTGCCATTGCCAAGTTTCTATTGCACTTTTACCTTCTTGATAGGAATAGTCTAAAATATTATTTGTCTTATTTCTTATATAAGAAAACTTTGAACCCGCATCAAAACTATGTCTTAGACCTTCTGCATGTAATAATTCATGAACCAATAGAGCCGAAGGTCTTTTACTTTGTAATAAATGATGAGGAGCACTAAATAATCCTACGACTCTTGAATTCAAGTCTTTTGCTCTTCCCCAAATATAATCTGAAGAATCAGGATCATAAAAAGCTTCATCTAGCAAATAAACCCTATAATAAGGTGCTACTGAAGTATAGTCTACTTTACTTTCTAAATAATCAAAAATATTGGTTGTAGCATTCCTGGATGTTTTTAATTTTAGAACTTTTTGACCATCACGATATTCAGAAAAAGATTCTAGTGTTTTATCATCCGTTAAATCGATTTCTCCCATTTTATGAGAAAAGTTAACATGACTCTGCGAAAAAACATTTTTAGCGTGATTCACTTCACTGGTGTAAACACTACCTTGTTTTACATTTTCAACAACATTTAATCTGGTTTTTACCTGGATAAAAATAACTTCTAATTCTTTTGAATTATTATTAGGTATTATTTTCACCCTTCCAGCAAATGTTTCATTGTTATCATCAAGATGAAAATCGATATAACTTGTCTTACTTCTATTGGATAATGATGTTACTTCTAATTCCATTTTTTTTGCGCCTTGAATAAAACTAGAGCCTTGAACTGTTTCATTTGTAAAATCTAACTCTTCTTTGTCCAGTTTAAAATATGTTGTATCATATTTTATCTTAATTTTTGGGGAAGCAAGATTATACATTACTTGCAGTGATAATTTTGCAGTTGTATTTTTTTCTAATGTCATTATGGGAACATAATAGTTTTCATTTTCTAAACTTGGATGTGGGACTTTTTCAAAACTATCTTTTAATTGCCCATATTTGGAAGCATCATAATGATTGTTACCATTAATATCTGTCCAACCCATAATATTTTTATAATCCACATCTCCAGAAAGATTTGTATCTCCAAACCGTAACCAATCAAAACCAAAACCTCCATTATAATTAGGTGCCGGTCTAATATTTACTGTCGCATAGGCTCCAGAACACATAGGCATGGTGGTAGAAGCTTTCAGGTTAACGTCTTCATAAGAAAAAGCAATTACTTTATTTGTGTTTTCTGTTTCCATTAATTTTCTCTAAATTAATTTATACGATGGGATATGATGGATCGGAATTTTGATTAGTATCCTTTAATTTTGGATTTACTATACCCCATTGACTTTTCCATGAATAAAATCTTTTACCGCTTGATATTGAATCTTCATAATCCATAATATTAAATGTTTTATATTTCTTGAACAGAAATTCTTCATTATCTGTTGCTGGAGAATCAAGAAATGTATGTCTCAAGCCTTTAGCATGCAGTACCTCATGAGTTATGTCTTGTTTACCCCTTTGGTTAGACATGACTATATTATTATCCTTATGCCCATAATATGCCCCAGCTTTATAGCCTCCTACTATCACATACTCGTTTTTTTTATCATCAAAACGAACGATGACTTCATTTAATAAGAAAATTTTTAAATGATCTTTATAATTACTATAATCTCTTATAACATAATTTAGATAAGTGCTTAAATAAAGTTTAGACCAAGGTTGAGTAGGCCCAAAACTTTGATCAGTGTACGTAGATTGATCTTCTGGTGTCGTTAAATCTGCTGTTCTCAGTAACACATCAGATTCGCTAACTTGATTTCTTAAGCCATTTCTTCTTGTAGCGGATATGACGAATAAGTCTTTGAAAGCATTATCATTGCTAAGATTGAGATAATTAGTTCCATCTTTGTTCTGAAAGGTATCAACCTTTATTTCACAATGAAATTGTTTTAAATATTTGTTTAAAAGATCTTCTTCATTTAGGCTACTTCCGGTTCTTCTCCCATTACCGATATTAGTTTTTACTTCAATAAATACGGCTTTATCTAATTTCTTGACATGATCATTTCTTAAAACATTAAGCTGTCCTAATGTAATTAGTTCTGGATTTGATGATCCTTCTATAACTTTCTTATGGAATACCTTAATTTGCTGTGTGCTATTAAATGGCTTTATACATTTGATCGTTATAGTTTTATTATTTTTAGGCTTGTTACCTCTTGTTTTTTTAAACTCAGATGAACTAATCTTATTAGGTGTTATTTCAAAATAGTCATCTATTAATCTAATTTCTTCTCCAGTTTGCTCTACAGATCCAATATGAATGTCTACATGGCTTTCTGTGGTTGTTTCTTTAACTACATATTGATTAAGTTTTAATTTAACTCTACTGCCAGGTGAAATGGTCATCCAGGAGATAAAACATTCAACATTAGACCATGGTAGACCAATAAATAGCCTTCCATATCGATCTTTTAAATACTCATAAACCCCTTTAGTCAAAAGCTCTCCATAATCCATTGGGTCACCACGTTCTTTGCTTCGCATCCAATCAAAACCAAAACTACCATCATAATTAGAAGCCGGTCTAAACTCAAAATTCATTTGTAATTCTGTTAAAGAACATGAGGGAATTGTGCAATGTCCAGATAATTCAGCATCATCTTGACTAGTAGCAACTACATTTCTAAATTCTTCATTCACAATAGTATTATTTTAGTTTTAAAGGTAGTGAGATTTAAATCGTTGGTAAATTTTTAATTACAAGTCTTTTAAATTCTTCTTCATTTTCAGGATTTAGCCTTGGTGAATGTGGTCGTATAGATAGAACTAATAACACTCTATCTACATTATATCTACCTGACCAGTGTAAATAAGTATTTCTTAGCTCTTTAATATCAAAATTAGAAGGGAAACTTTGTCCTTTTTTTATATACTCATAAGCTTCTTTTAATAAGTCTATATGAGAAAATCTATTTTCCTTTTCAATATTTGTTATATCAAAGGGTACATTACATAAAATGGCTTTTTCTGTCATGATTTTTAAAGGGATATAACTGTATGTATTGTGTATACCTGTTCTTGACGCTATTAATTCATAAACAAATTTTTGTCGATTATTACTGCCTCCTAATAACTTTTCTTGAATATCTATATGGGTTAATTTTGTTTTCTTATCTTTAAACCACCCTTCGTTTGTAAACCAATTTTTTATACGTACAACCTTATCGTATTCTAGTTTACTTTCTTCTAAAGAAGGGTTTATTAATGTATTATTAACCCAGAATTCTTTACTTCTATAAAGAATAAGTTTTTTTTCACTATCAACAAGATGGTATCCTCCACCAATATCAGAATGTACTCCAGGTACAACAATAGTTTCTCTATAATAACTTGAACCAGGAGTTCCTATTTTAAAAGGTTTTATTTTATCAAAAGTGTTTGGTTTTACAATGGGAGTTATGGAAAAGTTTTCTCTATACTCATCTCCTGCTACGATATGAAAAATTCCCTCAACTTTATCTAAATTCATTAGCCCTAACTCTTCAACATCATTTTCAAAATCTGTACTAAATTCTCCATAAGAAGAAACGGTTTCGTATAATCCTGCAAAACGCCATCTAATTTTCACCTCAATTTTGTTGTGTTCAAACCGTTGCATTTTTGCATTTAAAAAAACCTCAACATAGCTATTATAGTCTATAATGGGTTTTGGCAAAGGAAGTCTACCATCATGGTTTTCAACAGGAGGTTTATAATAATTTTTTGTAGGAGTAGAATTTTTATAAACAAAATGTCTAGCCGCAGCGGCACCTCTACTAAAACCAAAAACATCAAAAGTAATTTCTACTGTTTTAACATCTTGATTTTCTATTCTTGCTATAATAGGATCTACTATTTGAAACGCCGCGAGTTTCACTCTTTTTTTAATACCAGTTTCTCCAGAACCAAACCCAAAGCCTAGACTACTATCATCTTCTCCCCTTGTAGTACCTATTCCTTCTGCATAATAATTAAAATCATTAATTACATCTTCCCCATTATAACTTCCCGTATAATGCTTCCAAGATTTAGCTACGTTAGAAATCGCGTTTTTATAACTATCGTCTCTTTCATCAATATTTGCTACATTAAATTTATTATTCCCTGTCCCATCAAAGAACATGCCTATAGTAAACAAAGCTGTACTACCCTCTACTGTGGGGATGCTACATTTAGCAGAAAGGTTAGCATCATCTGTAGATTTTGCTGTTACATTAGTACTATATGTAGAGTCTATTAGCATTTTTAGTATGAATTTATCTCTTTTCTTATTTTGCGTATTTGCCAATACCAAAGATGATATAATTTTTTACCCGAATTTCCTTCCCCTAAATAATCCATAATGTTTGTAGTAGAATTTCTCTTAAAAGAATGGAATTGAAACCCTAAAGGATCTGTTTCAAAACTATGCGGAATACCTAGAGAATGCAGTAGTTCATGAGTTAATGTTGTTCCTCCAAAACCACTTTTAAAAATAACCACCGAAGGTCTTTTTGTTTCTGGGGGAAACTTTGAAAACCCTAGGACATCATTTGATTTTATATCTCCTCCTGTTGTTACTGCCATAGCCTTTTTATTAATAAAATAGACTTTCTGGAAATCTTCATATTTACTTGCTCCTGTTAATTTATTAAATTTACTATCCAGAAATTCAAGAATTTCTGGATAGTAATATGCATTAATAATATCATTTTCGTGAAAGAAATTTTGAGGAAACTTATTTTCACTACCAAATAGGTTTAAAGAGAATTCGTCTTTTCCTACAATTAAATTTATTCCACACTGCTTAAAAATTCTTGTTGCTAATGTTTTTTCGCCAGTATTAAAACTACTGGTATCAAAGTTTACATTCACAAAAACAATTTTGGGACCTGAAATAATTCGATTGGGAACTACTTTTATTTTCCCTACAAGAACACCATCTGCTTTTACAGTAATGTATTGATTTTTTATAATCTCTTTATTACAAGTAACGCTAAGGAAATTAGATAATCCCCCACCATCAACAAAATCTTCGTCTGGATAAATCTTATATGCTTCAGATAAGGTTAAAACATTTTCATTATCAACAAAAAATGTCACTTTTTTTGGAGCAAAATTGAATATTTTTATTTTTAGAGACAGTCTTATTGTTTGCCCTACATTAATTAGTAAATATGGTATCAAATATTTACGTGCTGGTGTAGTTAATTCCTCTAACTCTTCATATTCATCAACCAATGCATTATAATCAAAGGACGTATTTTTATAGCTATCTCTTAACCAGTCAATACAAAAACTACCATTATAGGGAAATGGAGGTCTAAACTCTAAAGTAAAAGGAATAGCAATACATTTCGGCAAATAACAGTTACCTTTTAATCCGGAGTCCTCTTCAGGAATAATCGTTACACTTTTATCTGAGACTTTAGTACCCATAATAATGCTACTATATAACGTCTTCTTCTTCTTCTGGAGGAAGCACAGACTTAAGTTTTATTTTTGTAGTATCACTCAATTGTCGTTTCACTCCATTTTCGATCGCAAAATCTGGATCACTAATATCATATTTTCCTCCTTTTTCAAAATCTGGACTGTCTCCATTTAGAATAATATTTTCAAACAACCCTCCTCTAACTACAGTAACTTCATGTCCTCCTACATATTCATAATGCGTAGATCGGTCTCCTAAATCTACAGAAACAATTTTTCCATCTGCTTTTTTATTTGCCTGGATAACTAAACATACATGTGTATCTGGAGGAATTGTTTCTACAGTAACTAATTCTCCTATCTTAAATTCTTCGTAATCTTGATCCCAAATAACAAACATTCTTAAAATCTTTGCTTCTTCATTTTTATCATCTGTAATGGCACTATTATCACTAAACAATGCAGAAGTATCTAAGTTTGCTGCTGCTAATTCAGAATCTCCTAATCCTTCTTCATCTTCTGATTCATCACTGGATTCTAGTGTTACGTGTGTAAATACATCTCCCTTGGCAAAACCGCCAGCTACAAAACTAGCAGCATTTAAACCTGTATTAAGATTTGTTACATTTTTATTAAATTTAGTTATCTCTTTTTTTGCCTTTGCTGCAAATTCTCCTGCTTCTTCTGCTATAATTCCATCTACAAAAGCATCAAAATCACCTACAAGATCTAGAGCTCTTGCTGCCTCGTCAATATCTTCTTGAATCTCTTTAGATTCTTCTCTGTATTTATGTATTGCCTCTAGATATCCTATTTCCTTTAGTAATTCATTTACTTTTGCTTGTGCATACGCATCAAGTTCTATTCTAGTTTCTGCTATTTTGATCCCAGCTGCTCCTTTTCCTAGATCAATTATATCTTCCTGACTCGGAAGATTAATACTTGGAACTATACTGCTCGAAGTTCCACTTATTTTAGAGCCACTATTAGTTGTTAAATCGGTTAAAAGATGTAATAATCTAAGGGCTTCTCTACTATCTTTTGCTCCTTCAAGACCTATTTTTTTATTGTATGCTTTAATATTTTTACTATACAGATCATAACTATCATTTCCTTTTTTGGTATAATCACTGGAAATATCAATCATTTCATCAATAATTGGAGGAAGTGTAAACATGTTAAGATCGTCTAGACTAGTTGGTTCTTTTTTTGTCGTTGTTCCTTTTTTTTGTTTTTCCTCCTTTCCAGGTTTCTCTTCAACAAAAAAGGAATTAGGATTGCCAACTACTGGAACTTGACTAGCATCTTGCAAAAACCTAAAAAGCTCATTTAAAGTGTCTTGACTAGCATTTGTGAAGATTTTAGAATTTAAATCTATTGCATTTTTCTCTACTTCTTCTTTATTTTTATTAGCTAATGCTTCTTTTTCTTTCTCTTGTCTAGTTTTTACTTCACTTTCTTTAAGCAAATCCTGCTCTTGCCCTGTAAGTAACTCTTTAAGTTGAAGTTTTAGATTCTCAATCTTAACATTAATATTTTCTATTCCAGTATCTAGCCTTGCTTTTTGATAATCTATATTATCCACAAGATCACCTGCAGCATCAAGTCCTCCTTGTATTACAGGAGTTTTAGTAATTGCTCCTGCTTTTTTTATTGTATCAACAACTGCTCCTAGTTCTTCTCCTGCGCCTTTCGCAAATGCCGCTACTTTTTGAGTCACTTCATTTATTTTTGAATTGATCGTATTTTTTAAGTCATCTATAGGATTATCTGGTACGGTTGGCTGTTCTGGACCAGGAGAGAAAAAAGAGATTTCCCCACCCATCTTATCACAAGTTAATTTGTCCTCAACTGTTAATGGCTCTAAACCTACTGCTGTTACGCCTTCTATTTTAGTATCCCAAGTTCCTGTAGTAAATATGCAAGCACTTCCTCCTGCTAAGTTAAATGAACAACTTGCAAATGGTGTAATATTTAATCCAAGTTTTATATCGGTATGCGTTAATACAGGTTTTCCTTTAACATATACAAAACTGGGAGTTGCCATAAAGTCCGTAGGTATATTGCAGCCAGTACAAACAATTTTTGATGTTTCACTTACAGATAGCTTAACTGGAACCTTAGCAGCAGGTTTATTTGGTTTCTTTGCCATATTCTACTTTTTTTGAATAAGCCTATTGATTTGTTTATAACTAAAAACATTAGGGACTTCTACATTTAAAAGTCCATTTGCTTTATCTATATTGTTATAACGGTCTAGATCATAGTATTCCAGAAGATTAACATTATAACTCAAGTTTGATTTATGAATCCCATACGTATCCATAAAAAACTTAGCTAATTCATCTTCCATTAATACATAATTATCCAATTTTCCGTTACGTTTAATTTGCAAGCCATTAGTAAGAACATTAAGTGCTACTATTTGTGTTTCTAGTTGTATAGGCAGATCTACATGTTTAAAAAAATTATGAAGTTTCTTTTTTTGAGAAACTGATTTTATTTTTAGTAAATCTATATTGAAAACAGGAGGAAAAAGAAGACTAAAAATCTCTGACTTTTTAATAAAATTCAAAAAAGCACCTGGATCGCTTATAAGTTCTGTAATACCATGAATTATTTCTTCAATGTTGGGTATTTGTTCTTTATTGTTTTTTTTAAACGCGAAGATTTTATCTTCCCAATCTGCTCTTATTTGAGCTCTATTGATAATAGATATTATATCACCGTTAGTATCTGTATAAAGAACAACTTTTTCTTGTAGAAAATCAAGAACTTCTTCAAGCGCCTCCAATTCTTCTGTTCTACTCTGTTTTCTATTTAGAATTTTCACAGAAAACATATATCCATTGTTATCTTTTTTGATAAATTCTTTTTGGACCATTGCCTTATAGTGATCCTTAAATTCTTCATCAATAGTATTAACGATTTTCGTACAAAAAAAATCGTAAGTATTTACGCTTAATTGCTGTGATAAATATAATTCAAGAGGTACAGCTTTTGTATTCATCTTAATTAATATCTACTTTCTTCCCTACTACTTTTACTAATGCTCCACTTATTAAGTTACTAGCAGCACCTGTAAGATTTAATACTCCTGCTGTTATTATTGTAACAACTGCTGAACTTTGAATATTAGTCATCACAGAACCAGTTATAGATACTCTCTTACCAAATACAGTGACACTCTTGTCTCCTTTAATAGATGCTTTACTTCCCGCTTTAGCTTTTAAATCACTTCCTGCATCCATACTTAAATTTGTGCCAGCACTCGTACTAATATCTTTAGCAGCAGAAGACGTTATATTATTACCAGCATTTACGGTTAAATCATTACTCGCTTCAATATTTATATCTGTTGATGAAAACGTAATTTTATTAGGCGCATTAATGGTGATTTCTCCATTACCTCCCATAACAATAGTATTACCGCTTGGGTCGGCGATAGTTACACTACCATCGGCATCATTTAGCGTAACTTGATTGCCACTTCTTGTTTTAATCGCTTTTAAATGGTTATTACCACTTTTAAAACTTTCGGGAACAGAAGACGCATTGTACAAACTCCCTTGTACTATGGGGCTTTCTGCATTGCCGCCTTCGTAATCGACAACAACTTCATCTCCAATTTCGGGAACCATAAAAAAGCCCTGTCCTGCTCCAGCTGCTGTACTACTTAATCGTATAAAAGGTGTGGTTTCTCCTATTGGCTTTTGCCAAGGATATTGCACTTGTACGCGCCCCAATCCTTCAGGGTCATTATTATTTACAACTACTGCTGTTTGCGCTTTACTTTTAGGAAAGGCTTTAAACGATGTTTTGGGAGAAATCTCAACATCTGCTGTTACAGCTTCAAAATTATTTTCATATCTCCCGTTTTCATTACAATTATGTACTGCCTTAGTTATTCTGTAATTACCGTTAAGTGAAGCCCCTTCTATAGTTATAATTTTTCCAACTGTTATATTAGGATTACTACTCTTTCCTTTAACTTTTACTTGATTAATTTCGTTTGTTTTCTTTTGCTTATAGACCTGTTCATCTATTCTAGATTTCATTTGAGGATCATCAAAAGCAGAAATAAACACCTGAGTTTCTTTATTAAACAACTCCGAACTCTTTTTAGCAACTATGGTATTTACCCCCTTAATGTTACTTGCAACGCTTTCTGTTTTTACCTCATGAAACGTATCATTAAGGTAATCGTTTGTAAAATATTTAAAACTATTGGGTATCGCTTCTAGATGTGTACTTAACTCTAAGAGATCGTATCCATATTTTAAAGAAATGGGAGCAATATGCTCTGGCTTGCCAAAAATAAGTTTAGTACCATTGTAATAAAACCATTCTCCGTATTGTGCAGCCAGTCTTGAAGCGTATTCGAATGCACTTTCTTCTTGCTGTACACTGTAATAGATACTATCTGTTTTTTGAGGTGTTACTTGAAATTGTAATTTTCCTAAATTATAACCAGCAAAGGTATTCTCTAATATTTGAGATAAGGATTTATTGGTATGCGAAGCATAGTGAGGGCCATCATCTGTAATGATACTAGAACTTTTCCCTTTTATATGCACTAAATCTCCTGTGTTTTGATAAAACCCTTTTGTGGTATTAATAGTGGTTACAATACCTTTGAATTTTAATGTCTCATTATTAGAAAAACCATTAAGAGACTCTATTTGTAAAAGAAACACTTCCCCTAGAAAATTAATACTATCAAGAGATACTGCTTCTTCTGTTTTTTCTAACACATCCTTTCTACACACAAGCTCAAAATCATGATGCGCATCTATCTCTTGATGTAATGTTAAACTTTTAAATACAGGAATAGAGGTTTCTCCTATGTAAATTTGTATTTGAGTATTAATAGCCATATTTATTTAAGATTTCTCAATTAAAAACACATCTTAATTTGTTCGTAACTAACCTTAAGAAAGGGTAGCCTTATTACCTAAGATCATTCACTTAAAATGCGAAATAATTTCATAATAGTATTTCAAGCAAAGTACATCTTTTTTTTAGACCTTAAAAGCCATTAGTCCTCATTATAATTACATTCGGCTCAAAATTTAGCTACTTCGTAATCACATAAGTATTTTATACAAAACCTTTATTTTAAGCATCTATTATTAAATTGTATCTTCGCCTACCATGAATAAAGACCATATTACTGCTATTAAAACGCTTATTAAAGCGCCTAAAAACATTATAATAGTAACGCACAAAAACCCAGATGGAGATGCTATTGGTTCCTCTTTAGGGTTATATCATTATTTAAAGAAATACAACCACAATGTATCTGTAATTACACCTAACGATTATCCCGATTTTTTAAAATGGGTTCCAGGTGAAGACACCATATTAAAATATGACGCTCAAACCGAAGTTAGTACTGCCCTAATTTCTAAAGCGGATATTATTTTTACTTTAGATTTTAATGCTTTTCATAGATCTGGACAGATGGAATCTGTTCTTGAGGCTAACGGTGCTATTAAAATATTAATAGACCATCATCAAAAACCAGATGATTATGCTACTTACATGTATAGTGATGTTACTATGAGCTCTACTTGCGAAATGGTGTATCATTTTATAGAAATGCTCGATGATATTGATAAAATAGACACTGCTACTGCTACATGTATTTACTTGGGTATTATGACAGATACTGGTTCTTTTAGATTTCCAGTAACAACAAGTACGACACATCGCATTATTGCTAGTTTAATAGACAAAGGTGTTGATAAAACGGCTGTGCATAATAATGTATACGACACCAATAGTTACAACCGCTTACAACTTTTAGGTTGTGCACTTAACAACTTAAAGGTTATACCAGAATTACGCACTGCGTACATTACACTATCACAAAGTGAATTACATAAATATAATTACAAAAAAGGAGATACCGAAGGCGTAGTTAATTATGCTTTATCCTTAAAAAATATCATTTTTGCTGCTATTTTTATTGAAGACAGACAGGAAAACATTGTTAAAATATCATTACGCTCCAAAGGAAACTTTTCTGTAAATGAATTTTCCAGAGCGCATTTTAATGGTGGCGGACATAATAACGCTGCTGGTGGCAAAAGTAGCTTACCTCTAAATGCTACAGTTGAAAAATTTATTGGTATATTACCTGCATATAAAGAAGCCCTACATAATGAATAAAATAGTCTTTTCGATTACATTAGTACTCCTACTATTTACCGCTTGTAAAACTCCAGAAGCGCGTAGACCTATATCTGTAAAAACAGGCTCTTTTATTGATGCTTCTGTGGAACGCAATAAGTTATTATATGCGAAAGAGCAAAAGTTGATTGAACAAATAATGTCTAAAAATGATAGTATAAAATACATTGCCTCAGAAAATGGATTTTGGTACCATTACAATACAAAATCTGATGCCGATTCTCTATTCACTCCAGAATTTGGTGACATTATTAATTATTCCTACAGTTTAAAATATTTGAATGGCGAATTAATATACCCAAATAACAGTTTTAAAAACCTTAACTATGCCATGGATAAACAAGAGCTATTTAGTGGTTTACGTCAAGGTTTAAAACTCATGAAATCAGGAGAGTCTGCAACATTTTTATTTCCTTCTCAAAAGGCATACGGCTATTATGGCGATGAATCTAAAATTGGAACTAACGTGCCTTTAATTTGTGAGGTTACCGTAAATTCTATAACAAAAACCAACTAAGTTAATACCATGTACAAATTAAATGTATTTGCTAGCAGACTAGTTATTCTGCTTTCTTTAAGCTTTTTAACCTGCAAATCGCATTATTCAGATCTTGATGACGGCATCTATGCAGAAATTACGACCAATAAAGGTACAATGGTTGCCAGATTACACTACAAAAAAGTACCCGTTACCTCTGCAAATTTTATTTCTTTGGCCGAAGGTACAAACACATTTGTTGACAGTATTTATAAAAACAAAAAATTCTACAATGGTACTATTTTTCATCGCGTTGTTAATGATTTTATGATACAAGGTGGAGATCCAAAGGGCACAGGACAAGGTAATCCAGGATATCGATTTATGGACGAGTTTCACCCAGACTTAAAACATGATAAACCAGGCATTCTATCCATGGCTAACTCAGGACCAAAAACTAATGGTAGTCAGTTTTTTATAACAGAAAAACCTACCCCCTGGCTAGACAACAAACATAGTGTTTTTGGAGAATTAGTATTAGGCTTAGATATACAAGATTCTATATCTAATTTAGAAATCGATAATGCAAAGAAACCTATAGACAGTGTTGTTATTAAAACATTAAAAATCATTAGAAAAGGCAAAGATGCTAAAAAATTTGACGCTCCAAATATCTTTATAAATCATTTTGCTGAACATAAAAAAAGAGAAAAAGAACGCAAAGAAAAATTAGCTGGTATAAAAAACAGCACAAAAGAGAAACATAAGCAACAAAAAGAAAAGGCAATTCAGCTTCCTTCTGGTTTACAATACTTTATTACTAAAAAAGGGACTGGGCCAAAATTAAAATTGTCATCTAAAGTAATGACGCATTATGCGTTATTTTTGGAGGATGGCTCTCTATTGGATACTAGCGATTTAAGTTTAGCCGTAGCTTTAGAAGCTGTAAATGCCCGTAAAAAACAAGCCAATGCCTATAAAGCAATAGAAGCAAACTTAAGTCCAGATGCTCCCATGATATCTGGTTTTAAAGAAGGACTACAGCAATTAAACGTTGGTGACAAGGCTACTTTATTCATTCCCTACCACTTAGGTTATGGAGAAGCAGGTAATAGAGGTATCCCGCCAAAGACCAATTTAATCTTTGAGGTAGACATTTTAAATCTCTCCCATTAAGTAAACATAATTTTAACATATAAATACCACTAAACACGTATATTTACAAGGTAAAATATAGCTATGCATTTACTAAAATTCGATTGGAATCCCGTTACGGGAATAGATATTGTTGGAAACTTTAAAATTCATTTTTACAGCCTTATGTGGGTTTCTGCATTTGTTTTAGGATTGTATATTATGAAGCGTATTTTTATTAGAGAAAAAGTAGATTTAAAATATCTTGATCCACTGTTTATTTACACGGTTTTAGCAACTATGCTAGGGGCACGTTTGGGACATGTTTTATTTTACCAATCTGAATTAATCTCACAAGATTTTTTTAGTATATTTCTTCCTTTTAAATTTAAAGGCGGTTTTGAGTTTACAGGATTTCAAGGCCTTGCCAGTCATGGGGCCGCTATAGGAATAATTATAGGTATGTACCTATACCGAAGAAAACACAAATACAAATCTGTATTGTGGATATTAGACCGTGTTGTAATCCCTGTAGCTTCTGGCGCAGTTTTTATTAGATTTGGAAACTTTATTAACTCTGAAATTATAGGTAAAAAGTCTGGAGATTTTGCTTTAGGTGTGCGTTTTATACAAGACGAATATTATAAGGGTCAAATTGTTAAAATTACAGGTATAAAAGATGTCCAAAAAGCTTACAATGCTGTAACTAATAATCCAAAATTTCAAAACCTATTGGAAGCTGTTCCTTATAGACATCCTGCACAGCTATATGAATCGTTTTGCTATGTTTTTGTATTCCTAGTGTTATTATACTTCTACTTAAAAACAGAGAAGAAAGATCAAACAGGTTTCCTCTTTGGTTTATTTTTAGTATTTCTATGGACTATACGATTAATCATTGAAAAGTTTAAAGAACCTCAAGGAGACGAATACATTAACTGGTTTGGTTTAAATACTGGTCAATGGTTAAGTATTCCTTTTATATTAATTGGTCTTTACTTTATGTTTGTTTACAAACCAAAATCTAAAGTTTCCTAATACGCCATGAAACAAAGATTTTTTATACAACTAGTATTCTCATTAACCTTATGTTTTAATTGTCTTTTTTCATCATGTAAAGAAGAAAAAAAAACCGTGAAACAAACTAAAGTAACATTTAAAAAAGAGGGAGAATTAAGCATCTATAACACTCTAAAAGATTCTGTAAAAGCTAAGTTAGATATTGAAATTGCAGATAACGACTACGAAATCCAAACGGGCTTAATGTACAGAGATTACATGAAACCAAATAGAGGGATGCTATTTGTATTTGAAGATGAAACGGAGCGTTATTTTTATATGAAAAACACACAGATACCTCTAGACATTATATTTATTAATGCCAATAAGTCTATTGTGAGTTTTCAAAAAAATGCAAAACCTTTTGATGAAAGTTCACTACCATCTAATGTTCCCGCAAAATATGTTTTAGAAGTTAATGCCGGTATGTCAAATACTTGGAAACTCTCCATTGGTGATTTTATTGACTTTTAGCTTAAAAACTCTCCTTATTATTTATCATTTACAGTTTAACAAAAAGAAAGAATAATCATACAGAATAATTACTGTAAAACAGTAAAACAGAATTTAAAGTGCTATTTTCATAAAAAATCATGCATTTCATCGAATTTTTATGCGTTTCAAGGATTTTAATGAAATATTATTCTATATTGCAGTGTAAAATTGAATCAAACCCCAAATCTGATGAAAAAAATTACACTCTCAACCCTTATTTTAATAGCTACGGTTTTCTCCATGAAAGCCCAAAATTCACACAAGCTAGAATCTAATATTAAAACTGAAACACTTAGTTTTACAAAAGATTTAAAAGACAATCCATCTAAACTAAAAGATGTAATCTTAGAGAAATTAATCCTACCTAATACCATTAAAGCAAACGAAAACAAGACCTTAGCCGATGATGGCCAAGAAGCTTTATTGATAAATATTCTTTACGATGCTACTTATACAAATAAAAGTGGTATTCCTAGTATATATGATGGTTCTAACTGTTTTTGGTGGAAATATTTTAACTCTAATTCCAGCAGAAAGTTCTTACTACATGCTTAATAAACAAAAGAGGGGTTTTATACCAAAAAATATAAAAAATTAATTGCTTAAAGTTGTTATAAACTAGTAACCAAAATAATTAGTTGAGTTCGTTTTCATATAAATTTTCTATTATTTGCTCGGCTAATAGAAAGTCTTGATTCACTAGATTCAAGACTTTCTTGTTTTTAACAACAAGTCCTCTAATGTTACCTTATTTTGATCTCCTGTATTCATATTTTTTAATGTATAGGTATTAGATGTTATTTCTTCATCACCTACAAGCACTACATAAGGAACAGCTCTTTTATTAGCATAGGTCATCTGCTTTTTCATTTTGGCTGCATCTGGATACAACTCTGCATTAATGCCTTGTAACCTTAATTTATTAATGGCTTTTAAACTAAATAAAGCTTCTTTCTCTCCAAAATTTATAAATAATACTTCTACATTTTTTGATACTGTTTCTGGAAACAAACCTAATTCTTCCAGTACTAAATAAATACGATCCAAACCAAAACTAATACCTACACCACTTACATCTTTCATTCCAAAAATGCCCGTTAAATCATCATAACGTCCGCCGCCACCTATAGATCCCATTTTTACTGTTTTTGGAGCAGACACTTCATAAATCGCTCCAGTATAATAATTCAAACCTCGTGCCAAAGTCACATCTAATTGTAAAGTAGCAGTGGTTAAACCTAATTCTGAAATGGCCGAATCGATAAACGACAATTCCTCAATACCTTTCACCCCTTCTTTCGAAGTTGATAACATAGTTTTTAAACTTTTTATTTGAGATTTAAACGAACCAGATAACGAAAACAAAGGTTGTAATTTATCTATACCAGATAAAGGAATGCCTTTGCTCAACATTTCTTCTTTAACTTTCTCTTCCCCTATTTTATCTAATTTATCTAAAGCTACCGTAAAATCGATGAGCTTATCACTCGCTCCAATAACCTCAGCAATACCAGATAAAATTTTTCGATTATTAATTTTTATAGTAACACCTTTTAATTTTAAATCTGAAAATACCGTATCATACAACTGTATAAACTCTACTTCTTGCCATAAAGACTTACTTCCAACGACATCGGCATCACATTGATAAAACTCTCTAAAACGTCCTTTTTGAGGCCTATCGGCACGCCAAACAGGTTGTATTTGGTAACGTTTAAAAGGAAATACAATATCGTTTTGGTGTTGTACCACATAACGCGCAAAAGGCACTGTTAAATCATAACGAAGTGCTTTTTCGGAAATACTAGGCGTTAATTTATTTGAATCTTTAGCTTCATAAGCTTCTACATTTGCTTTGTTTAGGTAATCTCCTGTATTCAAAATTTTAAAAATCAAGCGATCACCTTCCTCCCCATATTTACCCATTAGAGTACTGGAATTTTCAAAACTAGGTGTTTCTATAGACTGAAAACCAAACGTTTCGAAAGCACTACGAATAGTACTAAATATATAATTTCGTTTAGCAACTTGTTCTGGATTAAAATCTCTTGTTCCTTTTGGTATTGATGGTTTTTGAGCCATATTTAAATGCCCTGAAAACAGGTATTCTTTTTATTAATTGTGGAAAATATGTAATATCTCGTGATAAAACGTAGCAAAAATAACAGTTTATCCTAAAATGTAAATTTTTGTGGTTACTAAATTAAGATCTAGCTTAAACTAGTTAATAATTTTATTAAAGTAATGGTACAAATCACCTTTGGTGATCACAGCACCTTGTTCAATCATTTTAAACTTATCTAAGTTTTTATCATCGGTATAGTCTTTATCTGCTTGTAAAAACTCTACGTTTTCATCCATTAAATTTTCTCTCAACCAACCGTAGCCTTCTTTAGTTGTTATATCCACATCATTCTTTAAGTTTACTACAATAGCATGCATTTTGTCTTCACCTAAATGGAATAAATACATATGTTGCGGCGCAAAATGTTCTAAGTATTCTGCCTTATTTAGTACACCTTCCCATATTAAATCACTAAATACATCGAGTTCCATTTCGGCTAAATCTGGTTTATTAGCTTTTAGGTTAGTCCATTCGTCTGCTGTAATAGATTGTGTTGCTAAAAAATTTATAAACTCCTGGTGCAATTCTTCAAATTGCTCTTTAGACAATCTTGCGTATTTCATAAAGTAAATTTATTCTGTTTTTTAATAAAATAAGTATAACGTAAATGACAAAAATTAGATTTAAAAACTTTTAAATTGTCAATTCTGCTAATAAAAACCTAACAGGTCCTTGATATAATATTGCCATTTAGTTTTCAATAATTTTCGTATATAGACTAAAAAAGCATTAAATAATTGATCCCGATTTTTAGCGGGATTAGTTCGACTTATACCAATTCTACCATAAAATGCGACATATAATTCGTTTCTTTTACATGATTTCCGCATTAAAAAAATAAACCGTAGCTAAGGCTATGCTTGATTTTTATGCTTTTGAACTCCTGTAAAATAACTCAAATTATTTATACCTCATTTTATAGCAAAATTGGTATTACTATTTTGAATACATTGTTATACAATTTTTCAGAATAGAGTTTCACTAATAAAAAAACCGCTTAGAAAGTATCTAAGCGGTTTAAGATATTGTATCGTTTTTAATTATTTAGCTTGAGCAATAACTTCAAACGGTAATTCTACAGATACTTCTCTATGTAAACGTATTACTGCATTGTATTTACCTAAACGCTTAACATTTCCACCAATAACATTGATGTATTTTTTATCTATATTTTGTCCTTCTTTTTCTAAAGCCGCAGCAACATCGATGTTATTTACAGATCCAAATAACTTATCTCCAGAACCAACTTTAGAAGCGATTTTAATTTCTAATGCTTTTATCGCTTCTGCTGCCTTATTAGCATCATCAACTATTTTCTTTTCCTTAAAAGCTCTTTGTTTTAAGTTCTCTGTCAACACTTTTTTAGCAGATACTGTCGCTAAAATTGCTTTTCCTGTAGGAATTAAAAAGTTTCTACCATAACCGTTCTTAACTGTTACAACATCGTCTTTAAATCCTAAGTTTTCAACGTCTTGTTTTAATATAAGTTCCATTGTTATTGGTATTTTATTTTAATAAATCTGCTACGTATGGCATTAAAGCTAAATGTCTAGCTCTTTTTACCGCTACAGATACTTTCCTTTGATATTTTAGAGATGTTCCTGTTAAACGTCTTGGTAAAATTTTACCTTGCTCGTTTACAAACTTTAATAAAAAGTCTGGATCTTTATAATCTATATATTTAATTCCAGATTTTTTGAAACGACAATACTTCTTTTGCTTGTTTGTCTCTATATTTAACGGCGTTAAATATCTAATTTCTCCGTCTTTTTTCCCTTTTGCTTGTTGATCTATTGATGCCATGATTAAGCTTTTTCTTTAAGTTTAACTCTTCTTCTTTCTGCCCAAGCAACAGCATGCTTGTCTAATTTAACAGTTAAGTATCTCATAAAACGCTCATCACGTCTAAACTCTACTTCTAAAGGATTAATTACCTCACCATCTATTTGGTACTCAAACAAGTGATAAAAACCACTTTTTTTGTTTTGGATTGGATATGCTAATTTTTTTAGCCCCCAATCTTCTTTGGCTATCATCTTCGCTCCTTTAGAAACAAGAAAATCTTCGTATTTCTTCACTGTTTCCTTTACCTGATCATCAGATAAAACGGGATTTAAGATGAAAACAGTTTCATAATGATTCATAAAAATCTATTTTAATAGTTAAAAAATTGGCTGCAAAATTAGATATTTTATTTGGGTTCAGCAACAAAAAAATAACATATTAAATTTATAGATGCTTTTACAAATGTTAATATTTTGTTAAAATAGACACTTTACCGATGTTTTTTGGTTTTTAGCGGAATTTTTTGTACTATTGTCGATATCTTAACCGAAATAATATAAAAATGTTATGACTTTAAACTGTGTAGTAGTAGACGACTCCGCTTTACAAAGGCTCTCAATAGTTAAATTGGTGGAAAACCACCCATCACTTAATCTAATTGCAGAATATAGTAGCGCACTCGAAACTAAAAATGGCTTAAATACTCACCAAGTGGACTTAATCTTTTTAGATATTGAAATGCCAGTATTAAATGGATTTGAGCTTTTGGATGTATTAAACAAAAAACCGCAAATAATATTTGTAACTGGTAAAACAGAATATGCTTTTAAAGCGTTTAATTATGACGCTACAGATTATTTGCACAAACCAATTACAAAAGAACGTTTTAACACCTCTGTTGATAAAGCTCTTGAACAGCATAAATTAACATTAGACTTCCATGAAGAAGAAGGTGAACATATTTTCGTTAAAAGTAATCTAAAAAAACGTAAAGTATATATTAAAGACATTAAATGGATTGAAGCGCTTGGTGATTACGTAAAATTGGTTACCGAAGACACAAGCCTTGTTGTGTTATCTACAATGAAAGCTTTTGAAGCCGAATTACCCGAAAACAAATTTTTAAGGATACACAAATCATATATTGTTAATCTTGATAAGATAGATCGATTTAACAGTAAAAACGTTGAAGTAGGTACTTACGAAATCCCTTTAAGTAGGAACAAAAAAACACAGTTAGTAGACGCTTTAAATAACATTTAAAACTAATAATTATCAACATTTAGAATTATTTTAACCACCCGAAACTCTCTGACACTTGAGAAGCTATTGTTTATCTTAACAATAGCTTCTTTTGTTTTTGATAAGGATTGTTTTTTTGGGATTTTTACTAAGATATTTTTGTGATATTGATTCCTTATTCTTGCCACTGGCGGAGACTCAGGCCCTAAAACAAAATCTTTAAAATAGTGACGTAATGATTTTGCAAACCAAATAGAAGCTGTCTCGACCTTATTATAATCTTTATGCTTTAATGTAATCTTTATTTGTTTATAAACAGGTGGGTATTTATAATTAAAGCGATCATTCATTTGTTCTTTAAACATTGATAAATAATTATTAGAAGACACCTGCTGTAAAATGTTATGATAGGGATTGTAGGTTTGCACTAAAACCTTACCTCTAACATCTGTGCGACCTGCTCTACCTGATACTTGAGTGATTAATTGATAACTGCGTTCGTGCGCTCTAAAATCTGGAAAATTAAGCATATTATCGGCATTCATAACACCTACCAACCTTACATTTCTAAAATCCAACCCTTTGGTTAGCATCTGCGTGCCTACTAGAATATCGATCTCTTGTTGCTCAAAAGCAGTGATTATTTTTTCGTATCCATACTTACCTCGAGTTGTATCTAAATCCATTCTGCCAACTTTGTGGTCTGGAAATAATACCCTTACCTCGGCCTCTATCTGTTCTGTCCCAAAACCTTTACTATCGAGTTCACTGCTTCCACAAGCTTCGCAGTTTTTTTGCATTACAGTATTATACCCACAATAATGACAACGCAACTGGTTTCTATATTGATGATACGTTAAACTCACATCACAATTTGGGCATTGTGGTGAATGTCCGCAAGTGCCACACTCTATAATAGGCGAAAACCCTCTTCTATTTTGAAATAATATAATTTGGTTCCCCTCTTTAAGTGTTTCGGTCATTTCTTCTTGCAACCTATCACTAAAATGACCTTTCATTAGCTTTCGCTTATGTTTATCCTTGATATCTACCAGCTCAATATCTGGCATTAAAACATTATTGTATCTATGCTTTAATTCAACAAAACCATACTTATTCTGTTGTGCATTATAATAACTTTCTAAACTTGGTGTTGCCGAGCCTAATAAAACCTTAGATTGATGCATATTTGCAAGTACAACAGCTGCATCTCTAGCATGATACCTTGGCGCTGGATCAAACTGCTTAAAAGATTGTTCATGCTCTTCATCAACTATAATTAACCCCAAGTTTTTAAATGGTAAAAACACAGACGATCTAGCCCCTAATATAATTCGTGCTTTAGGTGAGTCACGTAAAACATTATACCACACTTCAACCCGTTCGTGAGTGGAATATTTAGAGTGAAATACAGCTATTTTTTCTCCAAAATAATTTTGTAAACGCCCAACTAATTGTGTTGTTAATGCAATCTCTGGCACCAAATACAATACCTGTTGTCCTTGCGCGATTACTTCCTGTATAAGTTTTACATATATTTCGGTTTTACCAGAAGATGTCACACCATGTAAAAGTGTAACAATATGTGTTTTAAATGTTGCTTTTATAGCTTGAAATGCCTTGACTTGGTACTCATTCAACTCCTGCATAACACCAGTTGTCTCCCCAGAATAAACCACCCTATCTGTTTGAATAAAATACGCTTCTAAAACAGATTTATCTATTAAAGTCTTAATTATTGCAGACGAAGCGCCACTTTCTTCTATTAATTCTGATACCTTAACTGGTTTTTTAGTTTTAGCCGAAATAGAAAACAGTGTTAATACCACTTCCCTTTGTTTTGGTGCTCTACTTAAATTTTCTAACAAATCTTGCAAATGCGTTTCAGAAGAAAAACGCTGATCCAATTTTACATAGCGTACCAGTTTTGGTTTATACTTTTCATAAACTTCTTCTTGAACTGAAATAGCATTTTTATCGATAAGACGTTTAATAACTGGAAGTACCGTTTTCTTGTCTAAAATATTGATAACATCCTGTATTTTTAATGACGATTGATGATGTAACGCTTCGTAAACCAAAAACTCGTCATCTTTTAACACACCTTCATCAATTTGCTCACTGTTTTTAGTAATTATAGTTTCACTCTCTAAAACAAAAGCACTTGGCAATGCTGCTCGCATAATATCTCCCAATGTACACATGTAGTAGCTTGCAATCCAATTCCAAAATTCTAATTGAATTTTAGTAACAACAGGCGTTTTATCTAATATTTGATGAATGTCTTTTGCTTCGTATACTACAGGAGCTTGATTATGTATTTTGCTTACTATTCCTGTATATATTTTAGATTTACCAAAAGGCACAGATACACGCATACCAGGTTGCAAAAATTCTGCTTCTGCCGAAGTTATACTATACGTAAATAGTTTTTGTAACGGAATAGGTATTATAACGTTTATGTAATACAAACTGCTGCTAATAAGTTTATTTTATAATTTATTCTAAAACTCGTTTCCAGTATTGAGTGGCGTAAAGAAATGCGATATACCCTCTTACTTGTAATGTGTTTTTATCTTCTTTATCTACTGCCAAACGGCATTTATATTTTTTTCCTCTCTCTGGATCGAAAATAGTTCCGCTAGTATAATAATCACCATCCTTAGACATATTCTTTATAAGTACTAAACCTAAAACAGGCTTGTTTTTCTCCTCTCCTTCACATTTTTCGCATATAGCACCTTTACGTTCAGGATTAAGAATATCTACAATCTTGCCATAGACTTTTCCGTTATCTTCATAAATCTCTACTATAGATTTCTCCTCACCTGTTTCATCATCTACAGTTTTCCACTTCCCAAAAACATCTTGAGCCACACTTAAAAAAGGCACAACTAAAATTAGGATTAAACTAAAATATTTTTGCATAATTATTTTCTTTTTCTAAGTTTATTTAGTGATGCATTTAACTCATATCCCAGTAGTAATATATTGGCATTTAGCCATAAATAAAATAGCAATATTAATAGTGCACCTATAGAACCATAAAGTTTATTGTATTGTCCAAAATTCTCTATGTATATGCCAAATAGATACGAGGTAAGTATTATAAGAAACGTGGTAAATAATGCGCCCACAGAAAAGAAATTAGAGTTTTTCCCTTCTCTAGTACCAAAATAATACAATGTTGCAGTTGCTAAATAAACCATAATAACAAAAAAAACATACTTTGCTACATCAAACCAAAATACGCCATCACTTTTCACATAACCGCGCTCTTGTAAAGCGCCTAACACTTCTTGCACAACATAAATTTGAAAATACCCTAAAACCGCAATAGTGATTATAAGTAAAAGAGCTAATATCAATGCTATTCCTAAAGCATATAAATATTGTTTAAAAACATTGCGTGTGAGTTGTTCATGGTACGAATTTTCAAAACCAGAAAATACAGCGTTAACGCCATTTGCCATAAGCGCCATAGATAGCATAAAAACAGAAGACAATAAACCGCCTCGTTGAGAATTATCTATATTTTCAAAAATATTATTAAAGAAAAAATCTGATGTATTAGGAGGTAGAAACGACTCTAAAAATTGTAAAAATTCAACTTTAAAATCTGCTATAGGAATATAGGGGATCACTATGAGTACAAAAAGTAAAAAAGGAAACAATGCCATAAAAAAGCTAAATGCTATAGCACTTGCCCTTGTAGTTAAAGCGCCTTTAGCTACACCTATGATATAGAGTTCTAATAAATCATAAAAAGACAACCCCTCTAAGCCAGGCAGTTTAATTTCTTTTAAAAACTTAACTAGAATGTTTACTATAGGAATTTTAGATAGCTTGTCTTCTACAGGTTTAGACATTAATTACTTCTGCTAATTACATATCGATTAATACCATGCAATTTACAAAATAGTTACGTTACAGAATCACGATCTCCAAATTAGTTAACTGCTTTTAAGCTTAAGTCCATGTTATAAACAGAATGCGTTAAAGCACCAGATGATATGTAGTCCACACCACACTCTGCATAATGCCTAACTGTAGTTTCATTTATATTACCTGAAGATTCGGTAAGGCATTTATCTCCAATCATTGCTACTGCTTTTTTAGTATCCTCATAATCAAAGTTATCGATTAAAACCCTGTAGATACCTTCACTTCTAAGAATTTCTTCAATTTCCACAAGATCTCTGGCTTCAACCATAATTTTTAAGTTCCGACCTGTATCTCTAAGATATTCTTTAGTCATATCAATAGCCTTAGTAATACCTCCAGCAAAATCAATATGGTTATCTTTTAACATAATCATATCATAAAGCGCAAACCTGTGATTTTCACCACCACCTAATTTAACAGCCCACTTCTCTAAAACTCTAATTCCAGGCGTTGTTTTTCTAGTATCTAAAATTTTAGTTTTTGTGCCTTTAAGCAAATCAACAAAAGTTCTAGTTTTTGTAGCTATAGCGCTCATTCGCTGCATCGCATTAAGCACTGTTCTTTCGGCTTTTAAAATAGATTGTGATGGTCCTTCTACATAAAGCACAACATCTCCATAGGAAACTACAGTTCCATCTTGAATAAGCACTTCTACTTTTAACTTACTATCTACATAATTAAAAACACGTTTAGCAAATGCTACACCTGCTATTACCCCCTTATCTTTAACTAATAATTTGGCTTTACCTCTGGCATTGTCCGGAATACAAGCTAAAGAACTATGATCTCCATCACCAACATCTTCTCTAATAGCATTACTAATTATGTACTCAATTTCAGTTTCAAATTGCTCTTTGGTTATCATTTTTTTCAGGGAATTTGCGCAAAAATAAGAAATGGAATTTTAAATTACGATTTTTTTAGTTTTAATGCTTTAAAATATAAATTTCGCAAAACAGTAAAGAAGCTCAAGGCTAGTTTCATAGTACTAAACCCGCATTATTAATGGAGTTTCGCAATGAAACGCTTAAATAGCAAGCTATATGTAAAGCACAGGAACTTTTAATCGATAGAATTGTAACCAATTTAAGTATTAAAAAGACAAAGTTTTTCCACAGAACACAGGTAGTTGAGCCTTAGCCTTTGTAATAGATATGTTATAAATAATACGGGGTGCATCTCAATTATCTTGTAAATTGTAATTTTGTTTTATGACTATAAAATTACTTACCATAGGAAAAACAGATAATAAAGCACTTATCTCTTTAATAAATGAATACCAAAACCGTTTAAAACACTACATTAAATTTAATCTGGAAATTATTCCCGACATAAAAAACGTTAAGCATTTAAGCGAACAAGAGCAAAAACAAAAAGAAGGTGGTTTAATATTAAAAAAAGTTATCAATACAGATGTTGTTATATTACTTGACGAAAATGGTAAACAATTCGACTCTGTAAGCTTTTCACAATATTTACAGAAATACATGAATTCTGGCATTAAGCAGCTCGTTTTTGTAATAGGAGGTCCTTATGGGTTTTCTCAAGAAATATATAATAGAGCAAATGGAAAATTAGCGTTATCAAAAATGACATTTTCGCATCAAATGGTACGATTATTTTTTATAGAACAACTGTACAGAGGGTTTACGATACTTAAAAACGAACCTTACCATCATCGTTAACAGGAATTTAATTACAATTTTACTTTTAAAAATAGAATCAATTTAGTTATTTCGCAATCACGTTTTTAATTTTAATCCTTACATAAAATGGAACTAGTTTTTGCGACTAATAACATCAACAAGCTAAGAGAAGTGCAAGCTTTGTTGCCAGAGCATATAAAACTTTTAAGCCTAAAAGATATCGCCTGTCTTGAAGATATTCCAGAAAATCAAGATACTATAGAAGGTAATGCTATCGAAAAAGCAATTTACATTAAAAAAAACTATGGGTATAATTGTTTTGCCGATGACACAGGTTTGGAAGTAGAAGCTTTAAATGGTGAGCCTGGTGTTTTTTCGGCACGTTATGCTGGCACTCAAAAAAATGCAGATGACAATATGGCGTTACTTCTTGAAAATTTAAAGGATAAAACCAACCGTGATGCACATTTTAAAACAGTAATAGCACTTTATGTAAATAATAAACTTTCAACCTTTACTGGCATTTGTAAAGGTGAAATAATTACCAAAAAATCTGGAGATAAAGGCTTTGGCTACGACCCCATTTTTAAACCTAAAAATTACGACATCACATTTGCAGAAATGGATTTAAACCTAAAAAATAAAATTAGCCATCGAGGAAAAGCCACAAAAGACCTAATAGCCTTTTTAAGCAACAATTAATTAACAATGCTATTGGCTATTAATAATGTTTATGCTATTTTTATTAGTTCAACTCTAATTTGAAAAATTGCTTAGCAATGTATTCAAAATAGTAAGTTGAATTAATCCCGCTTCTTGTACTGAACTTGTCTCAGTATCAGTGGGATCTCAGGTTTAACCCGCTTTATGCAATAGAAGGTTGTCATGAAGCTTGTAGATGCAAAAAATACTAGTGTTTTCTTAATTTCACTCCCGCATATGCGGGAGTGAAATTAAAAAACGCAGCGAAGCGGTAGTATTTACAGTAGCTACAAGATGTAATAAATTTTTTATTGCATAAAGCGGGTTTAATACTCGACCCTAAGGTCATTTTTAGAATCCAGGGCTTACCTTGGAAGTTAATACCTTTTATTTTATGACAGAGGAAGACATAGAAAAAGAAAATGCTGCCATTACCAAAGCCTACAAAGAATTACTTAAAGTAAGTTATACAACGCTTACAAATGAGGATAAAAAGCTTATTAGAAAAGCTTTTGAAGTTGCGTTAGATGGTCATAAAGACCAACGCAGAAAATCTGGAGAGGCTTATATTTTCCACCCTATAGCGGTAGCCAAAATAGTTGCTCAGGAAATTGGCTTGGATGCCACTTCTATTGCATCTGCCCTATTACACGATGTTGTAGAAGATTCCGACGACTATGACATTAACGATATTCAACAACTTTTTGGAGAAACCGTTGCCCGGATTGTAGATGGGCTTACTAAAATTTCGTCCTTAAGTAAGGAACAAGATATGGATGTATCCTTACAGGCAGAAAATTTTAGAAAAATGCTATTAACTCTTAATGATGATGTGCGTGTTATCATTATAAAAATAGCAGATCGTTTACACAATATGCAAACCATGGATTCCATGCGTCCAGATAAACAAGTAAAAATAGCATCGGAAACCTTATATATTTATGCCCCTTTAGCTCACAGAATAGGTTTATATAATATAAAAACCGAACTGGAAGATTTAGGATTGAAGTATACACAACCAGAAGTCTATAATGACATTCTAAACAAAACAAAAGAAAGTAAAGAAGAGCAAGATAAATATATAGAAGAGTTTAGTAACGTTATAAAAAACTCCTTAGACAAAGAAGCATTTGTTTATACCATAAAAGGAAGACCCAAATCTATTTACTCCATCCGCAAAAAAATGGTTAGACAAGGAGTTACTTTCGATGAAGTATACGATAAATTTGCCATTAGGATTATTTACAAATCTAAAGACTCCAACGAAAAGTTTTTAGCCTGGAAAATCTATTCTATTGTCACCGATCATTTTAGACCAAACCCTACCAGGCTTAGAGACTGGATTTCATCACCAAAATCTACAGGTTACGAAGCATTGCACATTACTGTAATGGGCCCTAAAGGCAAATGGGTAGAAGTACAAATACGCAGTGAACGTATGAATGAAATTGCAGAAAAAGGCTATGCTGCACACTATAAATACAAGGAACAAGGAGAAAAAGAAGATAATCTGGAAAGTTGGATTAACAGACTTCAAGAGGCTCTAGAAAACCCTAGCATGAATGCTGTAGATTTCGTAGAACAATTCAAACTAAATTTATACTCTCAAGAAATTTTTGCTTTCACACCAAAAGGAGAACTAAAATCGCTACCTAAAGGAGCTACAGCGCTTGATTTTGCATTCCATATACATACAGAGGTTGGTATGCGTACCCGAGGCGCTAAGGTAAATAGTAAATTAGTCCCTTTAAGTCATCAATTAAAAAGTGGAGATCAAGTAGAGATTATTACCTCAGAAACCGCTAAACCTAATGCCAACTGGTTAAATTACGCAACCACAGCTAGAGCAAGAGCCAAAATTAAATCGGCATTACGCGAGCATAGAAAAGCTATAGGTATTGAAGGGAAAGAAATTTTAAGACGAAAGCTAAAACAACTTAAAATTACATTGAATGAATCTACTACAAACAATTTAGTAAGACACTATAATCTAAAAACAAGTTTAGATTTATTTTATCGCGTTGGGATTGGCTCTATAGACAATACCATGCTTAAAGACTTTGCTGCTTCAAGAAGTAATGCTCTGGTAAGTTTTTTCAAAAATAAAATTACAAGAAAACCAAATGTATCAAAGGAAGATATTGATAAAGATGAAATCACCTCAAATTACGACTCTTTAGTATTTGGTAAAGAAGAAGAAAAATTAGATTTCAAACTTTCTGCCTGTTGCAACCCTATCCCTGGAGATAATGTTTTTGGTTTTTTAACAGTTTCAGAAGGCATTAAAGTACACAAATACAATTGCCCTAATGCATTAAGCCTACAATCTAATTACGCCTATCGTATTATAGCTGCAAAATGGATAGATTCCACGCAACAAGAATACACTACAGAAATTAAAATTTCTGGAATAGACCAAATAGGACTCGTTAACGATATTACTAAAGTAATTTCTAACAATATGCATGTTAACATGAAAAGTCTTAGTTTTGAAACCGATGACGGCATGTTTTCAGGTAAAATTAAGGTCATTGTTAAAAACAAAGGGCTTTTAAAAAAGCTATTAACCAGACTTAAAAAAATTAATGGTATAGATAAAGTTTCTAGAGTTTAAAAAAAGTGTAAATTTGCATCGCAATTATGGATTCCAATACAGAAAACAAAAATCAAGAGATTGTAAAAAGCGTATTCACTAGTTTTCTAGAAACTAATGGACATAGAAAAACGCCAGAGCGTTACGCCATACTCCAAGAGATTTACAACAATTCGGAACATTTCGATATAGAATCGCTATACCTTAATATGAAGAATAAAAAGTACCGTGTATCTCGTGCAACACTCTATAACACTATAGAATTGCTTTTAGACTGCGGTCTTGTAAGAAAACATCAATTTGGTCAAAATCAAGCACATTATGAAAAGTCGTATTTCGACAGTCAACATGATCACGTTATTCTAACAGATACTGGAGAAGTTATAGAATTCTGTGATCCAAGAATCCAATCAATTAAAAAAACTATAGAAGAAATTTTCGACATCGAAATAAACAATCACTCTCTTTATTTCTACGGAAATCGAAAATCAACCAAATAACTAATTTTATACAATGGCAGTAGATTTACTACTAGGACTACAATGGGGAGACGAAGGCAAAGGTAAAATTGTTGACGTATTAACATCTAATTATAACATAATCGCACGTTTTCAAGGTGGTCCAAATGCAGGACACACATTGGTATTTAACGGAAAAAAACACGTATTACATACAATTCCTTCTGGTATTTTTCATGACGAAGCTACCAATCTGGTAGGTAATGGCGTAGTTATAGACCCTGTAATCTTCAAAAAAGAACTAGATAAGCTTGAAGAGCAAAATGTAGATTACAGAAAGTCACTACTTATTTCAAGAAAAGCACATATTATTTTACCAACACATCGTTTACTAGATGCTGCAAGTGAAGCTTCTAAAGGGAAAGCCAAAATTGGTTCTACCTTAAAAGGCATTGGCCCAACTTATATGGATAAGACTGGACGAAATGGAATTCGTGTAGGGGATTTAGAATTAGCAGATTGGAAAGAACGTTATAGAAAATTAGCAAATAAACATGAGTCTATGATAGCTTTCTATGATGTGGATATTGAATATGACTTAGCTGAAGAAGAAGAAAGATTTTTTGAAGCTGTTGAAGTTTTAAAATCATTGACATTTATCGATTCCGAAGAATATGTATTTCAGGCTCAAAAAAACAATAAAACTATTTTAGCAGAAGGTGCGCAAGGTTCATTATTAGATATAGACTTTGGAACTTATCCCTTTGTAACATCAAGTAACACTACAGCTGCTGGTGCTTGTACAGGTTTAGGTGTAGCGCCTAATAAAATAGGTGATGTCTTTGGTATTTTTAAAGCATATACTACAAGAGTAGGCTCTGGCCCTTTTCCAACAGAATTATTTGATGATGATGGTGCTACTATGGCTAAAGTTGGACATGAGTTTGGAGCTACCACTGGTCGCCCAAGACGTTGTGGATGGTTAGACTTGGTTGCATTAAAGTATGCTTGTCAAGTTAATGGTGTTACACAATTAATGATGATGAAAGGCGATGTCCTTTCTGGTTTCAAAACATTAAAGGTATGTACTGCTTACAAGTACAAAGGAGATACTATAAAACACTTGCCTTATAATATAGAACCTGAAAATGTAACGCCTATTTATACAGATTTTGAAGGATGGAGTGAAGATTTAACAAGTATGTCTGAAGCCTCTCAATTACCTGAAGCTTTAAACAAATACATTGCATTTTTAGAAAAAGAATTAGAAACACCTATAACTATAGTATCTGTAGGACCAGATAGAAAACAAACTATTTTTAGGAATTGATAAAAAACTAACTAAGTTAAAAAATATAAAACTCTTGAAAATTTAAAATTTTCAAGGGTTTTTTCATTTTACACTATTGTTAGTTTACATGACCTTCATAAACAAAAACATCCCCATTAATTAAATAGTTTTGATTACATTTGGAAGCTATTAGCAATTTCTTTCTAAGATTTTAACTTTTAACCTGAAAAACGTACAAAACTAAATGAAAAAACCGACCAAGAAAAGATATGGTATTCTTGCCATGATTTTCATTACTGTAGTTATTAATTACTTAGATAGGAGTAATATTTCTATAGCCGCATTTGCAATGAGTGAAGAATTAGAGTTGAGCACTGTGCAAATGGGATATATTTTTTCGGCTTTCGCATGGACATATGCTATTTTACAAATCCCAGGTGGTATTATGGCAGACAAAATAAAAACCCGAATATTATATCCAGTTATAATGGCATTATGGTCTATCGCAACATTAATACAAGGTGCTGTTAATTCTTTTATCGCTCTCATAGGTCTTCGTGCCAGTATTGGTATTTTTGAGGCTCCATCTTATCCTATAAATAATTTAGTGGTTACAAGGTGGTTTCCAGAAAACGAACGTGCTTCTGCTATTGCGATATATACATCTGGTCAATTTTTAGGTTTAGCCTTTTTAACACCAGTATTAACGGCTATTCAATCGTATTTAGGTTGGCGAGGCCTTTTTATAGTTTCGGGGATTATAGGTATAGTATGGGCTTTGGTTTGGTATCTTTTCTACAGAGACCCAAAGAATCATAAAGGTGTTAATAGTTTGGAATTAGATCATATCGCTAAAGGAGGTGGTCTCATCGATATAAAACCTAAAAAAGAAAAGATAGAGCCTATTAAAGGTTCTGATTTAGTAGAGGTATTTAAGCATCGAAAACTATGGGGTATTTATATTGGTCAATTTTGCTTAGGAGCTACTGTGGTTTTTTTCTTAACATGGTTTCCTACGTATTTAGTTAAATATAGAGGTCTAGATTTTTTAAAATCTGGGTTTCTTGCATCTATCCCCTTTTTAGCAGCTTTTGCTGGTATTTTATTATCAGGATTCACCTCTGATTGGCTAGTTAAAAAAGGGTATTCAAATGAAATTGCTCGTAAAGGGCCCATAGTAACAGGTATGCTATTATCTACTTGTATTATTGGTGCTAATTATACAGATAACACCTTTTGGATTATTACATTTTTGGCTATCGCCTTTTTTGGTAATGGATTAGCGAGTATTGCTTGGGTATTTGTATCACTAATGGCTCCAAAAAAATTAATCGGACTCACGGGAGGCACCTTCAATTTTATTGGAGGACTTGCTGGCGTAATTGTGCCCATAGTAATAGGGTACCTAGTTAAAGATGGAGATTTTAAACCTGCTTTACTTTTTATTGGAGCAATAGCTTTTTTAGGCTTTTTCTGCTATACTTTTGTTGTTGGAAAAGTTGAACGAATTGTTCCAAAATCATAATTAACAAAGCCATGAAAATATCAAACATTATATGTTACCCTATAAATGTTGGGTCTGGAGCTCAATTAGTTGTAAAAGTTGAAACTGATTTAGGAATTTATGGTTGGGGAGCATCTGGGTTAACGGGAAGAGAGCTTGCTGTAGTTGGAGCAATAGAACATTATAAAACTTTTTTGATAGGTAAAGATCCTAGACAGATAGAAGCCATCTGGCAAGAATTGTATAGAGGACAATATTTTGAGGGTGGACGCGTATTAACTGCTGCTATTTCTGCTATAGATATTGCATTGTACGATATAAAAGGAAAAGCTTTGGGCGTTCCTGTTTACGAACTTTTAGGAGGTAAACAAAGAGATTTTATAGACTGTTTCGCATCTGTTCGTTTTACTACTAAGGAAGAATTAATCAACTATTCCAAAACTATAGTAAAAGAAGGTTGGGATATGCTACGCTTAGCCCCTGCCGAATTTGAATCTCAAGAAAATATAGAACTTTTTGAGCCTCGCCAATCCATAGCTTTATTGGCCGATTGGTTAATTGAATTAAGAAAAGAAGTTGGCTCAAAAATTACTATTGGTATTGATTACCATACAAGGCTTACCCCGGCAGAAACCTATTCCTTTATAAACCGCATGCCAAAAGGCACTATAGATTTTATTGAAGAACCTATTCGTGATGAAAACCCAGAAGCTTACGAAAATCTCCGTAAAATGATAGATATACCTTTTGCAATTGGAGAAGAATTTTCAAGTAAATGGCAATTTTTACCATTTATAGAACGTAATATTACACAATATGCGCGATTAGACATATGTAATGTAGGAGGCATAACAGAAGCTAAAAAAGTAGCTTCTATGGCAGAAGCTCATTATATAGATTTAATGCCTCACAACCCTCTGGGACCTATTTGTACTGCCGCCACAATTCATTTGGCAGCAGCATGTTCTAACTTTAGTTGGTTAGAAGAGGTAAACACACCTGCACAATACATGGGAACCGATGCTCCCGAATTTTATCCATTAAGACCTATTCTAGATGGATCGAGATACCCTGTTTTAAATACACCAGGTCTAGGGGTGGATTTTAATGAGGAATTAGCAAAACAAAGAAAATTTGTCCCTATAAATATTCCTCGCCTAAAAAGAAAAAATGGCGCTTTAACTAATTGGTAAAAAAATGAGTTTTGTAACTTTTGGCGAAATTATGCTTCGCTTAACCCCCAGTAATCACGGTTCAAAAATAAAAACAGCAACTTCTTTTGGTGTAAATTTTGCCGGTTCAGAATCTAATGTGGCTAGCTCACTTGGAGTGCTTAAAAACAAGGTTGATTTTATTACTAAATTGCCAGATAATCAACTAGGTGATGCTGCAGTTGCCTCACTTCAAAGTTATGGCATCAATACATCAAATATATTAAGAGGAGGCAACAGAATAGGCACATACTTTATAGAAATAGGCAGTTCTATAAGACCTTCAAGTGTTATTTATGATCGTGCAGACTCTGCTATTAGTCAATTAAAAACTAAAGAGCTTAATTGGGATACTATTCTAAAAGATAAACAGTGGGTTTTTCTATCAGGGATTACACCTGTGCTATCAAAGCAATGTGCTTTAGAAACTATAAATGCAGCTAAAACGGCTGCAAAACTAGGCGTTAAAGTAGCATTTGATATGAATTATAGAAGATCGCTATGGAACTCAAACAAAGATGCTCAAAATATCTTTGATCAAATTTTAGAACATACAGATTTACTTTTTGGAAATGCAGGCGTGCTAACAGATGTATACGAAATGACATTTTCGGGTAAAACTTCAGAAGAAAAAACTATAGATGCCATATCTAAAGCTCAAGAAACGTTTAATATTAAGCAATTAGCGTTCACCATAAGAAATCACAGTTCTGCTAGTGAAAATGAGCTTTCAGCACTATTCTTTAATGAAGGAGATTTAATAAAATCTAACACATATAAAGTAAAAATCACGGATAGATTTGGTACTGGAGACGCTTTTGCTGCCGCCTGCTTACATGGCTTAAAAGCCAATTGGCAATCGAAAAAAGTCATTAATTTTGCTACAGCTGCTTTTGCCTTGAAACATACAATTCAAGGCGATCAACATACTAGCTCAGAACAAGAAATCACAGCAATAATGGAAGGTCACACTTCCGGACACGTATTAAGATAAATTACATGAATAAACAAGACATCGTTAATACTATAAAGCAAGAAAAAATAGTAGCGATATTAAGGACAAAACTTCAAAGTGAAGTAGCATCTGTTATAGATGCTATTATTTCATCAGGCATTAAAGTTCTGGAAGTAACCTCTAATACTCCAGGGTATTCCGAGGAAATAAAAAAAGCAAGAGTATCGTATCCAGAAACATTAATTGGCGTTGGAACCGTTATTAATATTGAAATCGCTAAAAAAGCGCTAGAAGCGGGTGCTCAATTTCTAGTGACACCCAATACTAATGTTGAGGTTATAAAATTCGCCAACAATAATGGTGTTCCCATTATGGTAGGTGCACTTACACCTACCGAGGTTTGTGTTGCCCATGAAAATGGGGCTGATGTTATAAAACTATTTCCTGCATGCACAGCTGGCTTAGCATATTTTAAAGCTATTAAAGCACCTTTAGATAGTTTTGAATATTTTGCCGTGGGAGGTATTTCACCCGGAAATGCTACCGAATGGTTTAATGCAGGCGCTTCAGGAATTGGATATGGTTGTGTAAAAAGGAATAGTGATGGCGATTTAGATGTATCTGCTATTAAAAAAGCAGCAACAGATTTTATTCAAATAGCAAAAAATCAAAGTTAATAATTGCTCACTATTAATTATTAACTATATTTGCAGCCAATTTCGGGTTAACCTCTGGCGAAAATCGTGAATGTTGTTCTGAATCAATACTTTATAAATAAAAACATGGAAGCTTTAGTAAAATTTGTTCAAGACGAATTTGTAACAAAAAAAGATTTACCAGAATTTGGAGCTGGTGATACAATAACTGTTTACTACGAAATTAAAGAAGGTAACAAAACACGTACTCAGTTTTTTAGAGGTGTTGTAATTCAAAGGAGAGGTTCTGGATCTTCAGAAACATTTACAATTAGAAAAATGTCTGGATCAATTGGAGTTGAACGTATATTTCCATTAAACTTACCTGCTTTACAAAAAATTGAAGTTAATAAAAGAGGTAAGGTGCGTAGAGCTAGAATATTCTACTTTAGAGGTCTTACTGGTAAAAAAGCAAGAATCAAAGAAAGAAGACGTTAGTCTAATATTTCAAAACAATATTAAAAGCCTTGGGAAACCCCAAGGCTTTTGTTTTTTTATAATTTCACCCCTCCTTTTTTATTAAATCCTCATATTAATAGCAGATTTAGAAAAATCTATTTAAATGTAGTAGTTGTAGTTGTTTTTAACTAGTTTTAACTTCCAATTTTTGTATATTCGCATCGCTAAAAATCAATCATCTTTTCTTTAATATTTTTAGCGCTATAATAAACTCTTAAAAACGACACTAATGTCTAAAATTATCTATACAAAAACCGATGAAGCTCCAGCTTTAGCAACACGTTCATTTTTACCAATTGTTAAGGCTTTTGTTAAATCTTCAGGAATTAATATTGAAACTAAAGATATTTCTCTAGCAGCAAGAATCTTAGCTGTTTTTCCAGATTTTTTAAAGGAGGAACAACGCGTATCAGATGATTTAGCTATACTTGGGGAATTGGCAAAAAAGCCAGAAGCTAATATTATTAAATTACCTAATATAAGTGCTTCTATCCCTCAATTAAAAGCTGCAATAAAAGAGTTGCAATCTCAAGGATTTGCAATTCCAAGCTATCCAGAAGAGCCAGAGAACGATTCAGAAAAAGAAATAAAATCGCGTTACGATAAAATAAAAGGAAGCGCTGTAAACCCTGTTCTTAGAGAAGGTAATAGTGATAGACGTGCTCCTAAAGCCGTAAAAAACTTTGCTAAAAAGAACCCACATTCTATGGGGGCATGGGCAAGTGATTCAAAAACACATGTTGCAACTATGAGCCAAGGAGACTTTGCCCATAATGAAAAATCAACAACAATAGCAAATGCTACTAATGTAAAAATTGAACATGTAGATGGTAACGGACAAGCAACTACGCTTAAAGATAACTTTCCTTTATTAAAAGGGGAAATAATAGATGCTACTGTAATGAGCAAAAAAGCTTTATTAAGCTTTATAGAAGAACACGTAGCAGATGCTAAGTCCAATGATATATTGCTTTCATTACACATGAAAGGCACTATGATGAAAGTTAGTGATCCTATTATTTTTGGTCATGTAGTAAAAACATATTTTAAAGATGTGTTTACTAAACATGGTGCTTTATTAGAAGAAATTGGCGTTGATGTTAACAATGGATTAGGCAACTTATTAAGTAAGATTGAAGAATTACCAGAAGAAAAGCGTAACGAAGTTCAAGCAGATATAGATAAAGCTTTTAATGACGGGCCAGATATTGCTATGGTTAATAGCGATAAAGGCATTACAAATTTACACGTTCCAAGTGATGTGATTATTGACGCCTCAATGCCTGCCATGATTCGTACTTCTGGACAAATGTGGAATAAAGACGGTAAATTACAAGACACTAAAGCAATTATTCCAGACAGTAGCTATTCTGGTGTATATGCAGCAACTATAGATTTCTGTAAAGAATATGGTGCTTTCGATCCTACAACTATGGGAACAGTTCCTAATGTTGGTCTTATGGCAAAAAAAGCTGAAGAGTATGGCTCTCATGATAAAACGTTTGAAATACCTTCTAATGGTAGTGTTCGTGTTGTTGATGCTTCTGGTGTTACATTATTAGAACATAATGTTGAAGCTGGAGATATATGGAGAATGTGCCAAACTAAAGATGCACCTGTTAAAGACTGGGTAAAATTAGCAGTAACCCGTGCCAGAGCTTCGCAAACACCAGCTGTATTCTGGTTAGACGAAAACAGAGCTCACGATGCAGAATTAATTAAGAAGGTTAATACTTATTTAAAAGATCATGATATTAATGGTTTAGATTTAAGAATCTTATCCCCTATCGATGCTACAGTATATACATGCCAAAGAATAAAAGATGGGAAGGATACTATTTCTGTTTCTGGAAATGTATTACGTGATTACTTAACCGATTTATTCCCAATTTTAGAAGTAGGAACCAGTGCTAAAATGTTATCCATTGTGCCTTTAATGAATGGTGGTGGATTATTTGAAACTGGTGCTGGAGGATCTGCTCCAAAACACGTACAACAATTATTAGAAGAAAATCACTTACGTTGGGATTCATTGGGTGAATTTTTAGCGTTAGCGGTTTCTTTAGATCATTTTGGAGAAGTAAACAACAATGCTAAAGCCAAAATTTTATCTGAAGCCTTAGACGAAGCCACAGAAAAGTTATTAGAAAACAAAAAAGGACCTTCAAGAAAATCTGGAGAGTTAGATAATAGAGGGAGCCATTTTTACTTAGCACTATATTGGGCACAGGAATTAGCTAATCAAGATAAAGATTCTGATCTAAAAGCTGAGTTTTCTGTAATAGCAGAAAAGTTAGCAGAAAATGAAACTGCCATCATCAATGAATTAATAGAGATTCAAGGTAAATCAACAGATATAGGTGGTTATTATGAGCCTAACGAAACATTGATTAACGAAGTGATGAGACCAAGTGAGACATTTAATGCTATTTTGAAATAAAAGAATTTATTGAAACCAACTATCCCCGGGGCAAGCCACAGGGGTATTTCGCTGGTTTCATTTCGGCAAGCTCAATACATCGCATTTTGACCTTAGGGTCAAAAACCGAAATTCTATTATTTAGATTCCCGTTTTCACGGGAATGACAAGTTCAACGGAAACCCCGATGCAAGCATGCGGGGAATTCTTTTTGATTAAAAAAGAAAAGATTTAAAATTTATCTAGTCCTAAATTTTTAGTGTATCACTATTTTAATAAGGGACAACATTATAACAAAAAAGGGCGTCTAAAACTAGTTTTAGACGCCCTTTTTTAATCATTGCACAAAAGACACATTTTTAATTGAGTCTTTAATTTTGGAATGGTATTATAATGCTCCCCAAGCTTTTAATACGTCCTCATTCTTTTTCACATAAGGCGCATAGTTATTATCTTTAGCTAGTTTTAAAGATGATTTGGCCGCTTCTATAGCCCCCTTTTTATCTCCAGCTTTAGCATGAATTAAAGCTTGTTGATGTATGTACCAAAATTTTGGTTTATCTTTTGTTAACGCTACAGCTTTGTCAATCCATTGTTGAGCCTTACTAATATCCTTTCCTTCTCCTAAAAAATAAACAGCAGATTTATAATAATCATCAGCAACAGCATCAGAGCCACTTAATACTTTATCTATGTTTGCAACTACAGCTTTATCTGTAGGAAATGTTAAAGTTAAAGCTGCATACGTTTTTTCCCAAATAAATTCTAACGAAGCACTATCATTTTTTATACTATTTAAATCTATTGTAAATGTTTCTACATTAAATGGCACAGGAAAAACTTTGGCCGTAGTTTTGGCTACTACTTTAGAGTCGTCCCATTCTTTTGGCGTTCCCCAATTTTCTGTATCCTTGTAAAAATAAACATCCCAAGACTCTTTATTAGGCTTAACGAATATAGCATAAGTTCCTGCCTTTAAATTTTGCTCTTCAATAGAGGCATCTGTACTAAATGTAATAAGCGTATTTTTATTAGCGCCTGCCCTCCATAATTCACCATAAGGTACTAGATCTCCAAAAATGGTACGTTCTTTAACTCCTGGTCTAGAATATTCGATAGTAATGTCTGTTAAACCTACTTTTTGCTCTAGCTTAGCATAAGGACTTGGTTGTGGGGTTTCTACTTGCGCTGTAGCTACAAATAGAAAACTAAACGCCACAAATAGTGGTAGTAATTTTTTCATGATAATCGTTTTTTAATTGTTGTTAGTTGAACTACATACAAAATTAACCATTAACCTCTCCCCTAAATGTTAACAAAAGCATAAAAATAGACATCGTATATTTGCTGAAAAATTAATAAAATATTAAGCTAAACAAGGGACTTTTAGAAAACATTTACCTTTTGTATTTAAAAACATGAAACAATTTATATCTGAAATAATAGGCACTTTTGCACTCATATTTTGTGGCTGTGGTGCTATGACTATTAACGAAATTACTAATGGTAGCATTTCTCACGTTGGTGTGGCTATTACTTGGGGAGTAATCGTTATGGCAATGATTTATGCTTTTGGCGAGATTTCTGGAGCACACCTAAACCCAGCTGTTACTATAGCTTTTGCTTTTGCAAAAAAGTTTCCTTGGAGAAATGTTCCTTCTTATATATTAGCTCAAGCCATAGGAGCTACTTTTGCGATTTTTGTATTATGGTTTTTATTTCCTGAAAGTCAATTTCTGGGGGAAACAACACCTGCCGATGGTTTTCCTGCATATAAAGCCGCAGTTTTAGAATTTATATTGACCTTTTTCTTGATGGTGGTTATCATTAATGTATCAACTGGCAGTAAAGAAATTGGCACTATGGCAGCTATCGCTATTGGAGGTGTTATTTTATTAGAGGCTATGTTTGCAGGCCCTATGACTAAAGCCTCTATGAATCCTATTCGTTCTATCGCGCCAGCAATATTCACAGGTAATTTCCAATATTTATGGCTCTATATTGTTGCGCCCATTCTCGGCGCTATTACTGCTGTTTCTAGTTGTAAACTTGTTAAAGACGATGCATGTTGTTAACAATAATAAATTTCATTTATTATCTTATTTGTTTTTTTGTTTAACTTTTTATTAAAAAAATTAAACATTTTGTATCTTTACCATAAATATCCCTATTATGGCAAAGAAAAAAACAATTACCAGAGATCAAATAATCACTTATTACATGCATCATGTATTAGAACATGATGAAAACCCAAAATCTGTTTACACTTTTTCTAAAGCAAATAATTTTGAAGAGGCTTTGTTCTATAAACATTTTGCGTCCTTCGAAGCTATTGAAAAAGGTATATTTGAAGCTTTTTTCTCAAATTCCATGAGTCTTTTAGATAAAAGTGATGATTACAAAATTTTTGATGCCAGAAACAAATTACTTGGTTTTTACTATACGTTTTTTGAAAATCTTACCGCTAACAGAAGCTATGTAATACATGTTTTAAACAAGCATAAAAATAGCTTAAAAGGCCTTAAAGTTCTTTCTGGGCTAAAGGAGCATTTTACTGCGTACATTAATAATCTGGGAATTCAAACGCTAGATTTAAAACAGGAAAAACTTGAAAAAATTCAAGATAGAGCCTTAAGAGAATCTGCTTGGTTACAACTCCTTTTAACCATAAAATTTTGGATAGATGATACATCGCCTTCTTTTGAGAAGACAGATATTTTTATCGAAAAATCTGTAAATACAAGTTTTGATGTTTTGGATACTGCCCCAATAAAAAGTGTTATTGATTTGGGTAAATTTTTATTCAAAGAAAAAATAAACATGAACTAAATTCTATGAAAACAATTGATAAAATACCTACTTCAAAAATACAACGTGCCACTAAGTTGGTTTCAACTGGGGCAAAAGTTGGGGTTAATTATTTAAAGTACTATAGCGACAAAATTGTAATTAGCAAGGAAGAAGCCAAGGAACGCTTAAATAAAAATAATGCCGAAGATATATATGATGGTTTAAAACAGTTAAAAGGAAGTGCTTTAAAAGTAGCGCAAATGCTAAGCATGGAAAAAAGTATTTTGCCGCAAGCCTATGTAGAAAAATTTTCTCTAGCTCAATTTTCTGTTCCACCGCTATCTCCTCCATTAGTTATAAAAACATTCAAAAGATATTTTGGAAAAACCCCTAACGAAATATTCGATACTTTTAATGCAACTTCTGTAAACGCTGCTAGTATAGGTCAAGTACATTTAGCAGAAAAAGATGGGAAAAAACTTGCTGTGAAAATTCAATATCCAGGAGTTGCAGAAAGTATAAGCTCAGACCTTACCATGGTTAAACCTATTGCCATAAGCATGTTTAATATAAAAGGAAAGGATTCGGATAAATATTTTAAAGAAGTAGAGCATAAATTAATTGAGGAAACCAATTATATATTGGAAATCAAACAAAGTAAACATATCGCTTCATCATGCGCTCATATTCCAAACCTTAAGTTCCCGAATTATTATGAAGATTATTCTTCCGAGCGTATCATAACTATGGATTATATGGAAGGCCAGCACCTTTCGGAATTCACTAGTGACAATACAAATCAAGATAAAGCCAATCAATTAGGGCAGGCACTATGGGATTTTTACATGTTTCAAATTCATCATCTTAAAAAAGTACATGCAGATCCACACCCAGGAAATTTTTTAGTTTCTAATAATGGCGCACTCATCGCTTTAGATTTTGGATGTATGAAATCCATACCTGAAGATTTTTATGTGCCGTATTTTGAGTTAGCCAAAAAGAAAAATATAAATAACAACCAATACTTCATCGATAAACTTTATCAACTTGAAATATTAAGAAAAGACGACAGTAAAGAAGAATTAGACTTTTTCACAGATATGTTTCATGAGATGTTAAGCCTGTTTACTCAGCCCTTCCATGGAGAAACTTTTGATTTTTCAGATGCAGGATTTTTTGGAAAAATTGCCGAGTTAGGCGAACGTTACTCCAAAAGCACAGATCTTAAAAAAATGAATGGCAATAGAGGCTCTAAACATTTTATTTATATCAATAGGACATTTTTTGGGCTGTATAATCTTATGTTCGATCTAAAAGCTCAAAATATAAAAATCAATAATTATAAAAGCCTCTTATAACACATGTATTATTCTGAAAACGACATAAATAATTTACCTCATTTATATAAGATCAATTTAATTAACAGTTGTTCTGGATATAAATCGGCTAATTTAATTGGCACAAAATCTAATGAAAATATTGAAAATGTTGCTGTTTTTAGTTCGGTTACTCATATCGGGTCTAGTCCAGCCATGTTTGGTTTTTTTATGCGTCCAACAACGGTTACCAGAAATACTTACAACAATATAAAATCCACAGGAAAATATACCATTAACCATATTCACGAAAGCATTATAGAGGACGCGCATCACACTTCGGCTAAATACGGTGCTTCAATATCAGAATTTGATGTTACAAGTTTATCTGCCGAATATAAAGATGGATTTTTAGCGCCTTTTGTTAAAGGAGCTCCTCTACAATTAGCTATGGAATTTGTAGAAGAGTATCCCATAAAAGCTAACGCTACTATTTTGGTTATTGGTAAAATTGTAGGATTATATATAAACGATGACCTTATTGAAAATGATGGCTTTGTTAACCTATCTAAAGCTGGTATAGCAGCCATAAATGGTTTGGATGGGTATGCCATACCAAATAGCAGAATACGTTTTGGGTATCAAAGACCAAAACCTATGGAAATTACAATATAAACTCTTATATCAGTTATATTTTGAATTTACTGTAAAAGAAAATAATGATTTTTTTCTTTGTATGAATTAGAAAATTAAAGCATAGCCTAAGTTACGGTTTCATTTAATAATGAAATAGAAAGGAAAAAAGGGTGTTTTATTGCAGTAAATTCAAAGTGTAAATGGTATTAATTAAGCTACAATAAAAAATGAACATACTTGTTACAGGAGCCACAGGTTACATAGGGAAGCGTTTGGTACCAATTTTGGTAAACGCGGGGCATACTGTATTTTGTGTTGTTCGTGACCGCTTGAGAGCTGACAAAAATTACTTTGAAGACCAACATATACACGTAATTGAAGCAGATTTTTTAAAACCAGAAACTTTAATCAACATTCCAAAAAACATCGATATTGCTTACTATTTAATACACTCCATGTCGCATACTTCTAAGAATTTTGAATCGCTCGAAGAACAGTGCGCCATAAGCTTTAAAAATTATATTGGAGCTACTTACACCAAACAAGTGATCTACCTAAGTGGAATTACAAACGAACAAAAACTTTCAACACATCTAAAATCCAGAAAAAATGTTGAACACAATTTGGTATCAAATAATTACGCACTTACAATATTTAGAGCAGGTATCATTGTAGGATCTGGGAGTTCTTCTTTTGAAATAATAAGAGATCTTGTTGAAAAACTACCGTTTATGATTGCCCCAAAATGGTTAAATACCAAAACGCAACCTATTGCCATTAGAGATGTATTGCGTTTTTTATCAGAAGCTGCTGGGAACGAAAAATTATACAACACATCACACGATATTTTTGGCCCAGAAGTTTTAACTTATAAAGAAATGCTTTTACAATTTGCAAAAGTAAGACATCTAAAACGTTACATATTTACCGTTCCTATAATGACTCCCAAGTTATCATCGTATTGGTTATATTTTGTAACATCTACATCCTATAAACTAGCAACAGCATTGGTAGGGAGTATGGGAGTTCAAATTATTGGTATACCAAGTAATATAAACAGACTGCTTAATGTAACACCCCTTACCTATAAACAAGCGGTGCAATTAGCTTTTGAAAAAATAGAACAAAATAGTATTGTATCTAGTTGGAAAGATTCTTTAGTAAGTAGTGGTAGACTAAAAAACAATTTACATAGATATATTAATGTGCCAAAGTTTGGCTGCTTTAAAGATTTTAAAAGACGACCTATAACAGATTCTAAAGCTACAATTGATAAAATTTGGGCTATTGGAGGAAAAACAGGATGGTATTATGGTAATTTTCTATGGCGCATAAGAGGCTATATAGATAAACTTTTTGGAGGCATTGGTTTAAGAAGAGGGCGCACTAGCCCAACCGAGCTAGATGCAGGAGACGCTTTGGATTTTTGGCGTGTTATTTTTGCCGATAAATCACAACAAAAATTGTTGCTCTATGCAGAAATGCGCTTACCAGGGGAAGCTTGGTTAGAGTTTAAAATAGAAAACAATATACTTAAACAAACAGCAACATTTAGACCCAGAGGACTATGGGGAAGATTATACTGGTATAGTGTATTACCTTTTCATGGGTTTATTTTTTCTGGAATGATTAACAAATTAGCTAATACAAATACATTAAAAATTTCACCTCTATAATCTTAAAAAATTATAAAATGACAGTTTTAAAGATGAAAAACGACAAACTATTACAAATTATTTAAAATTAAACATCATGGATTTAATAGATAAAGCATTAGAATTTGAACAAAGAAAAATGAGATCACTTTCAACAAGCGATCGTGTAAAATTATCCAGAGAGGCAAAAACCCTAATCCTAGGGTTAAATGAAATATATAAAGAAAAAAAGGATGAGAAAATTATGGATATAATGAAACGCTTAACGGCCATAAAGCAAAAAGTAGAAAAACGCTTAAAGGGAGCGCCTCTTGTATAACAACTTAAAAACTAGACAAAACACCTAAAAAAACTAAAATAATCTTAATATTTCTACATAAAAATAGTTAATCTAGCATATTTTTTTATATTGTCAAATTATTAAATAATTGACAATTGTAATGTCAATTAAAATTAGATTAAAGATTATATAAACTATGGAAATTATTGATAAGGCTTTAGAGTTCGAGCAACGTAAGCATACTTTTAAAACAACAAGTGAGCGTATCGAATCATCTAGAGAGGTGAAGCATCTTATTTTAAGTTTAAACACAATTTACAAGGAGGATAAAGATCCAGAAATTATGGATCTCATGAAACGATTGACTGTTATAAAACAAAAAATTGAAAAAAGGCTAAAGGGCAGGCCATAACACAAAATTGCCCTGATACCATATGAAAACAATAATTGTAGTAGGTGGTAGTAAGGGCATTGGAAAAGCCTTAGTAAACAAATTATTAACTTCTGCTAATGTGATAAACATTAGTAGAAGTATTCCTAAAACATCACACAAAAATCTTACCCATTATAGTTGTGATGTCTCCCAAGACCAACTACCAGATATAGAAAGTGCAGACGGTTTAGTATATTGTCCTGGCAGTATTAATTTAAAACCTATTACTAGACTTAGTATTGATGATTTTAAAAATGATTTTGAAATCAATGTTATTGGTGCCGTTAAATCAATTCAAAAATACTTACCTGCTTTAAAAAAAGGAAACCATTCCTCGATACTTTTATTTAGTACAGTAGCGGCAAAACTAGGCATGCCTTTTCATGCGAGTATAGCGACATCAAAATCGGGTGTTGAAGGCTTGGTTAAATCTTTAGGTGCAGAATTGGCACCTTCCATACGGATTAACGCCATAGCTCCAACGGTTACAAATACCGATCTAGCTGCTAAACTTCTCAGAAATGAGAAAATGGTAGAAAACATTACCGAACGCCATCCTCTTAAAAAGTTTTTAGCCCCAGAAGAAGTTGCCGACATGGCTGGATTTTTATTATCACAGAAAGCAGCTTCGATATCTGGACAAATATTTAAAATGGATTGCGGCATTGTAAGTTTTAAACTATAACCCATGAATCCTATTAAAGCATTTTTAGCTACCCTCAATTTAAAAGAATCATCTCGTTCGAAATTAGATATAAGTTCTATATATGATATTAAAATAAACACATTACAAGGCATTCCTTTAAATTTATCATCCTACAAAGGCAAGTACCTCCTTTTTGTAAATGTAGCTTCTAAATGTGGGTTTACGCCACAATACAAAGAACTCCAAAAGCTATACCAGACACATAAAGAGAATCTTGAAATTATAGGGGTTCCATGTAATCAATTTGGAGGACAAGAACCAGGAAACGAAAGTACTATTGCCTCTTTTTGTGAATTAAATTATGGTGTCACTTTCTTAATGACAGAGAAAATTGATGTTAAAGGCAAAAATCAACATCCACTTTACATATGGTTAACACAAAAAGTAAACAATAGTGTTAAAAATTCTTCTGTAAAATGGAATTTTCAAAAATACTTAATCGATCCTAAAGGGAATTTGATAGATTATTTTTTATCTACCACAAAACCTATGAGTCACAAAATTGTTAACTATCTAAAATAAAAGCTATGTTTGGATTCTTCAAAAAAAAATCACAAAGAGAAAAATTAGAGGAAAAGTTTAAAAAATTAATGAGAGAATGGCACGAATTGTCTTCAAAAAACAGAAAAGCTAGTGATCAAAAATTTTCAGAAGCACAAGAAATCGCTAAGCAATTAAACCAATTAAAAAATGAAGCTGCTTAAATACCTCATTATTTTTTTGTTATTCAATTTTGGTGCTCTTGCCATAGGGACATGGCTTATGGATAATGGTCCAAAAGCCCAATGGTATCTTAGTTTAAATAAAGCACCATGGACACCAGATGGTTGGATTTTTGGTGCCGCATGGACAACTATCATGGTATGTTATTCTGTATACATGACCTTTCTTTATTTAAAAGATAGCAGTACCAAAGTAAAGATTCTATTCCTCATTCAGTTTGCTCTTAATGTGTTCTGGAATTTTGTTTTCTTTAATCAACATTTAATTTATGTTGGATTATTAAATATTATATTACTTACTATAATCATCTCTAAATTCTTTTTTGATTATAGAAAAGTACTTAACGTGTTAAGCGTTCTTATACTGCCATATTTAATATGGCTTTGCATAGCGACATCACTCAACCTATATATCGTAATTTATAACTAGTTCATGAAAATATACCGTTTACATAAAAAGCAAAACTTACCTATTACCATAGATCAGGCTTGGGATTTTTTGTCTAATCCTAAAAATTTAAAAACAATTACACCAGACTATATGGGGTTTCATATTCTATCTGGTGCAGACAGACCTATGTTTGCGGGTCAAATAATACAGTATATTGTAACCCCCGTTTTAGGTATTAAAACAAAATGGATTACCGAGATAACGCATAGTATAGATAAACATTACTTTGTAGACGAACAACGATTTGGACCCTACGCTTTATGGCATCACAAGCATTTTATTAAAGAAATAGATAATGGTGTTGAAATGGAAGACATTATAGATTATAAAGTCCCTTTTGGAGTTTTAGGGCAGCTAGTTCATCCCTTTATAGTAAAACCAAAACTAGAAGAAATTTTTAATTATAGAACTAAAAAATTAGAAGAACTCTTTGGAACATATTAAAACAAAACAGGCTTTAAATATATTTTGGTTTCGTCGTGATTTGAGACTTGAAGATAATCATGCCCTTTATCAAGCTCTAAAAGAAAAAAACAGCGTACTCCCTATCTTTATTTTTGACAAAGAAATTTTAACAAAGCTTCCAAAAAATGATGCTAGAGTAACCTTTATATATAAAACAATAGAGGCATTAAATACAGGTTTAGCAAAGGCATATAATAGTGGGGTTGCTATGTATTATGGAAAGCCCATTAATGTTTTTAAAAAACTAATAGCAAATTACAACATACAAGCTGTCTACACTAATCATGATTACGAGCCCTATGCCAGAGAAAGAGATGCTATGATAAATAGTTTTTTAACTGAAAATAATATTCAGTTTAAAACATTTAAAGATCAGGTTATTTTTGAAAAAAATGAGGTTGTAAAAAATGATGGTTCCCCCTATTTAGTCTACACACCTTACATGAAACGTTGGAAGGCTACATTTAAAAAAGAACATGCAAACACATTCCCTTCAAAAAGTCTTTTAAACAATCTTCTTACTGGTACTAAATTTACAAATTTATCATTATCAGATATTGGTTTTACTGCTTCAGATCAAGCTATTCTTCCATACAAACTAACTCCAGAACTAATACAAAACTATGAGGCCACAAGAAATTTCCCTTTTAAAGACAGTACATCTAAATTAGGGCCTCATTTACGTTTTGGAACCGTAAGCGTTCGGGATATGATAAAAAAAGCCATTACAGAAACTAATGAAATATTTTGGCAGGAACTTATCTGGAGAGAATTTTTTATGCAAATTCTATGGCATTTTCCACAAACACAAACTAAAAGTTTTAAACCACGATACGACCGTATTGAGTGGCGTAATAATGACCTGGAATTTAAGCTATGGTGTGAAGGCAAAACTGGGTATCCATTGGTAGATGCTGGGATGCGTCAACTAAATCAAACTGGATTTATGCATAATCGTGTGCGCATGCTTGTGGGTAGTTTTTTATGTAAGCACTTACTTATTGATTGGCGTTGGGGTGAACATTATTTTGCAGAAAAACTTCATGATTACGATATGGCAAGTAATATTGGTAACTGGCAATGGGTAGCTGGCTGTGGTGTAGATGCTGCGCCTTATTTTAGAATTTTTAACCCTACAACTCAAATTCAAAAATTTGATAAAGATCTTGAGTACATAAAAAAGTGGGTTCCAGATTTTCAGGAACTCACCTACTCCAGACCTATTGTAGATCATAAATTTGCCCGAGAACGTTGTCTGGGAATTTACAAAGCTGCTCTAAATTAGATTTTTAAAGCTATAAAATCATAACATTTTATTAAGATTTTCGAATAAAAATTTCTTTAATTTTATAACATCATCAAATAAACCAAAAATCATGAATACACAAGAAGTAGCAAACAAATGGGCACAAATGTGTCGTGAAGGTAAAAATTTAGAATGTATAGATGAACTATATGGAGAACATGTAGTTAGTAAAGAAATGCCAGGAGTCCCTCATGGAGAACTAGTCTCTGGAAAACAAAACGTTTGGGAGAAAAGTAAGCAATGGTTAGAGAATGTAACAGAATTTCATAGTAATGAAATAAGTGACCCCATTGTTGCAGACAATCATTTTTCAAGTAAAATGTCGTTTGACGTGACTTTTAAAGATAGAGGCAGACAACAAATGGATGAGCTATGTGTATTTGAAGTTAATGATGGTAAAATTGTAAACGAACAGTTTTTCTATACGATGTAGTAAACTTGATAAGATAAACAAAAAGCTTCCTTAGGGAAGCTTTTTGTTTTATATATTTTTATTATAAATGTTATTTAGTATTTGTTGCTGGCGTGTTCAATTTACTACTCATTTCCATTGAAATTGCCGAACGATCAAACTTTAACTTTCCAGCCAGTGTCTCTATAACACAACTGTTATCTTTATCGTTTAACTCGGTTATTTTACCATGAAGCCCACTTTTTGTAATAATCTTGTCTCCTTTTTTTAATCCTGCAGCAAACTTCTTTTCCTTTTTTGCCCGTTTCATTTGCGGTGCAATCATAAAAAAATATATTACTACAAACATTAAAGCAAACGGTAGTAAACTACCAATTCCTTCTCCCATTTTATTCTATTTTTATAGTTAGTTTTTACTTAGCTTTAGGCGCTGCTAGTGGTTTAGCGGCATTAGGGTCTGGCTTTACAAACGCCTTAATCTTAACAGCTTCTGTTCCTTTTTCTGTATTAGCAGTAACAGTTATGGTTTTTGTTACATTATTTTTACCACTACCATTATATTTTACAGTAAATTGTCCCGAATCTCCAGGAGCTAAAGGTTCTCTACTCCAATCTTTAGGCACTGTACATCCACATGTAGTCGCTACATTTGTAATTACTAATGGCGCATCTCCTGTATTTTTATACTTAAACACTGTTTCTACTGGTTTTCTTGATTCAATTTCACCAAAATCATGTTCTGTTTTATCAAATTCTAGTACTGGAAATTTAGAAGAAACTGCATCTCTTTCTGCTGCAGCTGTTACATTATTTTCATTCACTTTATTGGTTGCATTTTCCTTACAAGATGTAAATGCCACTAGGCAAAATGCACTTAATCCTAATATTATTTTTTTCATAATAATTTTATTTGATGTTTTAGATGCGTAAAAATAGGAATATTTTGACTGTTTAAAAATTTTTATCGGTTTTACACAAACAGTTTTTTAATTACATTAAACCACGGCCTATTTTGTTAAGAGTACCACTAGTTTTGTATTCTTTTATTAACTTATCTAAAATACCGTTAATAAAAATACTACTCTTAGGTGTAGAATATTCTTTAGCGATTTCTAAATATTCATTAATGGTAACTTTTACAGGTATAGAAGAAAAATGAAGCAACTCACATATTCCCATTTGTAAGAGTACAAAATCTAAATTTGCTATTCTATCTGCATCCCAGTTCTTAGTTTTCTGGCTTATTTCTTTATTAATAGCGCTTTTATTTAAAATAGTTTTTCTAAATAATTTTATAGCAAACTCTTTATCCTCTATATCTTTGTATAACTTAGGCTTAAAATGTGTATTAGAGCTATTAGGCTTTAACTTTCTAAGCAATTTAAGAATCGTAGTATTTACTGTTGGAAGATCATCTAACCATGTTAAATTTTTATCTTCTATGTATTCATATAATTTATCATTGGGAGCAATAACATCTTTAAAAATATCTACAAAAAAGTCTTTATCCTCTTTAAAATCAGATGTTCTCGTTTTCATATAGTCAATATACAGATCACTCTTAATAATTGCTTTAAAAATAATATCTACATACTCACTATCTAAATCCCAATTAATGGCTTTATTATTTTTAAGTACATCTTTTAATTCTTCATTATCTCTAATAAGTTGAAACACTTGATTGTTAACAAATTTTCTATTGGGATTTTTGTCTTCTGAAGTAGCCAAGTGCTTTTTCTGCTTCTTTTCAATATTTTGCTCTGCCTTTTTTTGTACTTCTAATAATAATGATATTAAGAGTAAGTACAAATTGTACATGTTATTAATACTAAACAGCAAAAATTTTTCATCTTTACTTAAATCATCACTTTCACTACCTTTAAACGCATAAATGGTTTGCATTACTTTTACACGAATATGTCTTCTATTTAGCATCATTACAAAGAACCTAGTTAAAAAAGTTATTATATATTAGTTGGATTATGCACTTTTCGTGAGCAAAAATAAAACTAATTTAATAAAATTAAGAGCTAAATTATGTTTTGTTAACGTTAATCAAACTTTAGCTTACATTTAACAATTACTATGCTTAAGCAAAAGCTATGTTATTGCTTTATTCTCTTTATATTTGCTTTACATTTTACCCTATAAGTGAAAGAATTAAAACATTTAAATAAGTATTTTTTTAAATACAAAACTCACCTTTTAATTGGTATAGTAATAACTATTGCTTCTAAAATTTTCTTGATGTTTAGTCCAAGATATGTTGGACGTATCATAAAAATTATAGAAAATGAAGCTGGTTTAAGTGAAACTGCAAAAAATGCCGAATTACTAGAAGCCATATTGTTTATAGTAGGAGCTGCAATTATTGCGGGCATTTTTACTTTCTTTATGCGTCAGACTATAATTAACGTATCGCGTTATATAGAATATGACTTAAAAAATGAGATTTATGATCAGTACCAAAAATTGTCCTTAAATTTCTATAAAAAGAATAGAACTGGAGATTTAATGAATCGTATTACCGAAGATGTTGGAAGAGTTCGCATGTATGTTGGTCCTGCAATAATGTATAGTATTAACACCATTACACTTTTTGTAATAGTACTTATCTATATGTTTAATCAAGCTCCCAAATTAACATTTTACACTATAATCCCGCTTCCTATTTTATCGATCATTATATATAAATTGAGTAAAGCAATTCATAAACGCAGTACAATTGTTCAAGAATATTTATCTAAGCTTTCTACATTTACTCAAGAATCTTTTAGTGGAATATCTGTAATTAAAGCTTACGGGATAGAGCCTAAAACATCTTCTAATTTTTATACACTTTCAAATACAAGCAAGCAAAAGCAGTTAAATCTTGTACAGATACAGGCTTTCTTTTTTCCAATGATGATTTTACTTATTGGCGCTAGTAATCTTATTGTTATCTACATTGGCGGCATGCAATACATTAATGGTAAGATAGAAAGTTTAGGTACCATTGCAGAATTTATTATTTATGTTAACATGCTTACATGGCCAGTAGCTACAGTTGGATGGGTGACTTCTATTGTTCAACAAGCCGAAGCGTCTCAAAAGCGTATTAACGAATTTTTAAAAATTGAGCCAGAAATAAAAAATACCGTAGAAAAACACACTACTATTAATGGTAATATCTCTTTTAGCAATGTGTCTTTTACTTACGATGATACTAATATAGAAGCATTAAAAAATATTTCTATTGACATAAAAGATGGTGAAACATTAGCCATTTTAGGTAAAACAGGATCTGGAAAATCTACAATTTTAGATTTAATAGGTAGGTTATATGATGTTGGTAGTGGAAGCATAAAAATAAATAATACCAATATAGATCAACATAACCTTAATGATTTAAGAGGTAGTATAGGCTATGTGCCTCAAGATGCTTTTCTTTTTTCCGATTCTATTAAAAATAACATAAAATTTGGAAAAGAAGATGCTACTGATGAAGAAATCCTTACTGCAGCTAAAAATGCCCAAGTCCATAACAACATTGTTAAATTTAATAAAGGGTACGATACTGTACTTGGAGAAAGAGGCATTACATTATCTGGTGGGCAAAAACAACGCGTTTCTATAGCAAGAGCCATCATTAAGTCTCCAAAAATACTGTTGTTTGATGATTGTTTATCTGCAGTAGACACCGAAACAGAAGAAAAAATCCTAAAAAATCTCTTTAAATTATCTAAAGGAAAAACAACAATTATTGTAAGCCATCGCGTATCGTCTGCAAAAAATGCCGATAAAATTATTGTTTTAGATGATGGTAAAATTATACAAAAAGGAACACACAAATCCCTAATTGACACCGATGGTTATTACAAAGAGCTATATACAAAGCAATTAAGCGAAAACAAAGATTAATTATCCTTTCATAGTCTTAAAAATAGGTTGCGCTTTATTTAATAAAATGTAATAAAAATCTGTATAATGAAAAGAAACTTCAAAATTTGTTGGTAAATATCGGTTTTTTTTAGATTTTTGAAGAAGACAATGATTTTTTAATAAATTAAAAAGACAATGAATAATAATGGCATGATGGAGAAAGAGGAAATTTTTTCTAAAGTATTAAGAGCTGGAAGACGCACCTATTTTTTTGATGTTAGAGCAACAAAAGCTGATGATTATTACTTAACTATTACGGAAAGTAAAAAGTTCACTAATGATGATGGCTCTTATCATTACAAAAAGCACAAAATCTATATATACAAAGAAGATTTTTCTGAGTTTAAAGAGATCTTAGCTGAAATGACAGATTACATTATTCGAGAAAAAGGAGATGAAGTAATTAGTGAACGTCACCAAAAGGATTTTAAAAAGGAATATGACGTTTCGTCTAATGGAACTACTAACGAAGAAGTAACCTCTTCTACCGATAGTTTTACCGATATAGACTTTGACGATATTTAATGAAAAAGAAACCGTTGTAATCTAAATAATTTGCAACGGTTTTTTTATTACTAGTTTACACTAGTTCCATTTTTAACATGTGTATCTGGATGCAACAGATATACATCTTTTTCTTTTACAGCGCCTAAAACCAAACATTCACTCATAAACTTTGCTATTTGTTTTCTAGGAAAGTTTAGCACTGCTATTATCTGTTTATCCAATAACATTTCTTTTGTGTATAATGTTGTTATTTGAGCCGAAGACTTTTTAATCCCTAAATCTCCAAAATCTATAGTTAGTTGGTAAGCTGGATTGCGAGCTTCTGGAAAATCGTTTACCTCAATAATGGTTCCTATTCGTAAATCTACTTTAGTAAAATCTTCAAAAGTAATAGTCTCTTTCATCTCTTAAATTATAAATAATTGCGAACTTTGTGAAAATAATTAATTATGGCTAGAACACCTTCTAATATGGTTCCTTTAGGAACAAAAGCTCCAGATTTCTCTCTTTTTGATACCACATCGGGTACTATTTTAAGTCTTGACAGTTTAAAGGGTAAAAACGGATCTGTTATTATGTTTATTTGTAATCATTGTCCTTTTGTAATTCATATTAATGAAGAATTAGTCTCAGTAGCAAATAAATATATCCAAAAGGATATTTCCTTCATAGCGATTTCTAGTAATGATGTTATTAATTACCCACAAGATAGTCCTGATAAAATGAAAACGCACGCTAAAATAGAAAACTACCCTTTTCCATACTTATTCGACGAAACACAAGATGTTGCCAAAGCCTATGATGCAGCTTGCACTCCTGATTTATATGTATTTAATGGTGATTTGCAGTTAGTTTATAGAGGACAATTAGACGATTCCAGACCAGGGAACAACATTCCTGTTAGTGGAGCAGATTTAAGACACGCCTTGGATTGTCTCTTAGAGAATAAACCAAATAACACAAATCAAAAACCAAGTATTGGATGTAATATTAAGTGGAAAAACTAGTTTGATATTTTTTTATTGTAAATAAATTAAGCTACTTCACTAAATCCTTTTTCTAACCAGTTTAGAGCTTCATAAATAGAACTAAATCGTTTCATCTTATTTTTAAAAAACAAGTTCTCAATCATATAGCTTAACTTACTTGTTTTTCTATCGGATATTACATAATATCCTTTTAAGTTGTAACTATTTTTAAAAAACTTAACCCAATCTTGAGCCATTACAGAATAAGAGTTAATACGATTAGATATGTAAACCAAATTACTACCATCAGTATCTAAAAAAGAAGTCACATCATTAATGATAGGTTTTGCATTATCTTCCCAATTAAAAATAACGCCTTCTTTAATTTCGGAAATAACGTAATCTTTAAAAATGTAAACATCTGCAAAGGGGTAATTTAGTTCATGCAGAACATGTTTGTAAAAAATAGTATCTTTTATACTAACCATAGGTTTAGTTCTATTTAATGTTTAATTATATTAATAAATAATATAATTAGTGAGAGAATTAAGGTGGTTTTAATAAGTAAGGGTACTACAAATTACAAAAAATTAACATTACCATAACAAAAAAAACATCCATATCTGGATGTTTTTATTATTTTATTCGATGAAATACTGCTTTGATTTTCTAAAAAAAGAAAAATCTTATTTTATTTTAAGAATAATTACTTAACTGCCATCAATTCAACATCAAAAATAAGATTTGCATTTGGAGGAATAACACCTCCTGCGCCCCTACTTCCATAAGCTAAATCACTAGGAATTACTAAACGTGCTTTATCGCCTACTTTAAGCAAGCTTATACCTTCATCCCATCCTGGTATTACTTGTCCAACGCCTAATGGAAAATCTATAGGTTCATTTCTTTTATATGAAGAATCAAATACTGTCCCATCAATTAACTGTCCTTTATAATGTACAGAAACGGTTTGACCTTTTTCTGCTTTTACACCATTTCCTTCTTGAAGAATTTGATAACGTAAACCACTATCTGTTTTCTCAAAACCAGTGGCTATTTTATCAAGTTCTGCTTCTATTTTAGCTTTTTCTTCTGCTACTCTCTTTTCTCTAGAGCCTTCAAAAGTTCTAAACGCTTCAACCGCATTATAGCCCTTAGCTTCTTCGCCTTCTCTTACTATTTCTATACCCTCTATTTCATCGCCTTGAGCTACAGCATTTACAACATCTTGTCCTTCTACTACTTTACCAAAAACAGTGTGCTTATTATCTAACCAAGGTGTTTCTATGTGCGTTATAAAAAACTGACTCCCATTAGTTCCTGGACCTGCATTTGCCATAGATAATACTCCTGGAGCATCATGTTTTAAATCTGCATGAAATTCATCATCAAATTGATACCCTGGATTACCAGACCCTGTTCCTTGTGGGCATCCTCCTTGTATCATAAAATCTGGAATCACTCTATGAAACTTTAAACCGTTATAATAAGGTGTTCCTTGTGGTTTTGCCGAGTTTTCTAAATTCCCTTCCGCTAAGGCTACAAAATTACCAACAGTACCTGGTGTTTTTTTGTATTCTAAAGCGACTAATATCTCTCCTTTTGAAGTATTAAATTTTGCGTATAATCCGTCTTGCATTGTTCTGTTTTTTAAGAAAGAGCAAAGATACTAATGATTGACGATTTACAATTGGCGATTGATGATTTTTTGAGTTTGTTTATAACAAAAACTCAAATTCAATTTATATATAAAGACCAGCACAATTCTTTTTTAAAACCAAAGTTTGAAGCTGGACGTTTTTAATAGCTAATTTTCGTCCTTTATATATTCAATCATATGAAAAAAAAACGAAATATTGACTATACTTTTAGATATAGGCGCAACTGCCTACTGCCTACTGCCTACTGCCTACTGCCTACTGCCTACTGCCTACTGCCTACTGCCTACTGCCTACTGCCT
>CANMLX010000026.1 GCA_947498845.1 uncultured Flavobacteriaceae bacterium | reverse complement strand
GTTACTGTTACCGTTGCTGTTGATGTGTCCCCATCGGCATCTGTAATGGTATAATCAAAGGTGTCATCGCCATTAAAGTCTGCGGCTGGTGTGTACGTGATCGTATCATCTGTTGGATCGTTGGCTGTGCCATTAGTATCGACTACAACGGTACCGCCATTGGCTGTTGTACCGCTTGGTAAACTGATTGCTCCTGTGTTAGGGCCATCACCACCAAAACTGTCTGCACCATTGCCATTATTCGCTAAGACATCTATATCATTATTAGTACTGTCTTCGCCTATGCCTGTGATTGTATCGTCTTGAGCTAATGGAGTATCATCTGCGCTGTCTACTGTTACTGTTACCGTTGCTGTGGAGGTATCCCCATCGGCATCTGTAATGGTATAATCAAAGGTGTCATCGCCATTAAAGTCCGCTGCTGGTGTGTACGTGATCGTATCATCTGTTGGATCGTTGGCTGTGCCATTAGTATCGACTACAACGGTACCGCCATTGGCTGTTGTACCGCTTGGTAAACTGATTGCTCCTGTGTTAGGGCCATCACCACCAAAACTGTCTGCACCATTGCCATTATTCGCTAAGACATCTATATCATTATTAGTACTGTCTTCGCCTATGCCTGTGATTGTATCGTCTTGGGCTAATGGAGTATCATCTGCGCTGTCTACTGTTACTGTTACCGTTGCTGTTGATGTGTCCCCATCGGCATCTGTAATGGTATAATCAAAGGTGTCATCGCCATTAAAGTCTGCGGCTGGTGTGTACGTGATCGTATCATCTGTTGGATCGTTGGCTGTGCCATTAGTATTGACAACTACCGTTCCGCCATTTGTGGTGGTGCCGCTTGGTAAACTGATCGCTCCTGTGTTAGGGCCATCACCACCAAAACTGTCTGCACCATTGCCATTATTGGCTAAGACATCTATATCATTATTAGTACTGTCTTCACCTATGCCTGTGATTGTATCGTCTTGGGCTAATGGTAAACAAGCAGAGACACTTGCATTATAAGCACTTACATTATCTTGACCATTACCACTATCAACTGCATTAGGCACTCCTGATGCGCTTACTGTACCTGGAACTCTATCGTTTCCATCTAAAGTTGTAGATATAATATTTTCATCTCCTTCTGATGCATCTGGACAACCATCTCCATCACTATCTGTATCTAAACTATTTGGTATATCATCATTATCACAATCTGGTGCTTTTACAATATCACTAAAAGCTATTTCAAATCTATCATTTACAGCTGCTGACTGATCCTGATTCATTGAAATTTGAAATGTTATGGTATTAAAAACTCCGTTGATTCTTACACTTCCTGCTGCTGTACCCGCTAGTGGTGGTCCACATTCTGAAGGACTGGATGTATAATTTAAGCCTGCTTCTCGAGTTACTGTTGTTGCTGTTGTTACAAAATGTGTATCGTTTTGAGCCAATTCTGTAAATGTAAGCCCTGGAGATAATATCGTAATTATAGAAGCTGTAGTAGTATTACCTAGTCCTCCTCCACCTCCTAGCCTATCTATATGTAATACTGGGTTTCTTACATAACTATCAAAACTAAACGTAATTGTTCCTGAATTAGGGTAGGTATGTCTTATAGACAGAGATGAGTTCCCTACAATGGTTGGCTCACTATACGCGCCACTACAAGCCATGGTGTCATTGGTTTCAAAATCATTTAAGGTAAAACTTGTTCCGCTACCATAATCTGTTGCTGTAGCAGTTATATTTACAATATCGGCCCCTGTACCCGCTGATGTAGACCAGGATGCTGCTCCAGCTGAAGCCCAAGTTCCTGAATTTGCTGGTGTAGCTGTAGATAAACACTGTAAATTTTCGACTGAGTCTAATATACCATCATTATCATCATCGGCATCACAAAAATCGGCTAAAGCATCACCGTCTGTATTTGTTGATACTGCTGGGTCACAAAAATCTACCACAGAAACAACGGTTAAGGTTGCCGAATCTTCACGGCTTATACAAGTATCTGGATGTGTGATTACTAATTTATATACATTTCCGTCTAAACCTGTAACATTTGTTATTTGTAATATAGGTGTATCTACTCCAGAATATATGCCTCCATTAAGTAATGGCACATCATTTTCTTGCCATTGATAGACAATACCAGAAGTTACATTAGTAATACTTCCTGTTGGGGCTGTACTAGCGTTATAATTTGGTGTTCCAGAATTAAAATCTGTAGTATTGGCTGCTGTTGCAGTTGATAAAAACACAGCTGAACTTCCTACTGGGGCTGTTTGATCTTTTATTAATGTTGTATTTAAAGTAAGCCGTGTAGCTGTAGTTCTTAAAGTATCTTGAGCATCTAAACACCCATCATTATCTGAATCTAAATCCTGATAATCTGGAATTCCATCATCATCTGTATCTTGTATACATTGAGTTCCCAAAAATCTAATTTCACTAAACTCTCTATTTTGACGTGGAGCATCAGTATCTGTTAAAGTTATGTTATAAGTACCTGCCGATAAGACCAATGATATATCTAAAGAAGTTCCATTTGGTAAATCTACTGCTGTACTTGTTGAACCAGAAAAAACCACACCCGAAGCATCTTCAATTAATAACGAATATGATTTAAGTTGCTCTATAATAGCCCCTCCAACGGTTCCATACATTTCAAAAGTATCTATAAATGTATTCGCAGGAACGACTAATGTATACTCAAAAATAGGCATTTCTACACCTGCTGATGTAGAATCATATACATGACCATCTGTACCAGCACCTCCTAAATCGTTTATTACTCCGTTTGCTGTTGTGGTTGGGTCAAAAAGAGGTATATTTATTGGACTTACTACCGAATTTGAAAACACAAATGTAGGCGTAAGTACTGTTGAAGCGCAGCCTTCATTAATATCTAAGATACCATCATCATCATCATCTGGATCTATAGCATCAACTTGACTATCTCCATCACAGTTTCCTGAAGGACCAGTACATTGTGCTTCAATATTATTAGAATTGAAAATGATTAAACATAGAAAAAGAATTCTATATATAATTTTAATCTTATCTATATGAAGCGTAGTTTTTTGTTTCATAATTAGAGAATTTATTTTGGTGATTACTAGAAATAGGTGAGAATAAATGGTTCTTTTAATAGTACTTACATTAAAAAAATTAGTAATTCAATATTCAATTAGTGATTATATAAAGCTACCTCTAATGCTTGTTGAAAATATTAATTGACTAAATATTTAAATGAACCTCATAAACACCTTTGCCTAATATTTTAATTGGATTATATTTTCTTTACGTTTTAGCAAATAACACTTAAGTTTTTTGCGCCTTAAAAGCGTTAAACTGTAGGACATAAATAAAAAGGTTGAATGCGCTAGAATAGTAAAAATCAATATTGATTTACTATCAATCATGAGAGTAAGATTTTTCATTTTTTAGAGAGAATTAACATGTTAAAAGCGTAACAAAACCTACTTTAACGTAGGAAATTTTACGATATTTATAACTAATTATTGTTTTTTTTAAAATAATTAACCTAAAATACAGTATTTTATGATAATTACGTAATTGCTATTAATATTGGATGTGACACACCCAAAAAAAAAGGTCACTTTTTTTTAAAAAAAAAAATTAATTTTTATTTAGACTTAATTAATTTTAAAAAAGAATTATGTTCCCCTCTAACGTTACGTTTTAACTATGTTTTTAATTTATAACTGCTTCTTTTTGAGTATTTATACCAAATAATCCATATAATTACGCCAAAATACGTGTTCATTTTTCCTCTTTCTTTATTGTGGTAACGTTTACATAGCTATGTTATACAAACAGCCCACAGCTTCAAAAGAGAAAAAAGCAACTGTGCATTTTAAGCATAACTTTATAGTTTATTTGTTATTAGGCTTAATCTAGTCTCATTAATCATATTCCCTCAAACAAATTAATTAAAAAAGCCAAATTTCTGTAGGAGCTTTACATGATGATATATGTATTATTGAAAAAGACTAAACTGGTTAATTTTTAGTTAACTAAAACACATTAAGTTCTACTCAAACCTAATAGCTTTAACTGGAGATATTTTTGTAATTAGATATGAAGGTACTAAGAGCATAACAAGACACAATATGAGTGTTCCCAAATTTAAAGCCAGGATATAGCCTATATTAATATAAACTGGAGCTTCTGTTACATAATACACACTTGGGTTTAAAGGAAATAATTTAAAATATTTTTGGGCAAAGAGTATTCCCAAACCTAAAATATTACCCCATAGCAAGCCTAATATTATTAAATAGGAAGCGTTGTATAAAAATATTTTTCTAATGCTCCAGTTATTGCTTCCTAAGGCTTTTAAAACACCTATCATTTGTGTTCGTTCTAATATTAATACAAGTAAAGCTGTAATCATATTAATACCTGCTACTAGGATCATGATACCTATGATACCATAAATATTTTTATCAAAAATTTTAATCCACTCTATAATAGAATAGTATTTTTCGTCTATAGTTTGTGTGTTTAATGTTGAAGGTGTGTTTTTAAAAACTTCAACACCTTTTTTTTCTAATTCATCATAGTCATTAATAAAAACTTCAAAATTCCCGATATCATTTTCTGTCCATTTATTAATGCGCTGGATATGTCTCAAATTTCCAACTAGATAAGTTGCGTCAAAATCTTGAAATCCTGAATTATACAAACCAACCACTTTGAAACTGACAATATTTGGTAATTTTTCAGGATCCTCTTTCATGAAATACATCTGAAATTTATCCCCAATATTAAATCCTAACCTTTTCGCTAAATACTTTGAAATTAAAACTTCTTCACTCCATTTTGCCGTAAAATCAGGTAGTCGCCCTTCAACTAAAAATTCATTAAAATAGTCCCAATTGTAATCTTTACCTACCCCTTTTAAAACAGCTCCTTCAAAATCTTTTTCTGTTCTTATCACTCCAAATTTTGTAGCGACAGCCTGAATATGCTTAATCCCCTCGAGTGATTTGAATTCTGGATAAAACTTTTGACTTTTAGATATTGGAATAATACTTTCTTGAGACTCATTACTATCATAATTAGTAATGGTTATGTGACCATTAAATGCAACTACTTTATCTCTTATCTTTTCCTGTAACCCTATACCTGTAGCGATAGCAATCATCATAACTACCATACCTATAGCTATGGCTGCAACACCAATTTTTATTATTGGTGCCGAAACACTACTTTTATACGCTTTACCGCCTATAATACGTTTTGATAAAAAATACTCGTAATTCAAATTATATAATGAGCTTTAATATTTTCAAAAATACAGTTTTATTATTTGTTTTAACATTTATTTCTTGCTCTTCTAAAGCAAAAAATGTAACCATAGAAAAGGCTAATATAACAAAACCAACCCATAAAAATATTATTGTTGGAGCTAATCAATTTAACACTTATTTACCGTTATTACAAGATAAATCTATTGGAATTGTAGCTAATCAAACCAGTGTTGTTTTTAAAGAAGAAGGATACACGCATTTAGTAGATACGCTTTTATCTCTGCAGTTAAGTATAAAAAAAGTATTTGCTCCAGAGCATGGGTTTCGTGGAAAAATTGATGCTGGAGACCTTGTTAAAGATGGTTTTGACACTAAAACTAATTTGCCAATTTTATCACTTCATGGAAAAAACAGAAAGCCTACTTCTGAGCATCTTAATGATTTAGATATCATGATTTTTGATATTCAAGATGTTGGCGTGCGCTTTTACACCTATATTTCTACGTTGCATAATATCATGGAAGCTTGTGCTGAAGCTGGAATTCCCGTAATTGTTTTCGATAGGCCAAACCCTAACGGGCACTATATTGATGGACCGACATTAGAAGCGAAACATAAAAGTTTTTTAGGAATGCATACCATTCCATTAGTACATGGTATGACCATTGGTGAATTTGCTCAAATGATAAATGGAGAGGGTTGGCTAAAGGAAGGAATTCGTTGTAAACTAACGGTAATCCCTATTGAAAATTATACACATCAAACTAGTTATAGTCTACCTTTAAGGCCTTCGCCTAACCTTCCTAATGATACCTCTATTGAGTTATACCCAAGCCTAGGCTTATTTGAAGGCACAACTATTAATGCAGGTAGAGGAACAGAATTTCAATTTCAACGGTATGGCGCTCCTTTTTTAAACAAGGAAACTATGCGTTTTAGGTATACACCTGTTGCTAATTTTGGAGCCAAAAACCCGAAGCACAAAAATAAAATGTGTTATGGAGAAAACTTAAAAAATGAAAAACTTAATGGAACGATCACTTTAAAGTGGCTAATTAAAGCTTATCGAAATTCAACTGACAAATCGAAATTTTTCAACACTGCTAGTTTCACTAAACATGCCGGCACTACTAAGCTTCAAAAACAAATTGAGTCTGGAATAACCGAAGCTGAGATTAAAGCCACATGGCAAGAAGATTTAGAGGCTTTTAAAAAAATACGCAGTAAATATTTAATCTACGATTAAATATTTACTTTTCTTAATCGTATTTTATGTGGACTCGTTTTTGGAATACGTTCTATAATACCTCTTGCTTCTAAATCTAACTTAACAGTCACAACATACCACGGTACTTTGCCATCAAAAGTACGACTTAATTGCTCTACTGCCATATCGTTTAATTTCTCATAAGTAATTTCACCATGAGATGTTACTGTATCAATAATAAAATCTTTAATAACATCGTATCTTCTTTTTAAAATATTTACTCCTACTTTTCCTTGAGGGTGTAACGTCATTATTTTTTCTTCATTGCTCATAATTATAGTTTTATCAAATAAATATAACTAATTAACAGCACATTAAGCGATCACAAAATAGAGTAGTTACATTTATTATTCAGGATTTTGAGTAGGTTTTTCATAGTTCTGAAATGGCTGTTTTAATAATTCTCCAATATGACTATTCTTTTTCTTATCAGGAAAAACATCTACACCATAAACAATCTTATCGGTATCTAACTTCATATAAGTTCCACATAATCTATCCCAAACAGAAAAAATATTACCGTAATTAGAATCGGTATATGGCAACCTATAATGGTGGTGTACTTTGTGCATATCTGGAGATACAACAACATAACTTAAAATATCATCCAGCTTTTTTGGTAACTTAATATTAGCATGATTAAATTGTGTAGCAACTACCGACATAGACTGATATAACATTATTATACCTATTGGTGTACCTATTATGAAAACACCTAATAAAGTAAACGTGTAGCGAATAAAACTTTCTAAAGGGTGATGCCTATTAGCCGTTGTTGCATCTACATTATGGTCTGTATGATGCACCAAATGCACCATCCAAAGAGGTTTTACTTTATGCTCTATTAAATGGGGTAGATAGGCTCCTATAAAGTCCATTAAAAACAAACCAATAATTGCATAGAGCCATAATGCCATATCTGGTAGCCAATTTATAATTCCAAAGTTATTTTCTACAACCCAATCAGACGATTTTAATAATAAAAATGCTAAAGGTAAATTCACTAGAATTGTAGTAAATGTGAAAAAAATATTAGGTATAGCATGACTCCATTTTTTATAAGGTTTCCCAAATAAGGGCATGACACCCTCTAATAACCAGAAAAAAGTTAAGCCTCCTACTATAATTATACCTCTATGTAGTGCAGGTATATCTTTAAAATAATTTAGTAGTTCTTCCATCTACTTAAATTTTATTTTCTCTAAATATACAACTCTAAAATAAATTATGCACGCATAATATTTATGTTTAACCATTTATTCTCTGCTTCATGGCCTCGACGATGTTAAACGCAGCAGGGCAAATCGCCACATTTTTAAGTGTAAGATTTGCTATTTGCTGAATTTTTTTTCTATCCGTATGTGGAAATCCCCTACACGCTTTAGGGCGTACATCATAAATGGAACAATAATTATCTACTCCTAAAAATGGACATGGCACACTTTGTAACACATAATCGTTTTCTTCATCTATATGTAAATATTGCTCAATAAACTGCTGCGGTTTTAATCTGAAATGCTTTGCTATACGCTCAATATCTTTATCTGTAAAAAGTGGCCCTGTTGTTTTACAACAATTAGCACATTCTAAACATTCTGTACGTTCAAATTCTTCCTCATGTAATTCTTGCATCACGTAATCTAAATTCTTTGGCGGTTTCTTTTTTAATTTCTGAAAGAATTTTTTGTTCTCGTTATTCTTATCTTTGGCGCGTTTTGGTAGGCTATTTATTATGTCTTGCATGACGCAAAATTAGGAATTTAGATTTATTAGTTCTTCTTATGTTGTTTGATTGTTGGACTGGTTCGATTTTTAGATTTCTAGATTGTGGAAATGTGGAAATGTGGAAATGTGGAAATGTGGAAATGTGGAAATGTAAGAAGGTTTTAAATCTTTTAAATTGCAACTCATTCCCTACAAATTTATTAACCAAAAAACCTAATAGTTAACTCACAACCAAAAAATTAATATATCATCATATTAACCTATTAGTCATCAATAAATTAACACATCACCACATTAAACAATTAACACATTAACAAATTAGCTCATCAACATATCACCGCATTAAACAATTAACCAATGAATGACATTTTTGGAAAAGCTTTATTAGACTATTACAATGGCAACTACACCGAAGACATTATAACCTCAACCAGCATTTCTAATGATGATGTACTACCCCTTCCCTATTTATTTAGACCCTATTCTGGAATGCCTAAACTGGAACAAAAAGCTTTACAATTAGTAAAAGGAACCATTTTAGACGTAGGTTGCGGTGCTGGAAGTCATAGTCTATATCTTCAGGAAAAAGAATATAATGTTAAAGCTATTGACATTTCTAAAGGCGCAATTGAAGTCTCCAGACAACGTGGTATTGTTAATGCTAAAGTTTTGAATATTTTAGATGAAACAGAAACCTTTGATACTATTCTATTACTCATGAATGGTACTGGTATTTTTCAAGAGATTATACAAGTATCTAAATACTTAAATCATTTAAAAAAGCTTTTAAATCCAAACGGACAATTACTTATAGATTCTTCAGATATTAAATACATGTACGAAGATGATGACGGTGGCTTATGGATAGACACTAATACGCATTATTACGGTGAGCTGGATTATTTTATCTCTTATAAAGGTGAAAAAGAACGCCCCATGAAGTGGCTGTATTTGGATTTTAACACCTTAAAATTAGCTTGCGAAACCGTAGGTTTAAAATGTGAACTCGTTATGAAAGGGGAACATTTTGATTATTTGGCAAGGTTAAGTTAATTTATTACTCTGGCATTCAACTAACCGCTTAAGATTAACTTTAGAAAGCATTTTACAAATTAATATTCCGTGCATACCTTTCTCCAATAATATCTATACTTGACTTTTGAATAATTTTCGGTTAACTTCATTTATCAATCGATAAAAGCATTGAAACGAAACTTATCTTTGTTTTCTCTCATCATAAAAAAAATGATTGCTGTATCATTTACATATTAAAATTACTGGTATTACTTAAAGTAAACGTATTAATTACATTGAAAATTTTCATTAAAAGCGCTATGGCATTGAAAATTGTTATACGCTTTAAAAGCCTCTTTTTTAGTCTTTTGTGTTTTATGAATGTAAGACCTATATTTTCCACTAGAATAATCAAAATGGTAAGTCGCTTCACAAAACAGTGAATCTTTTATTGAGTACATTGGAACTTTAAAATGAATTTCAGATGCGCGATGATAATCATATTTAATTGCTAATAAATGAAAATTATCGATATCTATACTATCTTCCTTATTTTTTTTGGCTAAATCTGTGATTAGTTCTTTGTTGATTAGAATATTAATTATAGTATCATTCCGCTTTAAATCAGACCCCGAAGTATACATTTTTTTGTCCCTTATTAATAGTAGTTTATACGCCATATTATTTTTAGGCTTAGACAAGTTAGGCGTTATTTTTAGTATATGAGCATAATTACCTAATGGTATATGTTTACAAAATTGCGCGTCCAAACAGACTTTGTAATCTTCCTTTTTTTGTAATTTTTTGGTTTTTTTTAACAATCCTTTGTGTGTTTTCGGTTTTTCTGTTTTACAAGAACATAAACAAGAATTAAAAATTAAAAAGATTATGATATATAGAAGCTTTTTCACAGGGTTCTTTTTTGAATTCTACGTTAAGGTAATATAAATCATATTTATAAACTACTGATTTACAATACAACCTCCTTATTAAAGGTGAGCTTTTTAATTATTTACCGAAGGCTTATTGATAAAATCAATCCTGTTATATTGTAACTTCTTTAATTAAGGAAAAAGAAAAAAGCAGTCTCTAACACCAAGTTCTTTTCTATTCTTTTATGATATATTAGATCAATAACAAGGCCCTATTCAAGCTAAAAAATAACTAAACCATCTAATCATTAGTGCTCTATTATTTTCTCTTGACTTAAGAGAAACTCTAATTTAGATTCCAACTTACTAAAATTCAAGCTGTCTGCTGTTTTTTTGTTTATTTTTCCTTTTTCGGGCATAAAATAACCTCCTAATGAGAAGTGAACAACTTTTTTATCTGAAGTCACATAATATTTTGAAGGATAAGGCAATGCATGTTTAAACCCTGAAAAATCTAATGTTTTTCTAGAATTTCCTTCGTGAGGTATTAAATATATTACATCGCTATAGTTTGAAGATAAACTAGTTACCTTTTTTGTATTATCTGCATATAGCAGTAAAAAGTCAACACTATCTTTATACTTTTTGGCAATCTTATTTAAAGCTGGTATTTCTGCTTTACATGGCTTACAATTGGATGACGTCACCTCTATAAATAATGGCTTTTTCAATTTAGAAGTTTTAAATCTTCCTCCTTTATAGTCTTTAAAATTGTGTTCATCAATATAGCTCCCTATTATTTCCAAACTAATGTAATTTAATAACTCTAATGTATTATACTTAGTTCCAGAATACGCTATACTATCAGTAAATGATGTAATTTCATAAGACACATCCGACAGCATTTTCTTTGAATTACTTTTATTAGTGTGGCAAGAAAGAGCATTCAGCAATAAACAAAAAACAATTCCTGTTTTAAAATAAACATTTCTCATAAGCTATATAAAAAATATTGCGTTAACAATTGAGTGGCATACTTAATCTCTTTATGCTCCCCTTCCTTAATATTCTCTTTCAATTTGAATCATCTCATCGGTTGCAATCTATTCAGTTTGACAGTAAAACTAATCTCGTTAGGATTAAAAATCAAACTTATAAGTAGCTCCTGCTAAAAACTGGATGCCTTGTACTGGAAAATTTTGCCAACGTTGGTACGTGTTATTTGCAATATTATTTGCTTTAGCAAATACAGATAGTTCGTCGTTAATATGATACCCGACATGTGCATTCGCATCGAAAAAACTCTCTAAAGTTATAGTACTTGGTGTAGCGCTAGTACTTATAAAAAATTGATCTTTACGTTCTCCTGTATAAATTAAATTAGCTCCTGCAAACCAACGTTCGGTAATCTGGTAATCTAAAAATAGAGACCCTTTTATATCTGGTAAGTTCCATGCTTCGGCTTCGTTATCTGTTGAATAACTAAAATATTCTGCTTTAATCCCCAGTTTAAAATTTCTATTCATATCTACATTTAATTCTCCTGCTACACCAAAGGTGGTCACATCATCATAAGCAATTCCAAAAGAGTTCCCATAAGAATAGGGCTGACTAGCAAAATTTGTAATTTGGTTATTCTTAAATAAAGCTTTGCTTTTTTCAGACATATAATTACCACTTATATTATAACTCATATTGGTGGATAGCTTCCCTTTTAACCCCAAATAAGCATTGTATTGTTGATCGGTAGGGCTCACAAATAGCGTAGGCGATACGAACGGATTTTCGGAAGTAAAACCGTGGTATGAATTCTGAATTAAGTCTCCTTGAACACCTCCAAAGGCAATAACTACATCATTAACTAATCTGTACGATGCCGTAACATTTGGGTATATAAAAAACTTACCTTTTGCTGCCTCCATATCGTTTAGATAATAGGCAGATATCCCTACATCTACCGTTAAATCATCTCGCTTTAATTGATAAGTAGGAGACCCTCCAATAATTACATTTTGGTATTTTAATTCTTCATCTATACTATAAGCGCGATCGAAAGCGCCTCCTAGATAATCCAGTCTAAATTTAGTCGATATTTCTTCATCTCGAATTGGGATATCTATTTTAGCATTGGCTGTAAATCTATTTTCTGCGGAGCCTTGATTATCGGTAAAATGTCTAAAAAGTACACTTCCAGAATTAATATAGGTATCCTCAAAAGTTAAATCTCCTCCTACATGCACCGTAGAAAATGCATGATCTGTATCTATACCAGCATTTTTAGCCGCTGTAATTTGAGTATCGTTAACGCCATACCAATTATACAATTGGTGTTGATATCCTGCTTCTATTTGCCATGTTAAATCACGTAAACTAGAGGCATAGTTTACATTTGCTTTCGTATTTGAGTAATTATCATCAAACTGTACGCCTTCTATTCCTCCTGCTGATGAGTTATGACTTATATATCCCCCTACATTCTCTGTTCTGTTAATCGCATGGTTTAAATACACTTCTCCCACAATGGTTGTATACGTACCAAAACCTAAAGTAGCATAATTATCATACAAGGTCACTGGTTTTGCCTTTTTTACCACGGCTGCTTTTCCTTTTGCAGGTGTAAAGGTAGAAGCTACCGGAAACGAAAAAATATTATACTTTACTTCTTTTTTAGTGGCATTATCTTCATCTTCAATTGTCGGTACTTCCTTTACTTTAAATGCATCTGAGATTGATGGTGTATAAGGTTTTACTACATCTATAACTCCTGTTTTTATAGTATCGTTTTCCTTTTCTTGTGAAAAAGAAAGGGTACTTATTAACGTAACAATAATTAATACTATATGTTTTATCTGCTTTCGCATATATTTATTTTTTTGATTATGATTGACGTTTATTTAATATTTAGGTCTCAACTGTGCTCAACCTAACAACTTTATACTTTTAACAAAACGCTTATTCTGGTTGAATAGACGCATTGGTTTTTGCTTCTTCACGCTTAATCTTACTTAGTTCTTTTTGTGCTTGTTCTACTACATCACTAAATTGCTTAAAGTTCTTTATAACACTCTCTAATATGTATGTAGCTTGGTAAGCATCTTTTAGTGCATAAAAATTCTTTGCCATGACTACTAAACCTTTAGCACCATAATACTTGTAACTTGAATAATCTTTAGCTAATTTTTGTGTTGCTGTATTTGAGGCCTCATAATTACCTTCCTTATGCTTAAAATAGGCATCGTAATACAAGGCTTCAGCAGCTGTTTCTCCTTTAGCTATTTTTTCAACTTTTTTATAAGCTGTTTTAGCTTTTGCTTCATCTCCTGTTTTTATGGCAGATCTTGCTATAATTATTTGCGCGTCACTCTTTATTTTGTTATCAATTTTAGAACTAGCTAGCACTTTTTCTGCGTAAGCTACCGCCTTATCATAGTCATCTAATTGGTAATTAGCTTTCATTAAATTGGATTGAGCAAAGATCACGTTTTGCGGAAAGTTGGCTTCTTCTTCCAAACGCTTTAATAAAGGCATGGCGTTTTCCCAACGCTTATTTTCCAGATGATATTGTGATAATTTAAACAATGCTTCTTCTGTAAATTCACTCTGTGGCGCTTCTACTACATGTTTATAGTGTGGTGCGGCATTTGCCATTACATCTTTTTTGTAATACAATTGTGCTAAGTAAAAATGTGCTTGTAATTGGTGTAATCCTCTTGGAAAACTATTTAAATAGCCATTAAATTGCTTTATGGCTGCGTTTGTATTGCCCTCTAAATATTGTTTTTCTGCCGACTCATAGGTGGTATTATCCAAATCGGCATCGGTTACTTCTACATAATCCAGAGTTCTTACCCAAGATGCATATTCGTCTACACGACCTAAATCGATATAAATTAATCGTGCTGTAGACACTGCCTGCGTCGCTTCTGGTGTTCCTGGGTAATCCTTGGCTATCTTTTTAAACTTGCTTAGTGCTGCTTCGTTTTTACTGGCATTATAACTTACCAGACCTTGACGTAATAATGCTTTTGGTACAAAAGAACTCATTCTGTATTCCGAACTCAAACGATCGTACATGTCCATAGCATCCTCTACTCTGTTTGATTTCACATAAGAATTCCCTAACTCGTACATAGCATCATCACGCAATTTTGATTTTGGGTATTTGGAAATAAAAGTTTCTAATTCCTTTATTTTCTTTGATGGATTTCCTGAATACCCTGTACTTATTGCTTTTTGAAAATAGGGATAGTCTGTATCTACATTATTTAGTGTTATGGCTTTATTGTATGCTTCTATAGCCTTATTGTATTTACTGGATACAAAATAAACATCTCCTAAACGCAAATAGGCATCGTTTAACCTTACTTTATCTTCTTTATTATTTACTATGGCTTGACTAAAATACTCCGATGCTTTATTATAATTTTTCAATTTAAAATACGTATATGCCAAATTATAATCTACATTATTTTGTTCTGGAAGTGTCATTCCTGAAGCTTGTTGTATAAACTGCTTAAAACCTATCAAAGCTTCATCGTAATTTGTTAAATTATAATCTGTTTCGGCTTTCCAAAACGTTGCTCTTGCTGTAAATTTTTGATCTTGTTGTTCTTTTAACGATTTATTAAAAAGTTGTTTTGCTTCGTTAAAATCACCTTCATCATATAATTCTAAACCTCTGTAAAAAGTTACTTTTTGGTAAGCTAACTTATTTTCAAAGCTTTTTTTACTTTCTAATAGTTTTAAGGCTTCTTTGTAGTTTTTTGATGTGATATAAGAGTCTATTAACAGTGTTTCTATTTCTTCTCTGTAACTTGTTTTGGGATATTTTTCTAAATACCCTGCTAACACCTGTGGTACAGATTGATATGGATTCCCTATGTCGTAACTAATCTTAGCGTAATTTAACCAGGCATCTTCTTGTATTTTTAGATCATAAGCCATTTGAGATGCATTTCTAAAGGCATTCAATGCTTCTTGTTTTTTACCAAGGTTGATATAACTTTCTCCTAAATGATAATAGGCATTTTGTGATACGCTTGTATCACCTCCTATAATCTTATTAAATTCTGAAATGGCACTTTCGTAATCTTTTTGCTTGTAATAGGCGTAACCTAGTTGATAAAAATCGGTATTATTCCATTTGCCTCTTTTTCCTCTGTAATCTTTTAGATAAGGGATTGCCTCGGCATATTTTTCTAAGTTAAAATAACTTTCTCCTATAATTTTTGAAAGCTCCGAAATCTCATTATCATCACTGGTATCTATCTTAGCTTTAGCCAACGTTATGGCTTTTTCAAAATTTCCTAACTTAAAATTTAGATCTGCCTTATAATAAGATAACTTTTCTTTGTATTCTTCTTGATCACTTACCTGATCAAAATAGGTATTTGCTTTATTGTAATCATCTCCTTCATAAGCCATAAACCCTATATAATATTTGGCTTGCGATCCATATTTAGGTGAATTCTCTACCTTACTTAAATACTTTTTGGCATCTTTACGCTGCTTGGTCACAAATGCTGTATAGCCATTGTTGAAGTAAAATTTCTGCTTCTCTTTTCCTGCCAAAGCATTTTCATCTACTTTACTATACCATTTTCTTGCGTGGGCATATTTTCCGTTAGTAAAATAATAATCTGCCACATCTACAAATGCTGTGTTGCGTTTTGTACTTGTAGGGTATTCTTCTACAAAATCACTCACTAACTGATCTGCATTTTGTTGATTTAATCGTACGGCGCAATTGGCTACGTAATAGGTGCATTCTGACTTTAAACTTTCTTTTTTCGCAGATTTCTTTATTTGCGAAAATAGAGACTGCGCTGCTATATATTGTTGATTATTATATAGTGTTAATGCTTTTTGGTAATCTACTAAATCGTTTGTATACACTGCTGATTGTTGTGCTATCACTTGAATTGTAAAGCAAAAACCAACGATAATTGAAATACTATTTTTAAGATTCATTTAGTATTTGTTTTTTGTTTGATGATCAAATATAATTTAATATTTAGACCTATAACGCAACAATCGTGCTAGAATTATAAATGGATTAATTAAATATGTTATCGTAACAATAAAAAACACCTAAGCAAGTTCTTAACTCTAAAAACATTTCAAAAATCAAAGTATTAAACCTGAGATCCCGCTAAAAAAGCGGGATTAGTTCAACTTACTATTTTGAATTCATTGCTATACAATTTTTCAAAATAGAGTTTCACTAATAAAAATTCTTAACCATAGTTTGCTATGTTAAACTTTTAACTTTAAACTTGTAACTTTAAACCTATTGCATGTCCAAACCAATTTTACAACTTAAAGACGCCTCTATATATCAGGGTGAGAATTTAATACTATCCAATGTTAATGTTGAAATTAACAAAGGGGAGTTTGTCTATCTTATTGGTAAAACTGGTACTGGTAAAAGTAGTTTTATGAAAACGCTTTATGGTGATTTACCATTAACTAAAGGCGAAGGTCATATTGTTGATTATAACTTAAAATCACTACAAGAGAAAGACATCCCTTTTCTAAGACGCAAATTAGGGGTTGTTTTCCAAGATTTTAAATTATTGATTGACAGAACTATTAACGATAATTTGTTGTTTGTTTTAAAAGCTACTGGTTGGAAAGACAAAACCAAAATGGATACGCGTGTAGAAGAAGTACTTACTAAAGTTGACATGAAAACCAAAGGGTTTAAGTTCCCTCACGAATTGTCTGGTGGGGAACAACAGCGCGTAGCTATTGCCAGAGCATTACTTAACAACCCAGAACTTATTTTAGCCGATGAACCTACCGGGAATCTAGATCCACAAACAAGTCTCGAGGTTATGGAAGTGCTTAATGAAATTAACAAAAATGGCAACACCATTCTTATGGCAACTCACGATTATGCCTTACTTTTAAAATACCCAAGCAAGACCTTAAAATGTGATGAGAATAAGGTTTTTGAGGTGGTGCAGCGAAAAAATTAAAACTACCCAAAAAAATTGGGTAGTTAATTCTTTTTACTTCTTAATTATCTTCTTAGTTATATGTTCACCTGTTTCAACTTTAATAGTTATAAAATATACCCCTGTATTAAACTTAGACATGTCTAATTTAAACGTTTTAGCCTCTATAACTTTACTCATGTAAACCACTTTTCCTGTTATATCTGCAATAGAAATCGCTTTTAAATTAGTTCTATTTGTTACATTTAAAAAGCTATGGGTTGGATTAGGAAAAATTGTTAAACCTTTATGACCATCAAAGGACTTATATTGTTTACCTCTTGATACTTTAGCTGTATTTGTTGGTGGCGGATCACAATCCAAAGCCAAGGTTTCATCTATCTGTAAATCTATATATCCTCCTGAACTAGGTTTATAATCACCACTTAAAATTTCTACATTATTTCTGGCTCTAAACTTTAATTTTGCCCCACCAGACACATCATTGTTTGTCATTTTAATTTCATAAGGTGCTGTTACTAATTTATAAAACCATGGACGGTATAAAATTCTATTTTTAACCTCTACAGTGCCAAAAGGCTCTGCCATATCTTTTGCCATTTTCACGGCCTCATAAGCATCTAGCTTACCTGCACCTAACTTACCAAAGTATTGTATATTCTGAGGTAACGTATCTATTTTTACTGCTGTGAGTTTTAAAATAGTTTCTACCTCTTTAGGGTCTATACAATAGTTTACATCGAACATTAAGGCAACAGTACCAGCTACTATTGGGGCTGAATAAGACGTCCCTGTTTGTCCACTTATTGCATATCTATCTAATCCATCTTGAGGAGAAACTGATAACAAAGCATACCCTGGAGCGACAATATCAATAGAATCATTATGTTGATGACTTCTTATTTCTCCATTAGTTAAAAACTCATGATGGTCAGTAAAAACCTCTGAAGTTCCGTAAAAATTCCATGTTTTATTTGTGTGCCCAATACTTGATACTGAAATTACATCCTTATAAGAAGCAGGCATAAAATATCTATTTGGATCCCCACTACCATTCCTATTCCCATTTCCAGCAGCGGCAATAACAACAACACCTCTATCATTGACAATTTCATCATAAACATCAGGAGTTATTGTTGGAGGATTTGAAGAACTAGTACCCCAACTAGCATTAAGAACTTTAACACCATCAAGTAATGATAAGTTATCTAAAACTGAGGCATAGGTTCCGACACCTGCATAAATATATGAATCATAACCAATAGAAGATATTCCTTTTGTATTATCAGTATTAGCCCCTGCAACAGAAGCTACTCTACTCCCATGGTGCTTCGAGTCATTTACATTATTTGAAGAAACATTAACCTCAATACTTAAAGTTCCTAATAAGTCCTCATGATTTGGCTGAAAATGTGTATCTGCAACCCCTATAATGACATCTTTTGAACCCGTTGTTATATCCCAAGCCTCAGGAGCTCTTATGTAATCCAACTCACTTTGTTCACTTATAAAACCTCCTGTTGTGCCATAATCATCTGGTATTCCTAAAGGTTGTACATCTAAAACCTCTATTCTTGGATAATACGCCTTAAAATTATCCTTTAATTCATCTATTAAGTCTAAATTATCGCATTCTATTAAATAAATATGCTGTAGAGACTGTTTTTTAGATTTAGTAAAAACGCGTTTACAGCTATAAATTTTATACTTATTTATGAGCTTATTCAAGTCTGCCTTTGCTGTTTTAGCATAAGATTTTCGTACACCATTTAAGTGATGTGTTACAATTGGAATATTTGCTTTATTGGGTATCTCTATAAAAAAAGATTTAAGCTCTTGGGCATAAACTAAATCAATAATTAAGAAAAATAACAACAATAAAAGTTTGTTTTTAGTTTTCATTTTTATCAATTTTCATTTTTAGTATATCTAGTTCTTTTTTAAGCTCAATAGTATACAAGGTTAGCTCTTCAATTTTTTGTAACAGTAACTTATTCATTTCTCCTAGTTCAATACCTTTTTCTTCCACTTCATTAGCACTTGGAATGTCTTTTAAATGTCCATTTTGTATAATAAAATTTTCTACCTCTGCCAGACTAGGCAACTTATAATCTGGTTCAAACACATAATCTGCCCAATCTGTATACACCTTCACACTATGCGCTCTTACAGCGCCATTTACAGATAATTTATACGTAGTTCCATTATCTATAAAGGAGTATGTACCTATACCTAAATTACCTGTTTCAAGATATACATCGTTTTCCAACTTAGTTTTAAATCTATTAACTAAACCAAATCCTTTATTTTTTTCGTACTCAATACGGTCTCCAATAACCACAGCTGCATTGGTTGTATTTATTTGTAATCCTGTTAAAGCCTCCGAATCTCCCGAATCCAAAATACTGATCAATTTAGCTCCTTCTTGGTAAGAACCATCTAGGGTAAATTTCTCTACTCTTAAATATTGCATATTAAGATCTAAACGAGAGTGCATAGCGACTGTACTCGATTGATTATCGCCTCTATAAACGCCTAAATATCCTCCGCCCTGAAAATTACCATCTATATCAATTGTCTTCTTACCTGCGGCATTATATATTTTGTGGTTTAGATTGGTATTAATCTCTGTTCTGGCACCATTAGGTTCACCAATTAACAAATTTCCTGAATACCGACCTTGCCCATTAACATCCAGTTTATACGGAGAACTAGAAGAAGGCGTTATACCAACACCTATATTACCAGTTAAGTTTGTGTTTCCAGACCCATCAGCAGAAACGCCATTTTGATCTGTGACTTGAGCATAAGATAATGATGTTGCTAGAACACCTAATAAGAATAATTTTTTCATAATAATTAAAAGTTTAATTGGTTAATAAAATTGAAAGTTGACTTCAAAAACATTTATTGGTTGAAACTATAACAAGATAATACTATTTTAAAAAGAAATTTTAGGGTTTTGCCTTACAATGTATAAGGCAAAACCCTAAAAATTAAAATTTACTTTAAGTAAAGCTAATTGTAAAAGGAAAAGTAATATTTTTGGGAGAGTTTATAGATAGCCATAACTACTACGATGTAAGTAAATAATATGTATAATTTTCTAAAAAAAAGTATTAAAACCCTTATTCCAAAACGCTTCTTATTTAACAATGAATTGTTTTTTAGAACTATTTATGGCTTTTTTTATTTAGGCAAACGTTGTGAATGTAATATTTGTAATAACAACTTAAGAACTTTTGTTAGGTTACAGAACAAAGACTTACTTTGTCCTTTTTGTGGTAGCATATCTAGAACTAGAAGGCTGTGGCTGCTATTACATGAAAGCAATAGCTTAAAAGGTAATGTTTTACATTTTTCACCTTCTAGAAGCATCTATAGATTACTTAAAAAAAATAACGCTATTGCATACTATAGTTCTGACTTTGAAGATGAATTTTTAGCAGATTATAAGTTTGATATTACTAATGTTGATCAACCCAATGAAACATTTGACACTATAATTTGCTACCATATTTTAGAACACATTATAGATGATGTTAAAGCTATGCAAGAGCTTTATCGTGTTTTAAAACCCAACGGAAAACTGTATATACAAACCCCTTTTAAAAGCGGTGACATTTATGAAAATTATGCTATAACCAATCCCAAAGAAAGAGAAAAACATTTTGGACAGCATGATCATGTTAGGATTTATTCTATAGATGGTTTAAAAAGCAGATTAATACAATGCAACTTTAACGTAAATGTTCATCAATTTAAGAAACAGCATAAGGATTCAAAATTTGGTTTTGATTCACCTGAAATCGTTTTAGTTGTTACAAAAAGTTAACTGTTTTTCTTGTACACATGAGGGTTTTTTCGAATTCCTTTTTTAAAAATTTTTCTAAGAAACATTCTTAAATTAGCATCACAATCTAAAATAAGGTTTTTAAACTGCTCTTCTGGTCTACCCCTATATTTTGTCACATGGAATTCATCATTTTTTTTCAAAGGCGTATCACTAAAATAATAATTAGAAATACAGCATCTATTTTTGTCTGTAAGTACTTTATTAACTGAATGCCAAGATGTATCATGAGTAGCCATTATAACTAACCTATTAAATTTACTTTCTATTAAAACAGGTTCGTTTTTTGGACCATTTGTCCAAAGCTCCAAGTGACCACCATCCTCTCTATCCCAATTTGGAGTTACATAATAGAGTAAATTCAAAACACGCCAGCTTTTACGCTTAGCATCATGTGAATTATCTAAATGAGGATTTAAAAAATTATTTTTAGCCATTAAAGATAACCCTCCAGCATACAAAGATTCATCTGCATAAAGTGATTCTATACCAGATATGTCTCCAATTAATTTTATAATGCGCTCATCTTGAAATGCATAAAGTACATTTTCTAATAATTGATTGTGTTTATCCATTTGAGCAGATACATATTTGTACTCTCTAATGCTTTTTAAACGGCGCATATCTTGCTTTTTAGGAAATACCTGAAAACACTTTTCTGCTAAATCTAAGGGCAACAAATTATCAATATACAAATAACCTATAGTATTTTTTGTTATATTGAATGCCTTAGCGAGTTCTTCTTTTTTATTATTTATGTTTGTATAAATTATATCTGATATCTTACTAATTTCCATTTAAAATACTTTTGGGTATTTTTTGCAAGTTAAAATTTTAATGATAAAGACACACCTTAAACTACTAAACTTGTTATAATTAATGCTATCTATACTTATCCCTAATCACAACTATTATGTATACCCTTTGGTAAAGGCAATTAGCCATCAATTAGCTCAAACCAAGATTAACTTCGAGATACTAGTATACGATGATAATTCCAAACAACAAAGAAAAAAAAATTATACTGTAAACCAATTAGAGCATTGTGTCTTTAAACAATTAAAAACAAATATAGGCAGAACCTCTGTTAGACAACTCCTAGCTTTAAATGCAAAATTTAACAACCTTTTATTTTTGGATGCCGATGTTATGCCAAAAAACAATACTTTTATAACAAGGTATTTAAACTTCTTAGACACAAACTTTAATGCCATCTTTGGCGGTTATGCCTATAACACATCACAAATAAAACAAGATAGTTTATTACGTTGGAAATACGGCAAACTATGTGAAGAGAAAGCTGCTACATTAAGAAATAAAAAACCTTACAAGGTTATTATTTCTGGTAATATGCTAATAAAAAAAGAGCTATTTATACTATTAAATTCAAAAATGCTATCTAATGTTTATGGATTAGATAATTACTTCGGCGCCTTATTAAAAGAAAACAATATTGCGCCCATACACATTGATAACGAAGTATACCATTTAGGCATTGAACAAAGTATTACATACTTAGAAAAAAAAGAACAAGCTGCTAAAACACTGCTCGATTTGTATAAAGCTAATAAAATTAACACTCATAATAATGATTTATTATCCTTATTTCAATTTTTAAAACGTTACAAGCTAAATTATTTCACCTCTCTTTTATACATTGTAACAAAAAAAATCCTAAGGAGAAATCTTTTAGGCAAATATCCTTCCATTAAATTACTTCAATTTTACCGCATATCTTACATGTGCAACTCATATGTAAAAAGCCTAAAAAAATGAATATAACTTTTTCAATTGTCATGCCTCTTTACAATAAAGAGAAATATATTAAAAAGACATTAACAAGTGTTATAAATCAAATCTATACAAATTTTGAATTAATTATTGTTAATGATGGCTGTACAGATAATAGCGTAGAAATAGCTAAAGATTTTAAGGATTCTCGAATTAAAATTATTCATCAAGAAAATAATGGATTATCAAGTGCAAGAAATTCTGGTATTAAAGCTGCTTCTTACGATTATATTGCTTTTTTAGACGCTGACGATCTATGGTGTGAAGATTACTTACTCACTATTTACAACCTAATTAAGTTTAATAATTCCTGCAAAATATTTGCTACTACTGTAAAAACAGTCACCCTAAATCAAAAGGTTGATTTAACTCGAATTCCTTTTAAAACCAGTAATATAAAATTTGTTCCAAATTATTTTAATTTAAAAAAAAATGTTTTTGGTTTTAGTTCTATAGTTATCAAAAAAGAAGTTTTTGATAAAATTGGTGATTTTGATACCACTGTGAATTATGGAGAAGAAGAAGATTTCTTTATAAGGTGCTTTGACTACTACACTGCCACATATTATAAAAAACATAAAGTCAACTACTTAAGAGGTGTTGAAGACCAACTAACCTCACCAAAACCTAATACTTACAGAATTGTTCCCAATTATTCAAAATATTTAAATAGTAAAAATCGTAACAACTTAAAACCTTATATTGATTTTATATACTATAAGCTAGTCCTTTTATATAAAATGGAGAAAAATAATGAACTTGTAACATTTTATAAAAATAAAATTGACACCTCCAATTTATCTATCATTAAAAAAATTAAATATTATTTACCTACACCCGTATTCTATTTTTTTAAACGCATGTATTTATCAACTATTAGATACTTTTTTTAAACCAGTTCTTTTATGTATTCTTTCCACTCCTTACTTATTACCTCCATTGAAAATCGATCTACACTCTTTAAAGCATTATCTTTACAAACACTATACAAATTAGAATCTAGCACCATTCGATCCATGGCAACGGTTAATTTTATAAAATTTTGGTCTTCAACTAATAAACCGTTCTTCTCATTATCTATTATCTCACTAGGTCCAGAATTACAATCAAAAGATATAACTGGAGTAGCACAAGCTAATGACTCTATCAAAACTCTAGGAAAACCTTCTTTTTTACTAGATAACACTAAAAACTTAGCTTGCTTCATGTAAATAAAAGGATTCTCTTGAAAAGGTAATAATTTAACAAAATTTCCTAAATTCAATCTGCCTATAATAGTTAATAACTTCTCTTTTTCATAACCACTTCCTAGAATATATAGTTTAATTTTTTTCTTTAGTAAAACTGATTTACCATAAGCTTGAATTAATTCACCAAATTGTTTATTTACATCTAACCTTCCGACTGCAATTATAAACTCTTCTTCAAAAGTAGATTCAATTTTAATTTCTGCTTTTTTCTTAATATGATTTATATCGATAGGACTATAAATTGTATTAACATTAGAAAACTTATACCTACTTTTAATTTGCTCTTGAATTTTGTATGAGACCGTATTTATCCCAGCATATTTACCATACATGTATTTCGAAAAAAATTTGCTTCCAGGTAAATACCACTTTAAGTTATAGCTTCTTACCATATTAATCATATTAGCTGCCTTAAAAACAAAAGTATTTAACACAAATTCTCTAAAAGAAAACATTTTAACTCTAAAATCTAATATCAAGTTAAATTGATTTTGTTTAAGCGTTTTTTTTAGTTCTAAATACTTAAGAGTTTTATCTAAAACCGATCTCCCTTTAAGCTTGCCTAAATTGATTAAGTGGCCTTTAAACGCATAATTAATATCATCTTGAAGAATAATTATAGAAACCTGATACCCTAGATTAGATAAGATATAAGATAGTAACCCCGCCGAACGCTCTGCTCCCCCACCATTTAATCTACCAATTAATATGCATATTTTAGTCATTATGGTTTAAAAAATATTTATCATAGTTTATAGCATTTAATACAATTCGCTCTCGATCTTTAAAGCTTTTATTAAAAATACTTTTACTAAAATCCATACTTTTATGTTTAGCTCCTATTAAATGACCTATACTTTCATATAAATGGTCAGACATAAACTTTCTATTTTCGACATAATCAAAGTCTTTAGGTTTATTAAACGATTTTGACGTCCATAATATAAAAGGAATTTCAAACATACTCTTTTTTATATTTTCTTCTGTTCTTCCAAAAAAATCACCATAATCATATACATTTTCTCCATGATCCGATAAATATAGTAATGCACTTTTTTTATTGATTTCCTTTAATTCTCTCAATATTGAAGAAACAATAAAATCATTATAAAGAATCGCATTGTCATAATGACTTCTTATTTCTTCTCTCTGTGTATTTTTAGAGGGCTTAAATTTACTAAAGTGTTTTGGGTAGCGGTTACTATAAGTAAAATGTGTACCTATAAGTCTCATTACTATAAATTTTTTCCCCTCCTCTTTTAAAATAGATTTATAATCTGGTAATAATACTTCATCTAAAACTTCGGCACTTTTATCAACTTGATAGTTATAAAATTTAAAAAAACTACACATAGATGCTATTTTATTTACTGCATTATCATGATAACTTATCGGTCGTTGGTTTGATAGCCAATATGTTTTATATCCAGCCTTATTAATAATTTCTATTATATTTGTTACTGAATCCCTATTACTTTGACTTTCTAAAGATGTTAAAATTTTAGGCACAGCTTTCACTGTTAAAACATCCGTAGAAATTACATTATTATACACATATAAACTATCTTTATATGAAGATAAATTTGGTGTTGTAAGTTTCTCATAACCATATAAATGCATATGCCCTCTATTAGTAGACTCTCCAATAATAAGTACTAATATATCATTATCACCAGTAACTTCAATATCTGCTACATCTATATCTTTGCTCGCTAGCTCAAAATTATTTTGCAAATCAAAATAACCATAAGCCCCTCTAACTACATTATAATAAGCATTGTTTAAAATTTCACCATTAATTTTCAGAAATCCAACCACAAATATTATTATAGTAATAGTTTTTAATAAACTTAATTTTTTAATAAGATTATACTTGCGTTTTATAAGAAAGAAAATATAAGATAATATTATACATACAAAAATTATGACCTCTATTTTAAAATACGAATTTACAAACTCACTAAACTCTCCTTTGCTTGATTCAATAAGTACATATACAAACGAAGCTGAAAAATTTGAAGAAACCGCTATATAAGATATTGTCTCAATAATATAATAAAATCCATAAAAAAAAATAACTACATATCTTATGAACTTAAATTTAAGAGTTCCAAAAGTCAATAAAACAAATACTAAAATTGAAAAAACGAAATCTTCTAAATAATCGCCATTTTTCACCAAATCTAAATCTATAAATAGATTTAGATAAAAATATTTTAGAAATAAGGGTAATAAAATCAATAAAAATTCTTTTAATATTCTAATCATTCCTAATACTATTTTACAAATTACTAAAGCTATTTTTAACCAAAAAACATCTAATACAAACTGTTTTAAATAGCTCTTGAAATTAAAAACTAATTTATACTTCTATAATAATTAACAACACATCCTATTACTAAAAACAAATAAACAAAATAACTAATAGCATAGGCTTTAACAACCCCAACTAAACCATATTTATCTATAAACACATAACTTAATCCCAAATAAAGTATATTTAACATCCCATTACAAAATAAATACTCTTTAAACATTAGCTTAGCATGAAATTGCTTCACAAGAACTATAGCAAGCACACTAATAAAATCTGCTACTAGTTGCCAAAAAAATAATGATGCTGTAGGTAAAAACTCATTACTTAACAATAGTTTTAACAAAAAAAAACGTAAAAAATAAATTAACGTAAAAAATACTACGAGTAAGGGTATACTTAATATATAAAAACTTTTAATCTCGTTTTTTAAAACTTTAAAACTATTTACTTTAGACAATCTTGGTAACAAATAAAAAGATGTTAATGTCAAAAAAAACATTAGGTAGTGTGATGATATTCTATTCATTGCCTCCCAATAACCTGCTTTTTCGACACCTAAATTTTCGATGATAAGATTACGTATTGCTAAAAATGTAACCGAAACTATTACAACCGAATAAATTGACATTACTAAATAGAGATTTAGTTTTTTAAGTACACTAATAGAAAACAGTTTAAACTTAAATACATTTATTAGTAAATACTTGTCATCACCTAACACATACAAATTGATTAAAAAGACAAGTATTGGTCCTGTAATAAAGCCTATTAACGCTCCTGTTAATTTATAATTCAATATAAGAATTACAGAGACTAGCATATTAACAATATTTAGAACCGAGTTAATAAAAACTAACTTCTTAAATCTCTCTAAGCCATTAAGTATATATATAATTAATAAATTAAATGAAGAAAATGGTAATGCTATACCTAAAATTTTGATTATATAGCTATAATCCTTAGTCTTAAATAAAAAAACGCTCCAATACGAAGAAAAAAGCCATAAAGCTACACCTATAATAAATGCAAACCCTAAACTTAATTGAAAAACCGTAGCACAAATTCTATCTTTATCGTCTTTACTTTCGCTATATTCTGATATATACCTAACTGTTCCATTTTGATAGCCTTCTGCAGTAAAACTGGAAATAGTTTGCCTAAAACTTCTTAAATTGCCTAAAAGTGCTAAACCTGATGCTCCCAAATAAAATGCAACTACTTTTGATGTTACCAAACCTGATAAAACCTTAACAGCTACTATTATTGCATTAAAATAAGAAGCCTTAAAAAGAAGTTTCAAATTAAATTTCATTAGAATATTTATAACACTACCCACCTAACTTCTTTACCCCAAAAAGCGAACTTCCAAACACAAATAGCACCAAAGCATAATACATTACATAACTAACAAAATGTGCAATAACAGCTCCTTTCACACCAAAGCAATTCACAAAATAAACGCTAGTTGTATATAAAATCACAACAAAAAAAGCTTCACTAATAATATAATGCCAATACATTTTCTTTGCCAAGAACTGATAGGCTATTATCATTGAAAGTATTTTTATAAAATCTCCCAGCAACTGCCATAAAAATAAATCTTTTACAGGGATAAACTCACTTGAAAACACAGTTTTTACAATAAACGATTTTAAAAAATAAATCCCTACAAATCCTAATGCCAATAAAGGCACAATGGTTTTATAATATGAAAATAGACGTTTTTTAAATTGTTTAATATTATTAATCTCGGAAAAGCCTGGCATAATATAAATGCCAATAAGCAAACTAACTATCATTAAATAGTATTTAGAGATTCGCATCATTGCTTCCCAAAAACCTGCATCTCTGTAACCTATTGTATCAATAATATAAGAGCGAATCATTAAAGTCACAATAGGCACTAAAACTAATGGAAAAAAAGCCACTAAAGTATATGAACTTAGGTTTTTAAAGTACTCAAGGCTCACATTATTAACACTCAATAATGGCGTAAGGCTTTTTCTATTTATTATACCCACTAAAGTTATTAAGAATATTAAAGATTCTGAAATTGCTACAGATAACAATGCGCCATCTAATTTTCTTTGATAAATAAGGAGTAAGGCTATACTTAAACTTAAAATTTGCCCAATAATATTAAGTATTAAAAGCATTTTATACTTAGAAAACCCATTCATTATTGAAAAACTGTACATGTTTAAAGCATAAAAAGGCAATACTATTGCAAATATTTTTATAATATAAACATAGTTATTGTATGTAGGAAAGATGAGATCATTAATAAAATCTGCTCTTAAATAACAGAATAATGATACTAAAAAGGTAGCTATAAAGCCAGAATAAAAAACAGTCGATAGCGTTTTACTTAGCCTCACCAAATCATCTTTAAATCTATCGACATATCTTACCACACCTTTATAATACCCTAGAGTACCTAGAGTTTGAGCAGATGTAACGAAGTTTCTCAAATTACCTATTAAGGCTAAACCTTCTGCTCCGATAAAAATCGCTATGGCTTTTGATGTAAATAAACCCGCTATTATTCGAGTTAATACAGATAACGATTTTAAGGAAATAACCTTTACTAAAATTTTAGCATTAAAGTAGTTTACTAGATTTCTCAAAAATTATATTTTGTTACTATTTAAACTATATAAGTAGGTTATTTAGTATGTATTTTTTGATTGGCTAAATATACAAAATCCTTCAAAAATCCATAACTTATAACAAGCCCTTAATTAACTTAAATTATAAACCAACAAATTTTTGATCGTACTAATTAAAAGTTTTATTTTTTAAAATATGAAACATATTTATAAACGCTATTGCTACGTTAGTTATTATTATAGGTTTTGAAATTGGATGAAGTAAAAAACCATAAGCTATAAACAATAAACAACCTAAAGCATTAACTATACGCAACTTAATAATAGACTTCATTAAAAACGATACTAAAACCGTAGCCATAGCAGCGTAACCAAACCATTCTACTGCATCTATTTCTAAAAAAGTCATTATACAATTATATAGATTTGTTACGTTTACGCTCAACCTCTGTTAAAAATATTTTTCTTAAGCGTAAATGATTAGGCGTAACTTCTACATACTCATCTTTTTGAATGTACTCCAATGCTTCCTCTAATGAAAACTTAATCGCAGGTACAATTTTAGCTTTGTCATCGGCACCTGAACTACGAACATTACTTAACTTCTTGGTCTTTGTAACATTAACAGCCATATCATCCCCTCGAGAATTTTCACCAATAACCTGTCCTTCGTAAATTTCTTCTCCTGGATCAACAAAAAACTTTCCTCTATCTTGTAATTTATCGATTGAGTATGGTATTGCTGTACCCTTTTCCATAGACACTAAACTTCCATTTTGTCGTTCTGGAATCCCACCTTTTAAAGGTTGGTACTCTTTAAAACGGTGCGCCATTATCGCTTCTCCTGCAGTAGCCGTAAGTAGTTGATTTCTCAACCCTATTATACCTCTGGAAGGCACAATAAATTCACATATCATACGATCTCCTTTAGCTTCCATACTCATCATTTCTCCTTTACGCATGGTTACCAATTCTACAGCTTTCCCTGAAACACTTTCAGGTAAATCTATAGTCATTTCCTCTACAGGCTCACATTTAACACCATCAATTTCTTTTATAATCACCTGTGGCTGACCTATTTGTAACTCATAACCTTCACGACGCATAGTTTCAATTAAAACAGATAAATGCAACACACCTCTACCAAATACCATAAATTTATCTGCACTATCGGTTTCTTCTACTCTTAGCGCTAAGTTTTTTTCAAGTTCTTTTGTTAGACGCTCTTTAATATGTCTTGATGTTACATACTTACCATCTTTTCCAAAAAACGGGGAATCGTTTATTGTAAATAACATACTCATTGTTGGTTCATCTATAGCTATCGTTTTTAAGCCTTCAGGATTTTCCCAATCGGCAACAGTGTCTCCAATTTCAAAACCTTCTAAACCAACAATAGCACAAATATCGCCTGCCTCTACTTCATCTACTTTTATACGTCCTAAACCTTCAAATACATGAAGTTCTTTTATTTTAGATTTAACTACAGAACCATCTCTTTTTACTAAAGAAATATTTTGCCCCACTTTTAATTCTCCCCTAGTTAATCTACCTATTGCAATTCGTCCTGTAAACGATGAGAAGTCTAGAGAAGTAATTAACATTTGAGTAGTACCAGCCTCTATTTTTGGTTCAGGAACGTGTTCAATAACCATATCTAGTAATGGCTCAATATTTTCTGTTTCGTTCTTCCAATCGTCACTCATCCAATTATTTTTGGCTGATCCATATACTGTTGGAAAATCTAACTGCCATTCTTCGGCCCCTAATTCGAACATTAAATCGAATACTTTCTCATGCACCTCATCTGGTGTACAATTTTCCTTATCTACTTTATTTACTACCACACAAGGTTTAAGACCTAAATCTATGGCTTTTTGTAGCACAAATCGTGTTTGTGGCATTGGTCCTTCAAAGGCATCAACTAGTAATAATACACCATCGGCCATATTTAAAACACGCTCTACTTCTCCTCCAAAATCGGCGTGACCTGGCGTATCAATTATATTTATTTTAGTGCCTTTATATTTTACAGACACATTTTTTGAAGTAATAGTAATACCTCTTTCACGTTCAAGATCATTATTATCAAGGATTAAATCTCCTGTATTTTCGTTTTCACGAAATAATTGACAGTGGTACATAATCTTATCAACCAAAGTAGTTTTACCATGATCTACGTGTGCTATAATTGCAATATTTTTAATATTACCCATAATAAATGATGCCTTTTTTAAGGCTGCAAAGGTACACTTAATTTTTCGATTAAAATACCTTATCATTTAATTGAAGTTCACTTACAGTATCTTAAGATTAAAATAAGAGATTAGTAATCTTTTTCCTTAAAAGTACCGTATATATAATTAACAACTAACTTTAATAACTCCCTACAATGAAAGCCCCAAAAACTTGCATTTACTGTCTTTTATTTTTTCTATTCTTTAAAGTAGAATACCAGGCTCAAACTGAAACTCAAAAGTTAAATATGCTTGAGCTAGTTAACAAATTAAGAGCTCAAAACGGTCTATCATCTGTTTTTTTAAACCAGAAACTTAATACCTCGGCTCAAAAGCATTCTCTGGATATGGCAAACAACAACTATTTTGATCATAAAGGGAGAAATGGCTCCTCTTTTTCCGAACGCATTAGAGCTACCGGATATTCAGGTATCCCTGTAAACGAAAACATAGCCGCTGGCAACCAAACGGTTATAGATACATTTAAACAATGGGAGAATAGTACTGGTCATCTTAACAATATACTCAATCCTGATGTTAATGAGATGGGCATTGGTTATGGCTTTAATGCTAACGCAACTTACCGTCATTACTGGACACAAGTGTTTAGTTTTAGCAATAATCTCTCAGTAAAAGAACCCAGCACATCCAGTTTTGTCACCTACCCTAACCCAGTTAAGGATGTTATTTTTGTAAAAACGCCCAATAGCTCAAATAATTTAAGTTATGCTTTATATTCTTGTATTGGAAAATTAATTAAAACCGAAACTATCACAAATGGTAGTAATACATTTAAAATTGACGTAAAATCCCTCCCAATTGGCATTTATTTTTTAAAGCTCAACAAAAGCAAAGTCCAAAAAGTGATAAAACACTAATCACTTTTAAGCAAATCATTTAAGAGTAGTTATTAACAAAACCTAAAGCTTTTAATTATCTTTGCGCTTTAATTTTTAAGCAAATGCATCTTACAAAAGTTCCTAAACTAAAACATACCAATTCCAACAATTTCTTTTTACTATGTGGCCCTTGTGCTATAGAAGGTGAAGATATGGCCTTGCGAATCGCCGAAAAAGTTGTTACTATTACAGATAAGTTGAAGATACCTTATGTGTTTAAAGGAAGTTTTAAAAAAGCTAACCGTAGTAGGATTGATAGTTTTACAGGTATTGGAGATGAAAAAGCCTTAAAAATTTTAAATAAAGTTTCTAAAACTTTTGACATCCCAACAGTAACCGATATTCATGAAGTTTCTGATGCTGATAAAGCTGCAGAATATGTTGATGTCTTACAAATTCCTGCTTTTTTAGTGCGGCAAACAGATTTGGTAGTTGCTGCTGCAAAAACAGGTAAAGTTGTTAACCTTAAAAAAGGGCAATTTATGAGTCCTGAAGCTATGAAACATGCCGTAAAAAAAGTTAAAGATTCTAATAACGACAATGTATGGATTACAGATAGAGGGACTATGTTTGGCTATCAAGACATGATAGTAGACTTTAGAGGCATTCCCACTATGCGAAACTATGCGCCTACCGTTTTAGATGTTACCCATTCCTTACAACAGCCAAACCAATCTATAGGTGTTACGGGAGGTCGCCCTGATATGATTGAAACTATAGCCAGAGCGGGCGTAGTTAATAATGTTGATGGACTATTTATTGAAACACATTTTGATCCTGCTAATGCAAAAAGCGACGGTGCCAATATGCTTCATTTAGATAATTTAGAAACGCTTTTAAGTAATTTGGTAGCTATTAGAAAGACTATAAACACTTTGTAAATAGTGAGTACATAATTCAATAGAGGTATAGAATTAATTCAAACAAAAAAAGATTGCATTATTCTAATACAACCTTTTTGTTTGTTTTAGTTAAGCCATAGCTTTATTCACAAAGTGGCATAGTAAATGTCCCTTCAAAAATATTTTCTGGAAAAATACCACTAGCAGGATCATTTAATTTAATTTTTCCCGAAACTTCAGTATCGCTTAAAGCTGTAATTTCAACAGTTTCACCTAAATGATTAAAAGGCGTATTATTACCATCTTGAGTAACAATTGTAATATCACTAAAAACACCAACATTTCTAGGTACCCATGCTGAAATTCTTAGACCAAAATTAAAAATATCGCTAGAGCAATCCGCAGATTCGTTAGTTAAATTTATACTAATAAGCTCTTCATCTCCTAATGTTGTATAAAATGCCTGTCCGCCTTTGTATGTAAAAGGTTTACCTTCTACAGTTCCTGTTAATACTTGATCTTTTACATCTCCTCCTCCATTATTATCATCACTGCTCGAACAGCTATAGAAAATTATAAAAAAACTTAATACTAAAAATACTTTTTTCATTTTATTTTAATTTGGGGTTATTATTTAACAAACATAGTAAATGTAATCTTATCAAAAAAGTAAAGTTTCTAAGTGGATCATTTGACACTCTAAATACACTATACCCTTTTACCTTCTTTTAAGATTTCTGAAGCTCTAATCAAAAGACGTTCAAAATTAGCTTGATCTAAATCTTCTAAACGCTTTAATTGTATAGACCTAACATATTTACGGTTATTATCATTTTTTAAAACAGGAAACTCTTTTTCCAATAAAATGCCTTGTACAAAGGCTATATCTACATAATCTCTACACTTTAAAACATTTAAATACAGCATTGGCTTCTTAAACATATTGTAACATGGAATTTTATAACTATAGCGTTCCTCTACTTCTGGTAAGGTATTTAAAACAACACTTCTAACATAAAGCATTATAGACTGATAAGGTTCTTTTTGGTTAAAAAAATATTGATCTACTGGTTTCACTAATTTCTATTTTATTTCAAACGTAATGAAATGAGTATGAAATGAGTATGAATTCCTGAATGTATTCAAATTTTTTAAACATTCAAAAATCAAAAAATTTTAAACAAATGAAAATTAATACTTAAAATTCAAAAATATTTATTTACTTTGCATTTCAAAGTACTTTTATATGGATTCAAAAGATTATCTAAAAGACATTAGTGAAATTAAGGATTTAATGAATAAATCGTCTCGATTTATATCATTAAGTGGTTTATCTGGTGTACTTGCAGGGATTTATGCCTTAATAGGCTCTGCTATAGCTTATTGGTTAGTAATAACATCAACTAGAGGTTATTTAATTTTAGATGGAAAAATCTTTAAGATTTGCTTATTTATACTGTTCATGGTCGCTTTTTTAAGTATTATTACAGGTTTTCTTTTAACTACAAGAAAGGCTAAAAAGCAAGGTGCAAAAATATGGGACGCTACCTCTAGGCGGTTGGTCTTTAATTTTGCAATCCCTCTATTTGTAGGTGGTTTGTACACCTTAATAATTTTAAGTCAAGGTAAATATGGGCAAACTGGTGGACTCATGTTAATTTTTTATGGTTTAGCTCTTGTTAATGCTTCAAAGTATAGTATAGGCGATATTCGTTATTTAGGTTTTATAGATATAATACTGGGGTTAATTGCCACTTTATTGCCTGGGTATGCGTTTTGGTTTTGGGTATTAGGTTTTGGTGTAATGCATGTTGTCTATGGCACTTGGATGCATTTTAAATATGATAGAAAATAAATTTACTAAATGAATACGTTTCTGCTTTCGCAGAAATGATAGCAATGAGCATAATAACTAACATAAACAAAGCATTTGACCATAGAATTAGATTAGGCATTATGTCTATTTTAATGGTGAACGAATATGCAGACTTTAATATGCTTAAAGAGCTTTTGGGCGCTACCGATGGTAATTTGGCAAGCCATACCAAAGCTTTAGAAAAAGCAGACTATATTAAAGTAGAAAAACAATTTATTGGTAGAAAACCAAATACACGCTATTCTACCACTAAATTGGGTAGAGCAGAATTTAAAAAACATATAGATGCTCTGGAAAAACTAATAAAGAAAGGATAATATTTTTTTACATAACAACTTTGAAAAACAAAGTACTTTATGAGTATGGGATTTAGAAAAAAATTGATCGAGTGGCTTTTTGAAAAATCACAAAACATATACACCAACATGTTTAAAAACCATGAGGCTTGGGGTATTAGTACATGTGATTTGCTAAAATACCCCGAAGGTTCGTTTGGTAAGCATTTGGGGATATTTCTAGATAGCAATAATTTCGAGCTTATTCCTAAAGTAGAACGTCATGATGCGTATCATACCCTTACAGGCTACGGCACAAAAGTAGAAGACGAAATTGCCTTGCAATGCCTTTGTTTTGGTAATGGCAAAAGAAGCCTGTACTTGTATGGAGCAATGATACTAGGTATTATCATTCTGCCAGATTATTACAAGTATTACTACAAATCGTATTACATAGGGAAAAGCGCAAATGCTTTTCATCACTACAATTACAAAAAACTTTTAAATGTTTCTATTGATGATTTTAGAGCAGTCATTTTCACGAAAAAACAGATAAAAACTATAAAAACCGCATATTCTTAAACTTTAAAAAAAATGAAAAATTTACCTCTATTTATCGGCGCTATTTTATTTAGCTCTCTTTTTCACAAACAAGGCATTGGTTTAAACTTTTCTTTGTTTAGTATAGTAACACTCGTTATCTTATTTTTTTATAACAAAACGGCTTTTAAAGTTAAAAGCACCATTGTTTTTACTATTTCATTTTTTGTTGCTGCCTTCTCCGTTTTTGTATACAACAATAGTCTATCTATACTAGCCTACATAGTTACATTTATAACATTAACAGGTCATGTATCTCATCAAAACACCTCTATCTATATTAATTGGCTTAATGGTTTCTTTTCATCTATAGCTGGATTTTTTTATAGAAACTTTAATACTTCTAATGCATCTAAAATCAAGACTTCCCAAAAAGATATTGACTACTTGCACCTTACCAAGATCGTTGGTATTCCTCTTGTAGTTGTTATCATTTTTATAGCGTTATACAAAAACGGGAATCCTATGTTTGAAAGTATTGTAAACAATATCAACTTTAAGTTTATCAATTTTCAATGGTTGCTATTTTCTGTTTTAGGGTATTATTTATTGAGTAATATTTCGAAACCAGTTGTAGTGAACCCGATTACAAATAAAGATGTTATCACTGGAAATATTTTAAAACAAAAGGGAGATATTTTAGTTGACAATTTAAAAAAAGAACATCAATTAGGTTTTATTCTAATTACGGTTTTAAATGTGCTTATTGTATTTTTTCTTATTACAGATATTACCTATCTAATAAATGCTGATGATTTTAGAGCTTCTGTATTCTCTTCTCAAGTACACAGTGGCATTAATGCTTTAATAGCTTCTATAGTCATGGCTATAATCATTATTCTATATTTTTTTAGAGGTAATCTTAACTTCTATAAAGAAAACAAACAGTTAAAACTAGTTGCATATATCTGGATTATTCTTAACAGTATTCTGGTAATAAACATCGCTATTAAAGATTACCAATACATCTATTACTTTGGCTTTACCTATAAACGTATAGGTGTATTAGTATATCTACTACTTACAGTTATAGGGTTAATAAGCACCTTTATTAAAGTAAATAAAATTAAAAACTTTTGGTATTTATTTAGAATCAACGCTTTAACTGCATTCGCCATTTTAATAGTATCCTGCACCATTAATTGGGATAGCTTAATTACCACCTACAATTTATACTATGCTAAATCTATGGATTTTAATTATCTGGTAAATTTATCAGATAACAATACATTCATTTTAAAGTATTATATGAATACCAATGATTTAAACTTGGAGAAGGAATTAGCTATAGAGAAAAAATATAAAAGTTATATAATAGCACTTAAGGATAAAAACTGGCAAGAAATTCAGTTTGATAATTTTAAAATTAAATAGTCATGAATATACCATTAACACTAGTAAAAGCAACTGGACTATCGGCTATACTATTCTGGGCTATAATTTTCACTAATAAGTTTAATTATATAGATACTATTCCTTTTGTTTTCCTTTCATTAATACCTATATCCATTTGCTGTGCTTTGGTGATCTGCCTTACTATTGCTCCTTTTTACTGGAGTAAACATGAAGACACTAGATATAAAACGGTGTATAACACCTATTTTCCCTTTTATGCCATTATCATTTTTAGTTTATGTCTTTTCGGTAGTATTCAGGCAGATTTTGATACACATTTAACAGCATTTTTCGCATCGGCATTTATTACAACATCTAAATCTTGGGAATGGCTAGCAAAAACAGATGCATCATGAAATACTTAAAAAAACTAATTAAAGTAGGAATACTAGTGCTTATTATAGTTTTACTAGTAGATCTATCCATTACCTACAAAGCAAAACATCAATTGCATAATACTGTTGATTCTGTGACGCCTAATAAAGTTGGCTTAGTATTAGGGGCTGGCAAGTATACAAATCATGGCAGTGTTAATTTGTACTATAAATACCGCTTAAAAGCTGCTATAGATTTATACAAAGCTGGCAAAATTAAATTCATTTTAATAAGCGGTGATAATAGCCGTAAAGATTATGATGAGCCTACAGACTTTAAAAACGATCTTGTAAACGCTGGTATTCCTCCTGATAAAATTTTTCTAGATTACGCTGGGTTTAGAACACTTGATTCTATAGTTAGGGCTAAAAAAATATTTGGCCTCTCTAAGTTCACAATTATCTCACAAAAATTTCATAACGAACGCGCCCTATTTATCGCTAAACATTTTAATATAAACGCTGTTGCTTTTAATGCTAAAGACATATCTGGGCGCTATGGTTTAAAAACTAAACTAAGAGAATATCTCGCTAGAACTAAAGCTTCGATAGACCTGCTTTTAAATGTAAAACCAAAATTTTTAGGTGAAAAAATAGATATAAAATAATTATACCATGACACACAATAGTTTAATCACAACTAGTAAAGCGATAGCCATAATAAGCTTTGTTATGGGTACCGTTCTATTTATACTACAATTAAATTTTATAGACTCTAATTCTATTTTCGTTTTTGGGTTCTTTTTTGTTTTAACAGCTATAGCTATAAATGCCATTTCTTTAATTGCTTTAGTTTACAGGCTAATTAGTCAATCTTTTCAAAAGTTAGAATTAAGTGAAGCTATTTTTATCGTCTTACTAAATATCCCAATAGCTGGTCTCTATTTCTGTATTCTTTCTAATAAACTTTAAATTAAATCTACATGACACTTAAATTTAACAAAACATACGCACTGCTAACCATAATACTATTAACCGTTGAAGTATTAATCGCCATGTATTTAAAATCTGGATTTATACGCTATACTGTTGGCGATTTTCTGGTTGTTATCTTGCTATACTGCTTTTTTAAAAGTTTTTTAAATAGTAACGCCATTACCCTTGCAATAGCTGTTTTGGCAGTTGCTTACCTTATAGAACTTTCACAACTTTTTAATGTTCTTAAGTGGTTTCGGCTTGAAAATAACTATCTCGCTAAATTAATTATGGGAAGTACTTTTCAAGTTTCCGATCTTGTTGCATACAGTTTAGGGATGTTAAGCTTTTTAATAATAGACTTAAAATTTATAACTCATGAATAACATAAAACATTATATAAATCATCATTTTAATACGCTCTCTATCGCAAGTGTTTCGATAATATTTAGTATAACCTTATTAATGCTTAGAGTGAAATTCACACACTCTTTTTTCTATTTGTTTCTGGTTTGGAATTTATTTCTCGCTGTAATCCCTTTTGCTATTACCACTTATCTAAAAAGCTTTAATAAATTAAACGCAGTGGCTTTATGGTTTTCATTCTGCCTATGGCTACTCTTTTTACCCAATGCGCCTTATATCGTTACAGACTTGGTACATCTTAGACTAAGCAAAACAACATTTATTTGGATAGATATTCTCACTGTAATGTCTTTTGCTTTTAGTGGTCTTTTATTATTCTACCTCTCTTTTTTAGATATGATTTCAATTTTAAAACAGTATATAAAACCTCTAGTCATTCGTTTGGCAGTCACACCGTTGTTGTTTTTAACTGCTTTTGGGATTTATTTAGGTCGTGTTTTGCGCTATAACTCATGGGAACTTATTCAAAACCCATTAAAACTAATTAATGATATTTTTCAAATTATAATACATCCTTCCCAACATAAAGATGCTTGGATATTTACACTTTTGTTTGGTGTGTTTTTAAATGTAGGGTATTGGTTGTTTAAAATGTCTACCCGACTAAAAACCTTGCATTAAATCCCTTGAAGCTTAGATAATTCCTTATTAACTTTTAGTGTCCATGATTTATTTAAATCGAGTTTTATACCGTGTTTTGTTTCAAAATCATACTCTTTTTGATACAATCTACATTGCTTCCAAAGTTTTGAATATTCTTGTTGGTATATTGAAAATCTAGCTTCGTTTTTTTGCTGTAACTCTTTAAATTTCATTCTAATTTTTCTAGCAAAAAGTTCTGCTATATCAAAATGAAGCTGCTCATGTTTAAGTAAATTTGATCCTTCAAGAGCTTCTCTTGTCCAAGAAAGGTTTTTATAAAAAGTAGCAACTACACTTATTTTTTTATACCCTTCTATCCTATCTTGTTCATCAACTTTAACATTTTCTGGTATAATATTTATTTTATAACTGGTTTTTGCTGTTCCAATGGCATCTTCATTTGGTTTAGCCTTAAAATCTTCCCATGTTAATTTTTTCTCTTTACCCCATTTTATAGTCGAATTTTGAGAAAAAACGGAGGAAAACATTAAAAGCAACGATAATACTAAAAACTCTTTCATTGGATAATATACTTAAAAACAATATTTTTCTACTTCACAATCAAAACAAAGTAATTCTTTTTACCGCGTTGCAGTAAAACAAACTTATCGTTAATTAAATCTGCAGTAGTAATTTTATAATCTTCTTTTACCTTTTCTTTATTTACAGAAATAGAGTTTTCTTTAAGCGCACGTCTGGCTTCACCGTTGGATTTTAAGAAACCACCTTTTTCGGCTAAAGCGCCTATCATATCTAATCCGTTAGCTATGTCCTCTTTAGAAATTTCGGTTTGCGGAACACCATCAAACACATCTAAAAAGGTTTGCTCGTCCAGTGCTTTTAAATCCTCACTCGTAGACTTTCCAAACAAAATATTACTTGCTTTTATGGCATTATCTAAATCTTCTTTAGAATGTACCATAGTAGTAATTTCTTCGGCTAAACGCTTTTGTAGCAAACGCATGTGCGGCGCTTCTTTATGGGCTTCAATTAAGTTATTTATAGTTTCTTCATCTAAAAACGTAAAGATCTTAATGTATTTTTCGGCATCTTCATCGCTGGAATTTAACCAATATTGGTAAAATTTATAAGGCGAGGTTCTTTTAGCATCTAACCATACATTTCCGCCTTCAGACTTTCCAAATTTAGAACCATCAGATTTTGTAATTAAAGGGCAGGTAATCGCAAAACCTTTACCGCCTGCTATACGACGTATTAACTCTGTTCCTGTGGTGATATTCCCCCACTGATCACTACCGCCCATTTGTATAGAACAGGTATTAGCTCTGTATAAATGCAAAAAGTCATACCCTTGTACCAATTGATATGTAAATTCTGTAAAACTCATGCCTTCTGAAGACTCAGACGAGATTCTGTTCTTAACAGAATCTTTAGCCATCATATAATTTACTGTGATATGCTTGCCTACATCGCGAATAAACTCTAAAAACGAAAACTCTTTCATCCAATCGTAATTATTCACTAAAACGGCAGCATTTTCGGCAGCACTTTCAAAATCTAAAAAGTGTGCTAATTGTTTTTTTATGGCTTCTTGATTATTACGTAATGTTTTTTCATCTAGCAAATTACGCTCATTAGATTTTCCAGATGGATCCCCTATCATGCCTGTTGCTCCGCCAACCAAAGCCACGGGTTTATGGCCACAACGCTGGTAATGTGCGAGTAACATAATAGGCACTAAGTTTCCAATATGTAAAGAATCTGCTGTAGGATCAAAGCCTACATAAGCACTGCGCATACTTTCCATAAGGTGATCTTCTGCACCAGGCATTACAGTATGTATCATCCCTCTCCAAGTTAATTCTTCAACAAAATTCTTTATCATTTTTTATCATTTTTGAAAACTAGCGCAAATATAAAAATACGTGTACAATTAGATGGCTATTCTTAATAATTCTTTACTCGAAAAGTCACTCCTTTAGTTTGCTAAAGGTTTCATTTTGTTATTGTCATTCCCATAAAAACGAAAATCTAAGTAATGCAGCTTTAGTTACTCGATAATCGAGATTTAAATGCTCCGAGGCTTGCCTCGAAATCAAAATATTTTTTTTAATGAATGCCTCGTGAGCTTGCACCGAGGTAGTTTACTAAAATTCAACGCGATTATTTTAAATATTCATTACTTTAGTTGCATGATTTTAGTAACAGGAGGAACAGGTTTAGTTGGTGCACATCTGCTTTATAGATTAACTAGTGATGGTGAAACCATTAGAGCCACTTATAGAACAGAAAAAAAACTACAAAACACCAAAAATGTATTTTCTTGCTATACCAAAAATTTCGATAAACTATTCAATAAAATCGAATGGGTTAAAGTCGATATTTTAGATGTTCCTTCGCTTGATACTGCCCTTAAAGATGTTACATATGTATACCATTGTGCTGCTTTTGTCTCTTTTGAGCCTAACAAGCACCAGCTTATAAGGCGTATTAATATTGAAGGCACTGCTAACTTAGTTAATCTATGTATCACCAACAAGATTACTAAATTATGCCATGTAAGCTCTATTGCAACACTAGGAAACCCTATCCACAATGAAGCCATTGATGAAGAAACCATCTGGAATCCAGAAGACGACAATAGCATTTATGGTATTACAAAATATGGTGCCGAAATGGAAGTATGGCGTGGCACTCAAGAAGGGCTAAATGCTGTTATAGTTAATCCAGGCGTTATTATAGGTGGTGGTATTTGGCGTTATGGCTCTGGCAGTATATTTAAAAAAATTCACAAAGGCCAGCGCTATTATACGTCTGGAAGTGTTGGTGTTGTACCTATTAAAGATGTGATTGCTATTATGATAGCGCTTTTAAAAAGTGATATTACAAACCAACGCTATATTTTAATTGCAGAAAATTGGACGTATAAAACGTTTATGCAAGCCATTGCAAAAAGCTTGAAAGTAAAATCGCCTTATAAAATAGCAAAGCCACAATTACTAAATATCATGTGGCGATTAGACTGGTTAAAACATAAATTAACGGGAAAACGTAGAGTTCTAACAAAGCATTTAGCGCATACGCTATCTACTAATAAAAACTACGACAATTCTAAAATTTGCAACGCTTTAAACTACGAATTCTCCCCTGTAATAGATTGCATTAGCGAGGTATCTACTCAATATCTATATCAATTTCCTCCAGATCTTTAAGATCTTCCGAATCTACTAAATCAAACTTAGATGGTATCTTTTGTTGCTTCGTTTTTTCTTTTTTCAAACGCTTAATAGAATCTTTTTTGTGTTTTTCTACGCGTTTTTCTTCCTTTAAAATACCATCATATAACACTTTAAGTTTGTTTAAACTATCCTTTAACTTGCTATATATATCTTGATAATCTTCGATATTGTAGGCATAATAAGCATTATTATTAGCAAACTGTGTGCTGTCTATATTATACTTATTAAAAATATATGCCTGCGTTTTTATATTAGCACTATCTAAAACCTTTTTATCTTTACCAGAAACAGAAGACATTAATTTTAAATCGACTAAAATATTAACCATTTCATCTTTAGAGATGAGTCGCTCTGGTTTTTCTGGCGCATTGTATTTGTAACAAGATATTACAGTAAACAAAACACAAAACAATACGCTTATTCTCTTTAGCATTATCTATTAAATGTTAGTCTTTTGGCCGCTTTTACATTAGAAAACTTAAAATTATGATATACTAAATCACCGTTTAAGATCGTGTGCGTAATTCTCGATTTAAACGTAGCGCCTTCAAAAGGTGACCAGCCACATTTATACAAAATATTATCTTTATTAACGGTCCAGGGATTATTTAAATCTACCAAAACCAAGTCTGCAAAATAGCCTTCTTTAATATATCCTCGTTTTTCAACTTGAAACAAAATAGCTGGGTTATGACACATTTTTTCAACTATTTTTTCAAGTGTTATCTTCTCTTTATGGTACATTTCTAACATAGCAGGCAACGCATGTTGTACCAATGGTCCTCCTGATGGTGCTTTAGTATAAACGTTTTCTTTCTCTGCTATAGTATGTGGTGCATGATCGGTAGCTATAACATCTATTCTGTCGTCAAGTAATGCCTCCCACAATTGTTCTCTATCTTTTTTAGTTTTAACAGCTGGATTCCACTTAATACGCGTTCCCTTTTCTTTATAATCTTTATCTGAAAACCATAAATGATGAATACACACCTCTGCCGTTATTTTTTTATCTTTTAAAGGTATTTTATTGGTAAATAATTTTGTTTCCTTACCCGTCGACAAATGAAATACATGCAGCCTTGCCCCTGTTTTTTTAGCTAATGCTATGGCTTTTGAAGATGATAAATAACATGCCTCTTCACTTCTTATTACCGGATGCTTTTCTATTGGGATATCTTCCCCATATTCGTCTAAATGCTTTTGGAAATTGGCTTTAATAGTTGTTTCGTCTTCACAATGTACCGAAATCACCATGTTAGTACTTTTAAATATCTTTTCAAGTACTTCTGGATTATCAACCAGCATATTTCCTGTTGATGACCCTAAAAATAATTTTAATCCGGCAACAGACTTTTCATCAACCTTAAGTATTTCATCCAGGTTATCATTGGTGCCTCCAAACATAAATGAGTAGTTAGCAGACGATGTTTTAGCTGCAATGGCGAACTTTTCCTCTAATTTTTCTACGGTTGTTGTTTGCGGATTGGTATTAGGCATTTCTATAAAAGATGTAATTCCTCCCGCTATAGCTGCTTTAGATTCTGTTTCAATATTCGCCTTATGTGTTAATCCGGGCTCTCTAAAATGTACTTGATCGTCTATAGCGCCTGGCAGTAAATATTTACCCTCAGCATCTATAACAATTACATCTGCCCACTTTGCACTAATTGAAACATCTATTTTTTTAATAATATCGCCTTCTATTAATACATCGCCTTCAAAAATTGCACCTTCATTTACAATTTTAGCATTTTTTATAAGTGTTCTTTTCAATTCCATTTTAATAGCTTAATTGCTTCTAAATAAACTTCTCATTTTCATAGATATAACTCCAAAAATAGCTTCAGAAATAATACCTTTACTTAATTTAGACGCTCCTCTAGTTCTATCTGTAAATACTACAGGCACTTCTGTTATTTTAAATTGTTTTAAGTAGGCTTTAAACTTCATTTCAATTTGAAATGCATACCCTATAAATCTTATTTTATCCAGACGCAATGTTTCCAAAACGTTTCGCTTATAACAAACAAAACCTGCCGTAGTATCTTGAATTTTCATTCCTGTAATTAAACGCACATATTTTGATGCCATATAAGACATTAAAACACGACTCATTGGCCAATTTACCACATTTACACCAGTGATATAGCGAGATCCTATGGACAAGTCTGCTCCATCTTTAACACATGCCTTGTATAAACGTTTTAAATCCTTGGGGTCATGCGAAAAATCGGCATCCATCTCAAAAACATAGCGATAGGTTCTTGATAAGCTCCAGTTAAACCCATGTATATATGCTGTACCTAAACCTGATTTTTCTTTTCTAACTTCTAAAAATAATCTATCAGGATAATTTTTTTGTAGTGCTTTTACCTTAATTGCTGTACCATCGGGCGAACTATCGTCCACAATAAGCATATGAACATCATTAGACTCCGAAAACACTGCCTCTATTATTAGTTCAATATTTTCGATTTCGTTATATGTTGGAATAATAACTACTGCGTCCTTCATTTAAATCTCATCGTAAAACACAAAAAAACTAAACTTTTTTATTGAACTCATCTTGAATATGAACTTTTGGGTTGAAAACCATTACTAAAGATAAGTTCTTTGTATTTTCGACAAATGTACATTTTTAAGCGCTTCTTTTTTTTAAAAATTACCTAATATTTTAATCTCTATTAAATTTTTATAATAATTTTACTGTATGCTAAGAGAAGTTCAATTACATACATTGTTCTCCATACTTATGGTTATTTGCTTAATAGCAATCGCCATCTCTAAACGTATCGCTTCTAAACGCTTTAATGATTTTATATCGGTTATTGGAAATTCCAATTATTTAAAAATTTACAACAGAGATCAAAAATTACTAAGTTATTTTGATAGTTTTCTTTTCGTTAACCTAATTATCTCAAGCGGTATATTTTGTGCTATTTGTATTGAGAAGATCTCCAAAACCTCTATGGCTAATGGAATAACAATTTTTGAATTAATCATAGCTATAGGCGTTTTTTTCTTAGCAAAAATACTCATAGAGCGCTTAGTTGGTCGCTTGTTTAAAATTAATACAATAGTAGATCATTATTTGTTCCAAAAAACGAGTTACAAAAACTACCTAGGGCTACTATTATTACCTATTAATGCATTACTTATTTATAGCTTCAATCTCCCTATCAATGCCATTTACGGGATTGTAGTAATACTCTTAACAATTAACCTAAGTGGCGTAATCACTACCTTTAAAGCTTACCAAAATGAAATTAAAGCCAATATGTTTTATTTTATTTTGTATCTTTGCGCTCTCGAAATCGCGCCATATATTATTATATACTCGATTATTAGTTTCTAATTAAACTATTTTAAATATATGAAAGTAAAGACCATTTTAGTATCCCAACCAGAACCTAAAATAGAAAACTCTCCTTACTTTGACTTACAAGAGAAGAAAAAAGTTAAAATAGATTTTAGACCTTTTATACACGTAGAAGGCGTTTCAGCTAAAGAAATTAGACATCAAAAAATAGATCTTAGTAATTATACTGCTATTATTTTAACTAGTAGAAATGCTGTAGATCATTTCTTTCGTATCGCTGAAGAAATGCGTTTTAAAGTACCAGATGCGATGAAGTATTTTTGTCAATCTGAAGCCGTTGCTTACTACCTACAAAAATATGTAGTATACAGAAAACGTAAGATTTATGTTGGTAAACGTACGTTTGCTGAATTATCGCCTTTAATTAAAAAATACAAGGACGAAAAGTTTTTATTACCAAATACAGATAAAGTAAAACCTGCTGTACCTGAAACTTTAGATGCTTTAGGTGTAGACTGGAAACAAGCTACTTTTTACAGAACGGTGGTTAGTGACTTGTCTGATTTAGCAAATGTTTACTATGATGTTCTAGTATTCTTTAGCCCTTCTGGAATTGAATCTTTATTTCAAAATTTCCCAGACTTCAAGCAAAATGATACACGAATTGCTGTTTTTGGAAATACCACAATTAAAGCTGTAAAGGAAAAAGGATTACGTGTAGATATTGCTGCACCGACACCTGAAACACCATCTATGACTATGGCTTTAGAAAAATATATTGACGAGGTTAATAAGGGAAAATAAAAGTCCTAAAACTTATAAAAAATATTCAAAAAAGAGAAAGTGTGAATAACTCCCTTTCTCTTTTTTTATTTTTACGATTGCCTTTTTTAAGGAAAACTTATACCAAATAATGGGTCAAGACCAATTATTTTGTTTTTTAGAGCGACTAAGAATTAATTGAACCGATTTTGGAAAACTTCTTTCGTTTAAGGTGTACAATTGTGCTTTGGCTGTCGCGTAAAGGTGCCAAGACCTAAGAATAGTATATAGGAAATGTTGTTTTTATATTGAGGTAGTAGTCATAAAAATAGAATGCAAGAATTATACCAAATAATCCATATAATTACGCCTAAATACGTGTTCATTTTTCCTCTTTCTTTATTGTGGTAACGCTTACATAGCTATACTATGCAAACATCCCACAGCTTTAAAAAAGAAAAAAGCAACTGTGTATTTTTAGCATAACTTTATAGTTTATTTGGTATTGCTTTATAATTTCATAGACATTAGATAAGCGACTTGTTCACTTTCCTGAATTTTCATATAGTTACCATTAGCAATAATTAATACCCCTAAAATTAAAAGAGCTAAACTAACGCCTAAAATAGTTTTACTTTTCTTAGAAGCTCCAGACCACTCTTTGGTTAAAACTCCGTTTAGTGTCGCCACCATAATGGCACCCGTTTCGAGTATAGCAAAACCTACCGATGTACCAAGTTCCCCTAAATGGTAGGCTGCTAAACCATAAATTACTAATGCTGCATCATGGAATACCGCCATGAGTATTACTAGTACTATAGCCGTTATGGCTCCTGCTTTTTTATAATTACCCCATGTCTTGTTCTTTGTTAGTCTATACCCATAAAATAACATGGTGGATATAGTTGCCCCCATAAAAATAGGTAATAATACAGCTAAACGTGCAATCCAGGGTGGGTTACCAAATTGCAATTCGGCTACTTCTCCAATCTTACCCAAGTTATTTCCTGTATGGTATGACAGATTAAATCCCGTGGCACATAATGCCCCAAGTACACAAAATAGAATACCTCGCATCATGGTTTTCTTATCGCGTTTACTTTCTTTCCTTTTACTTTTATCTCTTAAAATCCCTGCATAACCATTTACAGCTATTCCTAAAACAATAACTGCTATACCTATTAACATGATATTTCCAATCCTTGTCCCTATTACACTCTCCTGTCCTTCAGGCACAAATATCAATGGCAATACCGTATCTATTGATGTTATTATACCTAAAAACAAGCTAAATGCTAATGCCATACCTATAGAATCAATACTATAACCCCAAAGCATATTGCCTATACCCCAACAGAAACTCAATCCAAACATGGTAAAAAATACCCATGACGGTATTTGTGCATAAATACCCCATATATCATTTACTAAAGAAAATGTTACAATAATTGGGATAACAAACATTCCAAAAAAGAAAAACCCTCCCCAGGTATTTTCCCAGGCAAAGCCTTTTGTATATTTAGACGGAAGCGCATAAACGCCTAATAATACCGCAGATAAAAGTGCGTATAATATCCCTATTAACATGATTCGTTGTTGTTAGTTAGACAATTAATATGAAACTTCTAATATAAAAAAGTTTAGTCAATTATGGATTTGTAGACCACAATGCTGCACTTTTTAATAGAGCTCTTCTAGGGAGTTTTAAACCAGACACAATTAATTCTGCAAAATCTTCTGGTTGTAATATATTTTCGTCGGAGCCTTTGGTAGCTATCCCTAATTCAATCGTCATATCTGTTTCTATGGTACTTGGTGTTAATGTAACCACCCTAATATTATTTTTGCGAACTTCTTTCATTAAGGATTCAGACATCCCAATTACTGCAAATTTAGATGCACAATAGGCAGATATATTTGGATTGCCGTTTAAACCTGCAGTGGATGCTACATTAAAAATATCACCTTCGTTTTTATCTATTAGATATGGCAACACTTCTTTAGTAACATGATACATGCCCAATAAATTAGTTTGAATAGTCTGTGTCCATGCTTTAACAGACATATCCATAAATGATCCAATGGTAGCAATACCGGCATTATTCACTAAAATATCTACACCTCCTAAATTGTGAACGATAGTTTTGATAGCAGATTTAACTTGTTCGTAATTACCAACATCAAAAACTGAGTAGATTGCTTTTACTCCTAAGGCTTCTAACTCTATAACTGTTGCTTTTAATGCTGTTTCATTTCTACCTGTTATGGCAACGTTAATACCTTCTTTCGCAAAAGCTATAGCTGTTGCCTTACCTAATCCTCTACTGCCACCAGTTATAATAGCTTTTTTGTTTTTTAAACTGTTCATTCTTTTATTATTTTTCTGTCCAATAGTCCATTACTAAAACACCTCCTATAATAGGTCCTACTTTACTAACCAGGTCTAAATGCGCTTTATGAAACAAATAAATTTCTCTAGCATGCTCATCATTAAAAGTTAATGTAAAACAATGAGTAAATCCCTCGCTATGTCCTTCGGTACTATCATTTAGACCCCATTCTATATTTGCTATTTCTGGAATTTTTGTTTTAAGATCTAAAAATAGTTTTACAGCCTCATCAATTTGTTCTTGAGTAGCGTCTTCTTTATATTTTAGGTTTACAATATGCTTTAAAATTTTTCCATTTCTATCAATTTTCGGAGCTACTTTATAGGTCGCTACTTTTCCAAAATCAAACCTAAAAGACCCTGCAATTAGGAGATTAGTGTCTTCAATTTTATGAGCCCTTAAACCATAGTAAATAGAAAAGCCTGTTTCTAAATAGTTTATTGGAGTTAAGTTACCTTCTTTACTTAATTTACAAAGTTGAATAGCTTCATCGTCTCTTGTTCCCACTGCTATAATTGCTTCTTCTCCATTATTTGAAACGATTTCTATTCTGGTTTGCCCTTGTAGTTTAGTAATTTCATTATCTTTTAATAGCGAATGTGGTTCAAGTGCACCCTTTTTATTCACTTTTAACACGGTTATTGCATCACCATGATAAACATAGTCTGTTTTTTTTATAAACCCTTTTCTTTTATAATACTTATGGTGTCTGTGTCCTACTATAATATAATAGTTATCACCCAATTTTGCTCCTGTTACAGGATAAGTCCCTGTTAAATAGCGATCTGATGTATTATCACTTATATTATTTATGTTTTTAAACGTACCATTTTCATGGACTCTAAAACTGCTCACGCCATTATCTTGAAAACCTCCTGTGTACAGATATGTTTTTCCCTTAATACTATGTGTGTACATACCTATAACACCATCGGTATGGATGGTTTCATTATCTTTCATGGATTGCACATGGGTTAATTTTCCATCATCCTCTATTTTAAATGAACTTAACCCTGGTGTTTCTTCTAATCCACCAATAAACAAATAAGACGCGTTTTTCATATGAACCACTTGAAGTGTGATAGCAACGCCTAGATATGTTTCGTCTGTATCCTCAACTAAAGCAACACGCTTAAGAGCGCCATTATCTAAAATTTTGAAGGTTTCAATCACGTTACCATATTTGTTTGCTACAAACAAAAAATCGGTACCATTAATGCGATCTGCTACCATACCTCGTGCAGGCCCTTTTTGCTTATAAAGTTCGTGAGCGCTTATAGGTGTAAGTATGCCATTTTTATCTAAGCTATACACATCAATAGCTCCAAAACCACCCACATACGCATAATGATTGCCGTTTTTTTCATAACTGGTAACCGTCACTGTATTTTTGGCCGATATGTTCTTAAAATCTTGCCTGTACAGCATTAAGTCTTTAGAAATTTGTGCTATGCAAACTTGTGCTATTATTAACGTAAGGGTTAAAAAAAAGGTCTTTACTTTATTCATGATTTTAGCTATTTATACCAATTCCCAAATGAATTTACTAAGTTAAAAAGTGCCTTTTGAAATTCTATTTCAACATAAAAAAGAACCGTAGCTACAGCTATGCTTATTTTTTCTGTATCATATAATTCCAAAATTCATCATTTTACTTTACAGTAAATTCATTTAAGAATTGACATTATTCAAATGTAATGGATTAATTTATAATTGATTGTATTGCTTCTACAGCAATTTCTCTATCCTGTTCTATAGTACCGCCACTTATACCTATGGCTCCAATAATTTTACCATTTTTGTTTTTTATTGGTAAACCTCCTGGAAACGAAACAAGACCATTATTAGTTAATTCTATATTGTAAATAATACCTCCTGGCTGTGTTAATGCGCCTAATTCCCCTGTATCAATATTAAAATACCTGGCTGTTTTAGCTTTTTTAATGGCGACGTCTATACTTCCTAAATAAGATTCATCCATTCTAATAAATGCTTTTAGGTTTGCCCCTGCATCAACCACCGCTATATTCACTAAAACATTATTTGTTTCAGCTTTTTTCTTAGCAGCCAAAAGCACTTTAAAAGCTTCTTCGTGAGTAATGTCGTTTGTTATTTGAGCATGCGACACATTAGAGACTAGTGTTAACACCAGCGTAAAAACACAAATTTTTAATTGTTTAAATAAGTACATTGTTGTTTATAGTTTTTATACTGTACAAAAATTATAAACCTTTATTGGAAAATAGTTGAACAAGTTCAACTCTATAAAAATCACCCTTGTTTTTTAATTTTACTTAAAAACTCATGCGTAATGCCCAAGTAACTGGCAATTTGCTTATCGGTAAGTTTTAAAGCTATGTTTGGATAGGTATTTGAGAAATGATGATAACGTTCTTTAGCTGTTTCGCAATGGTTTCTAATTAAACGACGTTGCCATGCCACTAGCGCTTTTTGAGACATAACCCTAAATAGTTTTTCTACTACAGGAAGCGATTCGTAAAGTGCTATTTTATCTGCCCTATTTATAAGAAGCACTTCACTATCTTCTAAGGCTTGAATATTTAAGTTTGATGGTGTTTGATTCATAAAACTATCAATATCCATAAGCCACCAATCTTTAGCTGCAAAATACAAGGTATTTTCGTTGCCTTTTTTATCTATAGTAAATATTCTAAAACAGCCATCTAATACAAAACCTTCATATTTGTAGATACTTCCTTGGGTTAGTAAGAAGTCCTTCTTTTTGATAGATTTAGACTTAAAGTAACTGCATATGGTATTTAAATCTTCATTAGAGATTTGGATGTTATTTTTTATGTGTTGTTTTAATGCGTTGTAATTCATAATTATTTAAAAGCATTCAACCCAGTAACATCTAATCCTGTAATCAATAAATGAATATCGTGAGTGCCTTCGTAGGTAATCACGCTTTCCAGGTTCATGGCGTGACGCATAATAGAATATTCGCCACTAATTCCCATAGCACCTAATATTTGCCTTGATGTTCTGGCAACTTCTAATGCCATAGCCACATTGTTACGTTTTGCCATAGATATTTGGGCAGATGTTGCTTTACCATCATTTTTAAGCATACCTAACCGCCAATTTAACAATTGCGCTTTGGTGATTTCGGTAATCATTTCTGCTAGCTTTTTTTGTTGTAACTGAAATTGAGCTATTGGTTTTCCAAATTGTTTACGCTCTTTGCTATAACGCAACGCTGTATCGTAACAATCCATAGCTGCGCCTACTACGCCCCAAGCAATACCATAACGTGCAGAGTCCAGGCATTCTAAAGGAGCACTTAATCCTGATTTATTAGGCAATATATTTTCTTTTGGCACTTTTACATTATCAAAAATAAGTTCGCCTGTAGCACTTGCACGTAACGACCATTTATTTGATGTTTTTGGTGTTGAAAACCCTTCCATACCACGTTCTACTATTAAACCATGGATGCGCGCGTTTTCATCTTTAGCCCAAACAATGGCGACTTGAGCAAAAGGCGCATTTGAAATCCACATTTTTGCGCCGTTAAGTAAATAGTGATCACCCTTATCTTTAAAATGAGTTATCATCCCTCCCGGATTACTCCCATGATCTGGCTCTGTTAAACCAAAACAGCCTACCCATTCTCCACTTGCTAATTTGTGCAAGTATTTTTGTTTTTGTTCCTCTGTGCCAAACTTCCAGATAGGATACATCACCAACGAGGATTGTACCGATGCTGTACTTCTTATACCAGAATCGCCACGTTCTATTTCCTGCATGATGAGTCCATACGCCATTTGATCCAATCCTGCACCTCCGTATTCTGTTGGTATATAAGGGCCAAAAGCTCCAATATTGGCTAATCCTTTTATAGTTTCTGTTGGGAATTTTGCATGTTGTGCATAATCTTCAATAATGGGTGATATGCTACGCTTTACCCATTTTCGAGTTGCGCCACGAACTAGTTTATGTTCATCGCTTAACAAGTCGTCTAAATTGTAATAATCGGGCGCTTTAAAAAGATCTGGTTTCATAAAAATGCTTTTAGGAACATTTAAATTTAACCAATATCTATCTCATTCCTGCTACATTTTTAAATAAAAATCTTTGCACAAATTGGTGTATGCTTCTGTATATTGATGACGCTCTTTTTCTATTACAAGAGCACCCATTTCAGTTTCTCTTTGATTAAAGGACAAAGTTATTAAGCTTCGCTTTATTTTGGAATTGAGATTTCCTTTAACATGAAGAATTTCATTTGCATAGAGCTTATAATTACTAGCTATTTCAAGGAAACGTACTTCTTCTTTAAAAGGAACAACAACCACAAACACACCTTCTTTAGCTAAAAGTTTAGCGACACCTTCAATTAAATGCTCAAAAGGTAAAGCATCTTGAAATCGTGCAAGATCACGTTGTTTATTGTCGGTTTTATAATCTTCGGAATAAAAAGGCGGGTTAGAAACTATAAGATCGTATGCATCATCGATTTCATTAACAAATTCTTCTAATGAAGCATGGTAACAGAATAAACGGTCGCCCCAAGGTGATTGCTCAAAATTATCTACACACTGCTCGTAAGCATCATCATCGATTTCTATAGCATCAAGAACTTCAGCACTACAACGCTGCGCTAACATTAAACTTATAATACCTGTACCTGCACCTATATCTAGTACTGAAAAAGGGTGATGTTTAATGGTTGCCCATGCTCCCAGCAACACACCATCTGTACCAATTTTCATGGCACATCTATCTTGATTTACAGTAAATTGTTTGAATTTAAATGGTTGGCTCATTAAGAATATTAAAGATATAAGTCTATTAAACCTTCGGGAGTTTCTACCAAAATGGTTTTTGCTGCTCTATCTACTTTAAGTATAAATTCATCATTCATAGGAATTAAAATCTCTTTCCCATTACTTTCTATTTCAAACAAAGCTTGCGCTGTAGTATCGTTAACACCTGTTATAATCCCTACCTTTCCATAATTTTTATCTTCTATGGCATACCCTATAATTTCATGAAAGTAAAACTTATCACCTTCTAATTTTGGTAATAAGTCGAGTGGTAAATACACCTCACTTTTTAGTAAGGCTTCTGCATCGGCTTCAGTATTTACATCTTCAAATTGAACACGTAATAAATCTGATTTATGCAATTGAGAATGCTCTACAAAAAATGGTAATAAATTATTACGCACATTAATAAACATGGCGTCTAGTTTCTCGTATAGTTCTGGTTGATCTGTATCTAATTTTATTAAAAGTTCTCCTTTAAAACTATACTTTCTAACAATCTTACCCAGATAAAAACAATCTTCTTTTTTCATCTATCATTTCTATTTTTGTCATTCCTGCGAAGGCGGAAATATATTTTTCTAATGTTCTCGTTTGATGAGATTCCTGCCTTTACGGAAATTATTTCATCCAACTTTTAGAAATTACGAGATCCCGTTTTTCAACGGGATTTGTTCAATTACATATTTTGCTTCAAAATACTATTTCACAAAAAAACTCCGATATTGCTATCGGAGTTTAAAAGTATAAAAAATTATTTTTTACTCTTCTTCGCTAGAAGCTTGAGCTTCCTCTGCAGGAGCTTCTTCTTCTACAACAGGCGCTGCAGCAGCTATTCTTGCTTCATTCACAGCTTTTTCAGCAGCTAATGCTTCTGCTTTTGCTTTTGCTTCAGCTTCAGATAAACCATCAGCTTTTGCTTGAATTTTAGCAGCTTTATCTTCTAACCAAGCATTAAATTTCTCTTCTGCTTGCTCCTCTGTTAAAGCACCTTTTCTAACTCCTCCAGCTAGGTGATTTTTAAGTAATGCACCTTTATAAGATAATAATGTTTTTGCTGTATCTGTTGGTTGCGCACCATTTTGTAACCATTTTACTGCGCCATCAACATTTAATTCTACTGTTGCTGGGTTAGTATTTGGATTGTAAGCACCTAACTTTTCTAAGTATTTACCATCTCTTTTTGATCGTGCATCTGCTGCTACAATCCAGTAATAAGGTTTTCCTTTTTTACCGTGTCTTTGTAATCTTATTTTTACTGGCATAATGATTAATTATTTGAGGTTCTCGACCCCGGGTTATTAATTGAGGGTGCAAATATACTACATTTTTTGGATTACAAAACATTCTTTATCAATAATAGTTATGATTAATAAAGAGGTAAGAATTAAGGTAAAAGTGTAATTTAGATATTGGGTAAACAATAGTGTTTTACGCTTCTTCTTGCTTTTTCTTTTTTCTAAAGCTAACAAAGAGTAAAATAATCATACCTGTGGTCACAGATAAATCTGCCATGTTAAAGATGCCTGTTCTAAGTGTATCGTTTAATCTTAGATGCAGAAAATCTGTTACGCTACCAAAAGCAAACCGATCGAAAACATTGGCTATACCTCCTCCAACAATACTAGCAAATGCAAAAAGAGACCATTTATCTAAAGTTTTATCTTTAATAACATAGCGCAATACAAAAGCTAAAACTATAACAGGTAAAATGAGTAATAATATGAGTCTTAATGTTGGATTGAGATCACTTCCCATACCAAGAAAAGCCCCTGTGTTTTCTACATTATGTAGTGTAAAAACATCCCCTATAATACTGGAAGAACTATGTACTTCTACATACTTTCTAACGATAACTTTAGAAATTTGATCAATAGCAATAGTAATTACTATTGTTAAAATTATAAACGTGGTGCGACGTGTTATCTTCATTTAAACCTTAGCTTCTGTAGTTGCCGATGCCGTTTGAGCTTGTCTATCTATTTTCTTAACCAGACCTTGTAGAACTTTCCCTGGTCCTACTTCGGTAAATAGAGTAGCGCCATCTGCTATCATTTGTTGTATAGATTGTGTCCAACGCACTGGTGCTGTTAATTGAGAAATTAGATTTGTTTTTATTGCTGAAGCATCGTTTACTGCATTGGCTGTTACATTTTGATAAATTGCACAATTAGGCGTATTGAATGTTGTGTTTTCTATAGCAGCTGCCAATTCTTCTCTAGCTGGTTCCATTAATGGTGAATGAAAAGCGCCTCCTACTGGTAAAACTAATGCGCGACGTGCGCCTTTTTCTTTTAGAACCTCACATGCGTTATTGATGGCTTCTACTTCTCCTGAAATAACCAATTGCCCCGGGCAATTATAATTAGCTGCCACTACTACGCCTTCTATTGTATTACAAGCCTCTTCTACTACGGCATCTTCTAATCCTAAAACCGCTGCCATGGTGCTGGGTTTTATTTCGCAAGCTTTTTGCATTGCTAAAGCACGTTGAGACACCAATTTAAGACCGTCTTCAAAATTTAAAGTTCCATTGGCTACCAATGCCGAAAACTCTCCTAGTGAATGCCCTGCTACCATATCTGGTTTAAAAGTATCTCCTAGTGTTTTTGCCAGAATTACCGAATGTAAAAATATAGCTGGTTGTGTTACTTTGGTTTCTTTTAGGTCTTCGGCCGAACCTTCAAACATGATATCTGTGATATTAAAACCTAAAATCTCATTGGCGTTCTCAAAAAGTTCTTGTGCCATTGGAGTGTTTTCATAAAGGTCTAAACCCATTCCTGAAAACTGAGCCCCTTGACCAGGGAATATATATGCGTTCATTACATTAATTTTAAGTGGGACAAAAATAACAATATTATTCTGTTAGCTTCACAGAATTTATATTGAAGTGATTTAAACTTTTCCCAATTTGCTAAAAAAATGCTTTTTTGCACCCATATTTCGCGATTTTCAACCTCCGTTGCACTGCTATGCAACTAAAAAAACGTTTTATCTGGATACAAAAACAACTATTTTTAGTTCACAAGATTTATATTTTATAATATGGAATTCATGAATCTTCGATTTCACTTAAATCAAAAAAATTTAAATCACTTCATTCTTTCGTAAGTAATAAAAGAAAATTCGTAATTGTGAGTCGCGTCTTTTTTATGAAAGATATTATTAGTCTCCTTCCAAATAGTAGTATCTATTTTTGGAAAGAAAGCATCTGCCTCAAAACTTTCATGAACTCGTGTTAACTCTATTTTATCGGCTATTTGTATGGCTTGTTCATAAATTTGTCCGCCTCCAATAATAAAAGGTTGCTTATCGCCTTGGCATGCATCAATAGCATCTTCAAGAGCATTTACTACAATAACACCTTCAGGCACTTTGTAATCTGTTTGCCTTGTTATTACAACATGAGTTCTATTAGGCAATGGTTTAGGAAAACTTTCAAATGTCTTTCTTCCCATTATAATATGGTGTCCATTAGTAAGTGATTTAAAACGTTTTAAATCATCACTTAAATGCCAAATAAGCGCGTTGTCTTTCCCTATAGCATCATTTTCTGCAGCTGCTACAATAATGGTTAATTCTGACTTTATACCTGACTCTAACTCTAAAGCCGATCCTGAAGTTGCTTCATTAAAAAGATCGCTTTTTGCTTTTATAACTTCTTCTTTTTTAAACTCTTGCTTTAATTTTTCAATCCTCACTTGTTGCTTCGATACTAATTTCTCTAATTGTTCTTGCTCCCAAGCTTTCCCCATAAACTTGTGAATTACAAAAACATTAAAAACGTGATACAGCAATAACAACAACCATATTAAAATTGCAGGAACAAACCACTCTACCCCCATTACTTTTATATCCTTACCAATACCTAATGCAACATTAGCAACTATTAATAAAATTGCTCCAATTAAAAATAAAATACAGTGAATATAAAGGCCTCTTTTTTGCTTAATACGTTTTTGAGCATTTTCTATAAGCTGTAATTGGTCTTTGTCTATTTCCGGTTTTTGCTTCTTTTTTCCAAACATATATAATACTATAAGAAGACAAAGTTAATTTTTTTAATGACATTATTAATCTATAACACCTCTTTGAAGATTTCATTATTTTTTAACACAAAACTTATTTTGTATTAAAAATACCTCAACTTTATTATTGATTTTTTTACATCTTTTAAATTAAGTCAAACAGATATTAATAAATCAATAATTTTCAAGGCTTTAGTTAATTTCGCAAGTTTCTTATTAATTTGTTTTATAAATTTGTGAGACAAACAACACAAGAAATATTATGGCTATTAAAAAACAATATCTTAAAACTAAATGTAAAGTAACGTTCTCCATAGATGCTAAAGAAGCTAATAATGTATCTTTAGTAGGCTCTTTTAACAATTGGAGTCAAGAAGAAGTTCCTCTTAAAAAATTAAAGAGTGGTGTTTTTAAGGGCACTGTAGATTTAGCTAAAGATACTTCTTATGAATTTAGATATATAGTTGACGGGGTTTATGTAAATGATGCGGAAGCTGATGACTATGCCTGGAATGATTACGCTGGAGCAGAAAACTGTGTTATAACGGTTTAACCATTTTTTTGAAATTTTTTCTTTTAAAAATCATGGATTATACCAGTTCTGTCATAAAATTACACTAAAGAAAATAGAATATTTTTGTGTTAGGCGAAAAATAAAATTCAAGCATAGCTCAGGTTCTGGTTTTATTTTATGATGAAGCATAGCACAAAAAGAGCTGTTTTATTTGAGTAATTTTATGTTAGAAATGGTATTAAACAACTATGGATTTGAAATCTGTAGTTTTACAAAAGAATCAAATTCTTTTTAGAGTTGAATTGTCATTCAGAGCGTAGCGAACCAGCCTGCAAGCAAATAGGGAATCTCAAATATTTATATAGATTCATCAGTCGTACCTCATTTCGACAAGCTCAATGTAACACCTTACCAAGGACATTCTAAATGTAAAAGGTTTGTAAAAATTAAAGTTACTATTATTTACTTCATCAAATTGGATTCGTATAGTGTTATCCAATCCTGAACAGACATTTTTTTGGTTAATTGAGCGATCAACTCGAAAGGAATAGCATCTATTTTTTTAAATCGAATACAACTTTTTCCCATATCCAGTTTCAATTTACTATGCTTTGGGTATTCTGCTACAAACCAGTCGTATAATTCTGGATTTGCATAAATCCCACTATGGTATAAATTTACAGCGTGCTTTTGTGATGCAAAACTCATGAATGGCAATGGTTCTTCAGGCTTACAATGGTACCCATTTGGATATATTGAATGTGGTACAAAATAGCCTATCATACCATATTGCATACCTTCTTCAAAACCTTTTGGTAAATTATCTCTTATAACTTTTCTAAGTTCCTTTAAAACAGGTTGACGCTCCTTTGGCACCCGACGCATATAATCTTCTGGAGAACTTGCTTTGTATTGCATAATAAAATAGAATTAAACTTTATATTAATTTTGCTATACATGTTGATCTATAAGAATAGTATTCCCATCTGGATCTGACACCATAAAACTTGCCGGCCCAGTTGTAGTTTCATCTGCTTCACTCTGCAGTGGTATTCCTTTACTTTTTACATGCTTTTGAATTTCTCTTACATCATCAAAAACATCTAGTGCATTCGCACTTTCGTCCCATCCAGGATTAAAGGTCAAAATATTATCTTGAAACATATCTTGAAAAAGCCCCACTAAGGCGTTACCATTTTTCATGATGAGATAGTTTTTTGCTACATCCCCTGCAAAAACACTAAATCCTAAATGTTTGTAAAAATCTCTGGATTTTTTAATATCCTTTACACTCAAGCTAATAGAAAATGCGCCTAATTTCATATTTAAAAAGTTTTGATTGCAAACTATTTAAACCCGCTTTATGCAATAGAAGGTTGTCATGAAGCTTGTAGATGCAAGACATACTAGTGTTTTCTTAATTTCTGCATAGTCCCGCATATGCGGGAGTGAAATTAAAAAACGCAGCGAAGCGGTAGTATTTGCAGTAGCTACAAGATGTAATAAATTTTCTATTGCATAAAGTGGGTTAAACACAAATAAGTAAAATTAGATAGATACAGAGCTTGTTGTTAAAGTTAATAAAATTTTGCTTTAATTTTATCGACTATAGTTTGGGCTAATTTTTCTTTACTCTCTATAGTCCAACCAGCTACGTGAGGTGATAATAATACATTTTCGGCTTCAATTAAATACTGAAATGCCATAGGAAGTTCTCCTGTAAAAAGGCTTTCAAACGATTTTTTTTCGTACTCTAAAACATCCAACCCTGCTCCTAAAATTTTGCCCGACTTTAAAGCGTCTACTAAATCTTGTGTGATAACACTTTTTCCTCGCGCTGTATTGAACAACCAAAATGGTTTTTTGAATTGATTGATAAATTCTAAATTTACCATACCAATGGTTAATGGTGTTTGCGGTGTATGTAAACTTACCACATCTACATTGTCTTGAAATTCTTTTAAATCAACTTGCGTTGCATCTTGATTGCCAACACCTTCTTTTATGTCGTAACACAATACCTCTACATCAAATCCTCTTAGTTTTTTAGCAAAAGCTTTTCCCATGTTACCATAACCTATCAAGCCCACTGTTTTACCATCCAGTTCGATGCCACGATTGTCTTCACGCAACCATTTACCTAATCTTACTTCGGCATCTGCTTTTTTAAGTTTATTAAATAATGACAATAACATACCTAAAGTGTGTTCGCCAACAGCATTTCTATTGCCTTCGGGTGCTGAAGCCAAATACACGCCTTTTTTTTCGGCATAATCAACATCTATATTTTCCAATCCTGCGCCTACACGACCTATAAACTTAAGATTGGTGGCTTTATCCAAAAATTGTTTATCTATGGTGAATCGACTACGAATTATAAGTCCATCGTAATCTCCTATTTTGTTTTCTACAGTTTCTTTAGAAGACGTATAATCTTCGTGATTGGTATAGCCTAAATCTTTAAATTGATTTATTAATAGTTCGTGATTGGTATCTAGATGAAGTATTTTCATGCGCTAAAATTACAAAGTTTAAACATGTTTGATAAGACTTTTGACACGAATTTCACATATTGTAACGGATACTACTGATAAACTGATAACTTTGATTGCAGCTATGTTGATAACAGACTAGTTGCGTTAGGGATTGAACGGCATGTTTGAGCTCCCGACGCAGGAGGAGCGAGTAGTAAAAGCCCGACCTATTGGGAACGCCCAAAATATTAATATGCAATAACATACCTTTTCAAAACTTATGAGAATTATTTAAGTCCAAAAAAAAGGAGATACTAAAACAAGTTCAGCATGACCATTGGTTAAATCCCCAAAATCATTTTTGCAATCCAGAAGTATAACAAAATACCTAAAATATCATTACTGGTAGTGATAAATGGCCCTGTTGCAATGGCTGGATCTATGCCGCGTTTATCTAAAAACAGTGGCACAAATGTGCCTATTAGTCCTGCAATAATTATAACGACTACTAACGATACAGATATCGCTAAGGCTTTATTAAATTCGCCATTATAACCCCATACAAACAAAAACAAAAAAGCGGCTAGAATAACACCGTTTAAAGCAGCTAAAAGCATCTCCTTTAATAAACGACTATTAATACTTCCTTTTACATCGTCGTTTGCTAAACCCTGCACAATAATCGCACTGGATTGCACCCCTACATTACCTGCCATTGCCGCTATTAATGGTGTAAAAAAGAATAACACGGCATATTTTTTAAAGGCTTCTTGAAAGCCTTCCATAATTAAAAAGGCACCAATACCTCCTATTAACCCTAGAAACAACCAAGGTAATCGTGCTCGGGTGAGTTCTAGAATACTATCATCGGCTTCTACATCTTGTGTAATACCTGCTGCTAACTGGTAATCTTTATCGGCTTCTTCTTTAAGAACATCTACGATATCGTCGATGGTAATCCTACCTAACAAAGTAATATTTTCATCTACTACTGGAATGGCTTCCAAATCGTATTTAGACATGACTTTGGCCACATCCTCAACATCGTCATGAACTTTTACATAGTCTACATTTGAGATATAAATATCTGCTATTTTTTGCTCATTTTTGGCTACAATAAGGTCTTTTAAAGATAAACGTCCTACTAGTTTTTCGTTTTTATTAACTACATAAACGGAGTGTACACGCGTTACTTCTTCGGCTTGTCCTCTAATGCGTCGCATACAACCTGCTACGGTCCAAGTATCGTATACTTTTACGAGTTCTTTCGCCATTAATCCTCCTGCAGAATCTTCATCGTAAGTTAAAAGCTCTTCTATTTCTGCTTTATGTTCCTGGTCTTCAATTTTATCGATTACCTCTTGCTGGCGCTCTTCTGGAAGCTCTGCTATAATATCGGCAGCATCATCGGTATCTAATTCTTCAACTTCTTCGGCAATTTCTTTATCTGATAGGTTTTTTAATACCTTTTCACGAATATCTTCATCTAATTCCTTTAGAATATCTGCTGTAGTTTCAGAATCCAAAAGTTTGATAACGTATATCGCTTCTTCAAAGCTTAACTCATCTAAAATTTCGGCAATATCGGCATAGTGAAACCCATCGAACAACTTTTGAAGCGCTTTATTATTTTGTTCTACAACAAAGCCTTCTACTTGCCCAATTAACTCATCGGTCAATTCAAACTGTATGTTTTCTTTTTCTTCCTGCATGCTATAATTCCGAAGTGTATTTCGAAATCACTTGAAGTGATATTGATTTAATTATGATCTTGATCAATTTGCTGCGTAAGTTCTATAAACTCTGCAACTGTCAATTGTTCTGGACGCTTGCCAAAGATAACATTTGCTTTTAAATTATCGGATAAATTGAATGTTTTTAAACTATTCCGAAGTGTTTTTCTACGTTGTTGAAAGGCAGCCTTTACAACTCTAAAAAATAGTTTTTCATCGCATGGTAGCTCGTAATTTTCTTTTCTAATCAATCGTAATACTCCCGAATCTACTTTTGGAGGTGGGTTAAATACCGATGGTGGTACTGTAAACAAATATTCGGCATCGTAAAATGCCTGAGTTAATACCGATAAAATACCATAGACTTTACTGCCTTCTTTAGAGCAAATGCGTTGCGCTACTTCCTTTTGAAACATTCCTGAAAATTCTGGAATCTGGTCGCGCATTTCTATTGTTTTAAATACAATTTGTGAGGAAATATTATATGGAAAATTACCAATTATTGCCAAGGGTTCACCTTTAAACACCTCGTTTAAATCGTATTTTAAAAAGTCTTTTTCTAAAATTCTGGAAGCGAGATTTAGGTAATTGACTTTTAGATATTCTACCGATTCTGTATCGATCTCAATAACATAAGTCGTCACATCTTTTTCTAACAAATACTTAGTCAACACCCCCATACCAGGACCTATTTCTAGAACTTTTTTATACCTTTTTAAGGTAAGGGTATCTGCTATTTTTTTAGCTATGTTTTCATCTCTTAAAAAATGCTGACCTAGATGTTTTTTTGCTTTTACTGACAATTTGGTTGTTGGTTGTTGGTTGTTGGTTGTTGGTTGTTGGTTGTTGGTTGTTGGTTGTTGGTTGTTGGTTGTTGGTTG
>CANMLX010000025.1 GCA_947498845.1 uncultured Flavobacteriaceae bacterium | reverse complement strand
GTTAACTACTATCCATTTGGTTTAAAACACAAAGGGTACAATAACCTAATAAGCTCCAGTGCCAACAGCGCTGCAGGCAAGTTTAAATACAATGGCACAGAGTACGAGGAGGCTTTAGGTGTTAACCTCTACGAAATGCCTCTACGTAGTTACGATCCTGCCATAGCACGCTGGACCACTATGGATCCTGTAATACACTACAATTACTCGCCCTACTCGGCCTTTGATAATAATCCCGTCTACTGGGCAGACCCTAGTGGGGCGGATGGCTTTTCTCCGGGCATTTCCGATGAAGGTTTTTATGGGGCAAATTGGTATGATAATAGTGACTTAAGCATGGGCAATTACTGGGCTAATAACACGCCGCAGTATACGCAAAGTGCGATTTATAATAACTCAATGGCTCGGGCTAATGGTTTTTTTGCAAAGGCTACCGAAGCCCGACGTATAAGCCTCTTGGAAGAGAAGCTAGAAGAAGAGAAGGAGTTGTGGGGTGGTTATTTAGAAAGGAAAGAAGAAGCAAGGAAAAGAGTCTTACTTGAAGTAGGAGAGTTATCTAATCCTGGAGGATGTACAGATTGTAATTTATGCCCTGAGATTTGTGAGGAAAATTCGAAAAAAAGTGCTTCTGGAAATCCTTATGCATCATTTTTATATACAGGGATTTCGAGAGAGTTTTATATACAATCTGCAAAAAAATTAAAATCAATTTTTGGAAGCGATTTCAAAGCAGGATCATTTGCTAGAACAAATTTAAAAGGTTTTGTTAGAAATAGAATGACACCTTACCCAGGGAAATTGTTTCTAAATAAGTTTTGGCCAAATGTGAGTATATTTGATCCTATTAGTAAATCTACCCCAAGTTTTTGGAAAACAAATAAACTTGTTAATTTAGGAGGTCGTTTATCTGGAGTTATTGGCTTAGTTGGCACAGGCTATCAAGGATATGGTGTTTATAACTACTTTTATGATCCCTCTAATTCGCATGTAGTACACCCAGGTCGTTTTGCTGTAGATACTTTTGCTACTGGTTTAATGTATTATGGAGGACCTTGGGGGTTTGCTATTGGAGGAGTATATCATTTAGGAATGTGGGCTTATGATAATGGATATATGGATCCAGCGATACAAGGAACAAGAAATAGAATTAACAGTTCTAATAATCACTATCCTAGCTCTTGTTTTGTAAAAGGGACTAAGGTGCTAATGGCAGATTCTTCATCAAAGAATATTGAAGACATAAAAATAGGAGATAAAATATTAAGCGTAGATATAAATACAATGAGAATTGAACCAGACTTAGTAGTTAATGTCCCAAATATAATAAAAAAATATAAAATTATTGTAGCTAAGTTTGATAATGGTATTACAAATAAATTCTCTCCGGCACATCCTTATTGGGTGGAAAATAAAGGGTGGTGTGTCTTTGACTTAAAAGAAGCCGAAAAAGAACTGACTTTTAAGGTAAATAAGTTAGATGTTGGGGATGTAGTGCTTTATTTTAATAAAGGTAAGTTGTCCAGAACTAGGGTACTACATTTGTATGATACCAATGAGTACATCGATATGTTTAATGTAGAATTTGTTAAAAAGAATCATACATTCTTCGCTAATGATATTTTGGTTCATAATAAGCTTGAATAAGGGTCAATTTTTAATTACATTATATAACACAATTCCAATAGTATTTTAGAGCGCATAATGGGTTTGTAAAATAAAACAAATTATGAAAGGGGAAATAAAAATAAAAAACAAAGTTTTGAGTTATGTAAATGATTCATCGTATCATAAACATGCATATTTTAAAACCAAGCCTTTTAATATTAATCTAAGTGAAATACAAATTATAGGTATTTATAGGACATTAATTTTAGATGATGAAATTGACTATTTCGTTTTTGTTGATAATAATAATAATAAAAATTTCATTCCAATAAGTTTAGATTTAGAAACAGAAAGTTTTTTAAGTTTTTTGAAATATTTCAATGCTGAATTTTATCTTAATATTTCTACTGAATGGAATGATTATGCTAGTAATAATAGTTTTATTATTTATCCAGAACATCTTAAAAATAGAAATTTATATAAAAGGTTAAATTTTGCGAGAAGAGTAATTTTAACTATAAGAAAAACATTAAAAATATCTTCTATTGCTGATGGTGTTTTAAGTGATAGAGTTGAGAATTATTTAAGAGATAAATAATGTAGTGAAAAGATACCGCTCTAACTTAACTGAGGAGAAAGTGTTGTGGAATGCCAGCTGCCCAGCTCGTCCCCAGCTCGCGCCCGAATGAGTAACGGCTACCGCTCGTGTCCTCACGAGTGGCGGTAAGAGTAAGAAATAAAAAAAGTAAAGCCACCTTTAACGAGGTGGTTTTTAGTTTAAATACTTTTAAGTTTAACCGCTTTAACAACATTATCAACCCAGCTATGCGAAGTTTGTAACTTCGAGCAATAAGAAATAGAGAAAAAAGCAATCATAGAGTTATGGTTGTTTTTTTATGCGTATGCTTTTTTAGCTTTGACATCTCTAATAGCAAGATCAAGAAATTTATCCCCCCCAGCTGCCGCGAAGTTATCAAAGTAACGGCTAACCCGATAGTGCGGACGTCCTCGTTCGTGAGATATAAACGAACTCTAGATAGTCCCCGTATGTGCTAGCGCTTCGACTGTGTCAAGAGGCATATTGCGTAAGAGAATCAAAAGCTTTTACAGTAATGTTAAGGCTTTTAGTATTTTAGTTATAAGAGTATAAATACAGGTTTCATAATAAACCGATAGCGTTATGAAGCGAAAAGGTTATCAAACAAAAAAACAGACTATGTTTATACTAATCCTGTGGAGAGTGGGTTTGTTGTAAATGCTGTAGCTTGGAAATATTCCAGTGCTAGAAATTTTCAAGGAGATACTAAAGTTTTAAAGATAGATAGTGTAGGATTTTTTGATTAGTTGTTAACTTTTTTTTTCAAAACAGTTACTACACCCTACGCAGTCGAAGTGTTATCGAGGGACTTTATCCACAAAACACTTATTAATAGTCATAAAAAAGACCTCCATTATGGAGGCCTTAAGTGGAGAAGACGGGATTCGAACCCGTGACCTCTTGACTGCCAGTCAAGCACTCTAGCCAACTGAGCTACATCCCCAATATTGTTTTAAGGTTATAAATGTATTAAAAAGTACATTTGTAAAAAAATTTAATCTAAGTTACCTACACTATTTGAAAACTTTAATTAGCTTAAAACATATAAATAAACTAGCGATACCAGCACTAATTTCTGGTATATCAGAGCCTATTTTGTCCATAACAGATACCGCGATTGTCGGTAATGTAAAAATGCATCCTGTAGAGTCTTTGGCCGCTATAGGTATCGTTGGCACGTTTTTATCCATGCTTATTTGGGTTTTAGGACAAACACGCAGTGCTATTTCTGCCATAATATCTCAATATTTAGGCGCAGGTAAATTAGATGCTGTAAAAAATTTACCAGCACAAGCCATATTTATTATAACATCTATTGGATTGCTTATTATTGTTACTAGTTATCCTATTGCAAATCTAATTTTTAGGCTCTACAATGCTTCTGGGTTAATTTTAGAGTACTGTGTTGTCTATTATAAAATACGTGTATTTGGATTTCCTTTTACCTTATTCACAATAGCTATATTTGGTACGTTTAGAGGTTTGCAAAACACTTTTTACCCTATGATAATTGCTATTATAGGCGCTGTATTAAATATTGTATTAGACTATATTTTTGTTTTTGGCATTCCAGGTTATCTAGATGCTATGCATATAGAAGGGGCAGCCTATGCTAGTGTGATCGCTCAAGTTGTTATGGCATTAAGCGCAGCGTATCTTTTATTAACTAAAACACAAATACCGCTAAAGTTGAGTTTAGATTTCAATAAAGAAATAGAACGGTTTTTAATTATGATTGCTAACCTATTTGTGAGAACACTGGCTCTAAATATTACACTTTATTTCGCTACACGCTATGCAACAGGTTATGGGAAAACGTATATAGCAGCGTATACCATTGGTATTAATCTATGGTTTTTAGGGGCATTTGTAATAGATGGTTATGCAGGAGCAGGAAACATACTATCTGGGAAATTATATGGCGCAAAACAGTACAAAAACCTAGTAGAGCTAAGTAAAAAACTCATTAAAATAGGCATACTAGTTGGGGTTTTATTGGCTTGTATTGGCTTTCTATTATATAAACCTATAGGGGGTTTGTTTTCTAAAGATGCTAATGTTTTAAATACATTTTATAGCATATTTTGGATTGTATTAGTAATACAACCCATTTGCGCTATAGCCTTTATTTTTGATGGTATTTACAAAGGTTTGGGTAAAATGGGAGTGCTTAGAAACGTACTATTACTAGCAACTTTTGTAGTGTTTTTACCAATACTTTTGGTGTTAGACCATTTTAATTTAAAACTAACGGGTATATTTATAGCAATTACATTTTGGATTATAGCACGAGCAGTCCCATTACTAATTAATTTTAGAAAACAGTTTAAACCTCTGGTTAAAAACGCTTAAATTTGCACATCAAAAAAAGTAACAACTATGGATGTTTTAAGTTTTTTATCGGGTAATGGGTTGTTTTTATTACTGGCTGTAGTTTTAATAATAATTTACATTATAAATAGAAACAGAGGAGGACGCAGATAATGGGAAATAAGATTAGAATCACCAAACAATTTTCGTTCGAAACAGGTCATGCACTTTACGGGTATGATGGTAAATGTAAAAATGTTCATGGCCATAGTTACCGTTTGGATGTTACCGTAATAGGAGAACCTATTACAGATACTAACAATGTAAAGTATGGTATGGTGATCGATTTTGGCGATTTAAAAAAAATTGTTCAAGAAGAAATTGCAGATGTTTTTGATCATGCTACTGTTTTTAACAAAAACACACCTCATTTAGAATTAGCGATGGAGCTTAAAAAAAGAGGTCATAATGTGCTATTAGTAGATTATCAACCTACTAGCGAAATGATGGTGATCGATTTTGCTAAAAAAATAAAATCCAGATTGCCCGAAAATATCAAACTACATTCATTAAAACTACAAGAAACAGCTACTAGTTTTGCCGAGTGGTTTGCTGCCGATCAAGACTAATTTTTGGGCGTTACCTAAAGGTCAGGCTTTCCGCTAAAGTTTTGGCTCGATGCGCACCTCGCCAAAAGCTACCGCTGCAATCCTTAACGCATAAGTAGTAGCTTTTAGTTTGCAGTAAAAAGTTACATCTAGCATTAGTTTTCAAACTTTTAGTCAAAACATCTATATTTACGCATGCAAATTCGGCTGTATTTTTAAAATGAGATATTTAGTTATTCTGTTATTTACTTGTTGTATAGCAAATTCCCAACAATTTACCCCGTTAGATACTACAAGCTACGACCAAAGAAAAGCGTTAAAAGAGCGTTACGAAAATGATTTTAAATCATTTAACAAAACTATTTCTAAAAGCTATTCAGGAAAACTAAAAAAGGAGATTCTAAATATTTTAGAACAAAGTCAAAAAAGTATTTTAAAAAATTTCACTAAAAACAATCTGTTTTTTGATAATGCGTATACTACGTTTTTAAAAACATCGATAGATACAGTAAAGATAGTTAACCCCGAAATAGATCAAGAGTATACCATACTTTTATCAAAAGAAGCCACACCAAATGCTTACAGTATTGGCTATAATACCATAATAGTAAATTTAGGACTGTTTAAGTTTCTTAAAAACAAACAACAAATACGTGCTGTGTTATTACATGAGTTAGCACATGAAATTAAAAACCATTCGTTTAATAGTATTGTTGAAGAAGCACAGTTAAAATTATCCAGTGTATCAAAAAAACAGCTTGAGGAAATACATAATACAGCCTATAATAAAGGCGGTTTAGCTTTTAAACAGTTAAGATCTATAATAATAAATAGGAGCAAAAAAAGCAGAAAGCAAGAGTTAGAAGCCGATTCTTTAGGTTATGTATTGTTTAGCAAAACGCCATGGTCTAAACGGAGTTTTGTTAATTCATTAAGCCGAATAAAAACATTAGAAGATGCACCAGAATACACTTTAGATTCAACCATATACAAACGTCTTTTTAACCTAAAAACACTCCCTTTTAATGAAGCGTGGTTAAAAAAAGAAGATTTTAGCTCCTATAACTATACGCATTTTAAAGAAAAAATAAATACAGATTCTATAGCATCTCACCCAGAGCTTACAGAACGTATTAGCAAATTAAAAAACAACCTTCCTAAAGATACAGCGTATAACTATATTGAACCCTCATCTCGTTTTCTTGAACTACAAAAACAGGCAAAATTCCAGCAGGTTGCTAGTTTGTATGATATGGAAGCGTATGGTGCCAGTCTTTATTCTTGTTTAATACTTTTAGAACACTTTCCAGATATGGCATATCTTCTTAAATATGTAGGTTTAAATTTTAATGCTATTTATAATGCACAAAAAAACTACAAATTAAACCGTTATGTAGAACAACTTAATCCCAACCAACAATCTAAAAGCTATAACTTGTTTTTAAATTTTATATGGAATTTAAAACTTAAAGAAATGAAAGCTATAGCCGATTATTATACCAATTAATTAATTAAAATGAGCTAAAAAAGCGAAGTTGCTTTCATTGGTCTCAAATTTAGTCGAAACTATGTACTTTAGTGCATTTCGCTTTAGCTTCTAAAAACTTTTGACACGAATTTACACAGATTTGATTACGTATTTCACCTAGCAGACTTTCAGTCTGCGAACCAAACCTATGGACTGTAAGTCCATAGTGGTTTAGTTTATACGCCGCTGTAATTGTTTTTCATAGCAGCACTATGAAAACATGAACAAGAAGGTATAAAATGAAATGAATGAGTCTTACTAGCTCATTTTAGATGATAATTGGTATCATAACGAAAAACCATGAATTCTTCGGGTTAATAGTTTATTTTTTCAAGACGAATTTTATTATATTTTTCTTCTTTCTCGTTAAACTCGGTGAGTAAAACATAGCCTTCTTTAGCTGGAAAAGGAATTATAGAGTATTCATCTGAAGTCATTGGTAAAGTTTGATGCCCAAATTCACCATTGATATAAGTTATAATACCCAGTACCCAGTTTTTGTCTTTTGTTTCCTGGTCTTTTTTATAATCTCTGTAGAAAACAATGCTGCCACCTTCTACTTGTTGGGAGAACAAGTAATCGACATTACTGGCAAAGGTTTTAGATTTATCTTTGGCTATAGTTGTTGCATTTTCCAGTTCAAAATCTTTGTTAAACATAAAAAACACATAATCTGTAGTTACTGTTTTTCCATTGGCTTTAGCTCTAAATTTTTCAGTTAAAATACCAATGTTACCATTTTTAAGGAAAAAATAGTTTAAAAAACGCAGTTGTAAACCTCCTGCAACATGTCCGTTTTTGCCTATTTCAATATACTCGTTAGCCTCTGGCCAAAAAAATTGTTTGCTTTTTATTTCTTTGTTTAGTTTGATATCGTATTTACTAAAATTAAAGCCTCTCATAAAAATACCAGAAATTAAAGACGAGAGAATGGTAAGCGTATTACCATTTAAATTTTCGTAATCCCTATATTCGTAATCCCGATCTGTATTAAAGGTGTAATTCCCTTTTGGGTTACCATTTTCAAGGTCAAATAATAAGATATCAGACTCGTCCTTTTTTTTACCTATAATGTATCGTTTTAAAGCAATTGTTTTTTCGTCTCTATCAATAAACAATGGGTGATGGTAGATTTTTTCCTTTTTTTCGGCTTGCAGTAAATCGGTTCGCCATTGCTCTTCTTTATTTTTTCTAAATAGCAATGCCTCATCATAAATATTGGTAACATACCTTTTTTTAGAAGTTCCATTCTTTTTAAGAATTAGCTTATTTTTTCTGTTGTTATAAGAAAACAAGGTTTTATTAAACGTAGTAGAGTCTTTCTTTTCTTTAGACCACTCGGTTTCATCATCTAATTTTTTTAGTCTTTTTTTGGTAAACGTTTCTGCGAGACTATCTAAATTAATGTTTTGTTTTTTGCCTTCGTTATTATAATAGTAGGGCGGTAAAAATGTGTTGTTTTTAAGTAGTAGTTTTTGATATACAATAATACCTTTAAAGTAGCTAAAGGGAGCCGTAGAATACACCGAATTTCTAAAAACCATAGTGTCTTTTGTTTTATAAACTCTAAGTCTGGATGCCGATTTACGTGGCGCAATGAGTTTTTTAAACGTACCATTAGCAAACTTGTTTAAATTTTTGTCTAACAATATGTATTCAATCTCTTCTAGATTTTTAACCACTTCACCATTATTATAAATGGTATAATAACCGTAAACATCGTCTTCTTCGGTACAAATATTACAAGTTCTATCTGGATCGTAGTTATTATAAATAATATCAAAGTTTATAAACTTACCTTTTGCCATATTTAATAAGTCCTGAGTTTGGGCTATTAAGCAAAACGGCGTAATAATGAGTAGGAACGTATATAATTTTAATTTCATAATGATAAGAGACTATATTTTGGAGGTGAATATAATTAAAATATGCAACTCGTCCCTAAGCTAACCATTATCATGGTAAACTTCTTTATATTTACAGCATGCAAATCCCAAAAGGAAAAAAAATATACTTTGCTTCCGATAACCACTTAGGAGCGCCAACCAAAGAAGCATCACTACCACGTGAAAAAAAGTTTGTTGCTTGGTTAGATACCATAAAAGAAGATGCAGCTACTATTTTTCTTTTAGGGGATTTATTCGACTTTTGGATGGACTATAAACGCGTAGTGCCTAAAGGCTTTACAAGAACACTAGGCAAACTCGCCGAAATTAGTGATTCTGGTATTCCAATTCATTATTTTGTAGGGAATCATGATTTATGGATGAACGGTTATTTTGAGGAAGAGCTTAACATCCCTGTATATCATAAACCTAAAGAATTTGTCTTTAACAATAACACTTTTTTTATTGGTCATGGAGACGGTTTAGGTCCTGGAGATAAGGGATACAAACGCATGAAAAAAGTATTTACAAATCCGTTTTGTAAATGGTTATTTCGATGGTTACATCCAGATTTGGGAGTACGACTGGCACAATATTTATCGGTTAAAAACAAATTGATTTCTGGTGATGAGGACGCTAAGTTTCTAGGAGAAGATAATGAGTGGCTAGTACAATATTGTAAGCGCAAACTAGAAAGCAAACACCGTGATTATTTTGTGTTTGGACATAGACATTTACCTTTAGAAATAAGCCTTAACAATAATTCAAAATACATTAATCTAGGGGATTGGATTAGGTATTACACATACGGTGTGTTTGATGGAGAACATTTCGAATTAAAAAAATATTAAACTATGCTCTAATGAAACGAGCCATATCGATAATTTTGATACACACCAAAATGATTATTGGCAAGTTACATGTAAGCTCTAAAACAACTTTATAAACACATGAAAACAACAATTTTATTTCTTTTATGTTTTGTTACATTTTTAACAACAGCTCAAGAGACCGTTGATGGAACAATGACATATGATGATGTAGAACGCGTTCATAAAATTTACATTCCAAGTTCGTATTCTAAAGAAACCCCCGCACCCTTACTATTACTTATACATGGTTACAGCGAACCAGCAGCGTGGATTTTAGAATACACAAAATTTAAGCCATTAGCTGAAAAGCATGGTTTTATTATAGCATGCCCAGAAGGAAAAATAAATCAGGCGAAAGTGCCTTCATGGGATTTTGATACCACCACTAGTACAGGACAACTAAAAGATATAGAGTACATAAATTCTTTTATGGATAAATTAGTTAAGGACTATACTATAGACCAGAAAAGAATCTATATAACAGGTTTTTCACAGGGAGGATTTATGAGCTATATTGCAGGTTGTACTTTAAGTAAAAGAATTGCAGCAATTGCTCCTGTATCTGGCGCTATGCCATCTTCTAATTTATTTAAATGTTCGCCAGTGCATAGTACTCCTGTTATTGTGATTAATGGTGATAATGACAATGCTGTGCCTTACAATGGCAATTTATATGCTAAGCCAGTACTAGAATCTTTAAAGTTTTGGGTTGACTACAATAAATGTAATGAAACACCTGTGATAACTTCTGTTGAAGACCAAAATACTAAAGATGAGCAGACTGTAGAAAGGTATGACTATTTAAATGGAGACAATAATTCTAAAGTAGTACACTATAAAGTTATTGGAGGGACACATTTATGGCCTGGGAGAGAAGGCAATACTAGTTTTGAAGCTACACCGGTTATTTGGGAGTTTTTGTCTCAATTTAAATTGGAGTAGGGGTTAAACTTGTTCATTAAAACAACAGTTAGCAGGTCTCAAAATGTAGTTCAACCCTTTTATGTATTAGAACTTCGTGATGAGACCGTGATGTAATAAATGCTTGTGTGTTCTTAATTTTGCCATAGCACCGCATGTATAGGGCTTTCAAAAACTTTTGACACGAATTAACACAGATTTGATGCGGTATTTCACTTTACAGACTCTCAGTCTGCGAACCAAATCTAGGTCACTTTAGTCCAAGTGGTATAGTTTCAATTTTTATCCAAGTGTTGGGTTTTTAGTTTATTCGCGACTCACTAATTAGATATAAAATTAGTTTAGAGTGACTTATTCCCAGTTTAGAAATGAGCAAAAATCATTTCTTTCCATACACGGTACTTTAAAATATATTGATAAAGGACAAGGCAATGTAGTTGTGTTACTTCATGGTGTGCCTACCTCTGGGTGGCTTTATCGTAAAATGATAGATCAACTTGCAATTACACATCGTGTTATAGTGCCAGATATGTTAGGTTTTGGTTCTAGCGACTCTCCTAAAGGTTATGCGATTTATGAACCTCAAGAACATGCTAAACGTTTATTAGCCTTGATGGATGGACTAAACATTAAGCAATGGGATCATGTGTTTCATGATGCAGGTGGCTTATGGACGTGGGAGTTGTTAAAAATTGCAGCACAACGCGTAAAAAATCTCGTTATTTTAAATACGATTATTTACGATTCTGGGTTTAAACCTCCAATTAGGTTTACTAAAGGATTTATTGCGAAATGTATTATGGGGTTGTATAGTAATGGTATTTCAACCAGTGTTATGCTGAAAGGGTTATTTAAATCGGGATTAGTTGATGCTTCTATTATGGAGAAAGAAGCTATAGAAGGGTATAAAAAACCTATGCTTGAGGGTAAAACAAAAGCTATGTATCAGTTTTTTAGTAACACCTGTAATAATCTTCCAGACTACTCAAGTGTTATTACATCTTTAGAAATGCCTAAGTTGCTAATCTGGGGAAAAGAAGATGAGTTTTTGGTGTTAGATAAAATGAAAGCACAAGTGGTTAAGGATTTAAAGCTTGATGCTAAAAACATTCATGAAATAGAAGGAAAACACTTTATTCAAGAAGAGCAGCCCGAACGAATAACTAATTTAATAATCGATTTTTTAAAAGCTTAAGATTTTTATTATTTTCATGCTCACCTGTATCTTATACCAATTCCCAAATGAATTTACTGAGTTAAAAAGTGTCTTTTGAAATTCTATCTTCAACATAAAAAAGAACCGTAACTACGGCTCAATGTCATTAAGTTAAGAGTTTATATGTTCTCAGTGTCAGGTTGAGCGCAGTCGAAACCTCTTTGTTAGTTAGAATAAAAAGTTCTCGACTTACTCCGTAAGCTAACGTCGTTAAAAATATATTTTTTCTCGTTAATGCTCGAACAGACATAATTTCCCTTAACTTAATCACATTGAACTACGGCTATGCTTATTTTTCTGTATCGTATAATTCCAAAACCCATCATTTTTCTTTACAGTATATTCATTTAAGAATTGGTATTAGTTTTTGTGTTTAGACTAAAATAATAGAAACGATTTTAGTGTTTTTTCTTTATAAATTCATTTTCATATTAAATAATTTGTATGTTTATAATCTGTTTATTAACAGAGCCAAACAACCAAATTTACCTTAAAATGAAAAACATACCTATTGTTTTAGCACTACTTTTTTCCCTATTATTTTTTAATTGTGGCGATGATAACAACGACATAGTTAATAATGAAGATGATGATATTACCAATGATGATGCTAACGGAGACGATGAGATTGTAAACATCTCTTCATGTGACTTTAATCTTTCATCTATAACGTCTGGTGAGACTATAGGTATTGATTGTTTGTTAGATTTAGATGGAGAAACTATAGCATTACCTTCAAATGTCACTTTTACATACGAAAAAGGAGATATTATAAACGGAACACTTAATTTTATTGGAGATAGCAAGATTGATGGAAGATTACTTAACTCCAGCTTAAATGTAAATGGTGATATCTCGCTAATAGATAAAACGTTTACATTTATTCCTTCCAGATGGACTAATATTATTGAGGGTGTTGCCACTTATGAGAAAGCTTTAAGCAATACAAAAACTTTTGAAAATCTAATGTTTAGCATTAGAGCTATGGGAGGGGAGATTTTTGAAATTGACAAGTTTGATGCCTATTTTGAGGTGTCTACAGTAACCAGCACAACCAGCGATCAAAACTTTAGGCCCACGAAAGAAGCCGTCAATCTACCTTCTAACTTTCACCTAAAAATGACAAATAATACATTCTTAAGAATGTTTACTACTGCGTCAGGAGGCCCAAATGCGACGTTAATGGCTGTAAGAGATGTGGATAACGTAAAAATTTCAGGAGGAAACTTTATTGGGGATAGACTCACTAGAAACTATGATGGAGAAAATTCAGGTGAGATAGGATCCAGACTTTTTAGCATACATGCATCACGTTTAATAGAAGTAGACAATGTGAATTTTGAATATGGCTCTGGAGGAGGTATTACTATTTTTTCTTTAGGCTTTCCTTTTAATACAGACTATATACCTACCGATGGTGTTCTTATAAAAAATTCTACGTTTAAAAATATAAGGCGTATGTCTACCTCTGTAACAGATGGAAAAAATATTATTATAGAAGGAAACACATATATTAACACCGGGCAACCCATTGCTAGTGACGATGGCGGGAATGTAGGTTATGCTGTTAACCTAGAAACATTTAGGCGTAGAGATGAAAATGGAGATTTGCTAGAATTCCAGAGACTTTCAGACGTAACAATTAAAGACAATCAAGAAATAAATAGTAAAATAGGTTTTTTACTTGTGTTAGGTTCTAGTAATGTTACTGTAGAAAATAATACAGCAGAAACGAGAATGGCAATAAATTTTAGTAATGGTGTAAGTATTTTTAAAAATAATTTTAAAGGCACAGCAGAAGAGAAACAAAACTTCGCCATTTTTGCAGCTGGAGAAAACAGTGAATTTACTTTTGATAACGAAATTTACGACAATACTATTTCTGGAAATTACGGCACAGGAATTTCGGTTCTTAGCCAGAAATGTAAAATCTATGACAATAGCATTGATAATAGCGAAGTAGGTATACAATTAATTTCATCTTCTGAAATTGAGATTAGAAAAAATTCGATTAAAGCCAACAATATTGGCATACTATCTAATTTAACCTTTATAGATAAGGTTGATATTATTGATAATACTATAGAAGGAAAAAATGCTCATGTAAAGTTCACTCAGGTTAATAAGGACATAGAACACGTAGATTTTAGAGTTAATTTGAATAAAAATAAGTTTACAAGTGAAGCTGGGTTCACATTATCTGGAGTCAATGGAATTAATGTAAACGAAAACGAAATTGTAGGAGGGGTAACCATAAAAGACGCTTCTAATATAAATGTTGTCTCAAATAGTATATCGCCTATTAATTCTGATGGGATATGGCTAGACGGTACGCATACTAATGTAGAAGTAAGTAAAAACACTATTTACGAACCTACTGGTGCCGATAGGTTTGAATGTATTAGTAATGATTCAACAACTCCAAACGGGATACTAATTTCTGATAATTCTTGTGATATTAAATAAAGTATCGTTTTAAAATATTTTTAAGTCTAATACATTCTAAAGACAAAAAATTAACATAAGCCAAAGACTACTAAAAAGTAGTCTTTTTCTTTTATATTGTGCGATGGAAAACTTAAATTTTAATGTTTTTAATATCATTATCATCTCTGGTGTTATTCAAGGCTTTATATTTAGTTTAATTGTTCTAACTCAAAAAAGATACATAACAAATAATACCGTTTATCTAGGGTTAGTCGTTTTATTTTTATCCTTAAGTAATCTACAATATTGGCTGTTAGATACCAATTTGGCTTCTAGATATCCTGTATTAAAATATATCTTTGTTCCTTGGCAATGGCTTATATTGCCTATGTATTATCTATACGTACATAAATTTATTGGAAGGAAGAAACTTCAATTAAAAACAAAATATGTATACCTATTACCATTCTTCTTAGTTTTAGTTACCCACGTTATATATGTTTTAATTAGTAAAAAATCTAATAGTGAGTACGAAGTAGTGTCTCACTTTCAAAGAGGTATTTATGTGTATTTAGAATTTTTGTCATTTATATTCAATGTCGTTATTATCATTTTGGCTCATAAACTAGTGATAGCGCATGAAAAAGACCAGAGTTATAATATTGCTTGGGTAAAGTCTGAAACTAATTGGTTGAAGAAAATGACCTATGTAGGACTTATAGTTTGCGGGTTTTGGCTCATAGCTTTAGTGATTGCTGTTACTTACAACTTAAATAAATCTTATATTTTTTATCCGCTTTGGATCGGTGTTTCTTTTTTGATTTATTGGATAGGTTATGTTGGGATAAATAAGTCGCGACAACTTAAAAAAAGAATTGAACTACGAAATAAAAGAATTGCTGATCTAAAAATAACGACTTCAGCAAAACCAGAGAAAGAAAATGGAAAAGGATTCCAGAAAATAGATACATATGTAAAAACCAATAAAAGTTATTTAGATCCTAATTTATCTCTATCGGTATTGGCAGATAAACTCAGTTTAAGTGAAGGGTATTTGTCTCAGGTTTTTAGTAAAAACTCCAATCAAAGTTTTAAAGACTACATTAATAATTTAAGAATTAATGACGCCAAAGACATGTTAGCAAATCCAGAATTTGAAAATTACACCATATTAGCGATAGGCTTAGAAGCTGGATTTAATTCTAAATCCAGTTTTTATACCGCTTTTAAAAAGTTTACAGGAAAAACACCTGTAACCTTTAAAAAAGATGTCCGAAAAATGTAGATATCTAAAAAAATCGGACTTTTATACGTTAAAGAGGGCTTACTATTGTTGCATCTATTAACAAAACAAGTAACAATTATGAAACACACCTATTTAAAAGTTCTCTCGTTATTATTAATTGCTATTATTACTACAAATTGTGAAAAAGAAGAGGAGTTCATAACATCAATTGATAATGCAAAGGCGTTAGAACAAGATCATCCAACTATAGGCTATATCTCTGGAGAAACCATACCAGATGTGATGTCGCTTTTAGAGTTAGATAATAATTTGTCATTAAAATCATCAGGAGGCAACAGAGCATCAATACCGTTTGGAAGTATTTCTACAGATAATATACTAGCAGTGGCAGATACTTTAGGTAACCAAAATTATTCGTTTGCATTAATCCCCAAGAGTCCCAAACCCCATTCTATTTTTAATTTAGTCGTTAGTACTGTTAAAGGCGGGCAAGAGATTGCCATTATGGAATACCGAATGGCACCAAGTTTTGCAGAAGACTATAGAAAAGGTAATGTAACATTAGAAACATTTACAGGAAGTATACTAAAACACCCGTTTACAGCCGCTAACACCAAGCTTTTTGCTAAGGGAGATACATGTCAAGATGAAGCTATAAATTGCGACGTTACAAATGTATCTAATGGCAATGTAGTAAACTCATATGGAGGTAATTCAGAAGGTGCTAGTACGATAAACACAGGCAATACTAACACATTTACGGGAGCTAATGGCGCAGACATAACTCATAATTATGGCGGACCAACAACAGGAGGCCATCAAGGCACCCTGATAACAGTTGTATATGCAGATAATTGTTCTTGCCCAGGAGGAGGAAGTAGAGGAGACGAATCTCGTATTGCCTATATTAAAATAACACCATTTAAGCATACCAATAAATCTGGAATTACAAAAAAAGGAGAAAATTGTTGTGATAATACAAATATAGGAGGTTCGATAGGTATAAACTTACTGTCAAATCAAGTGAATGATATTACCAATTGCATTACAGACTTAACCCAAAGCCAAGTAGCCTTTTTAAATAGCACGTTGCATAGTTTTACAATAAAAACCTATCTAGAAAACCATAAAAACCCAGATGGTTCTTGTAATGCTACAGCAACAGGTTTAGGTAAATTGGCAATAGAGGCATTACAAAACGATAACTTAAGTGTAGCAGAATGGCTTTTAAAAGAACAAGGAACACATGATCAGCTAAAAGACTTAAGCGATTTTTTAAAAGCGCATGATTTTTCTAATGAGGCTAGGGCGTTTGCTGAATTAGCTATTGAGACTTTTATAGATGGTGGTGAAGTGGATTTTGACTTGAAAATGATAATTGAGATAAATGAAACGGTAGAATTTCAAAATCAGAAATGTCTTAAACAAATAAAAGACGAAGTAGCTAATTTGAAACAAATAAGTAAAATAATCAAAAAATTTGAGCCAACTCACCCTGTTTTACACTTAGAGTGGGGGCTTTTTGGAAACACAGACTGGGGTAATACTGGACAGACTTCACTCAATAAAGAGCAAAATACAGCATTTATTAATATAAATCGAGAATCTTTAACTCATGTGTCAAATATAGTAATGGTTAAAACAATAGCTCATGAAATAATACATGCTGAGCTTTACAGGAAACTTAAGGAGCTAGTTGATGACTACAGAATTATTTCCTTAAATGAGTATATTGATTTACAAGATAACTACTTAGGTATAGCGAATTACACAAGTGCATATGGAGAAATAGAAGCACAACCTGATGGATTTGGAGGTTTTGTTTTTTGGGGATTAACACCCGATTATTCGAAAGCTCACCATAACCAAATGGCTGATTTTTATAGAGGCACACTTATTGATGCAATGAAAGAATACGATACATTAAAAGGTATAACTAGATCAAATGCAGAAGAATTTTATGAAGCCTTATCTTGGGCTGGATTAAGAGGTTTTTCAGATGAGAATGATAATACTCAATATTATGATGCATGGAAAGAGTTTAAGAAAAAAATAGATAAAGAAGAATCAAATATTCCTGTTGAAAACAGGACATATAACAAGTATATTGATATAGCTAATAAAGAGTATAACAATTCTGGAATTAAATGTAATTAAATTATGAAGTTAAATATAATAATATCGGTTATCATTTTACTATTATTTTCTCTTTCATGCAAAGAAAATAATAGTAGTGATAAGATTAAGCAAATGAAAACCTGTGAGAGGCTTCAGCAAAAATACGATAGCCTTTTAATTAAAAATAATAATTTTAAAAAAGAGCCTTTCCTTGAATTTTTTAATATTTTAAAAAAAGAGAAGAACGATTTATCAGATACAGTATTTATAAGAAGTTATGAATCTCTTTTAGGAAGAGACAGTTTATTAAATTATTATATCAAAGAGAGGATTCATACTATAAGATATAAAGAAAATAGAACTGAAGTACTTGCTAAATTTAGAGGGAAATATAACTTAAAACCTGTATTCAACAAGAAATATGCTCAAGCTACAAGTGTCATCATAAAAAACGACAGTTGCTTTGTATATAAATATGATAATTTAATAGAATCTGATAGAATTAATTTTATTAATTCTTCAAGTAAAATGGTTAAAGGGAAATTTAGAATTAAAAATTTTAGAATTAATCTAATCAAATTTTCTACTCATAAAATAATTTTTTTAGAAGATAATGGTTGTATGGATTGTGAGCGACTAGAATTTTATAAAGTAAATTAAAGTGTTTTTTCAAATTTTATGTCATTATTAAAAAACATGAAATTTAAATCCACATGAAACCTTATGTATTAATTATTTCTTTCTTTCTACTTTCTATGTTTAAGTTACAACAAAAGAAAAGCCGAGTTAGACATAATAAACGATAAAAGACTAATCACTAGTTTTATGAGTAATGTTCCTGGTAAATGGGATAGTGCTTATTTGGAAGATATAAAAAAAATAACAGATGCATACAATCGTAACCCAAGTCCAGTTACAAAGCATAAACTGGATTGGAATTTAATCTAAAGAATTCTGTAGCCTTCCCTAAAAATGTAGACTATCCCATTTTAGGACACCTCTAAATTCGACAAAAAATTACTTTCTAGCTCAGATTTGGAGATTAAATTTATTTCATCTTCAAATCTGGGCATAAATTCTACAGGAGATTTATTTCCCAGAGATTTATGCGGATGGTTATTGTTATAATCATATGTCCATTGATTACTTAATTTTTGTAATTGATAGATATCCTCAAAATAGTAAGCATCGAGAATATCCTCTCTATAATACCTATTAAATCTTTCTATATAACCGTTTTGCATTGGTTTACCTGGTTGTATGTACTTTATTTCTATAAAATGTTTTTCACACCAGTTGACAAATAACTTTGATGTAAACTCAGGACCGTTATCACATCTTATATATTTTGGCAGTCCTATTTCCTCTCTAAGCTGTTCTAAACTCTCTACCAATGCTCTGGCAGGAAAAGATAGTGCAGCTTTTACTTCCAATGCCTCACGGTTACAATCATCTATAATATTCAGTACACGTAATTTTCTCCCATCACTAAGAACATCACTCATGAAATCCATGCTCCAACATATATTTAAAGATACAGGAGCTTTTAATGGTTGTTTTATACGTGTAGCCAAACGTTTTTTGTGCTTACGTCTTAACTTAAGTTTCATGTTTCTATATACTCTCAATACGCGTTTCCTATTCCATTTAAGACCTTCACGACGGATACGCTTATAATACTCATCAAATCCTCTTGTTGGTAATTGCCCAGCAAGTTCAGTGAGCTTATCAATAACCTCTCCATCATTTGTTTTGTTCTGGTAATACCACATCGAACGTGTTAAACTAATAATCTTACACGCACGATTGACAGACACCTTATAATATTTGATAAGATATCTAACAAGCAATCGCTTATCGGAAGGTCTTAGAACTTTTTTGACAATACATCCTTTAGCATACGAATATCCAAGGACGCATTGGCATACATTTGTTTGAGTTTGAGGTTTTCCTCCTCTAGTTCCTTGAGACGTTTTAGATGGCTTGCTTCCATACCCCCATACTTTTTATGCCAATAATAAATGGTACTCTTGTCAACACCCAATTCTCGGGCTAGTTCTGGAATACTTCTACCTTGTTTGTTCTCCTTTAGAATCTTGACTATCTGATTCTCTGTAAATTTGCTTTTTTTCATCTAACAGTTAAAATTTAAAATTAATAAATTCGAATTTTAAACTGTCCTGTTTTTAGGGAAGGCTACAATGATATTGATAAAGGAACCTTTTTTTTTGAAGAACTAGGAGTTGCAGATAATGTTTAACCAAAAAAAATACTTTGTCTTAAAAAATTAGTGCGTTCTTCAAAATTTTATGACAGAAGATCAAAGAGAAAATTAAACGATAATGGATTATTTGAATACCTTGACAAGTACATTATCTTTTTAGTAAAAAAAGAAAAGAAGACCAACACCTATGTTAGGGTAAGAGCAAAATGGGAAATTGAATAAATAATATCTACAATACAATATAGTTTTCAAGACTAATAGAGGTTAAAAGAATGAAAAAGTATGTGTTTAATAATGTAGAGAAAATAAATGTATGCTAATTTAGAATATAATGCACTTGATAATGTGTGTTTTGGGTTTTTTAACTAAGACCTAGATTGGGTGACTTTGTTTGTTGTGAAGCATAATAAAATAATATCGTTTTTCCCGCATATGGTTTTTGGGGTGGGTGCTACTAAACCTTATTTGTTGAATAAAAAGCCTTAATAATGAAGCAAGAATACTTTTATATTATTGGTGTTTTAGGAATAAGTATAACCCTTTTGACTGTGAATAATGAAAAATAGTATTAGTTTATTATTAATTTTAATTCTACCGAGTAACAAATATATGATGCAATACATTGATTTTGAAAAATTGTTGGGACAAGATATTTCTATTGTTGAAGACAGTATAGGAGGTGAATTTGGAAACACACTTTTTCATAAGAGTTTTTATTATATCACTGATGAATCTATTAAAAAGAGTTTCTATGGAATGAGTTATAATATGATGACGATATTGACCAATGAAAAAGATATTGTAGAATCTATTTCTATTCATTTCAGTAGTGTAATAAATCGTCAATTTTATGATGAGTTTTTAGGTGCCTATGGAAAACCAGACAATATACAAGTTATAGAAAATAGGCAGCTTGAGAGTGAGTCTGTGAAAAAAGACGATGACGGAAAGATTATTGAAACATTAAGAAAAAGTACTTTCGATTTAAGAGAAGGCACTTTTGAAGAAAAACCTTTATACATCATATGGAAAAAAGAAAACTACGAGATTAAAGCTTTTCTTAGGCACAAACAAAATATTAGTGAAATAACATTTAGTTTAGAAAAAAACTAGAAGTCTTTTTTGAGATAGTTTCTTTTGTTATTGAATATATAATTGTAGACTTAAAATATTATTATCTCTTTGAACTATAAAAATAAATCATAAAACAATTATTATTTACACGAACACTTTTACTAGGTTTATATTCTTGCAATATAACACAGACAAAACTATAGTAGAAGGAGAAATCCATATAAAATTATAGACATTGCTAACGTAACGTATGCCATGACAGAAAAAAGTTTGACAGGTTTAAAAAAGATGTCCGAAAAATGTAGATATCTAAAAAAATCGGACATTTACACTTTAAAAACAGTGTACTATTGTTGCATCTATTAACAAAATAAGTAACAATTATGAAACACCCTTATTTAAAACTTCTCTCAGTATTATTCATTGCTATTATTACCACAAATTGTGAAAAAGAGGAATTCATAACATCAATTGATAATGCAAAGGCGTTAGAACAAGATCATCCTACCATAGGTTATATCTCTGGAGAAACCATACCAGATGTTATGTCGATTTTAGGTTTAGATAATAATTTGTCATTAAAATCATCAGGAGGCAACAGAGTATCAATACCATTTGGAAGTATTTCTATAGATCATATACTAGCAGTGGCAGATACTTTAGGTAACCAAAATTATTCGTTTGTATTAATTCCCAAGACTCATATACCCAATTCTATTTTTAATTTAGTCGTCAGTACTGTTGAAGGCGTGCAAGAAATTGCCATTATGGAATACCAAATGGCACCAAGTTTTGCAGAAGCCTATAGAAAAGGCAATGTAACATTAGCAGCTTTTACAGGAAGCATACTAAAATACCCGTTTACAGCCGCTAATGCCAATCTTTTTTCTAAGGGAGATACATGTCAAGATGAGGCTATAAATTGCGACGTTACAAATGTATCTAATGGCAATGTAGTAAACTCATATGGAGGTAATTCAGAGGGTACTAGTACGATAAACACAGGCAATACTAACACATTTACCGGAGCTAATGGCGCAGACATAACTCATAATTATGGCGGACCAACAACAGGAGGCCATCAAGGCACTCTGATAACAGTTGTATATGCAGATAGTTGTTCTTGTCCAGGAGGTGGAAGTAGAGGAGAAGAATCTCGTATTGCCTATATTAAAATAACACCATTTAAGCATACCAATAAATCTGGAATTACAAAAAAAGGAGAAAATTGTTGTGATAATACGAATATAGGAGGTTCTATAGGTATAAATTTATTATCAAATCAAGTTAATTCTATTACCAATTGCATTACAGACTTAACACAAAGCCAAGTAGCCTTTTTAAATAGCACGTTGCATAGCTTTACAATAAAAACGTATCTAGAAAACCATAAAAACCCAGATGGTTCTTGTAATGATACAGCAACAGGTTTAGGTAAATTTGCAATAGAGGCGTTACAAAACGAGAACTTAAGTGTAGCAGAATGGGTATTAAAAGAACAAGGTACAAGTGACCAGTTAAAAGACTTAAGTGATTTTTTAAAAGCGCATAATTTTTCTAATGAGGCTAAGGCGTTGGCGGAAGTTATTATTAATGAATTTGTTGAGGATGAAAGTTTGACTTTTCATGAGGCTTTGGAGAGTTATTTAATAAATAATCCAGATATTCTATTAGAATATTACATAGAAGATTCCCCCAAAACTCCAATTTTAGATATGAAAGAGTATCTTAAATGTTTTGACAAATCTAAGGGGGCTAAACTTACTATTTATGTTGATCAACCTGAGCCTGGAAGTGAAGTTATGATAAATGATTTATTTGATGTTGGACACGTTTTTATTGGCATTAAACAAAATGAAGATAATATGAGTTATGGTTTTTATCCTAAATCTGGAACCGGATTAAATGAACCCGTAAATGGAATTATGGGCAATAATGGTGGAAGTTTATTTGATGTAAGTATATCTTTAGATATTACCCCGAATCAATTAGAGAAAATAATTAATCACTCTATTTCCTTTGCTGAGACTAAATATGACTTACTGGATAACAATTGTACAGATTTTGTTATAGAAATAGGAAACTTAATTGATCTTAATCTTCCTGAATCTTCCACCTATGTTGGAGTAGGGGATATCTCGAACCCTGGAGTATTAGGGCAATATATAGCTAATATAAATTTACCATCTGGCGCAAGTTTAGTAGTAACATCTGACGAGATAGCACCCAATAATAATAAAACATGTAAATGATGAAATTACTTAATGTACTTAAAATTCTATCAATAGTTAATTTTTTAATAATTATAAAACCAGGCGATCATGTTTCAATTCCAATGATAATGGGTTTAATAGTCGCTTTAGGGTACTTTTTTTCAGGAAAAATAAGTGAGTTTATTCTACCACTATTAGCTTTAGTAGGATTGATACTTGTGGCTTTTTCTCTTAAAAAACAAAATAAAATAGTAGTTTTTATAGGGTATGGGCTTACTTATTTGTTTCTATGGCAGTTATTAAGTCATAATAAATTATACTTAAATCTAGGCAGTTACTTATATTTATTTATCACATTAATAACCTATACTATTTTATCTCTAATAGTTATCATTAAAACCTCAATAGGAAACGATAAATAAAAAATTGTTTTATGAAGTAAGTAGTATGTGCTTACTATGGATTTAAATTTTAAATGCATATGAAATCGTATTTATTAATTATTTCTTTCATTGTTATATGTTTTAGTTGTAACAAACGAAAGGCTGAGTTAGACATAATAAACGATAAAAAACTAATCGCTAGTTTTATGAGTAATGTCCCTGGTAAATGGGATAGAGCTTATTTGGAAGACATAAAAAAATTAACAGCTATATACAATCGTAACCCAAGTCCAGTTACAAAGCATAAGCTGGATAGTATGTCTAAAATTGTGTTTACAAAAGGAACTAAGTTGTACAATAGTTATTTAGATATCTACGATAAAACAGAAGTGGATAAACATAAAATTTTAGAAATGGTAAATTTTGTATTGCTCACTTATAAAGAGACAGCTAAAATTGAAAAATGGGGAGGTTGTAATGTAGTACATTATAGTGAAGTCAATAACTACCCTCAAATTAAGTCCTCAAAAATGTATATTAATTTAGAGTATGAAGCGCTTGATAATGTATATTTTGGGTTTTTTAATGAAGACCCAGACTGGGTGACTTTGTTTGTTGCGCAGCATGATAAAATAATATCATTTTTTCCACACATGGTTTTTGGGGTAGGTGCTACTAAACCGTATTTATTGAATGAAAAGCCTTGATAGTTGTGGTTAAAGTCACAAAACTATCAGATGGTGTTTTAATCAAGCCATTTACAAGGTACAAGATATTATTTCTGTAGAAAAAACAGAGGGATCAACAGATTGGGCTAAATAGTTTCTCTCAACTATCAATACCTTGGTTAAAAACGCTCCTAATATGGAGCGTTTTTTGTAGAACATCTTTTTAATACCAATTCCCAAATGAATTTACTGAGTTAAAAAGTGTCTTTTTAAATTCTATTTTCAACATAAAAAAGAACCGTAACTACAGCTATGCTTATTTTTTCTGTATCGTATAATTCCAAAATCCATCATTTTTCTTTACAGTATATTCATTTAAGAATTGCTATAAACGTTCATTTTTTTACTCGATAATCGAGATTTAAATGCTCCGAGGCTTGCCTCGAAATCAAAATGTTTTTTTCAATGAATGTCTCATGGACTTGCCTCGAGGTAGTTTACTAATCTTCCATATCCTTAGTTAAGTCCAAATTTCTAAGTGTTGGATTTTTAAGTCCTATGGTTATAACCGTAATAAGTGTAGCAAAACCACCTAATACAACGGCTAAAGGCGCTCCAAATAGTTTTGCTGCAATACCACTTTCTAAGGCGCCTAATTCGTTAGAAGATCCAACAAACATGGAGTTAACGGCGCCAACTCTACCTCGCATTTCGTCGGGTGTTTTAAGTTGGAGTATGGTTTGCCTTATCACCATAGAAACACCATCAAATATACCAGCAATAAATAACGCAATAATGCTTAGCCAAAATAATTTTGATGCACCAAAAACAATCATTGCAATACCAAACCCAAAGACTGCTACTAATAATTTTTTACCCGTGTTTTTAGTTATTGGTAGATAGGTAGTTGCTAACATGGTAAGTATACTTCCCAAAGAAAGCGATGCGTTTAATATACCCAATCCTTTAGATCCAGTACTTAATACATCTGTTGCGAATACGGCAAATATAGCTACAGCTCCACCAAACAATACGGCAATCATGTCTAAAGTTAAAGCCCCTAAAATAACCTTATCGCTAAACACAAAACGAAGTCCTACTTTTAAGCTTTCTTTTACAGACTCATTGGTTTTTGTATTTAAAACAGGCTTCTTTTTAATTAAAAATACTAACAGTAAAGCAATGATAACCAATAAGAATATAATTCCCAGAGTATGATGTACGCCAATCCAAGCAATTAAAAACCCTCCAACTAAAGCGCCTGTTACAGAAGCGCCTTTCCAAGTGCTACTGCTCCATGTGGCGGCATTGGGGTAAATATTTTTTGGAACCAATAAAGCTATTAACGAAAATATGGTTGGTCCAAAAAAGGCTCTTAATATGCCTCCAAAAAAAACAAGGCAATAGATGCCTATTACAATAGTATTTGTACTCCAAGAGGTTTCTATGGTTGCAGATGTTAACCAGAATAACCCAAAACTTATTAAAGAAAACAAAGCAATGATTAAAGCAAATAAATTACGCTTTTCCTTTCTATCTACAATATGCCCTGCAAACGGTGCCATAAAAAAAGCTGGAATAAATTCGCATGCACCAATAATGCCTAAACTTAATTCGTCACTAGTAAGTGTATATACATGCCACTCAATAACTACAAACTGCATAGACCAACCAAAAACAAGAGCAAACCGTAGTAACAAAAAAATATTAAACTCTTTAATTCTTAACGCTGCGTAAGGGTCGTTTTTAGCCATAATCTATGTTTTAATGTCTCTTAGTTTAAGCTGTAATGATACATTTCCCTGCCATTCGTTTTCATCTATAGAATAGGCTGCCTTAAATGGTTTTTTTTCTGAAATTACATCTAATTTATTACCTATACCAAAACCTATCCCTACATAAGTATTTGAATCTGGTTGCGAAACCGTGACTCTTAAATGCGTTTTATCTGCACCTACACATTTACCAAAACCAGTGTCTCTAAGATTGGATGTCATAAAAACTGGTGTCATATTACTAGGGCCATAAGGTGCCAGTTGTTTTAATATTCTAAAGAATTTTGGAGTAATGTTGTTGAGGTCTATTTCTGTATCAATACTAATTTCTGGCGTTAGTAAATGTGGGTCTATAGTTTTAGAAACCACTTCTTCAAAAGCTTGTTTAAAGGCGGCGTAGTTCTCTTCTTTAAGAGTTAATCCAGCAGCGTATTTATGTCCGCCAAACTGCTCTATATGCTCGCTACACGCTTCTAGAGCGTTATAGACATCAAAACCTTTAACAGATCGGGCAGAGGCTGCTAATGTATCACCACTTTTTGTAAATACTAAAGTTGGTCTATAATACGTCTCGGTTAGTCTAGAAGCCACAATACCAATAACCCCTTTATGCCAAGTTTCACTATAAACAACAGTAGTAAAACGTTCCTGTTCTTTTTGCGCTTTAATTTGCTCAAGAGCTTCTTCTGTAATGCGTTTATCTGTTTCACGTCTATCTGTATTGTAGGTGTTTATTTCTGTGGCATATTCCTTTGCAAGGGTGGTGTTATTTTCTACTAGTAACGCTACAGCAAAATTCCCGTGTTTCATACGTCCAGCAGCGTTAATTCGCGGTGCGACAGTAAAAACAACATCGGTTATGGTTAACTCCGTTTTTTTTACCTCGTCTAATATGGCCTTAATGCCTGGTCTTGGATTTGTATTAATTACGTGTAGTCCATAATATGCTAATACTCTGTTTTCTCCATTTATAGGCACAATATCTGCTCCAATAGCAGTGGCTACTATGTCTAGGTATTCGATTAAATCTTCGGTAGTTAATCCGTCTTTTTTTGCTAAAGCTTGTACCAATTTAAAGCCTACGCCACAACCGCATAATTCTTTAAAAGGGTAGGGGCAATCGTCTCGTTTTGGATCTAAAACGGCGATAGCTTCAGGGATTGTATCTCCTGGTCTGTGGTGATCACAAATAATAAAATCAATGTCTAAATTTTTAGCATATGCTACTTTTTCGATAGCTTTAATACCACAATCCAGAGCAATGATTAAGCTGAAATCATTTTCAGAAGCAAAATCAATACCTTTATATGAAATGCCATAGCCTTCATCATACCTGTCTGGAATATAGGTATAAACTAAATCGTGTTTGGTTTTTAAATAGGAAGACATTAAAGCTACTGCTGTAGTACCATCTACATCATAGTCGCCATACACCAGAATATTTTCTTTATTACCAATAGCCTTTTCAATACGCGCAACAGCTTTATCCATATCCTTCATGAGAAACGGATTGTGTAGATCATTTAAACTAGGTCTAAAAAAAGCTTTGGCTTCTTCGTAGGTTTCAATACCACGCTGAACCAATAAAGACGCTATAGTCTCATCTACCTGCAATACATTTTGTAAATGAGCGACTTTATTATTGTCTGGTTTTGGCTTTAGCGTCCAACGCATGTATGAAGTTTAAAAGTTGAAGGTTTATAAGGTTAAAAGTATATAAAGTTAAAAGTACTTAAAGTGCGCTAGAGTTATCAATTAACACTTCAGGCATTTCCAAACTTTAGGCGCTCATTTCATTGTATAAAGTTATAAAGTTGAAAGTACTTAAAGTGCGCTAAAGTGATACCTTTAAATACTCAAGGCACTTGTAAACTTAAGGCACTGATTTCTTAGGCACTTAGTGAAAATGTGTTTCAATAGTTAATTCGGCAAACTGACGAAACATTTCCATCACACCACAGTATTTTTCAATAGATAAATCTACGGCACGTTGTAGTTTCTTTTCATTTAAATCATCACCATAAAAATGGAAATGCATGCTTACCTTATCATAAATTTTTGGATGTTCTTCGGTTAAATTAGCTTCAATATCAATTTTAAAATCCGCTACATCCAGTTTCATCTTTTTTATAAGTGATGCAACATCTAAACCAGAACAACCCGCTAAGCCCGATAACATTAAAGCTTTAGGCCGGTAGCCTTCACTTTTACCTCCATTTTCTTCACCTGCATCAATAAATAAATTATGCCCAGATGGGTTTGTACTCTCAAACCTCATTTCTCCTAACCACTTTGTTGTTACTTGAACTGCCATTTTGTAAATTATTTTGTTACTTGTAAACATCAAAAATACTGAACTGTTTTGAACTTTCTACGTTTAAGCGAAAATTAGTGCGTTTTTGACCGATTGAAGATTTTTTCGAGTTGCACCCGCCTATTGGAAGGGCTGTTGATAATGCTACAGAATGAGAAAAAACGAACCATTTTTTAGCAAACAGAAAGGGTTTAAAAACAGTTCTTTAATTAATAAATTATATTATGCCTTTAGTAACACCTTTATCACCAGATCACGATCCAGAAACTAAAGAACTAGCCATGTTCTTTAACGAAACATTGGGCTTTTGTCCTAATTCGGTTTTAACCATGCAACGTCGTCCTGCTATTAGCAAAGCGTTTATTAATTTAAACAAAGCGGTAATGGCTAATGAGGGGCGCGTGACTTCTGCATTAAAACGTATGATTGCCTGGGTGAGTAGCAATGCAACAGGATGTCGTTATTGTCAGGCACACGCTATTCGTGCTGCCGAACGCTACGGCGCAGAACAGGAGCAGTTGGACAATATATGGGAATACAAAACACACCCAGCATTTAGTGAGGCAGAACGTGCTGCGCTAGATTTTAGTTTGGCCGCTTCTCAAGTCCCTAATGCAGTTAACGAAACCATTAAAAAGCGCTTGTATGAGCATTGGGATGAAGGCGAAATTGTAGAAATGCTTGGTGTTATTTCTTTGTTTGGTTACTTAAACCGTTGGAACGATTCTATGGGTACGCCCATTGAAGATGGAGCCGTTGATAGTGGCGAACAGTATTTGGGAAAACATGGGTGGCATAAAGGAAAACATATATAGGCATTGCTGAGAAAGCAGGAATCAGGATTTTATAAATTAAAAACTCCCCAAAAAGGGGAGTTTTGTAGAAAATTAATTAAATCCTAACAAATCTTTTTTTGTGTTCAGTTTAGATTTGTCCTATTATAATAGTTTGAACTATTATGCTTTAAAAATTAAGAACGGTAACTTTTACATCAAACGAGATAAACCCATCCGATCCAAAGCTATCCTTCTTATCTAATATTTTAATAAGTCCTTTATTTCCGTATTGATCTGCAAATTCAACAACTTCACCAATAGCAAGGTTGTTAACTCTTTCTGCTGTAGGGACAGCAATAGCATTTAAATCTGCTAGAGTTGCAGCATCAAAATCTGCAGCACTTTTAGTAGATTTTGCAAAGTAGAATTTATTTAATTCAGTTTGATCTACTCCCGTTAAACCAGATACAGCTACTAATGGTGTTGGTGTAGTCGCAGTATTTTGATCACCATCATGATCAAAAAGTTCAGGATAATCTGAAGTAGATGCCAATGAAGCCCCGTGAGAAGCTCCTGGTAAATAGTAGAATCCAAAATCCCATAACGCTGCAAATTCTTCACCTTCACTAATTTTATACACTTGGTTATTAAACATTGAAATAAATGTTTTAGAAGACCCATCAGCTAACGGTGCCGCTAATAAGGTTTTTGTAAAAGCGTTTACTCCATTACCTCCATTACTACCACTTCCATTAATTGTAATAGTTCCTACTGCAGTATCACCAATAGCATTTCTTTTAGCAATATCTCTAAAATCACCACGGCCAGTAGTTGCCCAAATAGTATACACTATTTTGCTATCTGCCGAATTTGGTACAGGAAAAGGAATTGCAAATTCAAATCCATTTTTGTTATCACCAGATAAATCTAAAGATCCGTCTTTTTTATCGTCTACACTTACACCTGCTATAGCAAAATTATAAGGTTCTGGTCCAAAATCAGAAACGTTTTGAGTTACATATAAACGTCTCATGCTATTACTAGATTGAAAAGCCACTTTAACCGTTGCATTTGCTCCGGTAACTGTAGCACCGTTGATAGTAACTTCTCTAGTATCTGCTCCTGTCTCAAAAACAGAAAGTTCACCGTCAAATTGAGATCCGCCATCTCCACCACCGTTACCAAGATCTATGTCGTCATTATTGGAATCTGAAGAACAGCTTGTTATTAAAAAAGCTGCTAGCAAAATTAAAGCAATCGATTTGAGTCTAAAAATTGTGTTCATTTTTTAAATAGGTTTTGTTTTGTATAAATATACTTACTTTGAATGCAAAATGGATTTTTATTTAGTGTTAAAAATGTAAAAATATAGACGTAATAACATTAAAACACGATAAAAAGTTTTTTTAAGTTTAATTTTACTACTAAAATGTAGTTTTAATTTAGAATTAACAGTGGGCTTTAGTTTTCATTTTTATTTATTTTTGAATCATGACACCATTAGAATGCCCAAATTGTAACGAAGACGTTTCTCAAATAGAAATAGTATGTTCAAATTGTAATTTTCCATTAGCTGGAACAGAAAAAGAAAAATCTATTTTTATAGGAAAACAAATAGCAAACAAGGCTAAAATAGGCGATGCTAAAGAATCTCAACAAAAAGCACAACGCATTCTTTACTTTATTGGCGCATTTCAATTATACCATGCTTTTATTGCTTATAGGAGATTTGGTAGTATTGAAGATGTCGTGTTTTATATTATTTTGGGAGTTTTATTAGCAGTTTTTGGTTATTTCTCTTCTAAAAAACCTATTCTATTTCTATCAATTGCTTTAGCAATTATCCTTTGTTATTACTTACTGTTATTTTTAATTAATCCTGAATTAGTTTTTAGAGGCGGTGTTTGGAAAGTTGTTATTATTGGATTCTTAGGCTATGGTATATGGCATGCTTTGGAAGCACAAAAACTAAAAAAGGAAAATAATTTTTTGAAAAAGGAATAGGTTTTAAACAAGCACTTCATTAAACCGCTTTACTCACTGAAATGTGTTTTTTACTCATTTATAATTTTGTATTCGTTATAATACGCTTAGGTTTGACATAATTAAATGCCAAACCATATGAAACTATTTCTACCCAAAAGTGTTTTAACGTTATTAGTATTCCTATTACCATATGTAACCTTTGCGCAACAGGGCATGGTTTCTGGAGTACTAAACGATTCAGATGGTGTGCCTTTACCAGGGGTAAATGTTTTAATTAAAGGCACTAACAAAGGTGTTGTAACAAGCTTTGAGGGGGAATACAAAATTTTGTGTCAAGTGGGAGACGTGTTACGTTTTGAGTTTATAGGGATGTTGTCCAAAGAAGTTACAGTAACAGCGTCTATGTTTGGTACAACATCAAGTACTATAGCGATTGAAAAAGTGCCTGTTAAAACCATAAAAAGTGAGGCTTACAAAACTGCGTTGCTAAGAATTAAAAAAGCAACAGTGAATATACCTAATGCTGGAGATGCCCAAAAAACATATAACAAGGAACGCTATTTTCAGTACAACAGGATTAGAGATATAAAGGTTAATAAAGATAGTGTACAGCTTATTTATTTTAAACCAGATGTGTATTATGAAATAGGCTTTAAAACAATTAATGGATTACAGTTTGTACAGAATAGTAATGTACCATTATTACAAAGTACATATGCGCAAGGCGTTCCTATAAATGGTGAGGTTTCTTTTCAAGGCGCAGAAACAGGCGTGCCTTTTTCTTATGGTCCAAGAATACAAGCTCTAGAATTTGATGGATCAAACTATAATTATGACCTTAATGGAAGATTAATTAGTAAAGCAAGTGGTATTGCAGCAAAACCTTACGATAATTCTATTTTAAAGACCACTTTCAAGTCGGTAAACAATGTGTTCTTTAATGTAAGTACAGCTGATGTGTTTTTAGGGTTCGATTTTACCAATAAAACACAGAAAGATATCTTTAGTATTGCAACAAATAAGTATAATGATTTAGTTTTTAAGTATATAAATAAGAGCGGTTATGGAGAAAAACTAGGTTGGAATGCGTTTGTAAAATATAGCAATCACACTACCAATCAACCTAATATTAATGGGTTTCAAAATAATGTGTTATTAAACAGTTGGATAACCCCTGCAAGCTTTAGTAATAATCAAGGCATACAGTTACTTGATAATACTCAACGAAGTTTTAGCCCTAATCAATTTAATAATCCTTTATGGTTATTACAAACTAACCATAACGCAGAAAAGCATACACTGTTTGTTGCGAGTCTTAAAAATGAATATGAAGTTTCCGATTATATAAGCATTAACAGTAAACTTAATTATAGTTATACTAATAACACGCAAAACTTTGGCGTAATTAGAAATACCAATGGTTTTAATGGAGGCTATTTAAGTGACAGAAGTGCTGAGAAAAACAATTTTAATGCGGCTCTTAATTTTAATTATAAGCAAAGTGCCAGAGATCATAAAATAGATATAACATCCAACGTAGATTATATTTATGAAGATTTAAATTACAGCTTATTTCAAGCTAACGGATTTAATCCCTTTTCTTTTAGTAACCCAGAAAATAGCTCATTAAATAATAGGACTTTAAACAGAAATATACTTCGTTTAATGAATAAAGTGATACATAAATTTAATAATGAAAGTATTACAACATCATTTACTAATAACTCCTATATATCATCTATTCAAAATAACAAATGGTTTTTGCCAACTCTTGAGTTGAAATTGGACCTTAGGGCACTTTTAGATGCCCATTTTTTAAATAGCTTATCTGTTTCGGCTAATACCTCTTTAGATGTTAACGATTCCCCTTTGCTATATGGAAATCAAAGTCATAATAGCCTAAACATATCACCCTCAGAAACGTTAATGTACAGAGCGGTTAACGATTTGTTTGTAAGTAATGCTCTTAAACTCGAAGAAAAAGAAAGTTATAATTATAATTTATCACTAGGGTTTAGAGCTTTTGAAAGTGATATACATTTGGGAATTACACACTTTAATAACCACACAAAAAACACTGTTTTTCCTGTTACAGAAAGCAACACATTTCAATTAAAAAATAGTGCCAACGTAACAAATAAAGGATTTGAAGCGACTTTAGAGGCTACCATTCGTCTTGATTATAATTACGACTTTACTTATAGGCCTTCATTTGTATTTTCTACCTATAGGACTAAGGTTACTAAATTATTAGATAATAGTAATCGAATTCCTATAGCGGGCTTTTCAACCATATCAAAAAATTTAATAGAAGGGCAGCCAGCAGGTGTTATTGTAGGCTCTGCTTATCAAAGAGATGATAATAACAATATTATTATAGGAGACAATGGTTTTCCGTTAGTTGATCCCGAACTTCAAATTATTGGAGATCCCATCCCTAAATTTAACTTAGGTTTTAAAAATACGTTGAGATGGAAAGACTTAAGATTAAATTTTCTTATCGATTTCCAAAAAGGAGGTGATGTATGGAATGGCACACAAAACGTTTTAAATTATTTTGGAACGTCTCAACAATCTGCAAAAGAAAGAACAACTAGCAATTTTGTATTTACTGGCGTAAATCAACAAGGGATAGCAAATACAACAGCAGTAGATTTTTATAATCCCGAGAACAGTATTTTAGAGAATAGATTTGTTCGCTATGGCTTTGAAGGTGTTGCAGAAGATGCTATTGTAGATGGAAGCTATATGAATTTAAAATCCATAGATCTGTCTTATGATATAATGAATAATAATAATGATAGTTTTATAAGAACTTTTAATGTGGGTCTGTATGCCTATAACCTGTTAACATGGTCTAAGTTTAGAGGCGCATCTCCTTATAGTAGCCTGTATAACAATGCATCTGCCAGAGGGCTAAACTTTTTTAATGCGCCTTTAGTAAGTGAAGTAGGCTTAACAATTAACGTGAAAATATAACCCAATGAAACGAACATGAATTTTCATCATTTTAAAATTCACACCAAGAAATGATTAAAATTTATGAGAGTTCTCGAAATATATTCAAATTTTTTAAACAAATGAATTTACAAAAATCACATATTATCTCTGTTGTAGCAACACTTATAGTGATATTATCATTACTATCATTTACAACAGGATATTTTGAAAAAGCACCTCTAGAAAAAATATATACACAAACAGATAGATCGTTTTATTTTCCAGAAGAAACCATTTGGTTTAAATCTTACATTGTTACATCGGCTAATACAATATCTACTGTAAGTGATTTTGTTAATGCCGAACTCATTTCACCCAAGGGTGTGGTCGCTAAAAAAATTAAGCTGTCCATAGTTAATGGGTATGCTTATGGCGATTTTTATATAGAAAAAGATTGGGTAGGAGGGATCTATACCCTTAAAGTGTATACTAACTGGATGCGTAATTTTGGAGACGAAGCGTTATTCACAAAAAAAATAACAGTTCAAAAAATAGTAAAACCTAATTTGCTTTTAAACTTAAAATTTGAAAAAGAAGGTTATGGCCCATCTTCTATAGTAACCGCTAATTTTGAAGCAAAAGATTTAAAAAACAATCCTTTAAAAAGGAAAAGTATAACTGTTGAGGTCTCTGCAAAAGGAAGAAAAATAATTACTAAATCAATTGTAACCAATACAGAAGGTAAAGCAAAACCAACATTTACCTTACCTGAAAATTTAAAAACTACAGATGTTGTTTTAAATGTGCTTGTCCCCTATCAAGGCACTACAGAATCTATCTCCAGAAGTGTTCCAGTAGTTTTAGATACTATCGATTTACAGTTTTTTCCCGAAAGTGGAAAACTAATTGCGGGTACAACCAATACAATAGCATTTAAAGCACTTAATGAGTTTGGTAAACCGGTAGATGTTAAAGGCGATATTGTTGATGAAAACAATAACGTAATTACATCGTTTAATAGCTTTCATGATGGTATGGGCGCATTTGAGCTTTCTACCAAAAAAAGGAAGAGCTATTATGCTAAAATTAAAAGTCCTTTTATTTCAAAACAGCATATAGGACTTCCTAAATGTCATGAAAAAGGCGTTAAGTTTTCAGTATCTAAGGATAGTTTAAGCACTAAGCTTAGCTTCTTTTCAACAGAAAAGAAAACCTACCATTTAGAAGTTTCTAATGCAACAGCTGTATTATTAAATAAAACAGTAATGGGAAAGAAAGACGATATAGATATAAATACTAAAGATTTTCCTATGGGCATTACCAAATTTAGTATTCTGGATGCCGGGAGGAATATTGTTGCAGAACGTCTTGTATTTATCAATGACAATAAACAACTACACATAGACCTAGAATTAGATAAAGACGTTTACGAAACCCGAGAAAAGACCAAGGTAACAATAACAACAACCAATGCTAATAATAAACCTATTCCATCTAATATTTCGGTGGCTGTTGCAGATAATAAACTAGTGTCTTTTGCAGATGATAAACAGGATCATATTCTGTCTTATTTACTAGTGTCTTCAGAATTAAAAGGAAACATCCACAAACCGTCGTTTTATTTCAATCCCAAAGAACCAAAATCTAATAAAGCCTTAGATTATGTGATGCTCACACATGGATGGAGAGATTATATAAATGCGCCAATTCCATTAGAAAACACACGTTTTAAACCAGAGCAAAAAGGCATTCAGTCTGGAAAGGTAGTTAATAAAAAAGGAAAGCCAATCGAGGCTAATCTTATGCTATTTGATAATCGAGGAGATAAGGTATTAACTTTTAAAAGTAATGCAGAGGGGAAATTTCAATTTAAATCAAACTCGCAAACGGAATATACCCTACTTGCTTATAACGAAACGGGAGAAAAGCTAAATGTTATTAAAAACACATTTCAAGCAGGATATAAAACAGAAACCGATGCCGCAATACAAAAGAAAAATAGAGAAAAAACTAAAGTATTTCCTAGGAATAAAAAACCAATACAAGAAACCATTAAAGAAGACGCTGTTGCCAATATCGCTCTAGCAGAAGACTCTGCTCAATTAGATGAGGTTGTTGTTGTAGGGTATGGGACAACAAATAAAAAAGAAGTAACAGGTTCTGTTGCACGTGTGGTAACAGAAGAATTAAGCGCTTCGGGGGTTTCTATAGCTGCTGCTGTACAGGGGCGTGTTGCTGGCGTTAATGTTATTACTGCAAATGGGTCTCCTGGTAATGCATCAAAAATTATGATAAGAGGTGTCTCCTCTATTTCGGGAAATAATGCGCCACTTTATGTAGTAGATGGTGTGCCTACCGATGAGATCTCTCATTTAGATCCCAGTCAAATTAATTCTGTTGATATATTAAGAGATGCTTCTGCTACTGCAATATACGGATCCAGAGGTGCAAATGGCGTTATTTTGATAGCTACAAAATCTGGAAACTTCTATAATAATTGGAATAAAAAGCGGCTTAATAACACTAAGTTTAAAAACTATGCTGTGACAACATTCTATAATTATAGCGATAACGCTTATACGGATAGACCAAGGACTTTTTATGTGCCTAAATACAATAGCAAAATAATACCTGATGAGCGTACCGATTTTAGACAAACTATCTACTGGAATCCAGTTGTACAGACAGATGAAAATGGAAAAGCAGAATTTGAGTTCTATAATTCTGATGCCATTACTTCTTTTAAAATAACTGCCGAAGGTATTGGCTATAATGGCCTTGTTGGAAGACAGAACAAAGCATACGCTACCAAAAAATCGTTAAGTGTAGATTTTAAAACACCAAACTACATGGCTTTAAACGATGCCATTGTTTTACCAATAACGATAACCAATGAGACTAAAAATAGTATTACGGCACATTTAGATTTGATTTTAACTAAACATCTGGAGATTTTAGAGCCTTTTGATAATCAGGTTGTTATTGCAGCAGACACATCAATTATAAGGCATATTAAAGTTGTTCCAATTAAAAAAGATAAGGATGTGACTATTCAAGTGGCATTAAAATCAAGTAAGTATCAAGATGTAATGAAAAAGCAGACCACTATTTTAAGTCCATATTTTCCAACAGAAGTTTCTATTTCTAAATCTGAATCAAACTCATTTAGTTTTAACATTAATCATGCGGTTACCAATAGTGTTGAGGCAGAATTTAATGTCTATACAGATGTTATAGGAGATGTTATGGGTGGTATAGAAGGATTAATTCGTAAACCTTATGGTTGTTTTGAGCAAACATCATCTGCGACCTACCCAAATATTATGATATTGAAGTATTTAAAAGCCACTGGGAAAAGTAATCCAAAAATTGAACACAAAGCAAAAGCTTTTATAAGACAAGGGTACAGAAAGCTTGTAAGTTTTGAAACTAAAGAAGGTGGATTTGAGTGGTTTGGAAGAACGCCGCCGCATGAAACACTAACAGCATATGGTATTTTAGAGTTTACCGAAATGAAAGATGTGTATAAAGGCGTTGATCAAAAAATGCTAGATCGTACTACAGCATGGTTGTTAGATCAAAGAGATGGTAAAGGAGGGTTTAAAAAAAGCAAAAAAGGGTATTGGAAACAGTTAAAAAATGTTGCCAATGCATACATTGTTTATGCACTTACCGAGGCTAAAGTAAGTTCGGATCTGTCTTTAGAATATAAAACAGCCTATAATGAAGCTTTAAATAGTAATGATACCTATAGGATGAGCTTATTAGCTTTAGCAAGCTATAATTTAAATAAGTTAGAACATGCTGAAAAGCTTATGAGTAAGATTAAGTTAAATATTGACAAGTATGGGTTTAAAGTATTGCCTGTAGAACACACTATAACGCGCTCTTATTGGAATGCAAAGCAAATAGAAACTGCAGCTTTTACTGTACTGGCCTTAATAAAACAGGATGAAAATAATGATGCCTTAATAGCTCAAGGGATTAAATATATAGTTGATGCAAGGAGAGGTGCTAGATTTGGTTCCACCCAATCTACAGCAATGGCTTTAAAGGCTTTGATTGCATATGCCAAAAGACAAAAACGCATAAAAATTAATCCAGATGATACTGTAGAATTAGTAATAAATGGAAAAGCAATACAAAGAAAACTAACAACACAAGAGGATGGTAAAATTACAATTACAGGACTTTCAAAATACTTGAAAAAAGGAAACGAGAATGTAACTGTTACGTTTTCTAACCCAGAAATAAGTTTTCCTTATGCGTTAGATGTAACTTGGGATAGTCGTTTACCAAACACATCAACAAAGTGTCCTTTAACATTGGAAACAGTAATTCCCAATACATCATATAATGTTGGAGATAATGTAAGTATGGCTGTTAATATCGCAAATACAAAAACAGAGTCTTTGGGAATGGTAACAGCTATTATTGGAATACCATCTGGAGCAACGCCGCAACCATGGCAGCTAAAAGAACTGTTGGAACAGAACAAAGTTGCCTATTACGAGGTTTTTGATAACTATTTGGTGTTCTATTGGCGGGAATTTAATGCTTCTGAAACTAAATCGATTCGTTTAGATTTAAAAGCAGATATTGCAGGGGATTACAAAGCACCAGCAAGTACAGCTTATTTGTACTATGGCGATGAATATAAAACCTGGATATCGGGGAATGCACTAAAAATTGATAATTAATAAAGACACTTTTTAACTCAGTAAATTCATTTGGGAATTGGTATTAGAGTGAAATTCTGTCAATTCGAGTGGTTTTTTGTAATGAAATGAAGAAAAATTGTACTTCGACAAGCTCAGCAGAACTATCGAGAATCAGAATTTTAACTTCGAAATAGTTCGGGACACTCGAACTGATACCTTAAGATTGTATCGGTTTCTAAATGCACAACGGGTTAGTTCCTTATTTATTTAAAAGTTTAACCACATCTTTAGCAAAATAAGACGCTATAATATCGGCACCAGCACGTTTAAAGGCAGTGGTTGTTTCTAGCATAACTTGGTTATGATCCAGCCAGCCTTTTTCGGCAGCAGCTTTTATCATGGCATATTCACCAGAAACTTGATATACTGCTACGGGAACATCAACCTCGTTTTTTATCTCTCTTAAAATGTCCAAATAAGAAATGCCTGGTTTTACCATAACAATGTCTGCGCCTTCATCAATATCCATTTCGGTTTCTCTAATGGCTTCAAACCTGTTACCATAATCCATTTGGTACGTTTTTTTATCCTTTGGAATATCTACAAGATCTACAGGAGCAGAATCTAGAGCATCACGAAAAGGCCCGTAAAAGGCAGAAGCGTATTTAGCCGAGTAACTCATAATACCTGTATTAATAAAACCTTCGTCTTCTAAGGCTTCTCGTATGGTTAAAATACGACCGTCCATCATATCGCTTGGTGCTACAAAATCGGCGCCTGCCTGTGCATGGGATATGCTCATCTCAGCTAAGACTTCAGCGGTTTCATCGTTGATAATTTGTCCGTTTTCAATAATACCATCATGTCCGTAAGCCGAATAGGGGTCAAGTGCCACATCGGTCATAACTAACATGTCTGGACAAATATTTTTCACGGTTTTAATGGCACGTTGCATTAATCCGTTTGGGTTTAATGCCTCTGTCCCTTTATTATCCTTTAAATTATCTGGCACTTTTACAAAAAGTAATACCGATTTTAATCCAAGATTCCAGAGTTCTTTAACCTCGTTTTCAAGTAAATCTAAACTATAGCGAAAGTAGTTTGGCATTGATGGAATTTCGTCTTTAATACCTTTGCCTTCAACCACAAAAAGCGGTACTAAAAAATCGTTTGGTGTGATAATAGTTTCACGAACCAGAGCGCGAATAGCTCCGGTAGTTCTTAGTCTTCGGTTTCTTCGTAAAGGGAACATAGTTTTTGTTACTTTTAGCAAACACAAAGTTAATCATTAAAACCTATTTACATTGAGTAAATACTTCGATTCGTTAGAATTTAAATTTCAATGGAGACATTATCAAGACGAGTTATTAAAGAACTTCGATAATCATATATCCGATAATCATTTTCATGTTGTGGCACCTCCAGGTTCTGGAAAAACCATTTTAGGAATTGAAATTACTAGAAAACTAGGGAAAAAGGCACTGGTTTTAGCACCCACACTTACCATACGAAACCAATGGGAAGATAGATTACAGTCTTTTTTTACTGAAAATGAAGATTACAAATCGTGTTCTTTTGATTTAAAATCACCTAAAGATATTACCTTTGTTACCTACCAATCACTGCATGCTTTTTATAAAACTTTTAGCAATAAGAAAGCATATTATTCTTTTTTTGAGAACCATGGTATAGAAACACTTGTTTTAGATGAGGCACATCATTTAAAAAATGAATGGTGGAAGTGTTTAATTAATTTAAAGAATAATAATTCTTTTTGTATAGTTGCTTTAACAGCAACACCTCCATACGATAGTATTAAATCTGAAGTTTCTAAATATTTTATGCTTTGTGGAGAAATAGATGATGAAATTGCAGTTCCAGATTTAGTAAAAGAAAATGATTTATGTCCACATCAAGATTTTGTTTATTTCTCAGAACCTAATGATTTAGAAATAAATGCTATAGCTAATTTTAGGTTGAAAATTGCAGATTTTAAAGATGATTTAGTAAAAGATGGTGTTTTTATTTCTTTTCTTAAAAACCATCGTTTTTTTAAAGCTCCGAATTTTCATTTAGACGAGTTATATGGTAATACCGAATATTTTTCGGCAATACTTATTTTTTTAAATGCTTGTGAGATACATATAGAGCAGTCTAAATTGGAGGTTTTAGGCTTTCGTAGTAATGAAATAATAAATTTTCCACCATTACATCTTGAATGGCTACAGATCTTGTTTCAAAATTTATTAGTTTCAGATAGAGAACAACTTATTGAAAGCGAACCTTATCTATTAGATTTAGAAAAAAGATTAAAACGATTACATGTATTTGAAAAAAGAAGTGTGAATCTAATAGGCAATGATTTATTGTATAAATCATTAGCCAATAGTCCAAGTAAACTAAAAAGTATTTTAAGTATTGTCGCTTTTGAAAGAAGTAGTTTAAAAGAAAAACTAAACTGCGTTATTCTAACAGATTACATACGAAAAGAGTTTTTAGAAACAGAACAAGCAAAAATAGAAACGATTAATAAAATTGGTGTTATTCCTATTTTTCAACATTTAAGATGCTATTACGAAAAAAAAGAAGAACTAGCGGTTTTAACTGGAAGTATAGTTATCGTTCACAAACTGGCTTTAAAAGCATTTAATGCTATTGAAAACACGGCTAATTTTTCATTTAGTCCACTACAAGTTGACAGTGAATTTTTAATGGTTTCTTCTAAAAAGAAGACAAATAATGGTATGGTTAGTATCCTAACGCAGCTATTTGAAAACGGAACTATAAAAGTATTAATTGGAACAAAATCGTTATTAGGAGAAGGTTGGGATGCACCTTCAATCAATAGTTTGATATTGGCTTCTTTTATTGGATCGTTTGTGTCTTCAAATCAAATGCGAGGAAGAGCCATACGAAAAGATGCCGATACGTTAGATAAAACAGGAAATATTTGGCACTTGGCATGTATTGATAGGACTGCCATAGATGGAGGTAAAGATATTGATACTTTAAAACGCAGGTTTGAAGCTTTTGTAGGTGTTTCTAATACTGAGTCCACTTATATAGAAAATGATTTTGATCGTTTAGGATTTACAGAAGAGGTTTCAATAGAAGCTATAGAAACCTTAAATGCTCAAACATTTTTACAAGCTAAAAACAGGCATTTAATTGCCGAAAAATGGAATAATGCAGTAAATAAAGGCACGCTTTTAAATAGAGAAGTAAGAATTTTTAACCAAAACGAAAAACATGTAACTGCAAAAGTCTATTATTTTGATGCTATTCGATTTATGGCTACAGAACTATTCTTTACAATGCTATTGTTTAGTTTTGAATATATTTTAAGTAGTGTAAATATAATATTGCAAAAAGGAATCGTATACTTTGTATATGCTTTTTTTGCCATGTTCTTGGGCGTTTTTACTTATAAAACGTACAAAGCCATTAAACTTTATATACGCTATGGTTATTTGCATAAAAACATACAAAAACTAGGTTTAGTAATACTTAATGCATTATATGAGTTAAATTTTATCACAACAAATAGAAAAGAGCTTAATGTCGTGTCTAAATTAATAAGTAAAGGCGATGTAGTGTGTAGTTTATTAGGAGCAAACATGTATGAAAGCACTATGTTTTCTAAAGCGTTAACAGAACTAGTTAACCCTATAGCATCACCAAGATATTTAATTATAAAAACAAGCCTTTTTAGAAGACGTTTAAATATTGAGAATTTTTACCCTGTGCCAGAAATTTTTGGAGATAAAAAGGCAAACGCTCTGGTTTTTCAAAAACACTGGAGGCATATAATAGGCAAAAACAAACTGTTTTATACAAGACACTTTGATGGCAGAAAATTACTCTTAAAAGCAAGATTGTTTCATGTGTATAATGCTTTTAAAAAAGTTTCTAGAGAAATAATGGTTTGGAGATAATACAATAAACTTCTATACATTAAAATTAACATCGACCTCTCCCTGCTAGTCAAATGTATTTTCTATATGCGCTTGAATATTATCTATTGCAACTAAAATTACGCTAAACAATATGGATGCATAGTTTATTTTTTACTTACTTATGCCTAAATACGACCAATGCTTATTTTCTTTTACAAATTTAGAGGTTTCATGAATAACGTCTACTTTTCCGTTTTGGTAATAATAAGCATTAAAAGTCACAGTACCTTCGTTATCTGTTGATGTACCTTCAGAGGTTTCTAATACGTCGAGCTTTATCCACTGGACAGATTTTGCCCATTTCACTATAGATTTTTTCTCTTTTAATGGACGGGTTGTAGTGTGGTGGCTTTGCATTAAATAATCACCATTTGCTAATACAAAAGCGCTATATCTTGAGCGCATGAGTTGTTCTGCTGTTTTTGCTTCATGTATGTTTTTATGTGCTTTTTCGCAGCAATCGGTATAAGGTTTTAAATTTCCGCAGTAACAGGTCATGTTTTCAGTATTTTACCTTTCTTAATAGTAACTAATAAGACATGTTTTGTTTATTCCATTCTTCATTTTCTTTCCAAATATTTTCTTCATCTCTTATATTAAAACGATATGTATTTAAAGTGTTAATTATTTGACTAAAATTGGATGCCTGCTCAATCTTATATGTAAAAAAATTAGCATCAACAAATTGGGTTAGCATATCATCATCTTTCTCGATACAATTTTTAATCTTTGCTTTTAATTCTTCCAATTCATATGTGTTTATTTGCTTCCAAAATAGAACCACTTCAAATGATGGATTGTAAATTGTTTTGGCTAAAAATCTATTCCATTTTGTGTTTTTAAACTCAGTTGTTTTTTGCTCTAAATTCCATATTTTCATTTTACTAGAATACATTTCTGTATCACTACTATTTTGAATCAAATTATACGCGTTTGCTTTATTAAAATATTTGATAGTTTCATTATTAATAATTTCAATTCCTCTATTTTTATATATAGAAATTAGAGGAAGTTGAGGTTTTTCAGTGATTTGATTTGTATTTTTCATCCCTAAATTTGCAATAATAAATAAATCTAGTAAAGTTTTAATTTTTAAGCCCAGTTTTTAGGATTTTTTAAGACTTCAATCAATTTTTCTTCTTCACTTCCTGCTTCAGGTTGATGATCGTAAACCCATTGTACATGAGGTGGTAAACTCATTAAAATACTTTCTATGCGACCATTGGTTTTTAAGCCAAAAAGCGTGCCTTTATCGTGTACTAAATTAAACTCCACGTAACGCCCTCTACGTATCTCCTGCCAATCACGTTGCGCTTGTGTATAGGGCAAGTCTTTGCGTTTTTCAATAATAGGGACATAGGCATCAAGAAAGCTGTCTCCAACTTCGGTAACAAAGCTATACCAGTGTTCCATAGACATATCTTCGGTAGCTTTACAATAGTCAAAAAACAAGCCGCCAATGCCTCTGCCTTCATTTCTGTGTGCGTTATAAAAATAGTCATCGCAGCGTGCTTTGTATTTTGGGTAAAATTCTGGATTATGTTTGTTACAGGCTGTTTTACATGTTTGATGAAAATGTTTAGCATCCTCATCAAATAAATAATAAGGTGTTAGGTCTTGACCACCACCAAACCATTGGTCTACAATATTGCCTTTTTTGTTATACATTTCGAAATAGCGCCAATTAGCATGTACTGTTGGAGCCATGGGGTTTTTAGGGTGCAAAACAAGACTTAATCCGCAGGCAAAAAAATCGGCATCTTCCACACCAAAGTATTTTTGCATGGTGTCTGGTAATTTACCATGAACACCAGAAATGTTTACACCTCCTTTTTCAAATACATTACCGTTTTCTATTACACGTGTACGACCGCCGCCACCTTCTGGTCGTTTCCAAAGGTCTTGTTTAAACTTAGCCTTGCCATCTATAGCTTCTAATTTAGAAGTAATTGTGTCTTGTAAGTTTTGTATGTATTGATAGAATTTGTCTTTCATTGGTTTTCTAGGTTAACTTTTTTTGATCGCTGTCAAGACTTGTCAGGTTTTTAGAACCTAACAGGGCTATTTATTTCTCTATTATAACTATGGTAATAACGTCCTTGTCCTATTTTATCTAATAACATTTTCTTTTTCTAATGTTGTATCTATAACTTCTAATGTCACCAAACTTGCGGCTATAAATGAAATAGGGTAAACAATAATAAGACCTATAATAGGGATAAACAAACACAACAAAAATATAATGCCATTACCTATGGCAATACCTCTATTTTTTTTGACAAAACGAATACTCTCTCTATAATTAAAGTGGCGCTCTAAGGTTGGGTCCATATTGCTAAAACCAGTATAATATGCATGTAAAATAAACAATAAAAAAACTGAAACTATGCCTATGTAAGGAATCATGCTAATAAGTAACAACAAAAAAGTGATTAGCATTTCGCGAATAAAATTTCGAGTATTTATCCTTATACCTCTCCAAAGCGATTTCATGAAAGATATTTTTATATGCTCATGTGTTTCACCGTATAAGTGTGTTTCAATTTTTAAAGATATGGGGCTCATTATTGGCGATAAAATAGCCATTGCAAGGTGTCTGTAAAATATTTTTCCAATAATGAAGAAGATGATAATTTCTATGTAATGCGAAACCTCAAAAAAAGCAGTGTTTGCAATTTCTGAGTGCCAAAAATTTAAAAGCCCTTTTGATATTGAATACAAAGTCCATATTGGAATGATAATAATAGCTAAAATTAAAATAGCAATAAGTATAGGGGCAATTAAATATCTCCAAAGTTTAAGTTGAGAGATAATAGTAAATGCTTTATTATAACTTTTTATGCCTTTTAAAATGTTTTTTAACATAAATTATCTCATCTTTTCTTTGTTTTTAAACGTAAGATTAAAACGTTTTTTCTTGTTCATAAGTCTTGTGTATTTGAGCTTTTCTTTTATCTTTTTTTTTGTGCTTGTGTCGTCATCACTGTTTATCCCAACGGGCAATAAATAATATTCAACACAAGCCAAAACCAAATAATAAATTACACCAAAGCAAATAGCGATATGTGGAGATTCAACAAAATTTCCAGTGGCATTAATAGTATTAAAATACCCGGAATAGTTTAAAAAATCTGGAGTCAAACCTAAATGAGGTATATAAGACTGAAATATTAATACTACAAAAATAAGTACAAAATAAGCAAATGCCGAGAAAACAGAACGCATGGCTGCTTGACCTTTAATTTCTGAGCTAACATCTGAAAAAGCAAAGCGCATACGATTAAAAACAGCTATTAAGTATATAATTAAAATGCTATCGTTTTCTACAAAAGAATTAAATATTAATGCGAAAACACCATAAAAAGGCACAAAGATAAAAAGAGATAAGCGCTTTGGCATAAAAGCCATAAATATTCCAGAGTGCACCATCACGAACTCAAATATCATTAAAGTTACAAAATTCGAGATTTTAGTGGTGGGATAATTTTGAGGTTCGTACCATAATGCAAAAAAATGATAAGCCATAATAATATTAATTATTATAGAGCCGTACTGGAAAGGCTTATCATATTTTTCTATGATACTCATTTAAGAATTCACTGGGCTTTTACAAAAAAGAAAATTATAGTTATAAGGTTAATTTTATGCCATATAAAACTATTGTTTTAAACTTTGTACGCGTTATTTGTTGGTCTCAATAAGGCCCACAGTGCTTTTAGTTGCTGCAGTTACAGATAAAGGCAGTACTATAATAAAACCAATAATGGGTAATAGTAGGCATAATATAAAAATGATACCGTTACCTATGGCAATACCTCTGTTTTGTCTTACGAATTTTATACTGTCTTTATATTTAAAGTGGCGTTCTAGAGTGTAATCCATATTACCAAAACCAGCATAGTAGGATTGTACTAAAAATAATAGTATGGTTGAGATAATATTAACGCCTGGGATAAATTTTAAAAGTAATAATGGAATGGTTAATAGTAATTCTCTTCCCAGATTTCTAAGGCTTATACTAATCCCTCTTGATAACTGCTCGCTAAATGAGGTGTTTGTGGGTTGATAAGTGTTTCCTGTTAAATGGGCTTCTATTTTTTCGGATACCGGACTCATAAAGGGTGAAGATAGTGCCATTATAATATGTTTGAACAGGATAAGCCCTATCACTAAAACGACTAAGCCTCCAAAAAAACTACTAATAGAGGTGAAGGTTTCTTTTCCCCATTCCCAAAACCAAATTTTGGCAATAAACCTTCCTATATTATCTGATAAACCATAAGCCGAGCTAAAAATAATAATAGCAGTCACCACGCTTATTAGCATTGGAATCGCAAAATATTTCCAAAGTTTTAATTTTGAAATTAAGCCAAAAGCCCCAAAATAGGCTTTTATACCTGATGTGATATTTTTTATCATAATGCCTCTCTCTAACTCTCTCCAAAGGAGAGAGAATTAATATCTATTAAATTCTAAGTACTAATTTATAAAAATATGAGTTATAGTTTCTCCCTTTGGGGAGATTAAGAGGGGCTCTTATATTCTTTTACAGCATCAATAAACGCTTTGGCATGGTCCAAAGGAATGTTAGGTAAAATACCATGACCTAGGTTTACGATGTATTTATCTTTGCCAAATTCGTTAATCATTTGGTGTACCATTTTCTTTATTTCAGAAGGTGGGGAGAGTAACCTTGAAGGGTCAAAATTACCTTGTAATGTTATGTTTCCACCTGATAAATAGCGTGCATTTCGTGCAGAACATGTCCAATCTACACCTAGTGCTGAGGCATTACTTTTTGCCATGTCGTTTAATGCAAACCAACAACCTTTACCAAAGGCTATTACTGGAGCATGGTCTTTTAAAGCTTCAATTATTTGATTAATATATTGCCATGAAAATTCCTGATAATCGGTTGGGGATAACATGCCTCCCCAAGAATCGAAGATTTGCACAGCATTAACACCAGCTTTTACTTTTTCTTTTAGATAAGCTATCGTGGTATCTGTTATTTTTTGTAGTAATTGATGTGCTACTATTGGGTTTGAAAAACATAGTGCCTTGGCTTTATCAAACGTTTTACTGCCTTGTCCTTGTACACAGTAACATAAGATAGTCCAAGGTGATCCAGCAAAACCAATGAGTGGAATCTCATCGTTTAATAATTCCTTTGTTGCTTTTATGGCTTGGTATACATAATCCAGTTCGACTGTAACATCGGGAACAATTACATTGTCTACATCTTTTTGTGTGCGCACTGGGTTTGGCAAATAAGGTCCAAAGTTAGGCTTCATTTGTACCTCTATATTCATAGCTTGCGGAATCACCAAAATATCACAAAATAATATGGCGGCATCCATACCATATCTACGTATAGGTTGCACCGTTATCTCACTTGCTAACTCCGGTGTTCGGCAACGTGTAAAGAAATCGTACTTTTCACGAATTGCCATAAATTCAGGTAAATAACGTCCTGCTTGACGCATCATCCATACTGGTGGACGGTCTACAGTTTCGCCTTTTAATGCTCTTAGGAATAAATCGTTTTTAATCATTTGGTTGTTGGTTGTTGGTTTTTGGTTGTTAGTTGTTGGGGGAACTATTAACCAACAACCAGAAACCATTATACATAATGCGCATTCACCAACTCAATCACACTTTCTACTGTTGGTACTTTTGCTACACGAATGTTTTTAAAATATTTTTTAGCTTCTCTTGCTGTGGTCTCACCTATACAAAAAGCAACAATGTCTGTGCTATTCTTTTTTACAAAGCTTTCTACCGTAGATGGGCTGTAAAACATAGCGCCTTCTACAGTTTCATCTATTTTATAACCGTTGTGTTTGGTTTGATACGCTTCAACTTCGTTAACTTTTATATTGTTTTCGTTAAGTATTGTAGGTAAAGCGTCTAATCTAATATCGCTACAAAAATAAGTAACTTCTGTGCCTTCTATAAACTCAACTAAATAGTTGGCTAATTTTTCGGCATTCTTTTCGGTATGGGCTACTTTACCTATTTTTTGTTCTACCAAGCGTTTTGTTCTGCGCCCTACGCAATAGATGTTTTTAAATTGTAATTCGGTTGCCGAATAGTTTGTAATTAGTGCTTCAACAGCATTTTTACTGGTGATGATTACATTTTCTAGTTCCGATTTTAAAATTTGTGGGCGAATACGATTTAAACTAACCTTTATAAAGTCGTCACTTTTTGCTACCACTTTATCATGAAATAGTAAGCGCTGATCTTCGGTAAGTGTTTTGGTAGAAAATATATTGGTGGGGTGATTTGAGTATTTAATGTCGTCCATTAAACGTTTGCCACCACGCTCAATAATATAATCGGCACAAAATACTGCTAAATCATGATGCTTGCCTAGTTTTTCGGTTCTTGTGACTTCTATTTTTTTGGAGCCATCTTTACTTAAAAGTACGCCTTTAAAGTTAATTTCTTCGTTTTTTATATAGGCCAAGGCGCCTATAGGTGCAGTACAGCCTCCTTCTAGTCGGTTTAAAAATTTGCGTTCTATGGTGGTACAAATTTCGGTGTCGCCATGATTTAATTCTGCACATGCATTCTTTACAAAGTCATCGTCGTCTAGTGCTGTGATCATGATAGCGCCTTGTGCAGGTGCTGGAACCATCCAGTCCAGATTAATAGCGTCTTCTGGTCTAATTCCTATGCGTCCTATACCTGCTGCGGCAAAAATAGCCCCATTCCAATGTACGTTATGTTTTAGTTTTTCTAATCGGGAATTTACATTACCTCTTAAATCTTCAATGGTATGTGTAGGGTAGCGGTTTAGCCATTGTGCTTTTCTGCGTAAACTACCTGTTGCAATTACGGCTTGTTTGGCGCTTAAAAATTCTTCGTTGTCCTTAAATACAAGGGTATCTCTAACATTACCACGTTTTAAAACTGCGGCTTGAACAATGCCTTTTGGAAGTATTGTAGGGACATCTTTAAGTGAGTGTACTGCAATATCAATCTCATGATTTAACATTGCGATGTCTAAAGTGCGGGTGAAAATACCAGTTATACCTAATTCGTATAAGGGCTTGTCTAGAACTAAGTCGCCAGTAGATTTTACAGGAACAAGTTGTGTTTTATGCCCAAGATGTTCGAGTTGTTGTTGTACTATTTTGGCTTGCCACAATGCTAATTCACTATCTCGGGTGCCAATTTTTATGATTTTAGACATTAGTTTTTGAGGGTTCTTCTAACTGAAATACTTTTTTTATAAGCTCTAAGCTGTCATCTGTAGAACTATTATCATCTTTTAAATGATGTGCAAAATGATTGGTTATTTTTTGCACAATGTTGTTACTTATTAGCTCTGCTTGAGCTTCGTTAAAATCGTTTAATTTTTTACGTTGTGTATCTAATTCTGCTGATGCAAAATGTGCTAATTTAAGTTTTAAAGCTTTTATGGTTGGCGCAAACTTTCTGGTTTCTAACCAGCTGTTGAACTCTAATTTTATATCTTCTATAATAGTTTCTGCCAGAGGAATATCTGCTTTGCGTTTTTCTACAGTTTCATCTGTAATTTGCGATAAATGATCCAGATGAACTAGTGAGACATTATCCAGTTCTTCTACATTTTCATTTACATTTTTTGGGATGGACAAATCTAAAATTAATAATGGTTTTTTAGATTGAATAATATGTTTGTCTATGGTTGGGCGTTGTGCTCCTGTTGCAACTATAAGTATATCGGTATTACTTAATTCTTCTTGTAAATTAGCATAATCTTTAACTATTAGGTTGAATTTACCAGCAATTTTTTCGGCTTTATTCTTTGTACGGTTAATTAAAGTAATGTGGTTATTTTGCGTATGTTTTACTAGATTTTCACAGGTGTTTCTTCCTATTTTACCAGTACCAAATAAAAGAATGTTTTTATTTGAGACATCTTCTATAGTTTTAAAGATATATTGTACTGAAGCAAAAGACACAGAGGTTGCGCCAGAAGAGATGTTGGTTTCTGTTTTAATGCGTTTACTGGCTTGAATAACAGCATTTGTTAAGCGCTCTGAAAAATGATTTAATAAACCATTTTTTCGCGATAATTTAACACTCTTTTTTAGCTGACTTATAATTTCAAAATCACCAAGGATTTGACTATCTAAACCAGAACCTACACGAAACATATGCGCTATGGCGTCTTTATTTTTATATATATATGCTACTTTTTGGAATTCTTCAACAGAACCTTGCGTGTTTTCACATAACAGCTTTATAAGTTGGTATGGGTGTTGTGCAAAACCATAGATTTCGGTTCTGTTACACGTGGAGATAACAACCAAACTTTCAATAGTGTTATCTTTGGCTTGTTTAAGTAATGCATGCTTTGCATCATCATCTAAACTAAAACGTCCTCTTATGTCGGCATCGGCTTTTTTATAGCTTAAACCTATGGCGTAAAAGTAGTTGCCGCGTGAGATGTTGAATTTTTGCATGCGTAATGTTCAATAATAGCACACAAAAATAATAGGATAGTGTATAAAAAAATAACGCTCAAAGAACTTTTAATATCGTTTGTGGTTTTTTGAATGTTTTTTATCGAAAAACATGATAAATATCATATTTTTGTAGTGTTTTTAGTAGGTTTCATGTTGTTTGTTTAGAATAAATCTAAATAATAAGCAAGAATATATAAATCAACTCAGTATGGAAAATGTCGCTAAAAGTACTTTTGATGAAACGTTAATAGACAATGGGTTTATTATTTTGTCTCATAAAAATGAAGAAAGTATTTCCAAAAGTATTGAAAAAGAAATAAATAGCGATTTTATACAATTTCACTTTTGTGTAAAAGGCGCATGTCGCTTTATTTTTAATGATGGGCGTTATACATTGGATATTCAAGAAGAGAATTCGTTATTATTATACAATCCACAACGCGAATTGCCCATTAACTTGCAAATAGATGCTAATTCATGGATCGTGTCTTTGCTTATATCTATTAAAAAATTTCATGGTTTATTTTCACAAGAAGCAGGTTATATTACTTTTTTGAGTGATGAGAATAAAGATAAAAAGTATTATAAGGATGGAACGATATCTCCATCGATGGCCATTGTACTTAATCAATTAATCAATTTTAATCTTAATAGTTCTATTAAGCCACTTTATTTTAAAGGTAAAGGGTATGAGCTTTTAAGTCTGTATTTTAATAGAAGTGAGGATGCCGATATAGAACAGTGTCCTTTTTTGGTAGATGAAGCAAATGTTATTAAAATTAGAAAAGCTAAAGATATTGTGATATCCCGAATGGCAGAACCACCAAGTTTACAAGAATTAGCCGACGAAATAGGATTAAATATAAAGAAGCTTAAGGAAGGTTTTAAACAAATTTATGGCGATTCTGTATTTAGTTTTTTGTTTGATTATAAAATGGAGGTAGCCAGAAAACTTTTAGAATCTGGAGAGCATAATGTAAACGAAGTAGGTCTTAAAGTGGGCTATAGTACTTCAAGCCATTTTATTGCAGCTTTTAAGAAAAAATATGGTACTACACCTAAAAAGTATATTATGTCTTTGGGGTAAAATCAACTTAATGAAAATCCATAAATAAGTTGCAAAGCCAATAAAATAGTTGGTACTTGCACCCCTAAAATTCTTGTAATTTATGGCGCCTACGTTAAATATTCCCGATACAGAAAAACCCAGAGTCGTTATTATTGGAGGTGGCTTTGGAGGTGTATCTATAGCAAAAGGTTTGGTTAATCGTAAAGACTTCCAAATTGTCTTGTTAGATCGACAAAACTACCATACGTTTCAACCTTTATTGTATCAAGTATCCACCTCTTCATTAGAGCCAGAATCTATAGCTTATCCCTTACGTAAAATAGTTAAAAAAGGTAAGAATACTTTTTTTAGAATGGCTGAAGTGGCTTCAATAGATACAGATAAAAAAGCCATTTTTACTAACATAGGAAATATTAATTACGATTATTTAGTGATCGCTACTGGAGCGCGTACTAACTTTTTTGGTAATAAAGTGATACAACAAAATGCCATGCGGATGAAAAGTGTCCCACAGGCTTTAAAGTTACGTAGTTTGATGCTGGAAAATCTAGAACAAGCAGTAATTACCCCAAATCCAGAATTACGAAAAGAGTTGTTAAATTTTGTAATTGTTGGCGCAGGTCCTACAGGTGTAGAGTTAGCAGGTGGGTTGGCAGAGTTACGTGCACATGTGTTACCAAGAGATTACCCAGACATGGATTTTTTGGAAATGAAAATTCATATTATAGAAAGCGCAGATCGCATTTTACCTCCAATGAGTCCAAAGGCGAGTAAAAATGCAGAAAAGTTTTTAAAAAAGCTTGATGTCGAGATTCACTTAAACACTATGGTTACCAATTATGATAATCATTTAGTAGAAACTAATACAGATTTAAAACTTAAAGCGGCTACTTTTGTTTGGTCTGCTGGGGTAACTGGAGCTCCTATTCAAGGCATTAGTAAAGATGTACTAGTAGAAAGAGCAAACCGTTATAAGGTAAATGAGTTTAACCAGATCAATGGGTTTAATAACATTTTCGCTATAGGGGATATTGCTCTAATGAAAACGGATGATTATGAGCGCGGTCATCCTATGGTTGCGCAACCCGCTATCCAGCAAGGGAAGCATTTAGCAAAAAACTTACTTGCGTTACATAAAGGAGGCAAAATGAAACCCTTTAAATACTTCGATAAAGGATCAATGGCTACAATAGGGAGAAATAAAGCTGTAGTCGATATTAATAAATTGCGTTTTGGAGGCTTCTTTGCTTGGTTTATATGGATGTTTATTCACTTAATATTTCTAGTAGGCTTTAGAAATAAAATTATTACCCTTTTTAATTGGTTATACAACTATATTAATTTTGATAAAGCGTCTCGTTTAATAATAACACCTTATAAGGCAAAAGAATATAAGGATGTCGTTTAATTTTGCTTAAAATCTATTATATAACTAACTAAGCTACATTTTCATAACCTCATGAGCGACAGAATACACTTGTTTAAATTAAGTAATTGATATATAGGTGTTTGTGTTTTAAAAATACTGTTCTTATACCAATTCTTAAATGAATTTATTGTAAAGTAAAATGATGAATTTTGGAATTATATGATACAGAAAAAATAAGCATAGCTGTAGCTACGGTTCTTTTTTATGTTGAAATAGAATTTCAAAAGGCACTTTTTAACTCAATAAATTCATTTGTGAATTGGTATTAGTTCGAAATCAGGTTTTTAGCCTTATACATTAAGTATTACTATAAAGTTTAATTTAAAAACGTGCTTCTTCTTATAATCTATAATATGCTTTTATGTTAAACCCACTTTTATGCAATAGAAAATTTATTAGATCTTGTAGCTACTGCAAATACTACCGCTTCGCTGCGTTTTTTAATTTCATCATAACGGTGCTATGCAGAAATTAAGAAAACACTAGTATTTCTTGCATCTAAAGGCTTCATGACAACCTTCTATTGCGTAAAGCGGGTTAAAAGTGTAATTTTAGTTATCTAAAAACCACTTATTTACACTTAAAATTACGGTAAAAACACAATTATTTGTAAGAAAAAGACTCAAAATAATGCATTTCATCGAAATTATTATGCTTTTTGTCGTTTATTTCGTAGAACATATTTATATTGCATAGTGTAAGAGGTAATCGAAAACACATTTTAATAAATTTTTCTTTCATTATATTGTAGGTTTTGTACCTAAAATTAGAAGGAAAAAACAAACAAATTAAATACAAGCTTAATCAGGTAATTTTAAAATAGTCGCTTTAATTAAATTTTAACCTTACCACAATAACCAAACATTATGAATAAATTAGTATTAAAAACCCTGATGATTTTTTGTCTAATTTTTGCCTCCTGTAAAACAGGAGTTGAAGAAAAGGCAGTTGACGAGTGTGAATTATTTACAATTAACAATTATAAATTTTACAACTCGAGAGTATATGACCGACCAGTAATCTTCAAAAAAGGAAGTCACGAATTATTACACAGCGAATTTGTACCAGTTTGGTATTCTGGATATTGTGCAATAAATATGCCTTCTTACTTCGAGTCTAAGTCTGATTATGTAAAGCATGTGCTTAACAGACAAGTTAAAGATCACGATCCTTCGTACTATGAGCATATTTACGAAAACAGTAAATCAAACCCTAAAGGGTTAAAAAGTAATTATCACGAAAACTATCACCTTTTATTTAGAGGGACAATTAGTGTAAAACACGTAAAAAACGGAACAGAATATCTTTTAGTAGCCGGTAAAAGTTATATTGAAAATGAAGCAGATTATGATAAAAATACAGAGTTTTACGATAGTAAAGTTAAAGATATGTTTGCTTTTAAATTAGAAAATGGAACGTACAAATTAGTAGATCTTGATAGAATATTTGGACATTTTGTGAAAGCACAGCATGATAAAGTTTTTGCAGTACTAGATACTAAAAATCTATTAAATGCACTTTGTGTAGAGAACGTAAATACAATTAAAAAAGCCAACTTTGATGCTGAAAAACTACCAAAGTGGGTATACAATAAATCTGATTTGACAAATCAATAACAGATTATTTTTAGTGTGAATTTTAGAGTAGATCGGCTATGCTCTAATAATGGTTAGCTGTCATGACAAAGTAATTATAATTATTTTGTTGTGGCAGTTTTTTTAGTGAAACTCTATTTTAAAAAATTGCGTAGCAATGCATTTAAAATAGTAAGTTGAACTAATCCCGCTGAAAAGCGGGATCTTAGATTTAATATTTTGTTCTTGAGGTATTTATTATTAGTGAAATTCAATATTGTGAAGTCCAAAGGGTGCACACAATATAGTAATACCAATTCTACCATAAAATGCGACATATAATTCGTTTCTTTTACATAATTTCTGCATTAAAAAAATAAACCGTAGCTAAGGCTATGCTTGATTTTTATGCTTTGAACTCCTGTAAAATAACTCAAATTATTTATACCTCATTTTATAGCAAAATTGGTATAAGTTGAACTAATCCCGCTCAAAAGAGAGATCGCAGATTTAATGTCTCAATCCTGGGGAGTATATTTCTAGTTAAAAAGTTAATACCAATTCCAAAATTCATCATTTTACTTTACAATAAATTCATTTAAGAACTGGTATGAAATCACATTCATAATGCCAAATGGTCTTTTATTGCTTGAACTGTTTTTTTAGAATTACCAATAAATATGTTATCATCTATAATTATAACAGGTCTGCTTAAAAACGTATAGTGCTCCAATAAATAATGCTTAAAGTCTTTTTCTGTTAGGTCTTGATTTTTTAAATCCATTTCCTTATAAAGTTTTGCACGTTTGCTAAAAAGTTTTTCGTAGCTGCCTGCAAAATGCTTCATTTGCTCTAATTGTTCTACAGTAATTTCCTCTGTTTTTATATCTTGAAGTATAAACTCTTCTGAAAGATTTAGTTCTTTGAGTATTCTAATACATGTGCTACATGTTTTAAGATAGTATGCTTTTTTCATAGTTAATTTGTTTGTGAGAACAAATTAAAGCTATATTTATCAAAAAAATAAAATCATTATGAATTTTACATTTGATGTTATAAATAATATTAGAGAGATTTTTAAAAAAATTTTAGAAGACAATACACTAGAGGAATTAAATAGAGTTCCTAAAGGATTTAATAATAATATTATTTGGAATATAGGTCATATAGTAGTATCAGAGCAATTATTAGCATATAAATTATCTGGATTACCAGCCAACGTAAGCAATGAATTAATTGATAAATATAAAAAAGGATCTAAACCTCAGGAGGCAGTAACAAAAGAGGGCATAGAGGAGATTAAAGCATTATTGTTTTCTACAATTAGAAAAACAAATGAAGATTATAATGCAGGTGTTTTTAAAAATTACAATGCGTATACGGTTTCTACAACAGGTAATACATTAACAAATATAGACGAAGCTTTAGAGTTTATAATGATACACGAAGGAATTCATTATGGCTATATATTAGCACTTTTAAAAGCCGTTAAAATTTAATTTAGATAATAGACATATCCAAAATTTAACCACAATAACCAATCGTTAGTTCGGCTAGATGATAAATTATGATTTAAACCATCTACCCAGTCGCTAAAGTAATATTGCCACCTTAAATCTACAACTACATCCGAGAATCTGGCTACTTTATAACGAAAACCAAGGCTTGATACTACAGACCAAGCACTCCCAGAAGAAGGATCAATGGAGCCTGGAGCCCATCCAGAATAAAAGTTGCTCGAGGTACTAACTAGACCATCACCAAATGTGGTATTTGCTTCTGGAGAAAAAGATGTATAATGTATCCCTAAACTAGCATAAGGGCTAATTTTATAGCCATATGCTTGAAATCGTCTAATGCTCCTAGGAAAAAACTCTAATTGGGTACCTATGTCAAGGTTTTTTGCTACACCAGTATGCGCTCTAAGTCTCTGTGCATCTAAAGAAGTTCTACTTTCTTCTACCCACCTACCAAAGTGTTCTAATTTTGTTCTATTCCAAGAAATTTCGTTTCTTATTTTAAAGTGATCATTAAAATAATTATCTGTAGTGTAGCAGTTACAATCTGCCCTGTAAGCAAAGTTAATATAGTGGACTATGCCTATTCCTATCCCTATATTACCAAAATTGGTTTTTGAATCTGAACGTTGTCCAAAATCAGACTTAAATTGCAATGGACCAGCAATAACACCTATTTCGTGAGAAAATCCAAGTTGTGAGTATGCCGTTTGGCAAACAACAAAAAATGCAATTAAGAAAGCTAAACGGTTGGAGTTAAGCATAAAATTTCAAGACTTTTTTTGAGGCATTGATATAACAAATATATAAAAAGACTGCCAACTAGCAAATAAATCTAGTGAAGTTAAATATCTTTTACATAACATTAATAGGTTTACTGAAAAATAAACGTCTTTTTTCAAGATATCGTATATTTAGACATTAAAAATAAAAACATACTAAACTATTATAACGACTTAATTATTTATGAAAAAAATAGTTACAGAATTTTTAGATATTGTTAAAGAGCGAAACAATAATGAACCCGAATTTTTACAAGCAGTAGAAGAAGTAGCCGAAACGGTCATACCTTACATCATAAAACATAACATATATTATGGAAAAAATGTACTATTAAGGATGGTCGAGCCAGAACGTGCAGTGACATTTAGAGTGTGTTGGGTAGATGATTCGGGTGAAATACAAGTTAATAGAGGCTATAGAATACAAATGAACTCTGCAATTGGGCCCTATAAAGGGGGATTGCGTTTTCACCCAACAGTAAATATGAGTATTTTAAAATTCTTAGCCTTTGAGCAGGTATTTAAAAATAGTTTAACAACTTTACCCATGGGAGGAGGAAAAGGAGGAAGCGATTTTAACCCTAAAGGGAAAAGTGATAATGAGATTATGCGATTTTGTCATGCGTTCATGAGTGAACTGTTTAGACATATAGGGCCAAATACAGATATTCCTGCAGGAGATATTGGCGTAGGACAACGAGAAATTGGATTTTTATTTGGGATGTATAGAAAATTGAGAAATGAATTTACTGGTGTTTTAACAGGAAAAGGAATGACTTGGGGAGGGTCTTTAATTAGACCAGAAGCTACAGGATACGGTACGGTTTACTTTGCAGAAAATATGTTAAAAACGAACAGCAATAGTTTTATGGGGAAAAATGTTGTTATATCTGGATCGGGTAATGTGGCTCAATATGCTGCAGAGAAATCAATTCAACTAGGTGCAAAGGTATTAACGTTATCGGACTCGTCTGGGTATATTTTTGATGAAAATGGTATAGATGAAGATAAGTTAAAATTCGTGATGCAACTTAAAAATGAGAAAAGAGGAAGAATTAGTGAGTATATAAATGAGTATCCTAATGCTAAATATATCAAAGGTAAAACGCCTTGGTCTGAAAAATGCGACATTGCGTTGCCGTGTGCTACCCAGAATGAGTTAAATGGGGATGATGCAGAAGCGTTACTAGCTAATGGTTGTATTTGTGTTAGTGAAGGGGCTAATATGCCTTCTACTAAAGAAGCGATAGAAAAGTTTCATAAAGCAAAAATTTTATTTGCCCCAGGAAAAGCTTCTAACGCTGGTGGGGTGGCAACTTCTGGTCTAGAAATGACACAAAATTCTTTACGTTATAAGTGGACAAGGGAAGAAGTTGATAATAAACTTAGAGAAATTATGGAAGAGATACATGAGTCTTGTATTAAATATGGGAAAGATGATAATGGTTATATAGATTACGTAAAAGGAGCCAATATTGCAGGATTTGTTAAAGTCGCCGATGCTATGTTGGCGCAAGGGGTGGTTTAGAGTTCTTTTACAACAAAAACAATATTTTTGGATAAAATAAACATCAATAATTTTGATTTTTTAAGAGTACTTTTTGCCTCAGTAGTTGCTTTGGCGCATTTGATAGAACTAAGTCAAGTTAAAATATTTCAGCCTTATAGTTTATATTTTAATACACGTTTAGCAATAGATGGTTTTTTCATTATAAGTGGGTTTTTAATAGCAAAAAGTTATGAGAATAGTAAGGGTTTAAAAGAGTACATGATAAAAAGAATAAAAAGGATTGTGCCTGCTTATTTTTTTTTAATTCTTTTTTGTGCATTTTTATTTAGTTTGATTACAACAAATTCTTTTGTTAATTATTTCTCTAATGCTCAATTTTGGAACTATTTATTAGCTAATTTATCATTCCAAAATTATATTGAGCCTTGCTTACCAGGAGTATTTGAAAATAACAAAATATGTGCTGTAAATGGAGCCCTTTGGACAATAAAAATAGAAGAGGCTTTTTATTTACTAGTGCCTCTTTTTTATTACTTAATTAATTTTAAAAAGGTTAATATTTATATTTTAAGTATTTTAGTTTATCTAATATCTATATGCTATTTTAATTATTTTTCTTACGTAGATATGTATAAAGTAGCTAAACAACTACCGGGAGCTTTAGCTTTTTTTATTACTGGAGTTATATTCTATAGAAACTTTTATCTTTTACTAAAATGGAGGCATCATGCTATTCTAATTTGTTTATTACTATTTTTTTTAGAACAATATATTTTTAAAACACAAATACTAAAACCAATTACCTATGGTTTTATGGTTTTTTACTTAGCTTATAATTTTAAGTGGTTAAACAATTTTGGAAAGTATGGTGATTTTACATATGGTATTTACATCTATCACTTCCCAGTAATTCAATTATTTGTTTATTTCGAATTGTTTAATAAATACAACCCAATAGTTATAAGTTTGCTTGTATTGTTGGTAGTATTTGTTCTATCTGTGATATCGTGGTACATGTTAGAATTAAGATATCTATCAAATAGTAGAAAATTAAGGCATAAAAGATTAAGCTTTATAAATAAGAATATATGATTTTTTCGTATTTGAATTATATTATATAAAACTAATTTTCGTTATACCTTTGCTATCACATTAATAAATTTTATTTTGAGGAGATTAATTTTTTTGTTTTTCTGTTTTTTTCCATTACTCCAGTTCTCTCAAGATTTTTCAGATCTATGGGAAGGCCATTTCTCATATTATAAAGTAAAAGATGTTGTAAAGGGGAATAATAAAATTTATGCAGCTTCAGAAAATGCTGTTTTTAACATTGATCTTAATACAAATGAAATAGAAGAACTTACCACAGTAAATGGTTTGTCTGGAGATGAAATATCAACTATTCATTATAGTGAATCTTATGAATTGTTAATTATTGGCTATGTAAGCGGTTTAATTGAGGTAGTATTTGATAATGAAGAGGATGTTTTAACAGTCGTTGACATAATTGATAAACTAACAATTCCCGCTAACAACAGAAGGATAAATCACTTTTATGCTTATCAAAACCTAATTTATATATCTACTAATTTTGGTGTTTCTGTTTACGATTTAGAACGGTTGGAGTTTGGAGACACCTACTTTATTGGAAATGGTGGTACACAAATTCAAGTAAACCAAACTACAGTTTTTGATGGGGCTGTTTATGCTGCCTGTCAAGGAGGAAATGGAATAAGGAAAGCTCCATTGTCTAATCCAAACCTAATAGATTATCAAAATTGGCAAGTAATTGCTTCTGGTAGTTTTAAAGGTATTACCAATAACCTAGATAAACTTTACACTATACAAACAAATAGAAGGATTTATGAGATAACAAATGATGTGCTATTTGAGTTATTTTTATACGAAAGTTTACCTGTAAAAGTAAACTCTGTTGATAATAATTTATTAGTAGTAACTAACGATGATGTCTTTGTTTACGATTCGAATTTTAACTTGACTTCTCAAATACCCGTAAATGCAGATTTTAGTACCAAATTTAATAGCGTTTCATTAAATTCCAATTCTATTTACATAGGAACCGACGACTTTGGGGTTTTGAAGACAGATATTTCAAGCCCAACTATTTTTGAAGAAATTCGTCCAGAAGGCCCATTATTAAATAGAATTTTTTCTTTGGATAATTTTAATGGAGAACTTTGGTGTGTTTCAGGAGGATATTCATTAGATTACAATTTTAGTGGAGGAATTACAAGAACAGGTATTAGTCACTTAAAAGGAGATGAATGGATAAATATACCTTATGATTCAATTAGTGCTCAAATTGATAACCCTAGAAATATATCTCATGTTGCAATAAATCCATTAAACCCTAATCAAGTTTACATAAGTTCATATTTTACAGGTTTGATAGAGGTTAATGATAATGAAGTGGTTAATTTGTTTGATGAAAATAATAGTACCTTAACTCCTTTTGTAAATAATATAAATCTCACATTGTCTGGGAGTTACGATTCAGATGGGGTATTGTGGTTAATGAATGGAAGGGTTGAAAAACCTCTAAATAAATTCGAAAATGGACAGTGGACATCATATAGTTTTAATCAAATTATAGCTAATCCTTTAGCAGACGAGTTAGGTTTTAGTGATGTAATTATTGATGCTTCCGGAACAAAGTTTATAGGCTCATATAGTAATGGCGTTATAGGCTTTAATGAGAATAATGGAAACCCGCTTATAAAGCGTATAAGTGAAGAATCTAACTTACCAATAAGTAGGGTAAGAAGCCTTGCATTGGATAAAAGAAATCAATTGTGGATTGGCACTCATCAAGGATTGAGAGTTTTGTTTAATACCTCGAATTTTTTTACTGATGACAATACTATTGCAGAAGAAATTATTATAGAAGAAGAAGGTGTGGCCAAAGAACTTCTTTTCGAACAGTTTATTTCCGATATTAAGGTAGATGGATCAAATAACAAGTGGATTGCGACAAGTGGTTCTGGTTTATTTTATTTAAGTTCTGATGGACAGAGAACTATATTTCATTTTACAACAGATAATTCACCATTACCTTCAAATAATGTAAATGATATTTCTATAGATGAAGCAAGTGGCGTTGTTTACATTGCTACAGAAAAAGGATTAGTCTCTTTTAAATCTGGAGCCTCTGCTCCTCAAGAAGATTTTGCAAAATCTCATGCCTATCCTAATCCAGTTAGACCATCTTTTAACATTGTAGAAGATAAAGTTAAAATTAAAGACATTCCAGAAAATACAAATATCAAAATTACAGATGTTGAAGGTAATTTAGTGGCTGAAGCACAATCTAATATAAACCAAAGACATAATGGATTTAATTTGGAGATTGATGGAGGAACCGCTTACTGGAATGGTAAAAATTTAGCTAATACTATTGTAGCATCAGGTGTTTATCTTATTATGTTAGCAGATTTAGATAGTCTGGAAACTAAAGTTATCAAACTAATGGTTGTGAGATAATGCTTAGCAAAACAAAAGCGATTGTTCTTTCAAAATTAAAATATCGTGATAACGATTTGATAGTAAAGTGCTACACATTACATCATGGCGTAGTAAGTTTTATTGTTAAAGGCGCATTCAAGTCTAAGAAATCTGCCACAAAAGTAGCCTATTTTCAGTTGTTTTCTCAGTTGTCTATTGTATTCAATAAAAAATCGAATGCTACACTGTATTTTCTAAAAGAAGTCAAGCCCTCTTATATTTTTGCGAGTTTGCATTCTCATATATTAAAAAGTGCAGTAGTTCTTTTTTTATCTGAAATATTAAATAGCACACTATATGAAGAGGAAGAAAATGAATCACTTTATAGTTATTTAGAAACGTCCTTATTGTGGTTTGATATACAAGAAGAAAGCCCTAATTTTCATTTATTGTTCTTAATCAATTTAACAAAGTACTTGGGGTTTTATCCAGATACTCATAATATTGCTTTCCCTTTTTTTAATTTAGAGGACGGTTATTTTGAAAGTAAAAATTTAGGAAGATATTCTATCTCAGGAGAAAATTTAGTACTTTTAAAGAAGCTATTAAACGTAGATTTCGATTCTTTAAATACTATAAAAATAAACGGCACTCAAAGACAATCATTTTTAAATATGATTTTGCTTTATTTTGAACTACATTTGGGCAGTTTTAAAACACCCAAATCGTTACAAATTTTCAATCAAGTTTTTAATTAACAAAATGAAGTTTCATACTATACTTTTATTGTTTTTCCTTTTTTTAACAGGAAGATTTCAAGCGCAAGAAGTAAAAGTATTGAATACTATTACAGAAGAGCCTATATCTGAAGTTGTAATTTTTAATAAAAACAAAACGCAAAATGTTGTAACAAACATAAAAGGGGTTGCAAATTTGGATAGGTTTGCAGCAAGCGATACACTTTATTTTAAGCACCTCTCGCACATATTAAAATCAATTAAGAAATCAGAAGTTTTAAAATCTAAAACGGTTTATTTAACATCAAATACTCAAGGTTTAAGTGAAATCGTAATTTCTGCATCAAAATTTCAACAAAGTAGAAAAGATATTCCTCAAAAAATTTTAAGTATAAACTCAGATAAAATAGAGTTTGTTAATCCGCAGACAAGTGCCGATGTTTTACAAAGTTCGGGTTCGGTGTTTGTGCAGAAAAGCCAATTAGGAGGAGGAAGCCCTATGATTAGAGGGTTTTCTACAAATAGGTTGCTAATAACAGTAGATGGTGTAAGAATGAATAATGCCATTTTTAGAGGAGGTAATATACACAATGTAATAGCTGTAGATCCATTGGCAATACAAAATACCGAAGTTACTTTAGGTGCTGGTGCTGTAATTTATGGTAGTGATGCTATTGGAGGTGTTATGAGTTTTTATACAAAACAACCAGAGTTATCAAAGTTAGATTCTTTAAATATAAAAGGTAGCACATTATTGAGATATTCCTCTGCCAATGATGAAAAAACAGGACATTTAAATGTCAATTTAGGGTATGAGAAATGGGCTTTTTTAACAAGTGCTAGTTATAATACATTTAACGATTTAAGAATGGGTTCGCATGGGCCAGATGATTATTTAAGACCAGAGTTTATTGTTTCTAATAATCAAGAAGATGTTATAATTACCAATACCAATCCTCAAGTTCAAAAAAATTCGGGATACAATCAATTATACATTATGCAAAAGGCTACATATAAGCCTTATGAAAACTTAAGTTTTGATCTTGGATTGCATTATTCTAAATCTTCTAATATCCCCAGATATGATAGATTAATTCGTTATAATGATGATAATCAATTACGATCTGCAGAGTGGGATTACGGTCCTCAAAAATGGTTTATGTCTAACTTACAGGTTACAAAATTGAGTAGCAGATCTAATTTGTACGATAAAATAAAAGCCACTTTTGCCTATCAAAATTTTGAAGAAAGCAGGATAGATAGAAATTTTCAGTCTAATACTAGGAATATAAGAGAAGAAGATTTGGATGCTTATTCCTTCAATCTGGATTTAGAAAAGAAATTAAGTGATAAAACACGTTTTTCTTATGGTGTAGAATATGTACATAATAAAGTAAAATCTCTGGGAAGAATCGAAGATATAGTGACACAAACAACTTCAAAAACAGTATCAAGATATCCCAATGGGGCTACTTGGTCTTCTGCTGCACTATATTCTAGTGTAAAATATAAACCGCATACTAAGTTTATTTTACAATCTGGTTTGAGGTTTAATAATGTAGTATCAAAGGCTAACTTCATGGAGAATAACGAATTTTTAAACTTGCCATTCACTAGTTCTAAAAATTCATCTGGGGCATTAACAGGGACATTTGGTGTAAGATGGTCGCCTAGTAACACTATTCAATGGAAATTTAATGCCGCTTCAGCTTTTAGAGCACCAAATATTGATGACTTAGGAAAGGTTTTCGACTCCGAACCTGGATCTGTTGTAGTGCCTAACGAAAGGTTACGACCAGAGTATGCTTATGGTGCAGAAGTAGGTTTAAAACTTAATTTTGATGAAAACGTAGTTTTAGACGTTGGTACCTATTACACCTATTTAGATAATGCCTTAGTAAGAAGAGATTTTACACTTAATGGAGAGCGTAGTATTTTATACGATGGAGAGCAAAGTAACATTCAAGCCATACAAAATGCTTCAAAAGCCTGGATTTATGGTTTTGAAGTTGGACTAAAAATAGCGATAGCTAGAGCGTTACAGCTTACATCACAATACAGTGTAATTGGTGGTACAGAAGAAAATAATAACATAGAAGTGCCTATAAGGCATGTAGCGCCTAGCTTTGGTAATACACATTTAGTTTGGGCAGGAGATAAGTTTACTTTAGATGCGTTTTTAAACTACAATGGTGAATTATCATTTAACCAATTAGCACCTTCTGAAAGAGAAAAAGATTATATATATGCCAGTGATGAAAATGGCAACCCTTACTCCCCTTCTTGGTACACTTTAAATTTTAGAGGCCTTTATAATGTTAATCCCAATACATCGATTACTATGGGATTAGAAAATATTACAGATCAACGTTATCGCCCTTACTCTTCTGGGATCTCAGCAGCTGGTAGAAACTTAATTATGGCACTTAAATACAGTTTTTGATTGTTTATTTTCACCTAACACTAATTTTTTTGCTAATTGTGCTATCATTACCTAGAATAATTTTAGCAATATAAATTGTGTTTTCTAAATTAGTTAAGTTATAGGTTTCAGAATTAGAATGACCTTTTAGGTTATAAATTTGTTTTCCTAACAAACTGTATATATGAACAGATTCAATGGTTGATATTTTGGTATTAAACTGTATGCGATTATTATCTAATTGTATAATAGATATAGTGTTTTTATTATCAATTATATCGTTATTAGAAAGATTATTAGCTTTAAATACAATTTCAAAGCGTTCTTTAAACTCGCCCGTTTGTGATGTAAAGGAATAATCACCATTACTTAAGTTGTGTATTGTATTGGTTAGGTTATCTTTTAAATAAATGGTATTATTTGTTAAAAAATCACCTTGTAATTGTGCAATAGAGAATGTATACAAAGTAGCAACATTAATATTGGTGCTTACCCCAAGTTTAATGACTTCATTTTCATTAATAGCATTTATATTTTTACCTTGAATAA
>CANMLX010000024.1 GCA_947498845.1 uncultured Flavobacteriaceae bacterium | reverse complement strand
TGGATGGATGGCTTATTTAGCCAAATAAAAAATCTAAGCCCTCCTTTTATCTATTCTAATGCATAAAACGGGTTAAATGTATGAGGGTAAGTTATGGGAAAACTTCTATTTTCTTCTTTAAAGGGATTATTCGTGTCACTTAAAAACAGTAACGGATTTATGTAAATTTTGTCATCTTTTTTAAAGATAAAGTTTGAATTTAATGCTACAAAATCAAAAGTATATACTAAAGGTTTATAGGTATCTTCTAAGTTTTGTAAATCAACATTTTTTATATTATCAATCTTGTAATGATTTTTTATTTTTTCTTGATACCCTTCATTACCATCTAAAAAGAACTTTCGTCCTTTTATTGACTCATTTCCCACACTACTAAACTTGAGTTTTCCTGAAATACTTAAATCTTCTTTAATATTATAGATCAACATAAGCTTTTTTTCGGAGTTAGAAGTAGATTCTACTAAATCGATAGGATATGCTAAGTCTGCTTTCGATAATCCCATAGCTTTCCCCATGAGTACATCATCGCCTAAATAACTCATGGGTGCATTTTTATTTATAGCATCTAAGTAAATGTGGGGCTTACTAAGCCTTTTAGTCACTTGAACAATCATATGATTAAAAGCTTCTATGTTAGGTAAAATCCCTCTTACTTTTTGCCTAGTGGCAACATAAACTGGGGCAGCTTCTATTTTTGCATATTTTAAAATTTCTAATAATAACATATTAATGGAACCGCTATTACCGATTTTATCTTTAAAAACTTTAGAAGTGACTGCCTTTAAACCAACTGAATACTTTTCATTCCATTTTATTCCATCTCTAACATAATCATAGATGAGTTTTATTTTTTTTTCTTCATCAACTACATCCTTAAGCAACATCGATATTTCTTTTTTATAACGAGAAGTTTTAGCTAAATTATTTTTACGGATGTGTTGATATTTTTTTAGAACATCATCCCAGGTTCTGGCATAAACCTCAGAATAACCATTAGGGAAACTGTATGATCTTATATAAAATTCTACTCCAGAAATATAGTTTTCAATATTATCTACAAAAGGTTCTTCAAAATAAGGCTCTATATCTTTTAAACTAAATTGATAAATATTATCTAAACAATCCAAGGGAAAATTATTTTGTCTTGTTTTAATTATCTTTATTTCTTTCTCTCCTCTTGTCTGTACATAACAATCAAAGAATGTCGGTATGGCTATTTTTACATCTAATTCTTTAATTGGTATTGCTTGTTGAATATAAATTGTTGGTAAAAAACCTATGTTTACTTCATATTTAAATACAATAATATTTCCTTTCTTTACATTTGGAGGCGCTAACCTAATAGTTTCCTGATAATCAATAATTTCATCGCGATAAACCTCCTCTTTATCCATTTCTTCTGAAACTATCTTATCTCCTTGCAAGCTATAATTAATCACACTTAGTTCCCTTATTTTTTGCCCTTTATAGACCAAAAATTCGTGAATACCATTACTTAAGCCTTCATTATTATAGATTTTCACCACTTTTTCCACTTTTAAAACTGAATAATAGAGACTAGGAGAAGATATATATCTTTTTTCTCTGAGTACAGTAGCCGAAGCACTTGGGTAATTAGCATTTTGTGTTTCTTTTAAGGCTTCTACAGTTACAACATAGTCTCCATTTTCTTTTGCAAAAATGGAAATACTATGAATAAAAAATATAATAAAGATTAGGTTTTGGTATTTTTTCATCTATCTAAGGAATAACAAGTGATTATCTATTTTAGAAACATTGTTTATGAACTCACAAAATTCTGAGTACTTTTCTTTGGAATATCGAAATTTATTCATTTTTAAAATTCTTTTAATATCAATGCCTCCTTTAGAATTATATTTGATTTCAAAGGAATAATATCCAAACTCATTATTAATTTTCTTACTTACAGGTTTTGATGATAGTTTTAGGCCATCTAATAGACTTAGATGATAAATTGTTTCAACAGTATAACCTCTTTCATTTTCTATCCCCAACGCTCTATCATTATCGTAATTTATTTTATCTATCTTATCAAAAATATTAGGTTTTAATATAAACTCCCCTATTGCTTTCTTGGCATAATCATTAATTAAAAAATCAAAACTCACTCCCATAACTCCTTGTCTAGACTTTTCTTTATCTACAAAAATATTAGATACATACAAGTTGTTAATATGACTTAATTTATTTTCAAGAAAGTCTTTTTTCTTTGAAACAGACTCAAATGATTTTAAATCTGAAAAAAATACTCCATGAGACGTTTTAACTATTTTACCTTTTAATGTATTCTCTTTAGAAAAACTTAAATCAATTTCTGTTCTTTCTACATTATCCTCCACCCCATAAACTTTAGTATGCTTAATTTCGCCTCCATCTTTAGAAACTACAAGAACATCTCTATCGTCTGTAAAACCAGCTATATAACCAAAAGGAACTGTTTGGCTTGTGCACTCTAACCATTCATCTTCCTTTGGCAAATACAAAAAAGCATGATTTCCAGAAATAGAAGGGAAATTTTCAGGAATGCTAGTTAAATTTCTACTTCCATAAACTATACAATATTTTGATTCTATTCCCTGAGATTCTAAAAGGGTTTTGGTATAATTTGTCAATGCTTTACAATCACCATAACTTAATTTGTCCACTTCAGAGGCAAGCATTGGCTGCCAACCTCCTATTCCTAATTGTATACTAATATATCTAACTTTATTTTGCACAAATTCGTAAATTTTTTCAGCTTTTTCTCTATCAGTACTGCAATTCTCTACCAATTTAGCTATGGTATTTAATGTTTTTTCAGGAATATTATTTCTTCCTTTTAATAAATTTTCATACTGCCATTCTCCCATTTTCTCCCATGTAGAAATATTTTTCCCGATAACATCTACAAGCTGAAAGTTATTTAACGAAACTTTAATTAAAGGAAAAACATAACTAGTATTGACTGCCCAATCATAGTATTTTATAGCTTTTACATTTTCTAAACTCCAAGATATTTTATTTGGACTATTACTGTTTTCTTCTATGTTAAACTTCTCTGTATTTAACTTTAAAACCCTCATTCCTCCATTAGTGTTATCAATTACATTGTATACAGACTTCTCCACCGATGCATTAAATCTACCTATAAAATAAAAATTAGGAATCCAAGCTGTGGTTGATGATTCGTAAATAGTATGTATTTTTAAAGTATATGGATATGTTGGTGATTGGTAATGAAAACATTTATTTTTATAATCATCTGCTACGTACATTTTCCCTTGATATCCGCTATAATTATAAAAATCTGTTCCTTTTAACCTTTTAACTTTTTCGCCTTCTTTATCAAAAACTTCTACCTCAAATTTTTTAACTTTGGATACATTTTCTTGAAAACCATAACATCTGCTAAAATCCTCTTCTCCTTCTTTATTATAAAATGTCACAATAGTTTCATCTGTCCAAATCAATTTATCGATTTCTTCAATAGTAACCGTTCTTGATTTCAATCTATAAATAAGATTCGCGTTGATTTTTAAACTATCTGGAATAGTTGCTATTGATAAGTTGGGTTCATCTTGACTATAAAGACTAAATGGTAGTAAGATTAAAAAAAATAGGTAATATCTTTTAATAGGCATTCTTATAATAAAATTTTTTTATTGTTTTTGTAGATTACATTTGTGAGAGCGCATAAATATATAAATTTAATATTTCCGTGAAATATTCTTTTTTAAAAACTATTTGATAGTTGTAAATAATTATGTTGCTTTTCTTTCATTACAAAAGGATACATTTTTCTTAACTCAAACTGCTCCTTTCTATATAAAGAATCATTACCACGTTCATAATTTTTAAAAACTGTTTGCTTTTGTTTTTTCAACGCATTTATGGCAGCATAATGAGACGATAAAACAGTAATATACTCTTGATAATTTGTATTTTTAGAATAAGTGTATACTATCAAAACATCTTTATCAATATATTTTTTAAATGCATTAGTAAGAAGCTTATGTTCTATTTTCTCTCCATTAAATTTAATTTCTTTATTAAAAGTTATGTTTAAAGTATCCTTGAATTGTCTGTTTTCAACGAAAAGCATTGGCGGAGGTGGCGGAGATGGAATAACCTCAGTTGATTTAGATCGTTTTAAATTTAAAACATAGGGTGTGATTTTATGATTTACACTTCTGTTTTCAAATCTTTGGGATAATAAATCTTCATTATAAACATCATAAATAATATTTCTTTGATGTATAGTTAACAATTCGGCTTCAATTAATTTTATATACTTCAAATCAATATCCCTATCTGCAGATATTCTTACTTTAAGAGACCATATCATTTCTTCTCTTAGAGCTGCTCTTTCATTTAATAGTTCTTTAGAAAGATCTCTTAACCTAAGTTTACGTCTATCTCGAGTAAAAATTTCTATTTCTTTTTTTTCATCTATTTTGACTTTATAGTGAACAACTCTATTTCTCCAATTTAACATCTCATCTTCATAAAAGTTTGAATTAGGCAAATCTATTAAGGGGTTATTTTTAAGTAAGCTCTTATCAATGACCTCGTAATTAACAACATCCAATCTACTTAATAACAAGGTTAATATTAATATCATTGAAAAATGGAAAAATTGCAGTTTAAATCTGTTCTTTTTAATTAATGCAACTAATGTTTTACATGATTCTAAATACAAAACAGTTAGTAATAAAAATGAAAAAGGTTTAAAATATGGTAAAAATGTAAAATCAAGACAACACATTGAAAATATACCAAATACCAATCCTATTTTTGCAAACCAGTACGTGAAATTAAAATTTAAAAAAATTTGATCATTAAGTATCCTTTTTCTTTTTGGGTTTAATCTTGACAATCCATTAACTGTCCTACTGAAAACAAATAATATTGCTACAGAATTCCCTAAAACAACAGATAATCCAGCGAAAAACAAATTGTAAAAATTTCTATCTGAAACACTCAGAATACTGGGTAATTCATCATAACTTAAAGACAATAGTCTAAAGACTTCACTTATTACATAAAAAAAGCTATAAATAGTTAATGCAGAAGCAAGCCCCATTACAATAGATAGTATAACCCATAATTTAGAAACTTTTTTAAAGTCTATTCTGGAATCATAAAAATATCTTCTTAATTTCATATAATATATATACACTATATGTACAAGCCATACATTAATTGTTACATATGTCTAAAGAAATTTTAACCTTTAAACATATTCAGTAAATATTTGTTACTTTAATGGCGATTTTAAAATCGTTATTAACTATGTCCTTTAACTTTTTCCATACACACGCAAGCGAACTTAAAACATCTGCAATCATTTTGAGTTGCCTGTTAATAATTGGTATTGTCTCCAATATCATTATCAAAAGAAAAGGTAAAAAAAATGGTATTGTAAAAGCACGAACTAACTTAATTTGCAAGTATATAAACGTATCTCTATTAATAATAGTAATTCTCTTTGAAAGTTATGTTTTTGGAGCTCAATTTGAAGAGTTAGCCGTTATTTTTTCATCTGTATTTGCGATACTGGGCATTGCTCTTTTTGCTGTTTGGTCTATTTTAAGTAACGTTACAGCTGGTGTTATTTTATTCTTTTCTTTTCCCTATAAAGTAGGCGATAAGATAGAAATCCATGATAAAGATTTCCCTATAAAAGCTGTTATTGAAGATATAAAGGCATTTCACTTACATCTTAGGTTAGACAATGGGGATTTAATAACCTATCCCAACAATTTTTTATTACAAAAAGCGGTAACATTAGTAGAAAAAGATGTTATTATCGAATAGTAAGTTTCTACTTGTTTTCTGTTTAAGCATAACTATTGTAACTTGAAAGTTAAAGAAACTTTAAAACCTATTTAATCGATAGATATCTTGTTATCTTTGGTGTATTTAGCTTACTAAAAACCATGAAGAAACCATTACTATTCTCATTAATAACAGTTTGGGGGTTATTAATTATTCCTGCTCAAAAACCAAAAACACCATCATCCTCGGAAGTTTATGAAGCTATTCAAAAATTAAACTTTTTGGGATCTGTACTCTATGTTGCAGCACATCCAGATGATGAAAACACACGTTTAATCGCCTATATGGCCAATCACGTAAAAGCAAGAACAGCTTACCTATCTTTAACAAGAGGCGATGGTGGCCAAAACCTTATTGGCCCAGAAATAAGAGAGCTTCTTGGAGTTATACGCACCCAAGAGCTATTAGCGGCTCGAAGCATTGATGGTGGAGAACAATTATTTTCCAGAGCCAACGATTTTGGATACTCAAAACATCCAGAAGAAACTTTAAATATTTGGGATAAAGACAACGTGCTAAGTGATGTTGTGTTAGCTATAAGAAAATTTAAACCCGATGTTATTATTAATAGGTTTGACCACAGAACACCAGGAACCACTCATGGACATCATACAACCTCAGCTATGTTAAGCGTGGAAGCTTTCGATTTATCTAATAAAAGGTCTGCCTATCCAGAACATTTTAAAGTAACAAGTACCTGGCAACCAAAGCGCATCTTTTTTAATACCAATTGGTGGTTTTTTGGTAGTAGAGAAAACTTTGATAAAGCAGATAAAAGTAATATGATTCATTTTGATATTGGCACGTACTATCCTTTAAAAGGTTTATCTAACAACGAATTAGCTGCCTTATCGAGAAGCCAACATTTATGCCAAGGTTTTGGTAGTTTACTACAAAGAGGTTCGCAAAAGGAGTACATAGAACTTATAAAAGGTGCGCCTATTCCTTCAAACGAAACGATCTTCTCTGGTATTGACACGTCCTGGAATCGTATAGAAGGAGGACAAAACATTGGAGACCTCTTATACAATGTTGAAAAAAACTTCAATTTTAATAATCCCTCACAGCATATTCCCCAATTATTAAAAGCTTATAAATTATTACAACGTATAGATAATGAACATTGGAAAACTCAAAAAACAAAAGAGCTAAAAAACATCCTTCAAATGTGTGCTGGTTTATATCTGGAAGCATCGGCAGCAACAAATTGGGCGACACAAAATGAAATCGTTGATTTAAATCTTGAAGTACTTAATAGAAGTACATTCCCTATTACCTTACAAAGTATTGATAATAATAATGAATTAAATATTTCAAAAAACATTACTCTAGATAATAATACAAAATATACCTTTAAGGAATCTTTTAATGTAGCCTCTAATGTAAAACCAACAACACCGTATTGGCTTAATAAAAGTGGGTCACTAGGCATGTATCGCGTAGACGACATAAAAAAAATAGGACTACCTGAAACACCTCGGATTTACAAAGTAAACTTCAATCTTTTATTTGATAATATTCCAATAACAATAACTAAAAACGTGATACAACGTTTTTCTAAACCAGACAAAGGAGAACTATATAGTCCTTTTGAAGTGGTTCCTGAAGTTTCAGCAAAAATTACTGAAAAGGTCATTATTTTTGAAAACGACAAACAAAAAGATATCACGATTATAGTAAAAGCAGAACGAAACAATTTAGAAGGCTACATTACTATTAAACATCCTGAAGATTGGAGTGTATACCCAGAAAAACAAAAAGTTTCCATCGATCAAAAAGGAGAAGAACAAACTGTGACGTTTACTATTTTACCTCCTAAAAACCAAAGTGAAGGTTATATAACATCTGTTATAGATATCAATGGAAAAAAGCATACTAAAGAGCTTATTGCTATTAACTATAATCATATTCCTTTTCAAACCGTACTACTTCCCAGCAAAAGTAAAATAGTACGATTAGATATTAAAAAACGAGGTGAAAACATAGGGTATATTCAAGGTGCTGGAGATGTTGTGCCCGAAAGCTTACAACAAATAGGATATAACGTTCGTATTTTAAAACCTAACGATATTAATGCTAACGTTTTAAACCACTTAGATGCCATAGTTATCGGGATTAGAGCCTATAACACCTTAGAAGATCTACAATTTAAACAACAGCAATTATTTGATTTTGTTGCTAACGGAGGCAATATGGTTGTTCAATATAACACAAGCCATCGGCTAAAAATTAAAGATATTGCTCCTTATTCCTTAAGCCTTTCTCGTGATCGCGTTACCGATGAAAATGCCGAAGTGCGTTTTTTAAATCCTGAACATGAAGTACTAAATACACCTAATAAAATAACGCAAAACGATTTTAAAGGGTGGACACAAGAACGAGGTTTATACTTCCCAAACAAATGGGATAAAGCATTTACGCCTATTTTATCTATGAATGACAAAAACGAAACACCTAAAAATGGAAGCTTACTCATTGCTAAGCATGGTAAAGGTCACTATATCTATACAGGATTAAGTTTTTTTAGAGAATTCCCAGCTGGTGTTTCTGGCGCTTATAGGTTATTTGCTAATATGCTTTCTTTGGGAAAAAGCAATATACAACAAGCCCCTAAATTAGATGACTAACATGGACGAAAACCCACATTCTAAACCTAAATGGTTAAAACTATATTCTATCGTTTTAATTGCTAATGTTCTCTATTTTATAGCCTTCTTTATCATTACAAAAGCCTTTTAAAAAATGCAAACCTTAAACTGGATCGATTGGACAGTCCTTTGTGTAACATTATTAACCATTGTAGGCTATGGTACATGGAAAACAAGACATAATAAAAGTGTTCAAGATTATGTAAAAGGCGGCAATAGTTCTAAATGGTGGACTATAGGTTTGTCTGTTATGGCTACTCAAGCAAGTGCTATTACGTTTTTATCTACCACCGGGCAAGCATTTTCAGATGGTATGGGATTTGTCCAGTTTTATTTTGGACTGCCTATTGCCATGGTGATTATTTGTTTAGTGTTTATTCCTTTATACCATCGCCTCAAGGTATATACTGCATATGAGTTTTTAGAAAATAGATTCGATTTAAAAACGCGATCGTTAACAGCTATTTTGTTTTTAATTCAGCGTGGTCTAGCAGCAGGAATAACTATTTTTGCTCCTGCTATAATTCTATCGGTGGTTCTGGGCTGGAATATTACGATCTTAAATATTTTAATAGGTGTTTTAGTAATCATATATACTGTGTCTGGAGGGACTAAAGCTGTAACCATAACACAAAAACAGCAAATGTTTGTTATTTTTTCTGGAATGTTTGCTGCACTATTTATTATCTTAAATTTAATTCCAGAAGAGATCTCATTTACTAATGCCTTAGATATCGCTGGTGCAAGCGGACGCATGGAGGTCTTAGATTTTTCTTTTGATTTAGAAAACAGATATACGGTTTGGTCTGGTTTAATTGGAGGTACTTTTCTTGCTTTATCCTATTTTGGTACAGACCAAAGTCAAGTACAGCGCTATTTGTCTGGAAAGTCTATTAAAGAAATGCAAATGGGACTACTTTTTAATGGCCTTTTAAAAGTACCTATGCAATTTTTTATTCTTCTTGTAGGCATTATGGTATTTGTATTTTATCAATTTAACCCTGTGCCTTTAAATTTTATCGATGCTTCAACTAAAAAAGTTTTAGCCTCTGAATACGCACAGGATTATATAAATTTACAAGAGCAACAAAACGCGCTTTTTAGTAAAAAAAAGACCTTGAGTATTGCTTTTTCAAAAAATAACAACAGCGCTATTAAACAAGAATTATTCACACTGGATAGCCTTGAAAAAACATATCGTCTAAAATCAAAATACTTAATTAAAAGAGCCATTGATACTGCTTATGCTAACAAGTATGACAAACTAAATATAGAGTTACAACAGTTAAGTAATAATAAAAAACGTTTTCTCGAAAAGGAAATGGAACTAAAATCTCACTACAAGAATGCAGCAAAAGACACCGAAACTAATGACAGAGATTACATTTTTATCTCTTTTATTCTTAAATACCTTCCTAAAGGTCTAATAGGGCTACTGTTGGCTGTAATACTATCTGCAGCCATGTCTTCAACAGCATCAGAAATTAATGCTCTCGCTACCATTACATCTATTGATCTTTATGGTAGAAACTTAACAGAAAAAAAAGACGATTCCCATATGGTAAAGGCTACCAAACTGTTTACTTTAATGTGGGGCGTCATAGCCATTATTATTGCTTGTTTTGCAAATCTAGCCGAAAACTTAATACAGTTAGTCAATATTATAGGTTCTATTTTTTATGGTAATGTTTTAGGCATTTTTCTATTAGCGTTTTTCTTTAAACATATAAAAGCTAATGCTGTTTTTATTGGGGCTCTTATCACACAATGTATTGTTTTAGTTGGTTGGTGGTTAGATTGGATGCCTTATTTATGGCTCAATTTATTTGGTTGTGCTCTAGTGATATGTATCACCAATGTATTACAATTTATTCTAAAAAATAATGACAAAACAATCTCGACTTAGAACAATTAAATGGGGCATTATTGGTTTAGGCAATATTGCCCATAAATTTGCTTCGGATTTACAAACTATTGAAAACACCGAACTATATGCTGTAGCATCTAGATCTCAGGAAAAAGCAGATACATTTGCTGCAAAATACAAAGCCAAACTAGCTTATAGCAATTATAAAGACTTAGCTAAGAATCCAGACATAGATGCTGTTTATATTGCTACTCCACATACCTTACATAAGGAAAACACACTACTGTGCCTAGAACATAATATCGCTGTTTTATGTGAAAAACCTTTTGCTATGAACATTGACGAAGTCAATGAAATGATTTCTAAGGCAAAAGAAAAAAATGTCCTGCTCATGGAAGCCCTTTGGACCTATTTTTTACCACATTATCAATATGTATTAAACTTACTCAAAAATGAAACCTATGGTAAACTTTTAAAGTTAGAAGCAGATTTTGGTTTCTATAAAACTTTTGATAATAATTCAAGACTTTTTAATAAAGATTTAGGAGGTGGTAGCTTATTAGATATTGGTATCTACCCAATTTTTGCTGCCTTATCAACCTTAGGAACTCCAAAAAATATCACAGCAAATGCATCATTTTTTGATAATGGAGCAGACGCCTCGTGCTTTATAACTTTTATTTACAACAATAATAGTACGGCTTCCCTAAAAAGTACATTAACCGAAAACACTCCTACAGAAGCTATTTTCTATTGTGAAAAAGCAACTATTAAAATACATGGTTATTTCCACACACCTTCTAGCGTTAGCATTATTAAAGAAGGAGAAGAAACAGTAAAGGACTTTAATTATAACACTATAGGCTACAATTACGAAACCATACATTTTAATACACTTATCCGTGAAGACAAAAAAGAAAGTGATATCATGACTTTTGAGTTTAGTAAACAGCTCATTAAAACTTTAGATCACGTTAGAAGTATCATTAAATTAGATTATTAGCTCATTTGAGTTAGTAGTAAAAACTAAATTTTTCGTTAAAATACGCGCTGTAGCTATACTACATCTGTGTTTTTGACTTAATGTTCAAACTTTTTATTTTTAAATATACATGGTCACCTTATATCTATTAAGTGCTACAAAATAAGAATCCCGCATAAAGCGGGATTCAATATTGGAACATCAAACAATTCACCATAATATAATTATGAAAAATAATTCCAATAATATCTTTGTATTAAATTAGACGTTTTATTTATTCATTCCATACACTACTAACTAAACTATAGTATGAAACGAAAATAGTCAACATCTATTTTATTTGGCTGTATTTAAAAATTTAGGCTTAATTATTAACATTGTCCAAAACCAGTTTTGAGTAGATTTTACGCCAGGAGTATCTGCTATATCACTTGGCTCAAAGAAGTGAGAATAACCTCCTACTAATTTAAATTGCTTGAATTTTTTAGCTATTACTAAATCTATTTCAGTTCCTAAATCTTTTCCATCTATACCATTAACATCTTCCACTTCTGTAAAGTAGTGCCCTGTTAAAGAAACTGCTAACCCTGAGATTTTAGTTGCAAGAGAGACCTGTAGATCGTTTAAACCACCTGCATTTGCATGGTTACCAACATAAAATCTATCGATTAAACCATTAAAAGCATGGTTAGTTCCGTATAATGGGAAAAATGCAGCAGAATCATCTTTTCTACCTGAAATAGTTTCATAGCCAGCACCTATAGTCGTCTTATCAGAAATCTTATACTTAGCTAATAAACTAGCTAAAAGAGCTCCTTTAACATCTACTCCTCCAACTCTTTCTCCTTCTTGAAGATATAGGTTTGCTGCTAAAGATAAACCTCCTGTTTTATAATCTGCATGTACACCACCTGTAAACAATGATGCTTTTCTATCAGTGGTTGCAGGTGCAGTAGTATTATCTCCACCATTTTGAAAAGTATTCAATAATGCTAAGAAAGAGATACTAAGATTCTCTCCTTTAGTATTTAATCTAGCAAATGCCATGTCTCTGTAAGAAAACAAATTTGCAGTATAGTATATCTCATCAACCGTAGTATTTAAAGCCCCACCAATATCTAAGCTTAAATTATTTTTCTTGTACTTGTATATAGCAGCATCGTGGGTACGTGCTTGTTGTGCCCATCCTAGACCACCTAAAATTCTTTGATCATCATATGATATTGGTTGTCTACCTATTTTTAAACTTGAGGACTTTCCTAATTTTAAATCGGCCCAAGCTTCTTGCACTCTAAAATTCCCATTGCCAGCAGTAGCAATTTGTGGGCGATCACCAAAAGCAAATACTTCCTGAAAACTTGTAAATACGGTATAAGTATCTGTAATGTATTTAGCCTTTAAAGCTGCTCTTACAGATGTTCTAATAAAACCTTCATCTGAATCTAATGCAGTTTGTGCAGGAAAACTACCTCCTGTAAAGTTACCTCCGTTACCAAAGTATTCAGAACGTGGTCTAAATTCACCCTCTAAAGTAAATTGCGCTTGAGCAAATTGAACTATCAATGCCATCAAGCCTAATAAAACATATTGTTTTCTCATATTCCCTGTTTTTAATTGTATTGTTTTTAGTTTTTTGTATGAATATTACTGTTAAATAATTTACAAATATAAACGCTATAGATGGAGTTATTATATTGTAAAATCTATTTTTTTTTATTGTTTTTAATGCTCTAGAAAGTCTATTAAATGTTTTCTGTATTTGTAATAATCGTCGTGTTCTAAAACCGACTTTCGAGTTCGAGGTCTTTCAAAATCAATTGAAAGCACATCTCCTATTTTTGCTTTAGGACCACTGGTCATCATCACAACACGATCTGCTAAAAATATTGCTTCATCTACATCATGTGTAATCATAACAGCTGTAATTTTTTCTTTGTTCCAGATTTCTATTAAAATATCTTGAAGTTCACCTCTAGTTAAAGAATCCAGCATTCCAAAAGGCTCATCCAGTAACAATACTTTTGGTTTTATAGCAAATGCTCTAGCAATACCAACACGTTGTTGCATCCCTTGTGATAGGTCACTTGCCTTTTTATTAAAAGCATCTTCTAAACCTACTTTTTGTAAATAATACTTTGCGATATCATTACGTTGTGCTTTGGTAGCGTGAGGGAATACCTGATTTACACCTAATAATACATTTTGAAGCGATGTCATCCAAGGCATTAAGCTAGGCGCTTGAAATATAACCCCTCTATCTGGTCCCGGACCTTTTATATGTTTGCCCAAAACTGAAATATTACCGCCAGAAATAGGATTTAATCCTGCTATCATTGAAAGCATGGTTGTTTTACCACAACCAGAATGTCCTATAATAGTCACAAACTCTTCTTTCTTTATTTGAAGATTTAAATCTTCTAACACGACGTAATCTCCTTTAGGTGTTGGATATACTTTTTTAAGTTTTTTTAAATCCAACATAACATCAGATGGAGCAAAAAGCCCATTATGTGTCGCTTGGTCTATCTTTTTATTATCTATAACAGTGGTACTCATAATCTTCTTTTTTTTATAATTGACCAACAAAACTTTTAGGTGCTAAATCTGGTAATTCAATAGGTGTTAGAGCTTCTGCTTTACGCTCGTTACCTATATCCATTAAATATTCGATAATAGCATTTCTTGTTTTCTTATAACTTGGGTTATCATTCATCTCAGTCTTATCTCTAGGGCGTTCAAGATCGATTTTAAACTCTGGTCCTAAAGTTGCTTTAGGTCCTGGTCTTAATGGAATGATACGATCTGCCATATAAATACCTTCGTCTACATCGTTAGTAATTAGCAAAGCGGTACGCTTATCTTTACCCCAAATATTTAATATTTCATCCTGTAGATCACCTCTTGTTAAAGCATCTAAAGCTCCTAGTGGCTCATCCATAATAATCATCTCTGGTTTCATTGCCAGTGCTCTTGCTACTGCAACACGCTGACGCATTCCTCCTGATAATTCTTTAGGTCTCTTATTAATTGCAGGTGTTAACTTTACCATGTCTACATAATCTGCAACAATGGATTTTAACTCCGCTTTACTTTTCTTTGGAAAAGCTTCCTTAACTGCCATTAATACATTTTGTTCTACAGTTAACCATGGTAGTAAGGAATAATTCTGAAAAATCACACCTCTTTCATGACTTGTACCAACTACTGGTTGTCCTTTAAATAAAACTTCACCTCTTGTTGGTTCTAGTAATCCATTTATAAGATTTACTAAGGTTGTTTTTCCACTTCCTGTAAACCCTACGATAGCCACAAATTCGCCTTCTTCTATAGATAAGTTTATATTTGAAAGCACTTCTTCTCCCCCCTCTATATAAGTCTTGTGTACGTTATTTAATTCTAAGTATGCCATATTATTTGTGTTTAATTGTTGATGCTTTTATTCGGTTAACTGTTTAATCGTTTAACTGCTTAATCGAAATCAAATCTTGTCTTTTAAACGATTCAACAAATAAATAACTCAACATAGATTAATTATATCGCATCTGTTTTAACAAAAGACACTGAGTTTTGAATAAATAACATTAATCGATCTAATAGAAATCCTATGATACCGATTACAAACATGGCTACTATAATTTTCGCATTAGAATCATTAGCTCCATTTTGGAATTCCTCCCAAACAAATAATCCTAATCCTGGACTTTGTGCTAATAACTCAATAGCAATTAATACCATCCATGCTACAGACAATGTAATCTTTAAACCTGTAAATATTAAAGGTAAAGATGATGGCAAAATCACTTTAAATATTTTTTGAAACGTACCTAATTTCAACACCTTAGCTACATTGATATAGTCTTTATCTACAGATGATACGCCCATAGCTGTATTTACTAAAGTTGCCCACATAGAACATAAACCAACACTTATAAACGATATAGTGAATGAACTATCTTCACTAGAGTCTATTAATAAGGTTTTTACAATCATAAATACTAACAAGTACCAAACTACTGGTGATACTGGCTTAAAAATTTGAATAAACCAATTAAATGCAGCTTTTAAAGTAGGACTCAAGCCTATAAATATTCCCAAAGGAACAGCTATAAATAAGGCCAATAAAAACCCTGCAAATACTGTTTTTAAACTTCTAATAATCTGATCCACAAAAGAAGGTCTACCAGTATAAACAATTGGCTCCTCTCCTTTTGCCACACGCTTGGCATTTAAAGCGGCTGTTTTTTCTTTAAAAGCCGCTTTATCTGCGCTAATTATACCATGATCTCTTAAAAGAGATTTGAAAGATCCCCATACTTGAGCTGGTGAAGGCAAAGAATTAGGTTGACAAGTAGAATCTCCTGATGCAATACAAGCTGCTTCTTCATCAGCTGCTGCTTGACCTCGTTCTTCTAAAGCTTTGTTTATTTTAAAATCTGCTTCAACATTGTAAAGTGCTTTTGCCCCCATATGCCATATGCCTAAAAACAGTAATATGGAAGCTATTGGTACAATAGTCTTACGTAAAAACGCTCTAAAATCTTCTTTACTTAGCTTTCCTGTGAACAGGTTTTTAAGTGTTGATAAAAACCCTAAGCCCATAAACTTACTTACTTTGCCTAATGTTATACTTTGCTTCATAATGCTCATTTTATAGTGTTAGTATGAGTAATTCTTTATTATTTGTCTTTATTACCAATTGAGAAACTATTGATGTATCCTATTGGATCTTTAGCATCGTACTTAGTTCCATCAATAAAGTCTGTAGTAGCAGGTTTGTAACCATCTGTTGAAGGAATATCGCCAGCTGGTATGTTACCTTCTGCTACTAAAAGGTCTGCTGCTTTTTTCCAGATATCTGGTCTGTAAATGTTTTTAATAGTATTTGAGTACCATTCTGCTGGTTTAGCTTCAGGAATTTGTCCCCATCTTCTCATTTGAGTTAAGAACCAAATACCATCTGAGTAGAATGGATATGTTGCGTTGTACTTGTAGAATACATTAAAGTCTGGCATGGAACGCTTATCTCCTTTTTCAAATTCGAATGTACCTGTCATTGAATTTGCTAATACAGCTTCTGGAGCTCCAACATATTGAGACATTGCTAATATTTTTACAGCCTCTGCTCTGTTTTCTGGCTTATCTAGCCACTTTCCTGCTCTAATTAATGCTTTTGTTACAGCTATAGCAGTATTAGGATATTGCTCTACGAATTTTTTTGTCATCACAAATACTTTCTCTGGGTTGTTTTTCCAGATATCGTAGTTTGTAGTTACTGGCACACCAATACCTTTAAATACTGCTTGTTGGTTCCAAGGCTCACCCACACAGTATCCATAAATGGTTCCCGCTTCAAGTGTTGCTGGCATTTGTGGTGGAGGTGTTACAGATAATAAAACCTCTGCATCGATTTGTCCTTGTACATTATCTGCTGTATACATTCCTGGATGAATGCCTGCTGCTGCTAACCAATATCTAATTTCATAATTATGCGTAGACACAGGGAATACCATACCCATTTTAAATGCTTTTCCAGAATTTTTATATGCTTTAATTACTGGCTTTAAAGCATCTGCTTTAATTGGGTGAGCTGGCTTACCATCTGCACCTTTTGGTACATTTGGCTTCATTTTAGACCAAACATCGTTAGATACAGTAATACCGTTACCATTTAAATCCATTGAAAACGGTGTTACTAATTCTGCCTGACGACCAAACCCTGCTCCAGCAGCAATTGGCTGTCCTGCTAACATGTGAGATCCATCTAATTGCCCATCAATTACACGGTCTAATACATTTTTCCAGTTTGATTGTGCTTCGACAGAAACGAATAATCCTTCATCTTCAAAGAATCCTTTTTCTTTAGCAATTGCTAAAGGTGCCATATCTGTTAATTTAATAAACCCAAAAGTTAATTGAGGCTTCTCAATTTCTAATGCTTTTGTTTTTGAAGTTTCTTCTACTACTGTTTCTGTCTCAGTAGTCTTTTTTTTGGAATCTTTCCCGCCGCAAGCAAATAGTAACGCCGCTACTGGTAAAATCCAAGATGTTCTTTTAAGTAAAGATTTCATATTAAAGTGTTTTTAGTTTTCTACGTATTAATACTTAATTATGACGCAAATTTATAAGTACAAGCACTTATATTTCATGACCGTTACCATAGTAACACCTCTTTTTAATCCATAAAAAAAAATGCGATAAAACATAATTTTAACATAAACAACTAATTAATAGTAATTTAAAATCATTAAAACCAATTCTAAAGCTTACTTAGTCTAAGGATTTATCTACTAATTTTTTGGGATTTTAAGAGGTTTACTAAACACTATTGTAGAGGTATTATTTAATATACGAGGTAGTACATCTTATTACATGATTTCTCACTTTCACAAAAAACTAAGTATTTTTTAATGTGTTCAATACCATTCGCTCTTGATTTTTTCAAAAAAAAGATCGTAATTCGTTACACAACTCATAAAGTTCTCTTTTGTTAAATTTATTTCAGTATTAAAAACAAAACTTTCTTTTTGTACTAGTGATAAGCAAACCACGTGAAGGACGTACATTAAGAAGCCTTATTTAAAGATGACTCATAGTAACGATTTATTAAGAAAATGTCTCAATGAAATAGAAAGGACTTTGAATTGGATTGATTCCAAACAGTGGCAACAAAAACACTTTGAATCGTTAAATGAAATAATATATGAAAAAACCAATGTTAGCTTAAGTCCACTAACATTAAAAAGATTATGGGGAAAAGTAAAATATAATTCGAATCCTTCTAAAAGTACCCTTGATACTCTTGCACAATATCTTAACTATAAAAATTGGATTGATTATCAGAGTTACAATAAACCCAAAAAATATAAACTTCAATCTAGTTTTTTTAAGAGCAAAAAAAACATAATTGCAACAAGTATTATTTTAGGGAGCTTAATTCTAATCATTAGTGCTGTAAAGTTAATTGCAATACACCCCAGAGACTATTCAAATGTTGTGTTTTCTGCTCAAAAATTATCATCAAGTTTACCTAATACAGTATATTTTAAGTATAAGGTTAAAGATACCGATGCAGATTCTGTTATTATACAACAATCTTGGGATCCCAAATTACATCATACAGTAGATAAAAATAAAACAGATTTCTCATGTATTTACTATTATCCAGGATATTACAAAGCTAAACTGGTTCTTGATAACACTGTTGTTTCTCAACAAGACTTATATGTTAATTCCAATGGCTGGTTAGGAGTTATAGAAAAAGCCCCTGTACCTATTTATCTGGATTTAAAAGATAGTGCAGACAATGATACCATATCGATTAAACAAAGTGATTTACTTGATGCGGGGTTTGATTTGAATAATAAAATTCCTCAAACAACCATTAATCTTGTTGAAAAATTTGATAATATTCAAGGAAATAATTTTGAACTTCAGGCACGATTTAAGCAAACCCTCCCTAAAGGAGAGGCTATATGTCAAAAATCGACACTCATAATATTATGTACAGATGGCTTTTTTTATATTCCTCAATCTATAAAAGGGTGTGTAAACGAACTTAAAATGTATATCCCCAATGAGTCTATTAACGCAAAAGATTCGGATTTAAGTAATCTAGGCATAGAAAATACAGCTGTTGTTAATTTAAAGCTTAAAGTGACTAAAGGAATTCTTGACCTAAAAATAAATAATAACAAAAATATAGTGGATACTTTAACCTCGAACCCAGGTAACATCGTTGGGATTAAAATTGGTTTCCATGGCAGTGGCGAGCTTTATTCTTGGAGCTTAAAATCTAAAAATAAAGAATACACAATGCATGATTTTTTGCCTTGAACAGTCTTGTGCGAATTTGATCATTCTTTGAACACAAGGGATACATTAATATCTTTATAATTGAATCATTAAAAATTAAACACAAAAAAAATGATTCAATTATTTAAAAAAAAGGCGTTAATAACCTTCACTACACTACTAACATTTGCATGTTCTGTAAAAGCGCAAATTCTTCCTTTTAAAGACAGCAATTGGAAAATACTTAATGCAGAAAATAAGGAAGCGATCCAAAAGCAACGTTCTGTGCAAGACAATAATAACGTCTTATTTTTACCTAAAAACCACATAGCACTTCTAGACAAAAACTACTCAAACTTTACGGTAACTTTTGATATAAAAGGAGGCTCCATGCCTGGTATTGGTTTTCGATCAAATAACCTTTTGGATTATGAATATTTTTATCTAAGACTTTTTAATGGAGGTAAAAAGACAGCTATTCAATATTTCCCAGTCTTTAATGGTGCAGATGCTTGGATGGTATATAATTATCCAAAATATGAATCAGGCGCTAATTTTTCACAAAATGACACATGGAATCATGTAAAATTAGAAGTCTACAAAGACAACATGCGAGTATTTATAAATAATGAAGTTACTCCAAATATGGCAGTTAAACTAAAAAATACGAATCAGGTAGAAGGCAATATTTTCCTTAAGGCTGGATTTGGAGATTCATATTTCAAAAACGTTGAGATTCAAACATTAAAAGAAAGTTTCAATGTTACAGAATTGAGTAGTCCATATAAATATATTGATAAATGGAGATTATCAGGACAATTTGAGGTAGATTTTTTTAGTCAGCGGGCCATTTACTCGAAATATAAGGAACAGAATAAAAACGAAAACTGGAAAACAATTATTGCTGATAACGATGGTATTGTTAACATAGCAAAATACTACGAGCATCCTGAAAATACAATTATTGCTAGTTCTCACATTTTTTCTAATTATGACAAAGAAGTTATTCTACACTTCGATTATACCTTTTCTTTGGCTATAATGTTAAATCAGACCATTTTATTCTGCGGAACAGAATTAGATACAAACAATTTCATGCGAGTGATTGATGGTGAAGAAGCCCTTACTTTAAATCTTAAAAAAGGGAAAAATGAACTTGTATTTATGATTAAAGCAGATGATGTTTGGCAAGAAGCTGTTAACAATCCTCCGTATTTAGGTAGAAAACAAGCTGCAAACTGGGGCTTCATTGCAAGACTAGATAATTATAATGGAATAAAACTTGAAAATGAGACGGAATAGGTGAATAATACCAGTCATTAACAAAACATATAAAACTGTTGGGATTTAGTTTTCACTTTGGATAATTTGGTACCCATATCTGCTTTTCTCTCTAGTAGATATTTACACATTCTAAGAACCCAACTGTTTTATAGTTTTATTAAAGTTAGGCTAGATTTTATTAAAAAAAAACGACTAAATGATAATAGTTGTATAAAAATCGTGTACAACAATAAATTCGCTATTTATTTGTCTAAAGTCTTTAACCACTCCTCTTGAGATAAAGCGATGTACTTTTTATCTATTCCGTAAGGATCTTCGCCACCATTAAAGTAATCTTGAATAACTTTCATAGGAATGGTATCTGCCAATTTTTCTGGAACTTCATACTTATGGTTACCATGGAAGTCATGGCATTGTATACAGGTAAACCATTGTTCCTGCTTAATTAAAGCTTCATGAGAAATATCCAAAGGATCGTGCTCTACTGCCAAGTCCTGATGACAGTTCATACAATAATTAATTGACGCTACAGAAACACGCTCACCATTATGCTCAGTATGACAAGTTATGCAAGTTGTAGCGTCAATATGTTTAGTAGCCTCTTTAAATCGTGGCTCGGAAAAACGATATGTTGGGTGTCTATCATTTGGTCTATCATGACACTGTAAGCAATTATCTACTGTTACATCTTGTGTTCCAAAATCCACGCTTTCTTTTCTTGCTCCAAAAGCATGAGCTGCGTTGGATTGTATTTGCTGCATTAAATTCCCCGATGCATCTGCATGGCAAGTTACACAAGACAAATCTTGATGTCCTGTATTCATTGGCCCTATGGACACATAGGTCTCTGTAGATTCTAAAGTAAAAACAAAGAATAGTGCAATACCTAAAACTAAACCTATAATTCCTCCAGTGAATTGCCTTTTTCGTAACGGGCTTACCTTAAACATGTTTTAAATTTTTAAAAAAAATTATAGTTCTATTTCAATTTTTTCGCTTACTGGATAACTTATACATGTAAGTATATCGCCGTTTTCAACTTCTTTATCTGATAAAAAATGACCATCAATCATCTTAACCTCTCCAGACACACATTTAGCTTTACAAGTAGAGCACATTCCCGATCTACAGGAATATGGAACTGCTATGTTATTAGACATAGCTTGTTGTAAAATAGACTTATCGCCTCTTACTTTTAATTGGTGCGTTTCTCCTTTAAACTTTAAACTAACATCACTTATTAAATTTTTACCTAAAACTTTAACTTCAGGACTTTTAAATACTTCTACCTTTATTTTTTCTCTTGTAATACCATTATCTCTAAGTATTTCTTTTATTTTTTCCATGTACCCAAAAGGGCCACATATCATATACACATGTTCTTCATATTTTAAACCATGCTTAGAAATAATGGTATCTATTAATGCTTTTGTAGCGAGTCCAGAGTAATAGTTACCTTTACTTTCTTGATTAGCAGAAATAATATGTTCTACCGAAAAATTATTAACGTATTCTTTTTCTAATGTTTTTATTTCTTCATGAAAAATTATTGAATCCATACTTTGATTTGCATAAATCAATAATACATTGGAGTCTTTTTCTTCGGTTAAAACAGATTTAACAATAGAAAACATAGGAGTAACACCACTTCCTCCAGCAAACAACACATACTGCTTTTTTGCTTTGTTAACTGGTTCTACATAAAAAGATCCTGCGGGGTTGTCTACTTCTAACTTATCGCCTACTTTAAGATAATCGTGTACATAATTTGAAACCAGCCCCTTTTCAACACGCTTTATTGTTATTTTTAAGTCTTTGTCTGTAAACGGGTTACTACTAAATGAATAGGCTCTTTTTTGCACCATTTGATCAATGGGTACATGTATGGTTAAAAATTGACCTGGTTTATACTTAAGTTTTTTAAAAAGATTTCCGTTTTTAAAACAGATACTTACCGCATCGTTGGTTTCTTTAATTATATCTTTTACTACTAACTTCATACCTCATTATTTATAATAAAACACCATCGTTATATGGAACACCATCATAATAGTAACAATTATAGACAAAGCAACATGTGCTATCATCCATCCCTTGAATAAGGCTTCACTATTATTTTTAATCACATCTAAATTTAAATATCCCAATAGTGTGTTGGAAAAGAATATGTATGAGAGTAATAATAAATACCCATATCCCAATTGAGCACTATGTATATAAAATAATAGAGGACTTACTGCGCCTAACCATTTATGGATAGTTTGCATTGACATAGCATATTTCCTAAACTTCTTTATAACTCTTGTGCCTGTTAAAACCCATTGAAATACTATAAATAGTGCTAAGGCTAATCCAGACCAACGTTTATACATTTGTTGTTCTTGCAATTGAAATAACCAATCCCACTCTAACTTAAAAAAAAACTGTAAGAAAAATACAATAAGCAGGATGAGTCCTACTATTGTGGATTTATTATTAGCAATTACCATAAATACGACAATAATTAATTTAACTTAAAAAGAATGCAATCTGCCCATAACCCGTACCAAAAGAAATGAGCAAGATTGCCATCTAACACTAAACTTACTATTCTATTATTTGTTAAAAGTCACCAAATGTTTCATAGTCTCATAAGACGATAGTTTTTTAACACTATCAAGAAAAACTTCTGCAGTAGGTAAATAATTCCCCTCTGCAGGCCATTTTTTTCCTATTTCTGGTTTTTCACTATCCTTAAATGCTTTAATTTCATCCAGATATTCTTTATAAATATCTACTGTACCTTTTGCATACGAATTCAAGACTGCCACAGTTTCTTTATACGTTAATGAATCTTTAGGGTATTGCCATGTTGTTGCTCCCATAACATCTCCCAATACCCAATCAGATTTTGATGTTTGAGGATGTTTGTTATGGCATGTAACACATGCAGCCGCACTTGCTAAATCTGCAAACATAGCGGTGTGCAATTTTTGGTCATCATCATAAAAAAACTGTGGTTTCTGGTCTTTCTTTATTTGTTTAAATAATTCAGCTTGCTTTCCTTCAAATTTGTTCGCTGCATTTACAGGAAAGTCTGACCCCAGATATAAACCTAAAGGCACTGGACTTTTTCTTATACTTGTAGCTACACCTCTTAAAAATAATGCTGGTAATGGTCCTGCTTCGACATCGTCTTTACGCCAATCTTCGTCAAATTTCATACCTTGCTTTTTTCCTTTACCTACAATTGCTTTAGTGTAAAGTGTTCTTGTAACATCGTTCTCCTTTGCTACCATTTCTAATACTTGCGCTACAGAAAATGCATTATCTGTAGCTACTACAGTCGACTTTTCTTCTGGAACACCCCCACAAGAGGCTAACACTACACTAATAGTTGCTAATACTATTATATTCTTAAATAGAGATTTCATAGTTGTTGATTTTAATAGTTATTTATTTTATTAGGAATATTAATATGAAGCATCAATCATTACACTAGACATAGTTCCATAAACACTAGTCCATGCCTCTTTTACTTCTGGAGTAAAATCGTCGCCTAGGCCGGCTTCTAATGTACTTAACAATGCTGCTCCTACGGTATCGTAATGCGAAGCTTCAACCTTGTATGCTACGTGGCGTTTACCCAAGTCTTTTAATACTGGAATTAGTGCCTCTAAATTACTTAGTCCTGCCACAGCAGCTCCTAACATTGTCATTAACTTATTACCTTGAACTTTCATAGCTTCCTCTTCACTTGGAAACAAGGGTTTTAAATTTGGATCTAACTCAAATAATTTTGTGTAGAATATTTTTGCGGCAGTTGAGGCTATTGGCTTAACCTTCTTGAAGGACTCTTGAACTAATGTGACTGTGTTTGCTTCCATATACTATATTTTGTTCGCTTAAATAAAAAATAAGTATTAATACTTATCTGAGACAAAAATAGACTGAAGCAGTTTAACTAGTTATGTAATTTGATAGCGGAAAACAATCTTTTAACTCGTAATAAAACCTGCTAAAACACAGTAAAACGTATATGAGATGTAAAAGTGACTAAGTATCAAGAAAATAGTTATGCTCACTAATTTCTCGCTTGAGTGATTGAAGATCTGGGATACCAATTTTTTTTCCTTGAGCTATTATAAGGTTTTCTTTTTTTAAAGCTGAAAATACACGAATTACTTGCTCCTCGGTTGTACCAGCGTAATCTGCATACTCTCTTCGGCTTAAAGGCAAATTTAAAAAACCTCTTAGATCACCAAACTTTCTATGAATATATAATAAGGTATCGATAACGCGTTCTCGAACTGTCATTTGAGAAATAGACTTTACCTTATTTTCGCTTCTGTTTAATTCGTTAGCATAAAATAACATCATTTCGTACGCCATCTTTGAGTTTTGAAGCAAAACATTTTGCAAACTTTCTTTAGAAAAATAGCATAAAACCGAATCTTTTAAAGCTACAGCTCCTATGGAATAATACTCTTCTGTACCAAAACCACGATGCCCAATAATTTCACCTTCCTTTGCAAAACGCACAATTTGTTCTCTTCCATTAATCCCTGTTCTAATAACTTTTACTGTACCTTTTAAAATAAAAAACAGACCATTTACAGGAGCGCCCTCCATAATAAATTGCTGCCCTTTTTTACACTTAAGTGTGCTTTTGTTTTTAGTAAAATCTGGATCTAAAAATGTTTGTAAATTTCTATTAATTAAACAGTTTTTATTTTCACATGCTATGCATGACAAATCGGAAAATGCGTTTTGTTTTGAAGTAAAATGAGAGTTAGAAGGCATAATATAAATATTCACTACAATTATACGTAATAATACTTAGTTCTTGTGCTCAGAAAATTATTTTTATGAGTTTGATAAAATATATTGTTTCTAATTTTAAATATGAAAATTTAATACCTCTAATTTTTATCCATTGACAAATACCAATCCCCAAATGAATTTACTGAGTTAAAAAGTGCCTTTTGAAATTCTATTTCAACATAAAAAAGAACCGTAGCTACAGCTATGCTTATTTTTTCTGTATCATATAATTCCAAAATTCATCATTTTACTTTACAGTAAATTCATTTAAGAATTGGTATAAGTAACTATAAATGTTTCACTATTTATTATAAAATCTGCCTAAACCAATCTCGTTTTTATTACAATAAGAGATGATTGATTTACTTATCACTATATAAAAGAGAAGCAATTTGCGCCTTAATTATTAAAGATCTTCTAAGTGAATTGGTTTTAATTTCAATGCCTTATAATAAAAAAAGTAAGTTTAGCATATTAAACACACATCAAAACTTTAAAAGCTATAACAAAAATTTAAACAAAAAAACGTCTAGAAATTAAATTTCTAGACGTTTTCTACATAATTAAAACGGACAGCTGTGAGTTTAATCTGCATCTAAATAATCTGCGATACCATCTTCGTCTGTATCTGGAAAAGTTATAATAGTCCCAGTGTATTTTATTTCTCCTGTGGCTTGATCTTTCTCTTCTAAAATCTTATTAGTTAATACCTGATTGGTTGTTAACGGATATTCTAATACCTCTTGCCTACTATCAAGTTTGCCAGTTGTAGTAACAGATATTTCATCCTTTGTTAAAATACCATCACCATCATCATCAACATCATTAACATTTGGTTCAGAATCTCCGTCTGTATTATCATCAATATCTAAAACACTAAAAACACCATCACCATCTAAATCTTCTAAATAAGAAGGGATACCATCACCATCATGATCATTTTCAAAATACTGCAATAATTCAAATTTAAATATTAATGGCGAGTAAGCAGGAATTGAATTTTGAATAGCATTAAAATACGCTAAACCAGATGGCACAAACATAACACCTACTCCAGGCTTATCATAAGATACCGTACCATCACTACTAACTTCTGGAAGCATTGCAGCATTAAATTCTGGAAAAACTAATCTCCAACCTTCAACAGCAAGACCAAGCATATCAAAATTAGTTGAGAAAGACGCATTATTGTTATCAAAAATAATTTCATTTAAAAGATTCCCTGTATATTTTACACGAATATTATCTGAAAATTTGGGCGCATCAATTAGGTTTGGTATGCTCTGTCCTTTACCTTGATGCAATTTTAGTATATAATAGCTATAATTCGTTTCTGCAAAAACAGCATCTTTTTTTTCTACAGCTTCAGATAATAATTTACTCCCCTCTGGAACAGATTCATTCTCTTCCAACTTAGTAATAACCAAATCTTCTAACCTAGAATCTGGATTAGATTCCCCAAACATACTTGAGTTATAATAATGTGTGTTTAGATATTCGGTAATTGCTGTATCATCATCTTTTTGTTGCTCTGTTCTATCTCTTAGAGGTTCTACATTTACACCTTCGTCGTCATTATTACAAGACAACGTTAATAAAACAGTACATAATATTAAAAAACCAATCTTTAGTAACCTCATTATTGTTTATTTTTGGAGACGCAAGATACAACTTAAATGTAGTTTTGCGCAAAAACATTAACGTAAGTTTTACAAAGATTATATGCGGATTGATAAGTTTTTATGGTGTATTAGATATTACAAAACAAGAACTCTGGCAACAACAGCCTGTAAAAAAGGGCACGTAAAAGTTAATGGAAATACTGTTAAGCCCAGTAGAGAAGTTTATCCTACAGATAATATCGAATTACGTAAAAACCAAATAAATCATCAACTAACCGTAAACGATTTACCTAATAATAGAGTTTCTGCGAAACTCGTTGATATTTATAGAACAGATACCACACCTAAGGAAGAGTTTCAAGCACAAGAGCTTTTAAAATATGCTAAGGACTACTATAGAAAAAAAGGAACAGGACGACCTACTAAAAAAGATAGACGTGATATTGATGATTTTAATACTGAAAATGATTAATTTTATCTCTTTGATATATTTAAACCAATGGATTTAAAAGACAACATAATTCTTACTCATAATCAAATACAACATAAAATAAGGCGTATCGCTTTTCAAATTTATGAAAGCAATGTTGATCAAACAGAGGTTGTTATTGCTGGCATTGAGAGCAATGGATATATTTTGGCTAAAAAAATAAAGGCTAGTTTAGAAAAAATATCCGACATTAATCCATCTCTATGCAAAGTAACAATAGATAAAGAACATCCATGGAAAACTATTAAAACATCATTACCTCCTGAGGCGTATACCAATAAGTCTATAGTTCTTGTTGATGACGTTTTAAATTCTGGAACAACACTAATTTATGGTGTTAAACATTTTTTAGAAGTTCCTCTTAAAAAGTTTAAAACAGCCGTGTTAGTCAATAGAAATCATAAAAAATATCCTGTAAAAGCAGATTTTAAAGGTATTTCTCTGTCTACATCACTACATGAACACGTGCATATTAACTTAGAAGGAAAAATACATCAAGCCACTCTAGAATAAGGTTTCGATTATTTCTTTAGCTATTTCTTTTTTAGATTTCTCGTCTGTTGCTATTTGGTATTCGGCTTTGTTATAAAATTGTGACCGTTCAAACAAATGTTTACCTACAAATTCTGCCATTAATTCCTCTGTTTCTATATGAGCGATTAAAGGACGCTTAGCTTTCTTTTTAAATAGTTTTTTCACCAACTTTGGTAGTGATGCCTTTAAATATATACTTTTGGCGTTTTTAGTAGCCAGAATATAATCCATATTATTACCATAACAAGGCGTGCCTCCTCCAACAGATAGAATCGTATTATGTTCTAACGATAATAATTCTTTTAAACAAGCTTCTTCTTGCTTTCTAAAATATATTTCTCCTTTAGTCTTAAATAACTCGGTAACCGTAATGTTTTCTTTTTTTTCAATAAAATCATCCAAATCAATTAAACTGTAGTCTAATTCTTTTGCTAAAATCTTTCCTATAGATGATTTTCCAGAAGCCATATATCCTATTAAAACTATTATCATATTTTTGTTATAAATTGATTATTAAAAGCATACGTTTTTAAAGCGCAAAAAAACAAAAAAAACATAAAAAAAGCATTGTTTAATTAATAAAACATTTTATATTTGCACCCGCTAAGAGATAACACAATAGTTAATCTTTAAGTCCAGACCAGGTAGCTCAGTTGGTAGAGCATCTCCCTTTTAAGGAGAGGGTCCTGGGTTCGAGCCCCAGCCTGGTCACTTTTTAAAGTTAAGCTTTATTGCTTAACTTTTTTTATTTTAGCATATTTCAAAAGCGCACGTGGCGGAATTGGTAGACGCGCTGGCTTGAGGGGCCAGTATCCGTTTAGGATGTGGAAGTTCGAATCTTCTCGTGCGCACATTACTCTCTAAACTTCACTATAAATTAGAACCTGCATACAATTATTATTCAATAAAATTGATTTTTATGTTTATTTTAAAATAGTTATTCGTAATTTTGTTTAACAAAAAACTATTTTTAGTGAACAATATAAAAGTAACTTTTAGCATAAAAGATTTAGAAAATCTAACTGGAATAAAAGCGCATACCATTAGAATTTGGGAAAAACGCTATAATTTATTGAGTCCAAATAGAAGCGACACCAATATTAGAAGCTATAGTCTACTTAGTTTACAAAAGCTATTAAACATATCCTATTTAAATAATAATGGTTACAAAATATCTAAAATAGCACAGTTAAGTGAAGAAGAAATTCCCATTAAAGTACGGGAAATAGCGTCCAGGTCTAAAATAGAAGATCATGCTATCAACGCATTTAAACTTTCTATGCTTAATTTTGATCAGGTTTTATTTTACAGCACCTACAACAACCTTATTGAGAATAAAACCTTTAGTGATATTTTCTATACCATTTTTATCCCTTTATTAAACGAACTAGGTTTATTATGGCAAACCAGTACAATTACGCCTGCTCATGAGCATTTTTTATCTACACATATTAAGCAAAAAATACTTTTAAATATTGAGCGTTTACAAAGTTTGGAACCTAAACCATCATCTAAAACCTTTATACTTTACCTTCCAGATAATGAAGTTCATGATATTGGTCTGTTGTTTATCAATTACCAATTAAGAAGCAAGGGTTTTCATACCATATTTTTAGGTGAAAGTGTTCCTATAGATAGTTTAATAAGCGTTCTTGAATTTTTTAATGAAATTACCTTTATCTCTTATTTTACAGTCTATCCAGAGCTTAACGAAATACCTAATTACATTAAAACATTTAGTGAAATAATACTCACTAATGAAAAAACTAATCTAATGCTATTAGGTCCAAGACTTTCGCAACTAGATGCTAACTTTTCACTTCCCAAAAACATTACTGTTTATAACTCTATAGAAAATTTAATAAAAGAAATATAAAAGGATTTTTATTTGTTTAACTTTTAACTATATTTGTTAAACAAATGAATAAATCAGCAATAATAATAGGTTCTGGGTTTTCATCTTTGGCAGCTTCTTGCTATCTCGCTAAAGCTGGATTTAAGGTCACCATTTTTGAAAAAAACACTACTATTGGAGGTAGAGCAAGACAATTAAAAAAAGAAGGTTTTACTTTTGATATTGGACCCACGTGGTACTGGATGCCTGATGTTTTTGAGCGCTTTTTTAGTGATTTCAATAAAAAACCTTCTGATTACTTTAAACTTGAAAAGCTTAGCCCCGCTTACAGTGTTTACTTTGGTAAGGGTGATTACATCACTATAGATGACACTCTTGAAAAAATTAAATCTACGTTTGAAAATGAAGAAAAAGGGAGTGCTACTGAGCTTCAAAAATTTATTGACACAGCAAAAAGTAATTATGACATTGCTATTAAGGATTTAGTTTATAATCCAGGCGTGTCTCCTTTAGAATTAGTGACACCTGCGACTATCAAAAAACTAAACCAGTTTTTTAGTAACATAAAAAAAGATGTAAGAAAAAAATTTAAAAACGATAGACTAGCCAAGATACTAGAGTTTCCTGTTCTTTTTTTGGGCGCTAAACCTAGTGATACACCTTCTTTTTATAGTTTTATGAATTATGCCGACTTTGGTCTGGGCACCTTTCATCCCAAAAACGGAATGTATGAGGTAATATTGGCCATTGCATCTCTGGCCAAAGAACTAGGTGTTACCATAAAAACTAACAGTCCTGTAGATAAAATAAATACAACTAATGGTGTTGCCAAAAGTATTGTCTCTAACAATAAAATTTACAATGCCAATGTTATAATAAGTGGTGCCGATTACCATCATACAGAAACACTTGTTGACAAGAAATACAGACAATATTCTGAATCTTATTGGAACAAAAAAACGTTTGCACCATCATCACTTCTATTTTATGTTGGATTTAATAAGAAACTTAAAAATGTAAACCATCATACCCTATTTTTTGATGTTGATTTCGACAAACATGCAAAAGCTATATACGATGACCCAAAGTGGCCTGAATCCCCTTTGTTTTATGCTAGTTTCCCCAGCAAAACAGACGATAACTCTGCCCCGAAAGGTAAAGAGGCTGGTATATTTTTAATTCCGCTAGCCCCAGGAATTAAAGATACTGCAGCATTAAGAAATGAATATTTTAATAAAATAATTGACAGATTTGAAACCTTAACCTCTCAAAATGTAAAAAATGATATTATCTTTAAAGAATCCTTTTGTTTAAATGATTTTATAAACGATTATAATTCATATAAAGGAAATGCTTACGGTATGGCTAACACCCTATTGCAGACTGCCTTTTTAAGACCGAAGTTAAAGAGTAAAAAGGTGAAGCAACTCTATTTCACAGGACAGTTAACAGTTCCTGGTCCTGGAGTACCACCATCCTTAATATCAGGAAAATTAGTATCCGAATTAGTGATAAAAAACAACATAGAAAATAAAATGAGCCATAATACCTAAATAAGAATACTAATCTATATGTGTAATGGCGAATTACATCTGCCTGTTAGCAAACAGGTATGACTTATGTGAAAAATAAAATTTTAACAGATGAAAACCCTCTTTGATTCAGTGTCCTATAGTTGCAGTAAAATAGTTACTAAAACCTATAGTACTTCATTTTCTTTAGCAACAAAAATGCTATCAAAATGTATAAGAATACACATTTATAACATCTATGGCTTTGTTAGATTTGCCGATGAAATTGTAGATTCGTTTCATGATTATAATAAAGAAGAATTATTTAATGGCTTTGTAGATGATCTTGAAAATGCTCTAAAAAACAAAATTAGCTTAAACCCCATACTTAACGCTTTTCAGCATACGTATCATAAATACAACATAGATAAACATCTTGTAGATTCTTTTTTAAAAAGTATGCGTTTAGATTTACACAAAACCACTTATATGAGTGACAAAGAATATAAAGAATATATCTACGGGTCGGCAGATGTTGTAGGTTTAATGTGTTTAAAGGTTTTTGTAAAAGGTAATGATGAAAAGTATCATGATTTAAAAGATACCGCTATGTCTTTAGGTTCAGCTTTTCAAAAAGTAAATTTTTTACGCGATATAAAAGCCGATTTTAATGACCTAAACAGAAGCTATTTCCCAAATGTCGATTTAAATCATTTAAATGAAAACTCAAAACAGCAAATTATAGATGATATTGAGTCTGATTTTGAAAAAGGCCTTAGAGGCATTAAAAAACTGCCCATGGAAGCTAAATTTGGTGTTTTTATGGCCTATCGTTACTATCGGCAGTTATTAAAGAAACTTAAGAAAACGCCTGCTTTACAGATAAAAGATACGCGAATAAGAGTCTCTAACCCTAAAAAAATAGAACTCTTAATGCGTAGTTATGTCAAGTATCAGCTAAATTTAATGTAACTTTATAGTATGCATACGTTATTTTGGATACTTATATTTTTAGGCACCTATTGCTTTATGGAATTTATGGCGTGGTTTACCCATAAATACGTAATGCATGGTTTTTTGTGGTCTTTGCATAAAGATCATCACAAAAAAGATCATGATAGCTGGTTTGAACGTAATGATGCTTTTTTTGTATTCTACGCCGTAGTTAGTATTGGCTTTTTCTTGTTATGGAAATACACTAGTTTTTGGGCAGGCTTACCTATTGGTATTGGTATTTTTGTGTATGGGTTATCCTATTTTATAGTTCATGATATTTTTATTCATCAACGCTTTAAACTCTTCAGAAATGCCAATAATTGGTACGCCAAAGGTGTAAGACGCGCGCACAAGATGCATCACAAACATTTAGGGAAAAAAGATGGTGAATGTTTTGGAATGTTAATCGTGCCTTTTAAATATTTTAAAAAGTAAACCTCTAAGGTGGAGTATCATTCTCATTACGATTACATTATTATAGGCAACGGTCTGGCTGGTTTTCAATTAGCTTTAGCACTAGCTTCAGATGTTTTTTTTTCTGAAAAACAAATCGCATTAATCGATCCTTCAAATAAAGACATTAATGATAAAACATGGAGTTTTTGGGAATCACAGCCTTCAAAATGGGATAAAATCACTTACAATTCATGGAAAGAAGCACATATATATACGTCTCAAAAAAATATACATTTAGCGCTTCATCCCTATTCATATAAAACTATAAGAGCACTTGATTTTTACAATTATGCTAAAATAGAATTAAATAAACATAACAATATTCACTTTATTTTAGATACTGTACTTTCTACATCTAACTCCAATAATAACGTTAGTGTAAAAACAAAAAAGACAGTATTTAAAGCTAATCACGTTTTTGATAGTAGGGTTCCAGATGCCTTTTTTAATAAAAATAAAAGCATAAACATCATTCAGCATTTTAAAGGGGTAGTTATTGCATCTAAAACCAATGTTTTTAATCCTAATACTATAACAATGATGGATTACCGTTTAAAAGACGGCAATCAAACATCGTTTACGTATGTACTACCCTTTTCTAAAAAAGAAGCTTTAATTGAGTTTACTTATTTTACCGAACAGAAAGTTGATGAAGCCGTATATGATACCTATATAAAACAATACATTAAAAACTTTTTAAAGATAGATAGTTATAACATCATAGAAACCGAACAAGGAGACATCCCAATGACTAACTTTACTTTTGAAAAATTTAATACAAGACACATTACTAAAATTGGTACTGGCGGAGGCTGGGTAAAAGGCTCTACAGGCTATTCTTTTAAACACACAGAAAAGAAAGTCGCTAAGATTATTGAGAACCTTAAATCAAAACAACGGCCTTCAAAAAACCTCTTTAAGCCACGATTTAAATTCTACGACAAAGTATTTTTAAAAGTTCTAAAAGATGAAAACCATAAAGGGGAATGGCTATTTCAACAGTTTTATGGAAAACATAGTGTTAACACAATGTTTCGTTTTTTAGATGAGGAATCTACATTTTTTGAAGAGCTAAAAATAATGTACTCTTTATTTTCATGGGCATTTATTAAGGCCTTTTTTAAAACACTATAGCTTAAAATATACCATTCGGGGCAGGCTCACGTGGCATTTTATACCAATTATAATCTCAATTATCGAGTAAATCTTGAATAGTGAGTCTAACTTTTTCACTATTCCAATGTGCTGCTCCCAATTTATCAATAATTATCTTCCCTTTTTTATCTATTAAAAAGGTTCTTGGAATACTTTTCACATCAAATTGCCCAGGATACGTAGTAATGGGGTTATAAACTTTAAAGGTATACGCGTTTTCTTTTAAAAAATCGTCTATAACCCTATGAGATTCATTAGACACAAATACAAATTCTATTCTGCCTTTATAATCACTATATAATTTTTGTATACTAGACATTTCTGCTATGCAAGGTGGACACCAGGTCGCCCAGAAGTTAACAAAAACAACTTTTTCTTTATACGCTTGAAAATTTACAACAGCTCCAGCGTTATCCTTTAATTGCCAATTATAATCTTTGAGAGTCTTAATATTGTCCGTTTCTATAGAAGGACTAAAAAGCGCTAAACCTTTATGCAAAAAAACCTGTATAGGTTTTCTAGTTTGTGGTATAAGTAATACCCCCAAACATATAAAAAAAATAAGGTTCTTTATTCTGGGTTTATCAAATTTCATGTTAGAGTTTCTTAGCTTCTTCCCAAAAAATATCCATCTCCGCTAAGGTCATATCTTTTAAATTTTTATTTAAAGACTTTGCTTTTTCTTCCAGATATTGAAAACGTTTAGTAAACTTTTTGTTGGTTCGCTCTAAGGCATTTTCAGGATTTATGTTTAAAAAACGTGCATAATTTACCATGGAAAATAGCACATCTCCAAATTCGCTTTCCATAGCATCTTGATTCCCTGCTTTTATTTCATGTTGAAACTCAGAAAGTTCTTCTTGTAGTTTTTCCCAAACTTGTTCTGGTTGTTCCCAATCAAAACCAACACCTGCTACTTTTTCTTGTATTCTATTGGCTTTTACCAAAGCAGGCAAACTTCTAGGCACACCTTCTAAAACACTCTTTTTGCCTTCTTTAAGTTTTAAATTTTCCCAATTACGCTTTACGTCTTCTTCATTTTCAACTTTTACGTCACCATAAATATGTGGGTGTCTGTTGATGAGTTTTTCGCAAATTTCATTGCACACATCGGCAATATCAAAATCTTTGGTTTCACTCCCAATTTTAGAGTAAAATACAATATGCAATAAGACATCTCCCAATTCCTTTTTCACTTCTTCTAAATCCCTATCTAAAATGGCATCTCCCAACTCATAAGTTTCCTCAATAGTTAAATGACGTAAAGTTTCCATAGTTTGCTTTTTATCCCATGGACATTGTTCTCGCAGCTCATCCATTATAGTTAATAGGCGGTCAAAGGCTTTTAATTGGTCTTGTCTCGAGTTCATACATTGTGTTTTGCGTAAAAATACGATTTTGATGGTCTATAAATAAAACTAAAATTTTAAAAGTTTATTTATACCATTTACACTTTGAATTTACTGCAATAAAACACCCTTTTTTCCTTTATATTTCATTATTAAATGAAACCGTAAACTTAGGCTATGCTTTAATTTTCTAATTCATACAAAGAAAAAAATCATTATTTTCTTTTACGGTAAATTCAAAGTATAACAGGTATTATTATTAAATAAAGAATAATAACGACAATCATTCTTGCAAGAAAAAAAATACAACACATACGTTGTCAATAATTTGTCAAGGTTACTTTTTCTTGATTCCTTCATTTTTTCATTAGCTTACCTTCAAAATTGACTAGACTAATGAAAAACATATTACCTCTCTCCACCATTCTATTTTTTTTAATTACGTTTTTTTCAATAAAGACAAATGGCCAAACTACAACCGTTGAAAACGGTCCTATTAAAAAATCTCTGGTTCTGTTTACCCAGAAATCAAGTGCTAATGCTTTCAATTATGATAAATATAAGGCCGATGGTATTTTCTGGGGTCACATGATTCACAATAGTATAGATTCAGATGTTGCCATGAATAATTGGGCTGCTGATGTTGAGAACCGCGTAACAAACGGTGAATACTTTTTTGGTCGTCTAGAGTTTGATTGGGGCTGGAGATGGATGATAGACTTTATGAATGATCCAGGGTCCTACTGGGCACAGGATTTGAATGGCAACAATATTCTCTGGTCTGGAATTATTCACAATGGACAAGCTCATAGCTGGCAAAGTCATCATGGTCCTGAGTTTTTAGAATGGCTCAAGTATCAGGTGGATAGAATAGACCTTGCCCCTATTACCCATCTAATGATAGACTCTCAAACCTCCGCCTCTAGAACTTTGCATTGGTTGGGAGGAGATTTTTCTGTGCATTCAATGAATAACTTTAGGGATTATCTCAAAGATAAATATACCACAGCTGAGTTAAGTGCTTTAGACATCAATGATATTGATAATTTCAATTATCGTAATTTCTTGATTGGTAAAGGCTACACGCTTAATAGCTATAAACAACAAGCACTTAGTATTGCTGGAAACATTCCTTTATACCACGATTTTGTTTACTTTCAACGTCAAGCATTGAATAACGTCATGGATGAATTGTTTGAATACATAGATACAAAAAGACCTGGCATTGCAATAGGAGCCACAACCAACCTTATTGAACCCCGAGGTTTTATTTTTTCTGAAAGACAAACCTATTTAGCTGGCGAATTTTTTCACGCTCACGATGCCAATACAAGTCCTCCATTTAGACCCATGTTGCACTTTAAAGCTGCTGAAGCATTAGATAAAACCTTGATTTATTTTCCCTATCCAGATGCATTTGCAGCACTATATGATAGAAGTGCTCCAAGACAGGCTCGTGGATGGATAGCACAGGCCTATGCTATGGGGTCTATATTCACAATACCAGAAAATATATGGCTCGGAAGTGGATACCCTGTATGGAGCCCAGGGTGGCAAGTCTATGCCGATTTATATGAGTTTGTTAGTGACAATAGTGAATTACTTGACGATTACAAAGCGGTTTCTAATGTAGCACTCACATATTCTGTTTATGCATCCCTACTAGAATCTGGAATGAATGGTAGCTTTACTGCACGCCAAACTTTACAGCATCTTGTAGAAGATAACATTTCATTTGATCTAAAGATTTTTGGCGACCCAGATCAACCAATTGCACCAACACCTCAACAATTAGAACCGTATGATGCTGTTGTTACTGATAGCGATGTGCAATATCTTACAACAAATCAAAATACTATTTTGAATAGTGCAGGCGCTAAAGTAGTTTCTATTAATACCCCAAATGCAATAACACAACGTCTATCTTGGAAAATAGATGTACTAAGTGGTAATACAGTTAGTAACAACCTTATATCTGCTTTACCAAGAAAATCCTCTAAAAATGATGCAGCGCCTTATGCTCTTCATCTGCTTAATCGTAAATATAACTCTAGTGATGATGAGGCTCAAACACATAATAATGTTTCTATAAAAATACCTGAAGCCACATTTCCTAATACTATAACGGGAGCTAAACTGCATAGGCCTAATAAAACTTCTTTAGATTTAGTACTAGAAACCGATAATTCGGGTTTAACGACTTTAAATATAGGTGCCTTCGATTCTTTTTGGGGTATAATTGAACTCAGCCACAGTGGTTCTTTATCAACTAATGAAGCAAACTTAGATACACAAAAAATAACAATGTATCCAAACCCTTCAAATGAATTTATAATGTTGTCTGGCCTAAATGGTTCTGATAATACTATTAGTATTACAGATATTTTTGGTAAAGTTGTTATACAATTACCTAATATTAAAGATAAAAGTATTATAGATACTCAAAATCTATCATCTGGTATTTATGTTGTTAAAATAATGAATAACAATGCGGTAATTGCTACAAAGAAACTAGTAAAAAAAGGGTAATGCTTATTTAATCTAAAAGGTATTGACTCCTAAATGAAAAAGGTAAAGATAAATACAAAAAATCCAACATTTTTAAGTTGGATTTTTTGTTTATAGTTTACTTTTTTTCTTTGATTCAATAAAGAAAAAATTGCGTTTAAGCATTTTCTTTTTTAATTAAATTTAGCGCAGAGCCTTCTTTAAACCACTCAATTTGGGAAGTATTATAGGTATGATTTAATTTAATGGTGTCTTTACTCCCATCTGTATGAACCACCTCTAATGTTAATTGCTTTCCTTGAGAAAATTCGTTTAAATCTAAGAAGTTAAACGTATCGTCTTCCTTAATTAAATCGTAATCGTTTTCATTCGCAAAGGTTAATCCTAACATACCTTGTTTCTTCAAGTTTGTTTCATGAATACGTGCAAACGATTTTACAATCACTGCGGCAACACCTAAATGGCGAGGTTCCATGGCTGCGTGCTCACGAGAAGAGCCTTCGCCGTAATTATGATCTCCTACAACTATAGTCCATACCTTTGCTGCTTTATACGCTCTAGCCGTATCTGGAACGCCTCCAAATTCTCCTGTTAATTGATTTTTAACAAAATTAGTTTTCTTTCCAAAGTCATTTACAGCACCTATTAAACAGTTGTTTGAAATGTTATCTAAATGTCCTCTAAAGCGCAACCAGGGTCCAGCCATAGAAATGTGGTCTGTTGTACATTTCCCAAAAGCTTTAATTAATAGTTTAGCGCCTTTAATGTCGCTACCTATTGGCTCAAAAGGTGTTAACAATTGTAACCTTTCAGATGTTGGATTTACAGTTACTTCTACCCCACTACCATCTGCTAATGGATCTACATATCCATTGTCTTTTACCTCAAAGCCTTTTGGCGGTAATTCCCATCCAGTTGGTTCATCTAACATCACTTCTTCTCCATTCTCGTTAATAAGTTTATCTGTTAACGGATTAAAATCTAAACGACCTGCAATGGCAATAGCTGCTGTTAACTCTGGGGAAGCTACAAAAGCGTGTGTGTTTGGATTTCCATCGGCACGCTTTGCAAAGTTTCTATTAAATGAATGTATAATGCTATTCTTTGGTGCGTTTTTAGGATCACTATAACGCGCCCACTGACCTATACATGGCCCACATGCGTTGGTAAATATAGTAGCATCTAGTTTTTCAAATACCTCGAGAATACCATCACGTTCTGCTGTATAACGTACTTGTTCAGAACCTGGATTAATACCAAATTCGGCTTTTGTTTTTAAGCCTTTATCTAAGGCTTGTTGCGCTATAGACGATGCACGTGATAAGTCTTCGTAAGAGGAATTGGTACAAGACCCGATTAGCCCCCATTCTACTTGTAATGGCCATTCATTCGTTGTAGCTTTCTCTGTCATTGCTAAACCAACTTCTGTAGATAAATCTGGTGTGAATGGGCCGTTTAATAATGGGCCTAATTCAGATAAATTAATCTCAATAACCTGATCAAAATAGTGCTCTGGATTTTTATATACTTCTGGATCGGCTGTTAAATAAGCGGCTACCTCATTAGCGGCATCTGCAACACCTTCTCTATCTGTAGCACGTAAATATCTGTCCATTGATTCATCATAACCAAAGGTTGATGTAGTAGCACCTATTTCAGCTCCCATATTACAAATGGTCCCTTTTCCTGTACATGACATGGCTATGGCTCCAGGTCCAAAATATTCTACAATAGCATCTGTTCCTCCTTTTACAGTTAGAATTTCGGCTACTTTTAAAATCACATCTTTTGGTGCCGTCCAACCAGATAATTTACCTGTTAATTTTACTCCTATCAACTTTGGAAACTTCAACTCCCAAGCCATACCTGCCATAACATCTACTGCATCTGCGCCTCCTACACCAATAGCAACCATGCCTAATCCGCCTGCATTCACAGTATGTGAGTCTGTACCAATCATCATCCCTCCAGGAAATGCATAATTTTCTAATACTACTTGATGGATAATCCCTGCGCCTGGTTTCCAAAACCCTATCCCATATTTATTGGATACAGAGGCTAAAAAATCAAAGACTTCACTACTTACATCGTTAGCTCTTTTTAAATCTTTAGATGCGCCTTCTTTAGCTTGGATAAGGTGATCACAGTGTACTGTTGTTGGTACTGCCACCTTATTTTTTCCAGCTTGCATGAACTGTAGTAATGCCATTTGTGCTGTGGCGTCTTGACATGCAATACGGTCTGGAGCAAAATCTACATAGTCTTTACCACGTGTAAATGCTTTAGTTGGTGTTCCATCCCAAAGGTGGTTATATAATATTTTTTCAGAAAGTGTCAGTGGTTTTCCAACAACGTTTCGGGCAGCATCTACGCGGGCTTTCATTCTCGCGTAAACACTTTTTATCATATCAATATCAAATGTCATAGAATTTATTTTGTTTAAGTTTTTGTTTCTTTTTAAAATGATTTCTAAGATACGAAATATGTGAGGGATTGGAAAGTGAGACTTTGATCGTTTTACTAAGAAATATTTTACTTAAATTTATCAGAAAAATCACCGATATTCTCTTAGTAATCGATGAATTAAATTTTATTAAAACTGTATCTTTCCATTAGCGTTAATGCCTAAAAACATATAAAATTAGATGACTGAACTAATTAAAGATTTAGAATATGCATATAGAAAATTAAAATCTTATGTATACCATGAAAATTTTTCTTTGGATTTAAGAATGAAAATTTCTGAATTTGAAAAAGATAAACAGCTTGATAACAAATTTAAAATTTTAGCAAAAAAAATCCAAGATTTTAAAAAGGATAATGATTCAACTGATTTGTTTAATGAAATAAAATACTCTGTTTTTCCTAAAAGAATTCAAAAAGATTCTACTCCTGAATTAAGTTCTTTTTATTTTACAAATTCAAATGTCCAAGATTCTTACCAAACAATTAAAATCACACCATTTATTAATTGTTCCGTTGAAATACATGTTATTTCAATACTATGGATAATGAAAATTGGAGCTAATATTGATTTTAAATTGTCTAATAATTGTTATGGTAATATTTTATTAAGAGATGAAGATGGAACTTTTGATAATAATAAAATCCATTTATTTGAAAAATATTTTAATAAATACAATGAATGGAGAGATAATGCTATACAAAAAGCTAAAGAAATTCATAATCAAGGTAATGATGTAGCAATATTAAATTTGGATGTAAAAGAATATTATAATTCTGTCGATTTCAAAAAAGAAATTATTTCTGAATTCGTTCCTGAACAACATAAATGGCTAAATGATTTTTTATTTAAAACACATAAAGAATACAATAAACTAATTAATGAGAAAGGAATATTAAAAACTTCTAAAAACTTATTGCCCATAGGTTTACTCTCATCTTGTATTCTTTCTAATTATTACTTATTAAATCTCGATAAAAAAATTGAAATCAAAATTAAGCCTGAATACTTTGGAAGATATGTTGACGACATATTATTAGTTATTTCAAATCCTCAAATTTCAAAGAAAGACGAGAACCCTGTTGCTACATTTATTGATAAGTATTTAATAAATCAAGATTGTTGGAATGAACAAATCAAAGTTAAAAGAAGTAAGGAAAATGCGAACGATTATGAAATAAAAGTTGATGAAAATATATTGATTTTTCAAGATGAAAAAATCAAACTATATCACTTATTACAAGAGGAATCAATAGAAATATTGAACAAATTCGAAAAAGAAATTAAGAAAAATAGTAGCGAATTTAGATTTCAACCTGAAGCTGAACAAATTTTTGAAACTTTCAATTCTGAATCTTACGAACTAATATATTCAGACACAGTGAATAAAATTAGGTCAATTGATGGAATTAAAACTAATAAACTAGGAGCATCAAAACATTTAAGAAAACTTATTTCTGCAACTCAATATTCTAAAAAACTTAACAATAAAGAACTTGAAGATATTTCAACTAAAATTTTAGATTATTTCTCGGGTGTAAGAAGTCTAGAATTAAATTTACTATGGGAAAAAGTAATAACCTTTTTTGTAATAAACAAAGCTGAAAAATATCTAATAGAGTTTATTAAATCTCAATCATTAATTATATCGAATATTAAGATATCAGAAAAAGTAAAAGGAAATCATGCTGAGATTAAAAATTCATTAATTGAAACCTTAAAAAACCATTTGCACTACTCTATCGCAATGTCCTCTACTTTAAATCGTAAATTTTTCAAAGAAAAGATAATCAAACAGTTTTTATCTAGTAGCACTGTAAATGATATTGAAAAATATTTTGATAAAATAAATAATGACGCACATTCTCTTTTAAAAGCAAATATGTTTAGACAAAACTATTCGTTCTTCCCTTTACTTAACTATTGTGTACAGCCTGATGATTTTTCATATACTAATCAAGATGTAGGTAAAAACACTAATTTTAAAATAGATAAATTCAAAATAAAATACTCCCCGCGTTTTATACACTATCATGAAATAGTTTACTTTCATTACTTAAGAAGATGGAACTTTGAAAAATTTGATAGAGCCTTTAATCCTGAGAAAAAAGCTCTTGAAGAATACTTAAATTTTAATAGACTAGATAATAACAAAGGATATAAAAGTGTATATCCACACTCTTTTAAAGCTATAAAAAACAATTTAGTCAAAAGTGTATTTGTATCCGATAGTTCAAAAATCCAAAACCTTAAAATCGCTATTGCAAATATTAAAGTAGATTCAAAAAACTCAATATCTTCAATGCTGGGGAAACCTAATCTTTCTTTCGAAAGACTAAATGAATTAAATATTGTTTTAAACAATGCTTTGAAAAATAATTGTGAACTAATAATATTCCCAGAAATATGTTTGCCTTATCAATGGGTTTCTATTTTAACAAATTTTTCAAGACAAAACAATATTGGTATTATTGCAGGAATTGAACATTTCACTAAAAACAATAGAGTTTACAACTATATACTATCTGCATTACCTTTTAAGTTTAATGGATATAAAAATTTACACATTGATTTTAGATTAAAAAAGGATTATTCTCCTGATGAAACGAATCAAATTATTGGGAGGACAGATTATTCTTTACCCTATAAATCTGAATTCTCAAGTGATAAACTACGTTTATTTCTGTGGAAAGGATTAATGTTTAGCTCATTTAATTGTTTTGAACTGTGTGATATAGAAAAAAGAAGTCTTTTTAGAGGTAATGTTGACTTTTTGGTTGCAATAGAACATAACAGAGATTTAACCTATTTTTCGAATATTGTGGAAAGTACCACAAGAGATATACATGCATACATCATTCAAGTAAATACATCGCAATATGGTGATTCAAGAGTAAACCAACCTTCCAAATCCTATTTAAAAGACATTGCTAAAATAAAAGGAGGTGAAAATGTTTCTGTTCTAACTGCATTAATTGATATAGATAAATTAAGAACATTTCAGTCATTTAATAATATTTTACAAGAAAAAAATGATTATTTCAAGCCAACACCCCCTAATTATATAGTCAATAATTATCGTAAAAAATAAAAGTATAAACAAATAACGAATGTCAAGGAGTGGAGTATAAAACTCGCTATTATTAAAACATGAGACATCAATAGCAACTACCCGCGTTAGGGATTGAACCCTTCGACTCCGCTCAGGATAAACTCATTCTTTTTTGCTAAAGAAATACTAAGACAAAGGTAGGTCTATAAATTAACAGATTGCCACGTCGTGCCTCCTCGCAATGACACTAAAAAAATATAGTAGAATGCCCGACTTCTCGATACATCCCGAAGCAAGTTCGGGACACTCAAAGTGACAGAACAGTGACATTAAAAAAGCAAAAAGCCTAAGTTAAAAACTCAGGCTTTCTTTTATAATTGATAATCTAAATCTAAGATTATTAGCTCACTAATTGCTTCTGTGATGGCTTGAACTTAGTTAATACAATACCTTCTACAGCTGCTTCGTACTCTTCCATAGTAGGTGTTCTTCCTAAAATAGTTGATAATACAACTACTGGTGTTGATGATAATAAAGACTCCCCTTTTTTCTCTGCTGCATCTCTCACAACTCTTCCTTGGAATAAACGTGTAGATGTTGCCATTACCGTATCTCCTGGTTCTGCTTTTTCTTGGTTACCCATACATAAGTTACACCCAGGACGCTCTAAGTATAACATGTTTTCATACTTGGTACGTGCTAATCCTTTTGGTGCACTATCATCAAACACAAAACCAGAGTATTTTTCTAATATTTCCCAATCGCCTTCTTCTTTTAGCTCATCTACAATATTGTATGTTGGTGGTGCTACTACTAAAGGTGCTTTAAATACTACTTCGCCTTCTTGTGCTTCTACATTCTTTAGCATTTGTGCTAAAATCTTCATATCACCTTTATGAATCATACAAGACCCAATAAATCCTAAGTCTACTTTTTTAGTACCTCCATAGAAAGATAATGGCTGAATGTTATCATGTGTATAACGCTTAGATACATCTTCGTTATTTACATCTGGATCCGCAATCATTGGCTCCACAATCTTATCTAAGTCAATCACCACTTCTGCATGGTACTTCGCATCTGCATCTGGTTTTAAAGCTGGTCTTTCACCAGATTTTAACTCTGCAATACGCTTGTTTGCTTTATCTACTAATCCTTGCAATACTTTCTTATCGTTATCCATACCCTTATCTAACATAATTTGGATACGATCTCTAGAAATTACTAATGATTCTGCTAATGTATCGTCTTCAGATATACAGATAGATGCTTTTGCTTTCATCTCAGCCGTCCAATCTGTAAATGTAAAGGCTTCATCTGAAGTTAAGGTACCTATATGAACCTCAATGATTCTTCCTTGGAATACATTCTCTCCGCCAAACTGATTTAACATCTGCTCTTGTGTAGCATGAACTACATCACGGAAGTCCATGTATGGTTTCATATTTCCTTTAAAGGTCACTTTTACAGATTGTGGAATTGGCATAGTAGCTTCACCTGTTGCTAATGCTAAAGCAACTGTTCCTGAATCTGCTCCAAATGCTACTCCTTTCGCCATACGTGTATGCGAATCTCCTCCGATAATTACATCCCAATCATCAACAGCAATATCATTTAATACTTTATGAATTACATCGGTCATTGGAAAATACTTGCCTTTTGGATCACGACCTGTAATTAAACCAAAGTCGTTCATAAAACTCATTAATCTTGGAATATTAGCCTTAGACTTATCATCCCAAACCGATGCTGTATGACAACCTGATTGGTAACCCGCATCTACAATAGGAGAAATAACGGTTGCTGCCATCATCTCTAACTCTTGAGATGTCATTAATCCTGTAGTATCCTGCGAACCTACAATATTAACCTCAACACGAACATTAGATCCAGCGTGTAATGTTTTTCCTGGTGTAGTTCCTACAGCGTTTTTGTTGAATATTTTTTCAACGGCAGTTAAACCTTGGCCTTCTATAGAAACTTCCTTTGCAGTAGCATATACTTGAGGAACATCTATTCCTAAAGCTTTACATGCAAAAGTTTGTAATTTTTTACCGAAAACAACGGCGTATGACCCCCCAGCTTTAATAAACTCCATTTTTGGAGGTGTTAATGCTGTAGAAATATCTTTAACGGCTTTACCGTCTTTATATAATTTTTTCTCTTTTGTATTTATAGTAAGTACTGTACCTGTATCTACAGTATATACTTGCTCTAAAACTGGTTCTCCGTCTGCATCATAAACGGTTTTACCGCTTTCGTCTTTTTTAGTAACCCAGTTTTTAAGATCAATACCAATACCACCAGTTACCCCAACTGTTGTTAAGAAAATTGGTGCAATACCATTAGTACCAGCAATAACTGGTGCTATATTTATGAACGGCACATAAGGACTAGAAGAAACTCCTGTCCATAACGCTACGTTATTTACACCAGACATTCTTGAAGACCCCACTCCCATGGTTCCTTTTTCCGCGATTAACATAACACGTTTATCAGGGTGCTGCTCTTTTAAAGCCAACACTTCTTTTTGCATTTCTTTATTATGCTCAAACATACACTGACCATGTAATTCGCGGTCTGATCTTGAGTGTGCATCTGCACCTGGTGATAATAAATCTGTAGAAATATCTCCAACACCAGCAATATATGTTACTATTTCAATTTCTTCTTCTACTTCTGGAAGTTTTGTGAAGAACTCTGCTTGCGCATAACTCTCTATAATCTCTTTTGCAATAGCACTTCCTGCTTTCATTGCTTCCTCTAAACGGTCTGTATCTGCCTCATAAAGGAATACCTGAGTTTTTAAAACTTTAGCAGCTTCTGCAGCAATGCCTGCATCATTTCCTAAAGCTAAGTCTAATAATACTTCAATTGAAGGACCACCTTTCATATGTGATAATTGCTCAAATGCAAACGCAGGTGTAATTTCTTCTAAAACAGACTCACCAAGAATAATTTCCTTTAAAAATTTTGCCTTTACTCCTGCGGCACTTGTAGTACCAGGTAAGGTATTATAAATAAAGAATTTTAAAGCATCTTCTCTATGTGCGTTATTTGAATCTTTTATTAACGAAATAATTTCGCTTAATAATTCGGCACCATCGATTGGCTTAGGGTGTAATCCCTGTGCCTTTCTTTCTTCAATTTCTTTGATGTAATCGTTATAATTCATAAATGAAATGTTTCAATGTTAAATTAACTTGGAAAAGTAATTTTAAATTTTGTTTCAAAAGCGACGCAAAATACAAATTTAATGCAAAGATTTAAAAATTATAATGATAATACACTTAGCTACTATACGAAATTATTATAGTGGTATTTTTAAATAAAATGATTGTATTTTTTAACAGAAAAGATGAGTTAAATTGAATAATCTATAAAATTATTTTTCATTATAAAGTTTAATTAACTTAACTATTGCTATTGTTATCGCTAAAACCTTGGTAAAGGTTGCTAAAGTGAGTACAGCATTACCTGTTAAAAAACCTATTTCGAAATGTATAATCTTAATCAGTGCACCTAAATAAGTGACTGCCCAACCTATGAGAAAAATTATAATGGGCAGTATAAATGGTTTTATCTTCAATTAAAACAAACTGGTAATGATCTGGTTTTCTGAAACACCTTCTGCTTCAGCTTTGTAATTCTTTATAATTCGGTGTCTTAATATACTTATAGCTACAGCTTGAACATCTTCTATATCTGGTGAAAACTTGCCATTAACAACAGCATGTGTTTTTGCTGCCAAAATAAGATTTTGTGAGGCTCTTGGTCCTGCTCCCCAATCGATATATTGTTTTACTAAATCTGGTGCTGTATTACCATTAGGTCTTGTTTTACCCACCATAGCTACAGCATACTCTATCACATTATCTGCAACTGGCACTCGCCTTATTACATTCTGATATTTTATAATGTCGCTGGTAGAAAATAAGGCATTTACTTTTACATTAACATCACTTGTTGTTGCTTTAACGACCTGTACTTCTTCTTCAAACGAAGGATACTCTAAGTTAATAGCAAACATAAACCTATCTAGTTGTGCTTCTGGCAACGGGTATGTTCCTTCTTGCTCTATTGGATTTTGTGTAGCCAATACAAAATAAGGTAAGTCTAGTTTATAATGATGACCTGCTACTGTTACTGCTCTTTCCTGCATTGCTTCCAGTAGTGCTGCTTGGGTTTTTGGAGGGGTTCTATTAATTTCATCTGCTAAAATGATATTAGAAAATATAGGACCTTTTACAAATTTGAAATGACGATCTTCATCTAAAATCTCACTACCTAATATGTCACTAGGCATTAAATCTGGTGTGAATTGTATGCGTTTAAAATCTAAGCCTAATGCTTGGGCTATAGTATTTACCATTAAGGTTTTTGCCAATCCAGGTACGCCAACAAGTAGTGAGTGTCCTCCTGAAAAAATAGAAATTAAAATTTCGTTTATAACTGTTTCTTGACCTACAATTATTTTTGCAATTTCTTGCTTTAAGTCTTTATATTTTTTTACAAACTGTTCTACAGTAGCGACATCGGACATATAATATTATTTTTTTAACCAATTACTGGAAAACTGACAATCTCTATAACTTCCTGTAATTTTTATATAAGTATCTTCAATTTTCTCTGCTTGCCACTTTTCTATCGTTTTAATCTTCTTTTCATTTAAAGCTTGTTGCTTAATTTTCAAGAAATCTTTCGCATAGTCTGCTTTATGATCTTCTATTCTATCTGTAATGGTTAGTATTTTAAACTTGATATTGTTAGTTCTATCAGACTCTGTGTGCACTAAACTAACTTCATTATCTTTTAAATCTTGGACTTGAGCATAGAGCTCTGGATCCATTCTTGTTAATTCAAAGTTATAATCCTGTGTTTCTGGATTAATTAACTGCCCTCCGGTATATTTTGTTTCTTTTTCGTCACTCACTTCTCTTGCTGCCTCTGCAAAAGTAATTTCTCCATCTATTATACGTTGTCTAACCTTGCTTATTTTTTCCTTAGCTTCTTTTATAGATTCACTGGATACTTTTGGTTTTAACAATAAATGAGATACATCATACTCTTGCCCTCTAATTTTAACACATTGAATAATATGAAATCCAAATTCTGTTTCAAAAGGATCAGATAGTTCTCCTTCTTGAAGTGAAAAAGCTGTTTGTCTAAACTCTTTAACCATTCTTGGTTGCTTTCTGTTTAGCGTATATATATAGCCCGATTGTCTTAATCCTGGATCTTCACCATATAATATTACTTTAGATTTAAAACTTGCACCATTCTCATCTACATCTTTTTTAAATTCCTTCAACCTGTCTATAACCTTTTGTTTTTCTTCTCTGGATACTTTAGGTTGAACTACTATTTGTGCTACTTTTAACTCTGTGCCAAATGTTGGCTTTTGGTCTTCTGGAATTTTATTAAAAAATTGTCTTACTTCTTCTGGAGTAACTTCTACATCTTCTATTATTGAAGCCTGCATCCTTGAAGCTAACATGTTAGCCTTATTAATGGTAAAGATTTCGTCTCTAAAACTCTGCTCATCATCCTTTTTATAAAATGCTAACAACTTTTTCATATCGCCTCCAACCTGAGCTAAAAATTGCTGAATTTGATAGTCTACACTTCTTCTAATTTCTGCATCTGAAACTATAATACTGTCTTGTACCGCATGGTGAGCATACAATTTATTTTCTAATAATTTACCAAATAATTGACATCTTGTAATATCTTTTACATTTACTCCAGATGCTTCTAATTGTAAAAATTCTTTATCCACATCTGAACTTAACACTATATAATCTCCTACTACTGCCGCTACACCATCTACCTTTACGCGTTTAAATACTCCAGATGTGTCTTTCTCTTTGACTTCTTTTTGCTCTTGAGCATCATTTTCTACTATTATTTCTTGTGCTTGTACTTTACAAATTCCTACGAACACAAAAAACAAAACCACCCTAATATTAATCATATATCTCAAACTCCTTGTTTTTAATAGCATCTTTTGTAATATCCTTTTCTAATTTATTTATAAGCTCTAGCTTACGTTTATTTATAACTATTTGATTTATTGTTGGTCTTACATACTCCAATGGAGCTGTATCATTACGTTGTAAAACATCATTAATTTGCATCAAATATACTCCTAATGAATCTTTGAGTTGTATAAAATTAGATTTTTTTAACAGTTGCGCTTTATTTTCTAAATTAAACACAGGTATTTTTGCTATAACCTGGCTCATTTTTACCCAAATAGAATCGTTTAACGAGTAGGTTTTAAATTGAATAGAAATGGAGTCTAACTCTCTTTTATCATTATCATCAAAGCGTTTAAAACGCTCTTCAACATTTTTAAAATTTAGTATATCTTCGTCTATATGAATATATCTAAACTTGAGCAGCACTTCATTTAATTTAAATACGTCTTTATTGTTTTTGTAATAGGTTTCTGCTTCAGCATTAGAAACAATAGTATCTATATTTTTCTTTACTAAAGCTTCTAAATATGTTTTCCCGAACAGATCATTTTTGTATTGCTTTACTAATCTATTAAATACGCGTTGTTTATCTTCATTTAAATTTATTTCTGCGCCATCCACTAGTAATTGTTGGGTCGCCCATTTATCAACTAAGCTTTGAACCATTAATGTACTATCTTCTAGACTAAGTCCTTCCGATATTAAATCTTCTATATCTTCTATGTACAAATAAGAGTCGTTTACTCTAGCCAGAGGTTTCCTTTCTTCTGTTTTATTAAATAAATTACATGATGAAACGCATATAAATAGTAAAAAAAATAGAGAGCGATTTATGCGCATTATTTATTATTCTTGATTTTTGTTTTTACTTTTTTTAACACATCTGTATTTAACTCTATTGGATATTTTTTTCTTAATTCCTCTAACCATAAATTTTCCTTGTAAGTTTGATAATCACTCATTACCAACCCTTTTACCTCTTCAAACGCTTTCTGTTTTTTTGGTAATACTTCTTTTACATCTGCTACTATAAAACCATTATTATGTTTATATACTTTAGATATTCCTTTATTTATTTTAAATGTTTTTGGTAAAGCTTGGTGTTCTATACCCATAGTATCTTTTGTAAATATTACATTTACCTTATCGTTAACATTTATCTGTTTTTTAATAGCATCTATAGACTTACCAGACTTTAACAATTTAGCAACCTTATTAATTGTTTTCTTATTACTAGATGATGCAACAACACCATTAGCTCTAACTGGCCAAAAATAACTTGCTTTATGTTTATCATAATAGTTCTTAATTTCTAAAGAATCTGTTTTGGCAGATTGCCAAATGTTAGATTCCATAAGATCAAATAATAATAATCCATCTCTATATTCTCCTAATATATAAGCGTAATCTTCGTTTTCATCTTCTAGATGATCTTCTTGATATTGCTTTAAACTATTACCTATAAAGACATTATAAGCATTTTTAACAATAGCATCAAACGATAACTTATTACGATAACGTCTATTTTGTTGTTGTAATAAAACGTCTCCAAAATCTGAAAACAATAGTTCCTTATCCCCTATTTTAACCAGAACATCATATACTCTAAAATCGCTTGGAAGTTCCCATGTGTTTTTATAAAAATCGTCATTTAAAATAGATTTAAAATAGTCCAAATGTGGCACTTCATTTCCTACACCATATTTTGTTTTTAATTTTCCTATTAGCGCTTCTTCTATTAGCTTCGAACGTGAATCCTTTTTTATTTTAGCCTCTAATTCTGGTTTTAACTCCTCAAAAGAAGGTATTGGTTTCGCTTTTACCAACTTAATTATATGCCACCCATATTGTGACTTGACAGGTTTAGAAATATCATCAACATTTTGCAAGGCAAAGGCTGCCTCTTCAAATTTTGGAGCGCGTAACACCCCACTCGAAAAAGGTGCTAATAAACCTCCTTTAGGTGCTGTATTTTTATCTTCAGAGAATTGTTTTGCTAAAGCTTCAAAGGGTTCGCCTTGTTCTATTTTTTTATAGATTTCTTTTATTCTTCCTTCTGCTTTACTATTAGTTAAAGAATCTCCTTTTTTAAGAAAAATCATAATGTGTTTAACAGTACGTTCTCCTTGAGACTTTCGTTTATCTAACACCTTAACTATATGGTATCCAAAACGCGTTCTAAAAGGTTCCGAGATTTCTCCAACAGGTGTATTAAATGCTACTTTCTCAAATTTATATACCATTTTAAAACCTGTAAAATACCCTAATTCTTCTCCATGAATCGTTTTGCCATCATGCACTTCTTTCCTAACGGTTTCAAAGCCCTCTTTTAAAGTGCGTTCTCTCAAAGCTTTAATTTTGTTATATGCCAATAAGGAGTCTTGAGGTGTTGCATTCTCATCAACCTTAACTAAAATATGATTTGCATTAACATCATGAGAAATACTATTATAGCCTTCTTTAACTAATGCATCTGTTATCTCGCTATCAGACATATAGCTTTTTGCTAATTGCTTTTTGTAGGATGATAATTCTTTTTTATAGGATTCTTTTTCATGAAGTTTTTCTTCTCTAGCCTGTCTCAATTTAAGTTTGTAATTTGTAAATAAGTTTAAATACTCATCTACATCTTTTTGAGATTCATCTTGTACTAAATCCAGATTTTTATTGTATACTCTTAGAAACTCTGTGACATAAACTGGCTCATTATCTACTTTAAAAAGTACTTCTTTATTGTCTTGAGTAAAACCTTTAATTGTAGTTATAGTTACAAAAACTAAACTTAAAATCTTTAATTTCATGATGGATTATTTAATTGAATGAATACAAAAATACTAATATATACTTTCTATGCAAGTTGTAAGACAAACGTAATAAATTATCATATATTTTAATGAAAATTTTATTTTATTAGCTTTATTAGTTGATTAAAATATGTAACTTTATTTTATAAAAATTGAGTATGCGACAGTTAAAACTTATTTGGGATTTCCGGGGTTTAAATGCTGAAAAAACAGCACAACACCACGAAATACATTTAAAAGAATACATAAAATTAGAACAGCTTAATATTAACATTACTGGTGTAGAATGCCTAAATGAAGCGCATTACATTGCCTTTTTAGTGACAGAAGAAATAGCTATGAAACCGATAAGAGATGCTCTAAAACCTCATAGAGGACAAGTTTACAAAACATAATAATTAATTTATTCCCCTACTAACAACTTACTTATGAACCCATCTGCTTCTGGTTGGATAAAAAAATTATTAAATCACTTAGAAAAAAGCCCCCTTTTTTCTAGTTTTTCCACAAACTCTTTCTACAATGAACTTCGCAAGTGTGGATTTATATACGGTAGTAACATTAGAGTTGTTGATCATTCTATTGATAATAGAGATCTAACTGAAGAGGAAGTTTGTAAAATAAATTTGTGCATTGCTTTTCTACATGCGTATAATGCGGTAAATAATACCAAGGTTCAATTTATAGAAAGTATCATCAATTTTTATACAGAAATAGATGCTATAAAAACATCTTTTTTTCGAGATTTATTAGGTGGAAACAAGTCGCATGAACAACTCGAAAACATTATACATAAACGTACACAAATAGACCCTAATATTCTTACTAAAAATTTCAACTATTTTATTACAAATGCCTTATTGTATACTGATGTTTTAGCCTACACCACTTACTTAAAGCAAAATTCTATTTCTGTTGAATATTTAAAACAATTGGAAGCTTCTATCGCCTGTATCTCATTAAATACATTAAACACAAAAAAAGAAAAAACTAAATACGACAATAGCTTAATTAAGCTTTTTGAATCTTCACTACGTTATCAAGATAACAGCAATATTAGCCTAGATACTGCCTTACAATTTTTAACAACTATTCAAGAAAAATGCTATGCATTAGATCTCGCTTGTATGGCTAGTTGGAGTGATAAAATTATCGATGAGAGAGAAGCGGTGTTTTTAAATAATCTTGGAGAAAGTTTTAATTTCACACCACAAGACATAAGCCAGGCTTTAAATACTGTAGACTTATTTTATACTACAAATAAGGATAGCATAGCCCTTTTAAGTTCTAAAAACATCGTGCAAAGTTTTTATAACAATTCTAGCAGAATGGTTAAAAAGCTAATTGGGAGAAATAGCAAACGATTGTATAAAGAACTATTAGATAGTAAGGAACTCATGATACTCTTATCTCAATCTACTGTTAGAGATCTTAATGCCCAGGAACAAAAAAAAGTACAAGATCAATTAATTGATATTTTTAAATCTATTCCAAGCCTTGCTATATTTATACTTCCTGGTGGTAGTTTATTATTACCTCTTGTTATAAAGTTTATTCCTAAATTATTACCATCTGCTTTTGACGAAAACAGAATTGAAGAAGACCACTAATCTATTTTTTTAACTCTAATTTTTCTGCAAAATAATCACAAAAATCTCTCATAGTAGCAGTCATTTTTTCATCTTGAGTTGCTCTATGAAACGTACTACTCATAGCCACTAATGTTTGATGAAAAAATACTTTCATCTCATCTACAGGCATGTCTTTAGTCCATAAATCTATTCGCAAAGACTCTTTTGCTTCACTATCCCATACAGACAACAACATAGCTTTAGCCTGTGCATTAGTTATACCGCCATCCTCTGCCGTCCATGACAACTTTTCAGGAATTCGGTTTTCATCTAACTCTACATTTAATTCAATTTTAGATGTTATTTTATTTGCCATTCTTTACTTACGTGGTTTAAACTTTGATGTATTAAAAATTTCTTCTGCATTCATTGTTAACATATCTTTTAAAGAGACTTTATTATTCTCCATAAATGCGCTTACAATTTGCCAACCTATATATTGCCCAATTCTACCTGGAGAATCAGTATCTATGTCTTCTAAATAAAATTTACTAAATGGTGCTGGGTTTATAAAACGACTAGGTAACTTACTATCTGTACTATAAAGCAACTCACGTTCTACAAAATAACGCCATATGTAATTTTCGTTTTTACGTGCCCAATCCAATTCTGTCTTGGTATATCCTATACGCTCTGCTTCTGGTACATTGGGCAACATCGCATATTTAAAATAGAGCTGTTTTCCAAAAAAAATCATTTCATCCAGAAGTGTTTTACGTTGCGTTTGGTATATGTAACGTTCTGAATAGGCTTCTGCTATATCTACTACGATTTGCTCTTTATTAAAATTTTTACGAATGTATTTTGGAATGCCTTGGTAAAATTTATGGTCTTTCCCCAAATAATTATCAATAGCAACAATACTTATTGTATCTGTAACTATAATTTTATTCCTGTAATCTACCATAGAAGTCGTAGTGATTATTCTGGATGGATTAAATTCGGGGAAATAATATTTTAAATGATTAAATAAACTTTCAATTTCTAATTCTAAATTTTTAGTATCTAAAAATTTGTCTTTAACTTCTTTAACAAGTTCTTGCTGAATGGTGTCTTGTATTCTTCCCATCCAAAACGAATCGGTATATTTTTTAGAAAACATAAAAGGATATGCTTTTCTTAAATCTGGTAAGTCTTTAAGTGTTGCGTCCCCAAATAACTTATCAAACCGTTCTATAGTTACGTCTGTATTAATAGCTGCTATGTCTTTTTCAAGTTTATGCGCCTTTTTACAAGACATTGCAAACACTAAAATGATAAAAAGTGAAATAAAATTTTTCATTGAAAACCTAAAACATTTTAATTTTTTATAAATTGTGGGCTTGAATGTATTTTTGCATGCAAAGGTACTATTATCCTATTTAAATTCATTATAGATGCAAACAGAAAAAATTGTAGATCATATAGTAAACTGGCTTAAAGATTATGCTACTAATGCTCGTGTTAACGGCTTTGTTGTTGGTATATCGGGCGGTATAGATTCTGCAGTAACATCTACATTATGTGCAGAAACAGGTTTAGATGTGTTATGCATTGAAATGCCTATACATCAGGCTGCAAGCCATGTTTCACGTGCTCATGAACATATTGCTCAATTAAAAAAGAGATTTCCTAATGTTAGAGATACACAAGCAGATCTAACACCTGTTTTTGAAGAATTTAAAACCGAAGTTCAACTAGATGGAGAACAAGCTGTGGTCGATATGGCCTTAGCCAATACCAGAGCTCGCTTACGTATGACGACACTTTATTATTACGCTGGTTTACAAAAGTTATTAGTTGCCGGAACTGGTAATAAAGTAGAAGATTTTGGTGTTGGTTTTTACACTAAATATGGAGATGGCGGTGTAGATTTAAGTCCTATTGCAGACTTGCTAAAGTCACAAGTATACGCTATAGGAGAATTTTTAAAAGTACCTAACTCTATTATAAATGCGGCTCCCAGCGACGGTTTGTTTGGTGATGCTAGAAGTGATGAAGACCAAATAGGGGCTTCTTATCCAGAATTGGAGTGGGCCATGAAAATGGACGATAAAAACAAAACTATTGATGATTTCTCTGGAAGAGAAAAGGACGTTTTTAAAATCTACAAACGTTACAATACAAATAATAAACATAAAATGATTCCTATACCAATTTGTGAAATTCCTAGTAATTTATTGTAAGTATTGTTTTATAAATAAAAAAAAAGTGCTACTTTTGTACCACCTAGGTAAACTCTCTCATTCTATGGCTCTCTCAAAATATGTATAACGCCATAGGAATTAAAATCTTTTAAATTATGATAAAATTATTAATTGCTGATGCACATCCTATTATAAGGAAGGGATTGGAGCATCTATTTTCTGCCTCATCTGACGTAAAAATTGTTGGAAGTGTTGACAACGGGGAAGCTATTTTAGAATTTCTAAAAACCGAACCCGTGGATGTTATTATCACTGAAATTGACCTACCTAAACTTAATGGTTTAACTGTGTTAAGACGTTTAAAAAACGAATTTCCAGATGTTAAAACCTTAATCTTTAGTAACCAACCAGAAAATGTTTATGGATTCAATTCTATAAAAGCTGGTGCAGCTGGTTATATCTCTAAAACAGTTAATATTATTACAATAAATGAAGCTGTTTTAAAAGTACATAGTGGAGGTATCCATTTAAGTAATGAGTTAACGCAAGAGCTTGCTTTTGGTAACAGAGTTAATAAAAATGGTGCGTTCTTTAAGAAACTTTCTACCAGAGAAACCGAAGTTTTAAAACTCCTTGCTATAGGAAAGAAAAACAAACAAGTTTCTCAAGAATTAGATATTAACGAAAAAACTGTAAGTACTTACAAAGCGCGTTTAATGAAAAAATTAAAGGTTGATAATCTTGTAGATTTAGTCAACCAAGCGAAGCTTTTAGACTTATAAAACACGGTTTAATTTTCGTGACAATAACATTTTTAAACTAGAGTAATCTTTTACTTCTTCTAAAACAGATGTGTTAATTTCAGATTTGTTTTCTAAAGTTTTTTGTTGAAACTCGAGTACCTTTTGGTCAATTAAAAAACAACGAAGACTTAGAATGGTTTCACTTACTAGTTGAGAAATAGTATTCATTTTCTCTTTAGGGAAAATATTCATGCGATGCCAATCGGCTAAAGTGTAACGCTCATCTTCCATTAAGATGTTTGTTATTTCTTGTGCTGTATTGGCATCGACTGTATTTATAAAGGTTTTAAGCTCAAAATTCTGATTCTGATTTAAAGTATCTATTATGGTGTAATATAATGTTTTAAATTGCTCATTAGAAAATTGCATTTCATCATCTTGCAAATCCAAATACACTTTTTCAAATACTCTTGCCTGATGTACCACAGGCTCTAAAATAAGTTCTCCAGAATCACTCTCCTTTAACACTAAATCTTCAAAATCTTCAGTTTTATCTCCATAGAGTAATAACAGTTCAATAATTTTTCGTTCTAATAAATATTGAACATCCACTTTCTTTACAGGAGCTTCTGGCTTTATAACATCAAATGTTTTTCGTTCTTTTTTTTGTTTTTTACCTTCTTCCTCTAATTCTTTTTTACCTATCTGTGCCAAAGTAGAAAATAAAACCTCTTCACTTATGTCCATTATTCTGGCGCATTCTTGTACATAGATTTCCTTTTTAATCTGGTCGGGAATTTTAGAAATACTATTTACAATATCCCTTACTGTTTCCGCTTTTTTAATAGGGTCGTTTTTTGAATCTTCATATAAAACCGATGCCTTAAACTGGATAAAGTCTTTGGCATTTTCATTCAAATAGTCTGTTAACTCTTCTAAGGTATTTTTTTTAGCAAAACTATCGGGATCTTCTCCTTCTGGAAATGTACATATTTTTACATTCATTCCCTGTTCTAAAATAAGATCAATACCTCTTAAGGAGGCACGCATCCCTGCTGCATCACCATCAAAGAGCACAGTAATATTCTTAGTTAGCCTATTAATAAGCCTTATTTGCTCTGATGTTAATGCTGTACCAGACGACGATACCACATTTTTTATCCCGGTTTGATAAAATTGTATAACATCGGTGTAGCCTTCTACTAAATAACAATTATCTTCTTTAGCTATACTTTGCTTCGCACTATAAATCCCGTAAAGGACTTTACTTTTGTAATATATATCACTTTCTGGAGAGTTTAAATATTTCGCTGCTTTTTTATCGTTTATAAGGATACGTCCTCCAAAGCCTAACACACGACCGCTCATGCTTTTTATAGGAAACATGACCCGTCCTTTAAAACGATCGAAATGCTTTTCTTCTTTTACTATAGTTAAACCCGTTTTCTCTAAAAATTCCAGTTGGTAGCCTTTTTTTAAAGCTTCGTCTGTAAAGGCTTGCCATTCGTTTAAAGAATACCCTAAATCAAATGTTTTTATAGTTTCTTGGGTAAAGCCTCGCTCTTTAAAATAGCTTAAGCCTATAGACTTTCCTTGATCTGTTTTATGCAGTATATTTTGAAAATAAGTGTTTGCATATTCGCTAACCAAATACAAACTTTCGCGCTCGTTGGCGGCTTCTTTTTGCACATCGGTTTGCTCGGTTTCCTCTATTTCAATAGCGTATTTCTTGGCTAAATATTTTATGGCTTCGGGATAGGTAAAATGTTCATGTTCCATTAAAAAAGCCACTACATTCCCGCCTTTTCCTGTACTAAAATCTTTCCATATTTGTTTTACTGGAGAGACCATAAAACTTGGTGTACGCTCATCACTAAACGGACTCAAACCTTTAAAGTTACTTCCTGCTTTTTTTAATTGTACAAAATCCCCAATGACCTCCTCTACTCTGGCGGTTTCAAAAACTTGATCTATGGAATGTGCTGCTATCAAAGAATATTTGTATTAATTTAAGTTATTACGAACCTGAGTTCGACCTAAGAACATTATTTTTTAAAACATAATCACATATAAATCAATCACTTAACTTAAGCAAGTCTATTATGTCGCTCTTGAGGCTATGAAAATGTATTAATTTCTAGCTAAAAACCACTAAACACGCCTTCTTCTTTCTTAAATTACAATAAACTAGCGCGCTAGTCTATCGTAATTATAAGTTGAATCTAGGATGTTTATTGAATTTTATCTATGATTCTTAAATCGAATTCAGGTTATAAACGTAGTGCAAAATAATACATTTCTTAGTAGTTACGATAGTAATGCACTAATTTATACATCTGTTCTTATTCATTTTGAATATTAATAAATTAAAAACAAAATATATCTAAACTAAATGTACTAATAGGTAGGTAAAATAGCAGATATTATAAATATTACCTATTTTAGTTTTTTAAATGTGATAGATAACTTAAATAATTAATCCTAAATAATATGAAAAGTATATTCCTAAAAAGAAAGTTTTTCCTCTTAGTAGCCATAGTTTCATTATTTATATCCTGTTCTGCAGAAGATGGTGCTGATGGAATGGATGGTGCTCCAGGACAAGATGGTAATGCAAATGTAACATCTGTAGTAATACAAAACTTTGAACTGGTTGCTGGAAATAACGAAATTTCTATTCCTGATCTTTCTAGTGATATAGCAAACACTGGTCTTGTTCTTGGTTACATTTCTGGTACAAATGGAGAATGGTTTTCGTTACCTTTTTCTGAACTAGTAGAAGTAGTTACAGAAGATGGCACTACTGCTACAAGCACTATTGTATTAGAAGTTGTATCGATAGAACCTGGTAAACTAGTTGTTTTTTCACTAATAGAAGGCACTGTTGATTTAAGATTTGTTTTAGCTGCAAGCGCTCCTTCTTCTTCTAGTTAATACTTTAATTAAATCACTATGGATTTAAAATCCATAGTTTTAAATGAAAAAATGAAATTCTTTTTAGAGGTAGCTTGTCAAATGACAAGAGGCACACAAAAAGATTTATAGAAACTAAAGTAACTGCAATGGAATTACAGGGTTTTAACCTTGGACTAGATAATAAATTCTGATAAGGCTTTTTTATAATAAACGTCTACTTTAGGATTATCCTTTAATACCAATTCCAACGTTAAATTACACCAATTTTTCCATAAAATGCGATATAAATAATTTGAATTATTTTACAGGAGTTCAAGGCTAAAAAATCAAGAATAGCCTTAGCTTATAGTTTATTTTTGTAACGCAGAAATCGTGTAAAAGAAACCAATTATATGTTGCATTTTATGGAAGAATTGGTATAACATAAAAACTGTCTCGTAAAATATCAGACAGTTTTTTGTTATAAGGACAACGGACTAATTAAGAATGTATTTTCTATAATTCTATGCTTTTTTTTAAACAGTATATACTTATATATTAATATACTATTTTTTAGCGTATCTAATTAATATTTCAACACGTCTATCTTCGCTTCTATTTCCACCTAAGTTATACTTTCCTTTTAAACCTCTGTAGTTAACACGCTGTGGTTTTACTCCTTTTTTCACCAAATAGTTTCTAATATACTTTGCTCTTACCGTAGATAGATTGCGCATTCCTGTTTCTTGGTCTCTAGATTCACCTCCTCCTTTTGTACAACATACATGGCCATTCACCGTAAAATAGATATCTGTACGCTTTACTAAAAAACGAGCTACTTCATCTAAATACTTTAATGATTCTGGTGTAAGGTAACGGTAGCCTTTTTTAAACTTTAAAGATTTTAAATTAATTAAATCTCCTGTTCTTAAATCATCTCCGTAAAAAGACGCTGCTATTAACCTCTTTTTCTTAGGGGTTACTATAATGGTTACTTTTCTGTTTAAAGCTCTTGTACTACTAACTAATTTATTTTTTGAAACAGATAACTCTATTTCACCTCTACCGTCTGCATTTAATACCTCAAGATCTGTATCACTATTTCTATACGCCACTATAAGATCTCTTATAGTATTGGCTCTTCTGGCAGATAATTTTTTATTGTAGTCTAAACTCCCTCTATCATCACAGAAACCCACTACTGTTATTCGTTTTATATCAATATTTTGAGTTGACTCTATAAACTCTAATAGCCTGTTGGACTCTTTAGAATTTAATGCATATTTATTAGTATCGAAAAACACATTATAACTAAAGCTAATTTCATCTGTTTTAGATGTTTCTATCTTATCTTTTTTAACGCCATCTATTGCAAAAACACATTTAAACAAAAGGGTTAATAGAATTGTAATAGTAATTTTTTTCATCTGGGTAACTCATTTTTGATACCCCAAAATTACTATTGAATACAAGTTTGGTAAAAATTTTTAGTTCATATCAAAAAAAAATGGTTGATATACATGTTTTAAGATGTAGCGCTAAGTTTTACCGATAAACCCCTATGCTATTCGACTGGTAATGTAACACTTTAATCGAACGACAAAAATTTAGCTTTATTTTTTGGCTATTTGAGAGGTAAATTTATTGAGAAATTAGGGTGATAATGGTTTTAAAAATCCCTTATAGCCATGGTTACAAACTTCGAGTTGTTATAAGCATTATAGGTATACTTTAAATGAAACTTCTTATTACAAAGCCTACATTTTTATAATGTTATTTACCACTTTCAAAACCATTTTTACTCCTCTACAAGGCAAAACCATTAAAATTAACTAACCTATAAGATTTAATTTCTAATGCATTAAGCTAAACACTATTAAAAAGAAGATTATTTATAACTAAGACAACCATCCTTTAAAATCTTTTACCCTTTCGCGGGCAACAATAACATCTTGTGCTTTGTAGGTGTTTAATTTTATTTGTAAGCGAGAATTGGTATAGCTTATAATGTCTTTTATAGCATTAACGTTTACAAAAAACTTACGGTTGATGCGGAAAAATGTTTGCGGTTCTAATTCGTCTTCCAGTTGTTCTAATGTGGGATCAATTAAATAGTTTCTACCGTCTTTAGTATGCATATATGTACCTTTATTTTCACTATAAAAGCATTCAATATCGTCTATGTTTATAAGTTTTAAATGTTGTCCTACTTTTACTGAAAAGCGTTTTTTATAGACACGTTCTATAGGGTTTATCAAGAGGTTTTTTATGTCGTTAAAATCTAATGTGACGGCTTGTTTTTGAGAACTATTTTCTTTGTATTTATCTACTGCTATCTTCAATTCGTCGGTATCTATTGGTTTGAGTAAATAATCAATACTGTTTAATTTAAAAGCTTGTAATGCGTACTCATCGTAAGCTGTAGTGAAAATAACTGCAGATTTTATTTCAATAGCCTCAAAAATCTCAAAAGATAAACCATCACTTAACTGAATATCTAAAAATATTAAATCGGGATGTTTATTATTTTGAAACCAATCTATCGCTTCTTCTACCGAGTGCAACATGGTTTCTGCTTCAATACCTAAATTACCTACCATACGTTGCAACCGTCTTGCCGAGGGTTTTTCGTCTTCTATAATTATTACTCTCATATTACTCCCAAATAGTGGTCTCTTCTTTATTTTGCTTTTCTAAAAATTCTTTTGCTTTTTTATTCTCCCAAGATTTGCTAAAAAATGTTTTTCCACTAAGCGCCCATCTTCTATGGAGCACTATAAAAACAGTCCAAGCCAATATCATTACAGAATTAAACCATAAAAAGAAATCTGCATGAGGGTTGCTGTAATCTAGAATATAAATATTATATAACATTAACCCTACTGCAATAATATACCCCACTAGATGTAAGTAAAATATTTTAACATGCCTCACCCTTTCTTTAGCCTTTAAATAAGGCGCATTATTATTTTTTTTAGTTCTCATTTAAATCTTGTTGTTTTATCGTCTTTATCCATAAACTTTTTTATTTGGCGGTCTTCCCAAGATTTACTAAACAATCTATTTTTACCAAATACGCCTATAGCATGAAAACCTAAACCAATACCCCAAAATAATGGCGTTGCAAATGTTCCAAAGTGGAAAATGTTCCAATTAGATTTTACACCAATCATTAGTACAAGAAATATATTTACTACTGCATACCAAAAAGCGTGTGCATAAAACCCTTTTAGTTCTTTAATTCTTTTTTGAGCTCTTAAATAAGCATCTTCTTTTTTATAATTACTATAGTCTGTAGTTTCTTCTAATCTCCTCATAATCTTATACAATTAATTCCACCTTCTCTTTACTCATTATTACTCATATATTCTTCTATTTTACGCTGTTCCCATTGCTTACTAAAAACACTGTTTTTAGCAAATAAACTAAGTCCATGTATCCCTAAACCTAATTCCCAAAACACTGCAGTAGCATAAGTATACCATTCTGAAAAAGATATATCTGCTACAAAAAATAAAATCATGTATATAAAAATATTCACTACTACATATACTACTGTGTGCCAATAAAAACCTGAAAGATTATCTAATTTTTTCTTTGCTTCATAATAGGCTTCTCTTCTTGAAAAATCTTCTATCTCTTCTGTCGTATATTGCTTTTTTACATTCTTAAATTCTTGTACCTCGTTTTCAATGTATTGTTTAAGTTTTTTATTCTTCCATGTAATGAAAAACTTAGTGCTATCTGTAAATACAGCAAAGCCATGAAATGCTATGCCAATCCCCCATGCCATCCAAAGTGCAAATGTTGAAAAATCAAAAAAAGCCTGATTAAATGTTTCTCCTCTATTAATATTATGAATAACTTTTACCGAAGATATTGTGATATTAGCCACAATATAAACTAACAAATGGATAAAAAAGTTCCTAATATTATCTACACGCTTTTTTGCTTTAATGTAGTTTTCTTCTTTATTAAAATGTCTCATAGTAAACATTATTAATTCCATGTAGCATCCTCCTCTTCTTGTCTCATAAACTCTTCTATTTTGCGTTTCTCCCAATTGCGTCCAAAAGTCTTATCGCTTACAAAAACTTTAAAGGCTTGAATAACTAGCCCTAAACCCCAACCAAACATGGGGAACCAAAACCATTGAAAGTTCCATGAGGTTTTGTAATTAATAAATGCTAAAAAAGGAATTACAAAAATGTACGATGTTAGACTGTAATAAAAATTTTTAAGCTCTTCTACATGATTGCGTGCTCTTAAATAACTGTCGTCTATGTCATTTGATGATTGTGATCTCATAATTGATATTTGTTTTGTAAGTGTTGGTATGGCTACCAAAAATTGAGTTGCTGTTTTTTTAATGTCTACTCTTTTTGTCGTTAACAGGTTATAACGCTGTTTTATATTACTTAAACCTACACCACTACTCTTTTTAACTATTTGCTTTGGTTGCAAGTTATTCTCTACCACCAAATACCCTTTTTCTTCATATATATTAATATGTAAAGGTTTACTTGGCGTTACCATATTATGCTTTACGGCATTTTCTAATAATAGTTGTAATGATAATGGCACTACCTTACTTTCTGGGTTTGTTGCCTTTTCTGGCATGTTAAAAACAATGCTATCTTCAAATCGCATTTTAAGCAAAGACATATACGTTTTGGCAAAGCGTAACTCTTCGTCTACCGATATTAATTCTTTATTTTTCTGTTCTAAAACATAGCGATATACTTTTGAAAGCGATGTTGTAAAATCTTGTGCATTATCCGAGTTTTCCTCAATCAGGCTTGTTAACACATTTAAACTATTGAATAAAAAATGTGGATCTAATTGATTTTTTAAGGCATCAAATTTAGCACTTGCTGTACCTGCAATTACTTTTTGCTCTTTAATTTTATTTTGTTGGGCTTCATTATAAAAATAAACGATGTGTAATATTGAAACTACCGATAATGTTATCCATAAAGCAAATTGGTAATTACCAATTCTTTCATTTCTAATAAATTCCATTAACGTTTTACCCTCAATTACTGTGTTCACCAACATGTTTAATAAAAACATTAAAAAGAGCGTTATAACTACCGAACCAACAAAGCCTGTAATAATCCTTTTAACCCTTTGGTTTGGTTTCCAACTCCGTTTTTCTAAATAGTCAAAAAACGACATATTCCCCAAACTAATAACCAAAGCATATAACTGATAAATAAAGAAACTAACTACACCTTCTCTAAAGCTACGTTGTATAAACCCTCCTGAAAAGGCATTGTCAAATAAAAATAGCACTATCCCTATAAAAAATGCAATTACTATTTTTTTAGTTAGTTCCTTCATTATATAAATTATTTACAAGACTGTAATATGGTTTCAACTCTGTCTTTCCCCCATTTAGGGTGAAATGGTGTTTCTGGTTTAAAGTTAGCAAAAAGTTCTAATGCGCTTTCTAAATCCTTACAAAATGGTTGTGTATCCTGCCCAAAATAGCGTGCACTGCCCATATCCCACTCTGCCTTACAATATACTACTCTAGGATTTTTAGGAGCTATTTGTAACGCTTTTGTATATATTTCGGATACTTTAGGTGCTAAGGTGATACCATAAGTGGCGCCATCGTAAGCAACCCATGCCGTGTGTAATAGCGCTTGCATTACTAATAACTCTGGATTGTTTTTAGATATCGCTGTAGCATTATTAATTAAATTTTGCGCTTTATTTAATTGGGCTGATAGTTTCTCTTCATTTTTTTCTCCAAAGCTTGCTGTTACATTAATTTGAGCTGCATAGTAATATGGTAACCAGTTGTCTTGTTCTGCCGAGGCTATGCGTTCAAATAAATTAGAAGCTTCTGTAGATTTTCCACTTTCCCATAATTCAAAGGCTTTTTGCATCCCTTGTTGATAATTTGTTTGTGCATTGGATATCACCGAAATTAATACGAATGTGATTACTATTAAATTTTTCATTTTTAATGTTTTTAAAGTTTAATATCTTGTGTTATTGCTTCGTTATTTACCTGAAATTTTGCATCCTCCCATTTTGGTGGTCCCATAAAACCTTTAGCATTGTTTGAACAACCGTAGTCTTCCTTAGGGATTCCAAACATTCTGGTATCCATTTTATTGTTATTGTTCTCATCATGATAAAGCGATATAGCATAAGTTCCTTTAGGAATATCTGCAAATACCACACTACACGTTTTATTATCTATTTTTGAAATTTCCCCTTTATACTGTTTTCCTAAAAAGCTTTCTTTGGTATTATAGAGGCCTACATGTACTTTACCGTCATTATTTTTTAAATTCGAAACGTTTACTGTTATGGTACTTCCTGAATTGTCTTGAGCTAATACTGCTGATGAGCTGATAATAAAAACGAAAATAATTTTAATTAGATGTTGCATAATATTGTTGTTATAATTATGCTACAAATATCTTGTAGATGCCTCTCTTTTTTAAATCATTATAACCGAGTTGTAGAATTTATAGGCTGAATTGTAGATACTTTAAATTACAATAAAATAGATTATATAATAATTTGTATATCCCTAAATAGAGTTGACCGTTTTAGGTTAATATTTCGTTGTTAAAAATAGTTATTGTTTTCCTTTGTTGG
>CANMLX010000023.1 GCA_947498845.1 uncultured Flavobacteriaceae bacterium | reverse complement strand
TAGAAATAGGTAGAAGAATACAGAATAGTCAAGTTAAGCGGGCTGTCTAAATTTAGAAAAAAACAAGAGCTCTTGGGATAACTACGTCCTGTCGGTATTGAAATCAATATTTCTAGACTAAAATGACCTAAAAAACAAAATCCAAAACTTGAATTTCTCAAATTTTGGATTATTCTTGTATAATTTATGAGAATCAGGCTATTCTCTGAATGCGCCTTCGTTATCTCTTCATAAAAAACACTCGAACTGACATATACGAAAATTTTAATCGTAAATCGTATAACTTGTAGCTTTAGCTATGACTAATTTTTCTTTTTCGTATAACACAAAAACCCATCATTTTTCTTATGTGTAATTTAATATCAGAACCGGTATTAAAACTCTTCCAAGATTATATTATAATCATACTGTAAATCTTCGTGTAAACTAAGTATGCCTTTTTTTGCTAAAAGCAATTGGCGGTTATATGTGTTTTGTAATTGAGTGCTTCCTGAAATATTAGGCGTTAATTGTTTAAGTTTTTTGCAAAAGTAGAGGAGTAGTTCAACTTCGGTTTCTTTATTTTGAGAATAGCGAATAAATTTTTTTACATGTCGCAAAATCTTTCGAATACTCTTTCTTATATAAAAAAAACTTTTGGTGTTAATTAATTTAAATTCTTCGTCTATATAATTTTTAATAATATTTATATAATCCCCTTCATCATGAGCCAGAAAAAGTAGGTATGATAATAGTTCTTTATTGTCTTTTTTAAAACGACATAGACGTAAGCAAAGCTTTTCGAGTTCTTCTCTGGATAGCTGTTTTAATTCAGACTTAATGTCTTTTAAAGAAGAAGGTTTCATTTGCGGTTATCTCAACTTAGGAAAGCTTGAAGGGTTCACTTCATGCATAACGTCGTAAACAGCTTCAAAAATATCTTCTACAGAAGGTTTAGAAAAATAATCACCATCGTCACCATATGCAGGTCTGTGCGCTTTAGAGGATAATGTTTTAGGAGCACTATCTAAATATTGAAAAGCATTCTGGTTATTTAAAATTTGGTCAAGAATATAAGCTGAAGCCCCACCAGGAACATCTTCATCAATAACCATAATACGATTTGTTTTTATAATACTTTTTACAGTATCGTGGTTGGTGTCAAAAGGTACTAGAGACTGGGCATCAATTATTTCTGCATCAATACCCATAGCCAAAAGTTCTTTGGCTGCTTGTTCTACAAGTCGCAATGTAGAACCATAAGATACTAATGTAATATCGTTTCCTTCTTTTATGGTTTCAACAACTCCAATTGCAGTTTTAAAATTACCCATGTTGTTTGGGCGTCTTTCTTTTAATCTATAACCATTTAGACATTCAACAACTAAGGCGGGATCATCACTTTGTAAAAGTGTATTATAGAAACCAGCTGCTTTAGTCATATTTCTAGGAACCAAAATGTAAATGCCTCGCATTAAGTTTAGAAGCCCTCCCATTTGAGATCCTGAATGCCATATGCCTTCCAGACGATGCCCTCGAGTTCTAATAATTAAAGGTGCTTTTTGCATGCCTTTAGTTCTGTAGTGTAGTGTGGCTAAATCGTCACTAATAGTGTTTAAAGCATATAGTATATAGTCTAAATATTGAATTTCGGCAATTGGACGTAATCCTCTTAATGCCATTCCAATACCTTGACCTATTATTGTTGCTTCTCTTATACCAGTATCTGCAATTCTTAACTCGCCATATTTTTCCTGAAGTCCTTCAAGTCCTTGATTAACATCCCCAATGGCACCAGTATCCTCCCCAAAGATTAAAGCATTAGGGTACTTTTGGAAAATGGCATCAAAATTATCTCTTAATATTATTCTACCGTCAACTAACTCTGAATTATCATCAAAAACAGGTTTTACTTCAACAGCATGCAAAGCAGATCTTTCTGTTTCACAATGTAAATGAGAGCTAAATTTTGGTTGAATAGTTTCAAAAAAATTATTTACCCAATTTTTAAGAAATGTAGTTTTTTCATTAGTTTCACCAATGGTATATCTTAATGCCTTTCTGGCAGTAGATAAAATGTCTTTATGTGTAGGTTCGCTAATAGTGGCTAGGGTGTCCTTAAGTTTATTTATAAAAACCCCATTTGTACTTACTTCTGCAACATTTTGTAATAATGCAATTAAGTCTTTCTTTTCACTTTCTATGGGCGCTAAAAACGTAGTCCAAGCTTTATTTTTTCCTTGTTTTACGTCTCTCTTTATAGTACGCTCAATATTAGTTAGTGTTTCATTGGTCGCTATACCACTTTCAATAATCCATTGGCGCATTTTTTTGTTACAATCATGCTCAGATTCCCAGAGTAAACGTTCTTGACTTTTATATCTTTCGTGTGAGCCAGAAGTAGAATGACCTTGAGGTTGCGTTAATTCTGTTACGTGAATTAATACAGGTACATGTTCTTCTCTTGCAATTTCTCCTGCTTCTTGAAACGTTTCAATAAGATTAGCATAATCCCAACCTTTTACCCGTAGAATTTCATATCCTTTATTTTCGCTGTCACGTTGGAAACCCTTTAGTATTTCAGAAATATTCTCCTTAGTCGTTTGGTATTTAGCTGGTACAGATATACCGTATTCATCATCCCAAATACTTATAACCATAGGCACCTGTAAAACACCAGCAGCATTAATAGTTTCAAAAAATAAGCCTTCACTTGTACTTGCATTACCAATAGTCCCCCAAGCGACTTCATTGCCTTTAACAGAAAATTTATCGGCATTTATATTATCTATTTCTCTATATACTTTAGAAGCCTGAGCTAAACCTAATAATCTAGGCATTTGTCCGGCAGTACACGAAATATCAGGGCTAGAATTATATTGTTTGGTTAAATCTTTCCAATTTCCGTTTTCGTCTAAACTGTGTGTTACAAAATGCCCTCCCATTTGACGGCCAGCAGACATGGGTTCGAACTTTAAGTCTGTGTTTGCATATAAACTTGCAAAAAATTGCTCTATTGATAGCTCACCAATAGCCATCATAAAGGTTTGGTCTCTATAATATCCAGATCTCCAATCCCCTTTCTTAAAAGCTTTAGCCATGGCTAGCTGCGGCACTTCTTTACCATCTCCAAAAATCCCAAACTTTGCTTTGCCTGTTAAAACTTCACGTCTACCTAATAAACTACACTCCCGACTTAGCACAGCAATCTTATAATCATTTAAAACTTCTGCTTTAAAATCTTCAAATGATATTTTATGTTTTAAGTCTGAAATGGATTGCATGAATTAGAGGTTACTAAGGTTTCGCGAATTTAGGTAAAGTTTAGCACTATTACAATAGTTTAAAACCCCAAAAAAATAGAATTTTCACACAATAGAGCTATGTATTAGCTTTTTTTTAACAAAAATGTATTAAAAAGGAGAAATATGTATAAAATCTTTAATACCAGCGTCTTCTAAATAGGCCTAATAAAGATTTTGGGTCTACTGTAAACTTAAACCTAATTTTTTGGTCGTAATTGGGTTGTCCTATTTCCCAACCTAAATTTGAATATACTGGTAGGTAAATTTCAAAATAGTCTGTAACTAAATTAATTCGAATACCAGAATCATACACAAATTTTGGTGATGTAAATTTATTTTTAACCAGACCAAAATCACTATATACTAATATGTATTTCCATAATGTGGTACTTAAATTAGCTGTGGTCATCCATTGATTAGCGAATGGTACAGATAATTTAGATTTAAAACCTCCTTCTGCATCTATATATTGTTGACTAAAAATCCCTGTATCTTCAGACCTTCCTAAATAGTTATAATCAAATAAATAATCGGTTGGTCTGTCTAATGCAAAGCTAAAATAATTTGAGTTTGCTTCATTTTTGTTGTTGAGAAATAGCCCTGAGAAAAAGCGTAAATTTAGCTGTCTATTACTTTTAAAAAGTTTACGGTATTCGTAATTAAATGCCACTTTGCTAAAAGTTTTAGATATTTGTAGGTCTGTATACCATTTGCTAAAATTTATTAAATTATCGTTGGAATTTATATAACGCATATTAAATACACCATAATTGGGTTCCTCTGTTATGGCTGTTAAATTTAAAGGATCTTCATCTCTGTTTATACTAACATATCGTAGCCTAAGGCGTTGCCTTTTATTAGATCTTAAATCATTACTTTCTCTAAAAAGTAATGAAACAGACGGGATAAAACGTTGTACAAATAAATCTCTGGCGTAAGAGCTGTATCCATATCTTGCTCCATATCTAATGGCATATAAATTTTTGTTCTCAAAATAATGTAACATACTTACAGAAGTAGATCCAGTAAGTCTTTTAGAATTTAGAGAGTATTGAGGTTGAATTTTGTAGTCTAAACTTTTTCGAAGTAGTGTTTTATTGTAAACTTTCATGCCTAAATTTAGACCATCATAAATATTATTAAACTCAACAATAGGCATAAAAAACACTTGATTGTAATAAGGATCTTCTACATCTTGAAATAGCCTGAATTGCAAAGGTTTATTGTTAAAAAAGAAGCCTTTTAAAGATTTCCAATTATCTCTTAAATTAAATTCCGGAGCCGCATTATTATAATTTAATACGAGCTTATTTGCTCCGTTTTTTGGAAGTGTTATCGTTTTTTCCTTTAAAACATCCTGTATCCATAATTTTGAAATAATACTATCATTATTTAAAGTATAGAGAGAAACAGGCATACTGTTATCACGTTTATTTTTTATGGTTAGTGTGATCGAATCACTAGTTTTTTTAATGTTTTTTATTTTAAAATCGATTTTTTTTCTGGTTTTTAGATAATCTTTAAAGAACCAATCTACGTTTTTATCTGTCCTGTATTTTAAAAATGTTTCAAAATCTTTAGTGGTAACATGTTTTAATTTGTGCTCACCTAAAAACGCTCTTAAGGTGTTATCTATGACCTTATAATCTGTAAAATCGTCTAAGTATTTAAGACCGGCACCAGCTTTGTATTTATTGGCTATGTTGTTATTAAATTTTAAAAGAGAATCCTTTTGCATCTTAAGCGGTTGATCTCTATTTGTTCTAGCCATAGACATGTATGCTAGGGTGTATTTGTCGTTGTAATTTAAATCAGCAGCATGAAAAGATCTAATACCCCAAAAGTTAGCCAAACCTCCCAAAAATTTAGTATCGGGATAGTTTTCTTCTACATATTTCATTAGGTAATAGACTTGATAAGCATCCAGAAGCCAATGGTCTTCTCTTGGGTTTACCAATAACTTATTTTCTAAGTAATTATGAAGCACTACTTTGAGTAGTTTTAATTCGTATTTAAATGTTTTAGGATAAGGTTGTAAAAATTTTGGAAGAAAATTTAAGCCATAAACAGGGTCTTTTTTATTGTCTATTTCTGTTATAAGTAGTTTTTCATGAGGAAACTCACCTAAGTTGTTATAAATAAAATTAGTTACTTTTTCGCTAACTAAAACTTTACTTACCAGATCTAGTTTTGAATCATCTATATTCGAAACTAATTCAACTCTTTCTCCCTTAGTGCTTTTGTAATTTAAATTTTGGCTTAAAAAAAGTTTATTGTTTGTTCTGTTTTTTCCTGAAAGGAATGTAGTAATACTACTGTCTTTTTCCTCAGATTTTACAGTGTTTAATTCTGAAACTAATTTGAAATTATTTGGATAAGAAATTTCAAGATTAATAGTAGCACTTGGGATAAATAAATCGTCTAAGTTTTTGTTACTAAAATAGTACCATTTGGAATTATAAACAGCTGGTGTGATGTACCAATAGCGCAAATTAAAATCACCCTTGGACGTTAGACCATAACTCGTAAATTTATCACTAGGGATTTTTACAATATATTGAAGATCAATTTTATATGAAGCATCAGGAGGAAGCGGTTCTTTTAGTTTTACTTCAACAACATCAACGTGATGCTTTAATCGATCAAATTTTAAATGCTCACCATGCTGCGTTATAGAATTTATAGTAGAATAGCCTCTATCCTTGTTTTTTGCTAAATGAAATTTATTAATATACTCATCTGCCAAACGCTTAGCTAATGCTGTGTTTTTAGTTGAAAAACTATTATTCCAATCGTTAAGGTAAATAACATCTAAAGTGTCTTTTGATGTATTTTGATACTGTATAGATTGAGATATAGTAATTAGCTTTTCATCAACATTAAAATTAGCTTTAATGTTAATGATGTTTTGACTAAAGCCTACACAACAGCAGATGAAAAACGATAAATAAATTAAAAAACGTAAAATCAAATTATAGTGTTAATGTATTAAATAACTGTTATTTAGGCGGATTAATCATATTAAAATTACAATATATGTGTAACAAAAGTAAGTTCTTGTTAACAATAACTTAAACGCGTGTTTTAGAGATTTAAGTATTAAAAATTAGGACTCAATCTTGATTCTTTATAAAATGCATCTAAAATACGTATCACTTCATCTTCAGTATCCACCAAGTGGATTAAGTCTAGGTCCTTAGGGCTTATATTTTGGAATTTCTCTAAAAGCGTAGATTTTATCCAGTCTAAAAGCCCTTTCCAAAATTCAGTACTTACTAATATAATTGGAAATTTTTCTATTTTATAAGTTTGTATTAGTGTAATAGCTTCAAAAAGTTCATCTAAAGTTCCAAAACCACCAGGCATTACAACAAAACCTTGAGAGTATTTTACAAACATGACTTTACGAACAAAAAAGTAATCAAAATCTAAGCTTTTATCGGAATCTATATATGGATTATCATGTTGCTCAAAAGGCAAATCAATATTTAAACCAACCGATGTTCCTCCACCAATATGTGCTCCTTTATTACCAGCTTCCATAATTCCAGGACCACCACCAGTAATAACACCATAACCAGATTCTACAATTTTTTGAGCTACTCTAACAGCTAATTCGTAGTACTCATGATCTGGTTTTGTTCTTGCAGAACCAAAAACAGATACACAAGGCCCAATTTTACTCATCTTTTCAAACCCATTAACAAATTCTCCCATAATTTTAAATATGGCCCAAGAATCGTTGGTTTTAATTTCATTCCAGCTTTTGTGATGTTGTTCTTTTCTCATTTATTTTTTTAGAATAATGGTCTATTGTATTTAGACGTAATTATAATTTATTATTTTTTTAAGTCCAGAGCCTAATGCTTACAGACTATGAAACTAATGTAATTCTTTTTTTAAAAATTTAGAGGTATAACTTTTTTTATCTTTTATAATATGCTCTGGAGTACCTTGGGCAATAACTTGACCGCCTCCTTTACCACCTTCGTACCCAATATCTATAATATGGTCTACAGTTTTAATAACGTCCAGATTGTGTTCTATAATTAAAACGGTATTTCCTTTGTTGACTAATTTGTTTAAAACTAACATTAATACGCGTATATCTTCAAAATGAAGCCCAGTTGTAGGTTCGTCTAGAATGTAAAACGTATTACCTGTATCTCGTTTACTTAATTCTGTGGCCAACTTTATACGTTGCGCTTCACCACCAGATAATGTTGTGCTTTGTTGTCCAAGTGTAATATAGCCTAAGCCAACATCCTGAATGGTTTTTAACTTTCTATAGATTTTTGGGATATGCTCAAAGAAGTCTACAGCTTCATTTATAGTCATGTTAAGCACATCACTAATGTTTTTTCCTTTATAACGAATTTCTAGTGTTTCTCTATTAAAACGTTTGCCTTGGCAGGTTTCACATTCTACATAAACATCTGGCAGAAAATTCATTTCAATCACTCTTAATCCCCCGCCTTTACAAGTTTCGCAGCGCCCTCCTGAAACATTAAAGCTAAATCGTCCTGCTTTATATCCTCGAATCATAGCCTCAGGAATTTTAGCAAATAATGCGCGTATTTCACTAAACGTACCTGTGTAAGTCGCAGGATTACTTCTTGGTGTACGACCTATGGGAGATTGATTAATATCAATAACTTTATCAATATGTTCTAACCCTTTAATACTCTTGTAAGGCATTGGCTTTTTTACACCATTAAAATAATGCGCATTTAAAATAGGGTATAGGGTTTCGTTTATTAATGTAGACTTTCCACTTCCAGAAACACCCGTCACGCCTATCATTTTTCCTAAAGGAAATTTTACAGATACATTTTTTAAGTTGTTACCAGTACACCCTTTAAGTTCTAAAAAGTTCCCGTTACCTTTTCGTCGCTTTTTAGGAACTTCAATGGTTTTAGTACCATTTAAATAATCTGCTGTAAGTGTATTATGAGTTTTTAATTCATCAGGATTTCCTGTACTTATAATATTTCCACCGTGTTTTCCTGCTTTTGGGCCAATGTCAATAACATAATCGGCACGCTCAATCATGTCTTTGTCATGTTCCACCACAATAACAGAGTTACCTATATCGCGTAGTGATACTAAAGAATTGATTAGTTTTTCATTATCACGTTGGTGTAAGCCTATACTAGGCTCGTCCAAAATGTATAAAACACCAACCAATTGGGAACCTATTTGTGTCGCTAGTCTTATACGCTGTGCTTCACCTCCAGATAGTGATTTAGAACTTCTGTTCAACGCTAGATAGTTTAATCCTACATCTAACAAAAACTGTAAGCGAGCTTTAATTTCTTTTAGAATTTCTTCGGCAATTTTAAACTGTTTTTCAGATAAATATTGGTCCAGATTGTTAAACCAATTGGCTAGATCAACAATATCTGTATTAGCCAATTCGGCTATATTTTTAGAATTTATTTTAAAATATAGTGATGCTTTCTTTAAGCGAGAACCTTCACAAACTGGACATTTAATTTTATCCATATAGTCTTTAGCCCAGCGTTTTAAAGATGTAGATTCTGCAGTTTTGTATTGATTTTCTATGAAGTTGGCAACACCTTCAAAATCAATTTTATAATTTCTGGTAACACCTAAAGTTTTGCTTTCAACTGAAAATTGCTCGTTACCTCCATATAAAATAATTTGTTTAGCTTCTTCTGGAATAGCCTTGTAAGGATCACTCAATTTAAAATTGTAGCGCTGAGCTATGGTTTCAAATTGTTTAAATATCCAACTCTTTTTTTCTGGACCATGAGGCGCTAATGCACCGTTTTGAATCGATAAAGATTCGTCGGGAATAATTTTATTTATATTAACCTGATACAATTCTCCTATACCGTTACAATTGGGACATGCGCCTTTAGGGGAATTAAACGAAAAATTATTAGGTTCTGGGTTTGGATAAGAAACTCCAGAAGAGGGACACATTAAGTTTCTACTAAAATAACGCACTTCATTGGTGTCCTGATCAATCACCATTAAAACATCTTCACCGTGATACATTGCAGTGTTAATACTTTCTGTAAGACGTTTGTCATTATCTACAGATGTGTTAACAACCAACCTGTCTATAACGATCTCGATATCATGCGTTTTATAGCGATCTAATTTCATGCCTTTTACAAGGTCTTTTATTTCGCCATCGGTTCTTACTTTTACAAAGCCTTGTTTGGCAATTTGCTCAAATAACTCACGATAATGCCCTTTTCTTGAACGTATAACAGGTGCTAAAATATTAATGCGTTTCCCTTCAAAATCTTTTAAAATAAGCGCTTTGATTTGCTCGTCACTATAGCTCACCATTTTTTCGCCTGTATTGTAACTATAAGCATCACTGGCACGCGCAAATAAAAGACGTAAAAAATCGTAAATTTCAGTAATTGTACCAACAGTAGAGCGTGGTGATTTACTGGTCGTTTTTTGTTCTATGGCAATAACAGGAGAAAGCCCATCTATTTTATCGACATCTGGTCGTTCCAGACCGCCTAAAAACTGACGCGCATAAGCCGAAAACGTCTCAATATAACGACGTTGCCCTTCGGCATAAATCGTATCGAAGGCTAATGAGGATTTACCACTTCCAGATAAACCAGTAATAACCACTAGCTTTTCTCGTGGAATGGATACATCAATATTTTTAAGGTTATGGACTCTTGCGCCTTTAACCTCAATTTTTTCTTCAAAATAACTCATAGCAGCTCAAAGTTGCGAAGTTACGATTTTAGATGTTAAATTCTTGTGAAGATTTAAACTCAAATTTAGTATACTTGTAATGAAATATACGTTCGCTTTTACGGAAATTTAAAAAATAGAGTATCAAATGAAATTATTAGGTATAGGTTCAAGAATTAATCATTCTGAATATGGAAAAGGTGTTGTAACTAATGTAACATCACAGCATTATTGGGTCACTTTTATAGATAATGGCTTAGAAACTATTGATATTGATTCTAGTTTTGAGGTCATAGAAGCATCTCATGACGATGTGGATACTGTTAGTTTTTATGAGGTAGAGAAAAGCTTGGTGAATATATTAAAAAAATGGAGTGATGCCAGTGAAGTTGTGCCTATAGCAGATAAGTATAAAGGAGGTAAACTTATCTTGGAGCCCGCCGATACAAGTTTAAAATCATACGAATTACCAATCGATACATTTTTTCATAAAATTACTATGGTAAGAGATAGGCTAAGGGTAATGGAACAGCGTATTAACGCTAATAAAGATTTAGATGAACAAAGTAAAATAGATTTACAGCAATACATTACCAGAGTTTATGGGAGCTTAACCAGTTTTAATGTATTGTTTAAATCTAAAAATCACAATTTTGTGGGGCAACGTAAGTAAATTAAAAGTTAAAAGTTAAAAGTTAAAAGTTAAAAGTTTGGGAGAGTTGTGGATATAATAGAGTAAAGTAATTAAGTGGTGTTTGTATACAACTTACTTTAACCCATAGTGATTTTAGTGTGTTTTGAAAGTGTTTTCTTAAAAATTTAAGATTAAATGTTGTTTTTTAAAAAATTAAACCCATAACTTAATCTGTAATTTAACATTATTCCTTGTAGTTTACTATATTTATAAGCATATAAACCAACTTAAAGTATAAAGTGCTATGATTATTTTTGGAACAAGAGGTGTTAAATCTACCAAAGCTACTGGCAATTTTAACTGCCCACAATGCGAAACTAGCAGAAGTTATAGACACCGAAAAGTCACCCAATTTTTCACCCTGTATTTTATTCCGTTAATACCATTAGGAAGTAAAGGAGAGTATGTAGAATGTAACCATTGTAAAGGGACATTTATTACTCGTGTTTTAAATAGCTCAAGTACTCCAGATAAACAAGCGTTTATGGCTATGTATGAGCAAGCTATACGCCATGTAATGGTGAAAATTATGCTAGCAGATGGTGTTATAGATCCTAACGAAAAAGTAATGGTACTAAGTATTATTAACAAATATGGTCATAACGATATGACATCAGAACAGCTTAATAATTACATTAAAGACGTTGAAAAAGAGGGGAGTGATATTTCTACATATCTAAAAAAAGTAGGCCCTGCATTAAATGAGCATGGTAAGGAATTATTAGTTAAATGTGCTCTAGATGTGGCGTATTCCGATGGGCATTTTGATGCGTCTGAACGAGCTTTAATTCTTCAGATGGGAGATATCATGGAGATGTCTTCTGCTCACATAAAAGGCATTATGGCCGAAGCATTGGAAAAGATGAACTAAAAAAAACTTCAAAAAAATAACCAATCAAATTTTAACCTTTTTCTATGAAAAATTCTTTCAGAGAACGTTTAAACTATAAAGCTGAACGTTTTTTAAGTAAAGGAGGCTCGTCTATATTCAAGAGTCTCCTAATCATCTTTATTATTGTATTTGTTTTATTGGTGGGATTACGTTTGTTACTCGTAAGTATTTTTCCAAGTCTAAATTATACAGGTAATATTTTTAGAGATATATGGGTAACGTTTCTGGAGATGACAGATCCTGGAAATATGAACCAGGATAACGATGCACCTACATTTTTAAAAATACTTACTGTACTTTCAGGGTTAACAGGTGTCATTTTATTATCAATGCTTATTGGTTTTATAACCACGGCATTAGATACTATGTTATACGATTTTAGAAAAGGTAGAGGCAAGGTAATTGAGAATAATCATACCGTAATACTAGGTTGGAACGAACGTATTGTAGACGTTATAAGAGAACTCATTTTAGCTAATGAAAGTGAATCTAAGGCATCTGTAGTGATATTATCTAGAGAAGATAAGGAAAGCATGGATAATTTAATTCAAAAGCGTCTCGAGGATACCATGACTACAGAGGTAATTACTACACAAGGTGATTACGCGAATATTAACGAATTAAAACGTATTAATCTTGAAACAGCGCGGTCTATTATTATTTTAGCCGATTGCTCCGAAAGTGCTATTCAGAAGAAAAAAGTAGCAAGTGATATACAATCGGTTAAATCGATTCTAGCCATTACAGCTTGCCAAAATGGGAAAAATGAAATCCCTATTATAGCCGAAATATTTACTAAGGAAAAGCGAGATATTATAAGCTTTTTTGAAGACGATAATATTATAGCCATTGATAGTTGGAACATTATGGGAAAACTATTAATACAAACATCATTAACTAGTGGCTTAGATACTGTTTACAAAGAAATATTGTCTTTTGATGGCTGTGAAATTTACTTTTATGAAGATGATTGGAAAGGTGTTTTATTTGGAGATTTAAGTTATTATTTAAAAGATGGTATTCCTTTGGGGATTTATTCTGAAGAAGAAGGGTTAGCACTACGGCCACCAATTGATACAGTACTAAAAAATGGAGATTCAGTTGTGATTTTAGCTGAAGATGATTCTACTATATCTTATGAAAATAAACAGTATTTCTTTCCAAATAGGGATAAAAAAATAATAGACAAACGTTTAGAGCAAACTAAAAAACGAATTCTTATTCTAGGCTGGCATAAAGTAGCGGAAGTTTTTATAGAAGAAGCTACAGATTATTTACTTGAAAGTTCAGATATCGATATTATGTTTAATGCGCCTAATGATGAATTAAACCAAACTATAGAAGAAATAGCTAAGGAATACAGCGACTTTAATATAACGCTCCATGATTCTAACCCGTTAGATTTACATAAATTAGAAGCCATAACACCTTCGTCTTACGATACTATTGTGATTTTATCTCAAAGTATGGAAGAACAACCTGCAGATAAAATAGATTCTGATACATTAATTATACTGTTACTATTAAGAAAAGTAATAAAAGAAGAGGATGGTATACACATTATTACACAAGTGTTGAATTCTGAAAACCAAGAAATTATAACACAAACTAATGTAGACGATTTTATTATTAGTAATAAGTTAATTACTATGATTTTGGCGCAGCTAAGTGAAGAGTCGTTGATGAAAATATTTTATGATGATATTTTCTCTGAAGATGGTAGCGAAATTTATGTAAAACCAACAACGTTGTATTTTGATACATTTCCTCAAAAAATAACGTTTGCAGATGCCATTTTTTGTGCACAGCAACGTGATGAAATTTGTTTAGGGATTAGAAAAGGCGATTTAAGTAAGTCACTAGATGATAACTTTGGTATTATGTTAAATCCAAGTAAAGATCTGGATTTAGAGTTAACCGAACATGATTTCTTAATTGTATTAAGTGAGGATGAACTATAGGAAGGAGGTGTTATAACAATTCCAATGTTAAATTACTCAATTAAAATGTGCCTTTTTACGCCGTATTTCAAAATAAAAAAGGCACGTAGCTAGGGCTATGAGCAATTTTTATTTTTCGTATAACACAAAAATCTATCATTTTTCTTATGTGTAATTTAACATCAGAATTGGTATTACATAAAACTACAGTCTACAATATCAGAAAAAATGTGTATCACCAAACCCAGACCAACTAATCTGGATTTTTTTGGAATACAAAGGAATATGTAAATAAGAATGAAATAATACGAGTGTAGTGGATGGAAGTTGACGCTACACCTATTAGGGTCAAAAATAGGGGTAGCCAATACATGGTCTATATCAATCCATATGCCTGAAATAAGTGTTAGAAAAGCCATTTTCCATGTTGTTCTATAAAATAAAAGCGCAACAATTAAAGGGATTAAAACGTGACAGCCATAATGCGCTAAAGGTTGTAGCATATCATATTAAAAATTAAGTTAAAGTTTGAGATTCGAGGTAATTTAGTGCATTAGGACCTTCATTAAATAATAAGTCTAATATGCTTAAGTTAGGGATAAAACCATGTTTAGGGCTAAATACTTGGGTGTATGGTGTGAAATGTTGTGGTATTTCATTTTTAGCATTGACCAAATAACGACAATCCTTTTTATCTAAAATAACTTTTTCAAAAAGATATGTTGTGCTAGTAGTTACATCCAATTGTAAACAGTCACAAATCACTTTAAAGCATTTTAAGTTGAAGTCAAAAAGTAAATCTATTTCCTCAGTAAACAAAGGTTTTAACTCATCTTCATAAAATTCAAAAAAAGGAGATGTTCTGTAAGCCGATTGTAAAGATTTCCAATGTTGACTTTGCCAATTATCCTTATTAAAAACAGATACCTCATTGTATTTTTGTCTGTTTTTTTGTGAGTAAGTTACAGGAATATTAAGTAGTAATTTACCATTAGCACCATAAATGTAAGAACGATTTCTATACGTCTGTTTTACAAAGTTGTCTTCCTTTTCAAATATTATATTATCGGCCTTTACTATAGCTATAAAATGAGCAATGCTAGGGAAGTATGTTGGATGTATGAGTATATCCATTAACTTAAAAATAGGTCACAGGTATTAATATTCCAATTCAGCCTTGTCTTTTTTATGCTTTCGCCATTTATTAAAGCCAATTAAACCTCCTAGCACCACTAAAAAAGGAATAAAGTAAGATGTAGCCTTTCCAGAGCTATGCACCGTGGTAAACATACGATTCCAACGTATTTTATTTAAGCCTTTACCATGTGTATTCCAGCTCATCCATATAAATACAGGCTTGCCTACCACATGATTGTAGGGTACAACGCCCCAAGCTCTGGCATCGATAGAGTTATGGCGGTTATCTCCCATCATCCAGTAATAGTCTTGTTTAAACGTGTAGCTATTAGCAACCTCACCATTTATAACGATTTGATTGCCTTTTACTTTTAAATCGTTCCCCTCGTATTCCGAAATCACACGTTTGTATAGTGGTAATACTTCTAAATTAAGAGCAATAGTAGCACCTTTTTTGGGTATGTATAGAGGGCCAAAGAAATCTACATTCCAATTATATCTGGGATCATGAGGAAAAATAAAAGAATCTCTTTCTCCCTTTTTCTTTTTATTAGGCGTTATTGGCCCTACATTAGGGTGATTTTTAAACTTACTTAAGGCCTCATCTGAAATCGCGGGGAAATAATAACTTGAATGCTGTCTGTCTACAGGGTAAGCACCATCTGTAATGTCGTATCTCGCTGCTAAAGTATTAGGATTAAATTGGTGTGTTTTTGGTTTTACAAAATAACTAAACTGCAATTTAGCTCTATCTGGTAGTTCGTTTTTCTTGCCATTAATATAGACATAACCATTTCGAACTTCTAAAGAATCTCCGGGCAATCCAACACAGCGTTTTACTAAGTTGGTTTTTTTGTCTATGGGTTTGTAATAATTTCTGTCTGGATGAAAATCGTTCATATCTAACAGTGTATCTGCGGGCTGATTAAATACTACAATTTCGTTACGTTTTATGTTTTCAAAACCAGGTAAGCGTAAATAAGGGAGTTGTAGCTTGTTTATCCATGAGGTTTTACGTTTTTCATAATGGTCATCGAACAAGTAAGACTTTTTCTTTAATATAGGTATCGTATCATGTACCATAGGTAAAGCTACAGTAGTCATAGGAACTCTAGCACCATAGTGAAACTTACTTACAAATAAAAAGTCTCCTACTAATAACGATTTTTCTAACGAGGATGATGGAATAGTAAAAGGCTGCATAAAATAAGTGTGTACCACCGTTGCAGCAACAATTGCAAATAAAATTGAGCTTGCCCATTCTCCAGAACTGGATTTAGGTTGTAAACTTCTGTCTTTAACATGTTCTACATCTGCCACATAATTTAGATAGTAGCTGTAGAACCCTAAAGTTACAATAGCTAAAAATGTATCTAAGGGTTGATTTTTACCAAAACTTCTTGCTGTTTCCACCCATATAACAATGAGCATAATAACATTTACGACAGGTAGAAATAATAGGATCACCCACCACCATGGTCGGTTAATTATTTTCATTAAAACTACAGCATTGTAGACAGGTACAAAAGCTTCCCATGCTTGTCTACCAGCTTTAATATATAGTTTCCAAGTCCCTAATCCATGAATGATTTGAATTATTAATAAAAATACTAACCATTGTGTAAGTGTCATTTCTTTATTTTTTATTTAAGCACAATTAGAAGATAAAATTATAATCGTGTTACATAGATTTATATTATTAACTAATGTTTAACACATCATTCATAGTGAAAACACCTGTTTTTCCAACGAGCCATTCTGCAGCTACAACAGCGCCTAAGGCAAATCCTTGACGATTGTGAGCTGTATGTTTTATATGTATGCTATCCACGTCACTATCGTAATCTATAGTATGTGTTCCTGGAACATCCTCAATACGTTTAGCAACAATTGGTATCGTAGTATTGTTGTTAGTTTTATTTAATTCCCATGCATTATAGTTTGCATTATGTTCTATAACACCATCTGCTAAAGTAATTGCTGTTCCACTTGGTGCATCTAGCTTTTTTGTATGATGAATTTCTTCCATAGTCACATTGTATTCCTTCAAGTTACTCATCATTTTGGCTAATGTTTTATTAAGCTCAAAAAAGATATTAACGCCTAGGCTAAAATTTGAAGCATAAATAAAAGCACCCTTTTTTTCTTTACATAACGCTAATGCGTTATCATAATTCTCTAACCATCCAGTAGTCCCAGAAACTACAGGTACATTATTATTTAAGCACTTAGAGATATTACCAAAAGCAACAGAAGGAATACTAAAATCTATAGCTACATCAGCTTTAGTAATATCATAATTGGTATCGTCTTTATCTACTTTTAGTACAATGTTATGTCCTCGACTAATTGCTATTTTTTCAATGGTTTGTCCCATTCTACCGTATCCTAGTAGTGCAATATTCATATTAAAATTTAAAATTTAAGGTTAAACCAAACTTATTGTTTTGATCAATGTCATTAAGTTCGTAATGCGGCGCTAAGGTAAGGTTTTCATCGACATTATACTGTAGTAAATGTGCATCAACATTTGCATCTATAATATTTAATGCATAAAGACCAATAGTAACCAGAAGTGAAATTTCTTTATTACGTCTAAATAATTGCTGAGCACGCCTTAAACCATCATCCGAAATTCTTGGATCGGTAAGTTTGTTTCCCTGAGAATCAAAGTAAAACTCATCAGTTTCTAATCCAGCTAATCTACTCTTGTAAGCATCTCTATAGCGATTGTACTGTTTATCGTTTCTGGTAAAGAAATAAATCCCTGTACCTAAGGCGCCATATACTATAGGTATTTTCCAATACTTTTTATTATAGGCCTGTCCTAACCCTGGTAATACTGCCGAATAAAAAGCGGCTTTTGCTGGTCTTAAAGGATCAATAGGCTTTCGGGTAACAATTTCTTTTTCGATAACTAACCCAGCAGGAATACTATCTTTCGCTTTGTTTTCTTTTTCTTGTGCAGAAAGAACTGATGAAAAGCAACAAGAAATGGCTAACAACAGTACTTTTGTAAGTTTATTTGGCACCTTGAACTAATTTTTTAATGCGATTAAAATCTTCTTCAGAATGAAAAGGGATAATGAGCTTTCCCTTACCGTTTTTAGAGAGTTTAACGTCTATTTTGTGTCCAAAGTATTCAGAAAATTGTTTTAAGCCTTCTTTAACGTTTTCAGGCATGGTGTTTTCAGTATCTAAATCGGCTTTGTTATCTGCTTGAGGTGTATTAAGATGTCTTACCAGAGTTTCTGTTTCTCTTACAGATAATTTTTTAGACAGTATTTTTTCGTAAATTTCTAATTGAGACGTTTGATCTTCAATAGTTATAAGAGCACGTCCATGCCCCATGGAAATAAATCCATCTCTCATTCCTGTCTGGATGATGGGGTCTAATTTAAGTAAACGTAAATAATTAGCAATAGTGGAACGCTTTTTACCAACACGCTCACTCATTTGTTCTTGAGTAAGGTTTATTTCGTCTATTAAACGTTGGTAGGATAACGCTATTTCAATAGGATCTAAATCCTGGCGCTGAATATTTTCAACCAATGCCATTTCCAGAGACTCTTGATCGTTGGCTATTCTAATATAAGCAGGAATAGTTTCTAGTCCTACCATTTTAGAAGCTCTATAGCGTCGTTCTCCAGATACGAGTTGGTATTTGTTAAACTCTAATTTACGAACAGTTATTGGTTGAATAATACCTAATTCTTTTATAGAGGATGCTAATTCTTTTAAGGACTCTTCACTAAAATTGGTACGAGGTTGAAATGGATTTACCTCAATAGCCTCAATATCCAATTCAACAATATTACCAATAACTTTATCAGCATCTTTATCCTGAACAGACTTTATATCGTTAGCAGGGTCTTTTAAAAGAGCAGATAAGCCTCTACCTAAAGCTTGTTTTTTTGTTGCCTTCGCCATTAATTAATTATTAGTAATTATTTCTTTCGCCAAACTTAAATAATTAGTGGCACCTTTACTGGAAGCATCGTAATTTATAATACTTTCTCCATAACTTGGCGCCTCACTTAAACGTACATTACGTTGTATAATTGTTTTAAATACCATGTCGTTAAAATGTTTCTGTACTTCTTCAACAACTTGATTTGAAAGTCGCAAACGCGCATCGTACATAGTGAGTAGAAGTCCTTCATAATCCAACGATGGATTATGTATTTTCTGAACACTTTTTATGGTATTTAAAAGTTTACCTAAACCTTCTAATGCAAAATATTCACATTGTATTGGTATTAAAACCGAATCGGCAGCAGTTAAAGCATTAAGTGTTAGTAATCCCAATGACGGTGCACAATCTATTAAAATAAAATCGTAATCGTCTTTAATATCCTTAATCGCTTTTTTTAGCATATACTCTCGTTGGTCTTTGTCTACTAATTCAATTTCAATAGCGACAAGATCGATATGAGCAGGGATTATGTCCAAATTAGGCGTTTCAGTTTTGATAATCGCTTCTTTGGGTGTGCTTGTATGTTCTAATAATTGATACGTTCCTATCTCTACAGTTTCAACATCCAAGCCTAATCCAGATGTTGCATTGGCTTGAGGATCTGCATCTATGAGTAGAACCTTTTTTTCTAATACACCAAGAGAAGCTGCTAAATTTACTGACGTTGTTGTTTTTCCTACGCCACCTTTTTGGTTAGCAATTGCAACGATTTTGCCCATTAAATTATTCGGTTTTTAAGTTGTAAAAATACAATTATTTATGAGGAATAAAAACCGAACTTGTTAACAAATTGATACGACATATAATCTTAAATTCCATAATATTTAGAATGAAGTAAGTTTAACATTTTTTTATGATGACACATCCCGAGTTTATTGGTAATTTGCTAGGACTAATATTTAAGGCAATGAAAAACTACAGTTTGTATTTAAAACACCTCTTATTACTTTTATTATTTAATAGTATTTACTCAAATTCTCATGCGCAAATAAAAAAAATAGTTACAGTAGAGGGGATTACAGAATATATGTTAGATAATGGTTTGAAGGTATTGTTATTTCCTGATAATTCTTCTCAAACAATAACAGTCAACATAACATATAAAGTAGGTTCTAGACATGAAGGTTATGGCGAAAAAGGGATGGCACATTTACTAGAACATATGGTGTTTAAAGGAACACCAAACCATCCAGATATCCCTAAAGAACTAACAGAGCACGGTTCCAGACCAAACGGTACTACCTGGTACGATAGAACAAATTACTATGAAACCTTTAATGCTACAGATAAAAATTTAGATTGGGCATTAGATTTGGAAGCCGATAGAATGGTGAATTCATACATAGCAAAAAAAGATTTAGAGTCGGAGTTTTCTGTGGTACGTAATGAGTTTGAATCAGGAGAAAATTCGCCATTAAGAGTATTGATGCAAAAAGTAATAAGTGCTGCTTTTTTATGGCATAACTATGGTGATTCTACCATAGGTAATCGATCGGATATAGAACGCGTGCCTATTGAAAACTTGCAAGCATTCTACAAAAAGTATTACCGTCCAGATAATGCAGTTTTAATGGTAACTGGTAAGTTTGAAACAGATAAAACATTAGCGCTAATAGAAAAGAAGTTTTCTAAAATAAAGCGCCCAGACACACCATTAAGAGATAACCCAACGATAGAACCAGCACAAGATGGAGAAAAACGAGTAGCTCTAAGCAGGGTAGGAGATTTACAAATAGTATCACTATTGTATCATACACCAGCTGGATCTCACGAAGATTATGCTGCATTAGCAGTTTTAGAAGATATACTTACTAATCAACCATCTGGACGATTATACAAAGCTTTAATAGATGAGAAAAGAGCGTCTAGTGTTTGGGCGTTTTCTCCATTTACAAAAGAACCATCGTTTATGTATTTTAATGTAGACGTGCCTTCAGATAAATCATTAGTAGAAGCAGAAAAAACCTTATTAGCAACCATAGATGATTTAAAAACAAATCCGGTTACCGATGAAGAGTTAAAACGTTCTAAAGCAAACTTGTTAAAGCAGTTTGATCAAATAAGTAGAAACTCTTCTATTTTAGGAAAGTATATGAGTGAGTTTATAGGAGCGGGCGATTGGAGATTAGCTTTTATTAATAGAGATCGGGTTGAAAATATGACTTTAGAAAACGTAAATAAAGCAATACAGCGTTATTTTTTAGAAACAAATAGAACCATAGGGAACTTTATTCCCAGTAAAAAGCCCATTAGAGTAGAGATTGAACATACCGAAGGTTTGGAGAATTTAGTGCAATCATACAAAGGAAAAGAAGGTTATGGAGTAGGAGAAGCCTTTGATGTGTCTTATGAAAATATTCAAAAAAGATTAAGCTCTGGACAATTAGAAAAAACAGGAATTAAATATGGATTTATTAAAAAGGATAATCGAGGAAAAACAGTAAACCTATCTTTTGTTATTAGAAATGGCTCGGTAAACGATTTTATGAATAAAGGGAAATTAGCAGGTTATACAGCTAAAATGCTCAATAAGGGAACTAAAAACAATTCCAGACAAGCTATAGAGGATAAGTTAAGCGCAATAAAGTCGTCTATTTATTTCACAGGTTTTAATGGAGGAATAAGAGCCAATATTAATACCACAGAAGAACATTTAATGGATGCTTTAGGATTAATGACAGATATGTTGAAAAACCCAAAGTTTGAAGCCTTTGAACTTGACAAGATAAAGACAAAAGCTTTAGCGCGTATTGAACAAAATAAAACGGATCCTCAATTTTTAGCTAGTAAAAAGTTGAGAACACTAAATCAGCAATTTAAAAAGGGACATCCGCTTTACGAAAATTCTATTGAAGAAGATATAGAGGCGATTAATCAAATTACAATTGATGGTATTAAAACCTATTATAAAGAATTTTATGGTATCTCAAATAATACTAGATTAGTAGCTATTGGCAATATTGATGAAAACATCTTAAAAAATTATTTTGAAAAAGAATTTGCCGATTTTAAAGTAGATAAACCTTATCAATCAATATCACATCCTTATACGTTAAACAAGTCTGCCAACGAAAAAATTAAAACACCAGATAAAAAAAATGCAATCACATTAGGTGCAATGTCTTTTGAAGCAAGTGAGGTAGATGAAGATTATGCTGCATTACAAATAGCGAGCGCCATTTTTGGAGGGGGCTTTTTAAACTCCAGAATAGCAGAGCGTTTACGTCAAAAAGATGGTGTTAGCTATGGCGCAGGAGGTTATGTTAATGTAGATTCAGACGAAAAAAATAAAAGATCTTCAATAATTGTTTATGCGATTTACGGACCTGATAATGCGGCTAAAGTGCAAAAAGGATTTAGAGAAGAAATTGAGCGTTTTATAAAAGATGGTATTACAGAAGATGAGTTAAAAACGGCTATTAATGGATGGGTACAAGCAGAGAATGTGTCCAGAGCTAAGGATAATGAATTAGCAGGTACCATTAATAATAATTTGTATTACGATAGAGATATGCTCTTTCATAAAACTATAGAAGATAAATTAAAGGGGTTAACAGTAAAAGATGTTAATAAGGCTATTAAAAAATATTTTAAACCTTTTGATAAATGGACGATTGTTAATGCAGGAGACTTTCAAGAACATAAAATAGGAGGAGAAGAAAAAACAAAAGTAGATTAGGTGCTATTTTACACAATACATACCACTACTAGTTTTATTTGTAGCTAGACCATAGCTAAATATTAAATAAATTTTAGAAAGACGAGACAGTCTAAAAGGTGTCATTGTTAATGAAATGAAGCAGCTCATAAAATCATAAAAACCTGATTTAGAATAAGATTTACCGCTATGCTCTCAATGACATTTCGAATTAGATAGTCTCTTTTTTTGTTGTTAAATAACATTTATCAAAAGAATGCTTTATTAAAAAACATTTTTTAAGCAAATTGAAAAAAGTCTAAATCACGTCTTAGCTTAAAACTCTAATTTACGTATCTTCAACCTCAATTTTAGTTATAGTTTAATGGCAACTAACAGAGAATTAGAATTAGCTTGGGCGTTTGTAAACAATACCAATAGATCTATTTTTTTAACGGGTAAAGCAGGCACAGGAAAAACCACGTTTTTGCACCGATTAAAAATGAATAGCCTAAAGCGCTTGGTTGTTGTTGCTCCAACTGGAGTAGCCGCCATTAATGCAAAAGGCGTCACTATTCATTCTTTTTTTCAAATGCCTTTTGGGCCTATTTTACCAGATACCGATTTAAATAAAACATCAGGCTTTAACAGAAAGTTTAGCAAAACTAAAATCAATATTATTAAGTCTATGGATTTATTAGTTATTGATGAAATTAGTATGGTACGTGCCGATGTATTAGATGGTATAGATAAAACACTACGACGTTTTAGAGATAGAAATAGTGTGTTTGGAGGCGTACAATTATTAATGATTGGTGATTTACAACAATTATCCCCAGTTATTAGAGAAAATGAGTGGGAATTACTAAAAGCGTATTACAAAAATGGTTTCTTTTTTAGTAGTCATGCCTATCTACAGTGTAACGCAATTAGTATAGAACTTAAACACATATACCGACAGGAAAATCCAAAATTTATTGAGATTTTAAATGAAATTAGGAATAATAAGCTATCACAAACCTCAGCTGTAGCATTAAATGAACGCTATGTCCCAGATTTTAAGCCAGATCCTGAAGAAGGCTACATTTCGTTAACCACACACAATAACAAAGCAGAATCTACCAATAATAAGGCCTTAGATAAAATTGATTCAAAAGCAGTTACTTATAAAGCGAAAGTTGAGGATAAATTTCCAGAACATGCTTATCCAAATAAAGAAGAAATTATCTTAAAAGTAGGCGCCCAGGTAATGTTTGTGAAGAATGATAGTAGTCCCGAAAAGCGCTATTTTAATGGTAAAATAGGAAAAGTTATTTTGCTGGATAAGGACGAAGTCGTAGTGCATTGTCCTGAAGATGATTTTAATATCGTAACAACACCAGAAACATGGGAGAATATTAATTATTCGGTAGATAAGGAAACTAAAGCGATAACAGAAGAGCGTATAGGCGCTTTTACACAAATGCCTTTACGTCTGGCATGGTCTATTACTATACATAAAAGCCAGGGATTAACCTTTGAAAAAGCTATTATAGATGCAGAAAGTGCTTTTGCTCACGGCCAAACTTATGTCGCACTAAGTAGATGTAAATCTCTGGAAGGTTTGGTCTTGAAAAGTAAAATTACATCTCATCAAATTATAAGTGATGCTAACGTAATTTCATTTAATGAAGAAGCAGAACAAAACGAGCCAGATGAAACAATTTTAGAACATTCGAAAAAAGCATTTCAACTAGACTTGATTTCAGAGATTTTTAATTTTTATGGTTTTTTGCATCCAATAAATAGGGTTTTAGATATCTATTATAAGAATAGAACCATTGTAGAAGGTAATATTGAAGCTATATTTTTAAATATTAAAACAACAATTACTAATTTTTTAAAAGTTAGTAATAGTTTTAAGCAACAGTTAAAACAAATTTCTCAAGAAGAGAAAGTATTGCCAGAAACAAGTAAAACAATTAAAGAACGATTTAAAAAAGCGATAGCATACTTTAAAGTAGAAACCGAAAAACATATAACTATACCGTTAAAGACATTTGCTTTTACTACGGATAATAATGCTGTTGGTACAGATATCACTAAAAATCTAGATGCTTTTGAAGAATTGTTGGCGGTAAAAACGTTATACTTTAATGAATTATTAAATGGTTTTTCGAGTAAAGCCATTTTAACATTACGCGCTAAATCTGTATTTGTAACAAAAAACAAACCTAAGAAAACAAGAACAGCCATTGTAGAAGGTACTGCCAATGTAGAATTGTATGAAAAACTTAGGCTATTGCGAAATGAGATAGCTAAGGAAAAAGAGTTGATACATTATCAAATATTTACACAAAAAGCATTATATGAAATGTGTGAAACGTTACCTGTTACCAAGCAAGAGTTGAAGCAAATAAATGGTATGGGTAAAGTACGTATAGAAAAATACGGGAATGCTATTTTAAAAGCAATAGGGGACTACTGCAATGAGAATAACATTGAACCCTCTAATAGTAGTATTACTATTTTTAATGAGACTAAACCAAAAAGACAATCAGGAGATTCAAAGAAGGCATCTTTGAAGTTATTTAAATCTGGTAAATCTATTCGGGATATTGCAGATGAAAGAGAACTGAATGAAAATACTGTTTTTGGTCATTTGGCGAGTTTTATTAGTAGTGGAGAAGTAGAGATCACAGATTTAATATCGGTATCACATTTTGAAGCGCTTAAAGAAATTATTCCCCAAAAAACGTTTGAAAATTTATCGGATTTAAAGCATCAATTAGATGAAAAATATAGCTATGGAGAATTACGGTTGGTATTGGAATATTTAAATAATTTGTAAACCTGAGTTCGACTAATCTTTCTGTAAAAACAATAATTAGTCGAACTCAGGTTGTAAGGAAAAATACATAGTTAGACTAAGAATATTATTTTTTATTCAATTTAATTAGTTTATATTAGTTTCATGGATGTAATTATACAATCTACCCTCAAAACCCTAAATAAAACCAAAGTTTTATTGGATAATTTATCTAACGACCAATTATGTGACGCTACAGTTTCACCTTATTATTCAAGTATTGGTTCGCATCTAAGGCATATTTTAGATTTCTATAATTGTATATTAATTGATACGAATAGCGATACAGTAGATTTAACAGCCAGAACCAGAGACAAAGCTGTAGAATCCGATTGTGGTCGTGCGGAAAATTATTTAAATTTAGTTATAGATAAGCTTAATACAGCGGTATTAAAAACAGATAAAAAAGTTACTGTTATTGACGATTTAGGCATGGGTAAAATAGAAATCCCATATACTTATGGTGCATTATTAGCTCAAGCGAACAGTCATACCATACATCATTACGCTATAATTAATTATATTTTTGATCGTTTGGGAATAGTTTTAAGCGATACACAGTTTGGTTATAATCCCACTACACCCAAAAAGCAAGAAGCGTTGGTTAAATAAGAGGTGTTATTTCTTGTTTTTAAACATACTATTCATGATGGTTCTTATACCTCTAAATAGAAGTATTACAGCCATAGTACATATTAAAACAGAAACAATTAGCATAGGGTAGTAAAGCGGTTTTTCTTTATTGGCATAGGCCATACTCATTAGTATTGGTCCCATAAAAAGGCTTAACAAAGCAAATACTAATGTTTTAATCCCTTTAAATAATACTTTTTTATCTGTTTTATTCGTTTCCATTATTATAATTTTTAATAGCCAAACGTACACTACCATATTTAGTTAGTAACTTTTCAGCGTCGTCTTTTGAAATATTTAATTCTGCAACTATCATTTTAGTACCTCTGTCTACTAACTTATTATTACTAAGTTGCATGTCTACCATTTTATTCCCTTTTATATGGCCTAATTGTATCATGGTTGCAGTACTAATCATATTTAGCACTAGCTTTTGGGCAGTACCAGCTTTCATTCTGGAACTACCAGTTACAAACTCGGGACCAACAATAACCTCAACAGGGTATTTGGCTACGTTAGATAGAGGACTATTAGCATTACATGTAATACATCCAGTAATGATATTATTTTTATTACAAGCGTCTAAAGCAGAAATAACATATGGAGTGGTGCCAGAAGCAGCTATACCAATTACAACATCATTTTGATTGATGTTATAGTGTTGTAAATCTTCCCAACCTTGAGAAGTAGAGTCTTCGGCAAATTCTACTGCTTTTCTAATCGCAGAATCTCCTCCAGCTATTAAACCAACTACCAAATCGTGAGAAACTCCAAAAGTTGGTGGACATTCCGAAGCATCTACTATGCCTAATCGTCCACTAGTTCCTGCTCCCATATAAAATAAGCGCCCACCTAGGTTTAGCTTTTTTACAATTTGATTGACCAGTAGTTCTATCTCTGGTATGGCTTTTTCAACAGCTATAGGTACAGATTTGTCTTCGTTATTTATGTTGTTAAGTAACTCAACAACTGTCATCTTTTCAAGATGATTGTAATTAGAATCCTGTTCGGTAGTTTTAGTAAAACTCATGCTCCAAAAGTAAGCAATTTTAATATGGTTTTTAAGAATTAAAACGTTAAGAAGGTATTTTACTTTTTACCTTTTTAAAGCAAAATGTCCTTTTAAATTTACAGGGTTACCAAACTCATCTATAATTTCGGCAGTATACCAATAGTCATCGGCAGGCATGGGGTTTCCGTTATAGGTGCCATCCCATCCAGACGAGGTATTGGTTAATGTTTTGAGTAATTTGCCATGTCTGTCATGAACGTAAATTAGTGCTTTTTGTAGCATATTAGCGCCTACAACATGCCAAGTATCGAAAGCGCCATCATTATTTGGAGTCACGAATTTTGGGATGTCAAAAACGAAAACGTCTTTGCTTACATCCATACAATCATTTTTATCTCTTACTGTAATTGTATGCGGGCCTATGGTAACATTTTCAAAGAAATTAGAATTTTGAGGTTCTCCATCGTCTAGAATAAAAACATAATCGCCAATACGTGTTGGATCTAATATCACGGTAATGGTGTTAGGATCTGTAAAATTAGCTGTTGGTGTAAAATCTATTATAGCAGTTTCTGATGGAAAAATAGTAAAGTTATGAGGGGGAGATGTGCAAACAGAACCATCTGGATATGTTCTTGTAATAGTTACAAAAAAATCGCCAACTTGTGATGGTAAAATGGTAATTTCTGGTGTTGTAGCTCCAGTAGACCATAAGTAAGTATCTCCAGTTATATCTGTTTCTGCACTTATTATAATAGGCGCATCGTTACATAAAGGTATGCTTTCTTCTAAAGGCACAACAGGTAATGGATTTATAAAGACATTGAATTGCGTTAACGAAGTACAATTAGACGTGTTATTTCGTATTCTGGCATAAATTACATCACCATTAAACGCATCGTGAGATGACGGGCTTAATACGGGAAAACCTTCTTCAGCATGTGCCATAGATGCGTGATAGGTAATGCTATAATCGCTTGCGCTTTGAGTTCCTAATATATCCATATCTACATCTCGCAATCTAAATGCAACGGCGTCATCATCTACATAATTAGTATCACATTCGTATAAATCTTGTGGCGTATTTGCTGTTGGGTTAGGGTTAATTCTTAGTGTAAAGGATGTAGCTATATCACAAAGCGTTGTGTTATCTTCTATTCTAGCCCAAATAGTATAATCTCCAGTAGAAGTATAGTTAAATATATCATTTTGAATAACATCATTATTCATTTCTGCTCCATTTTCACTGTTGTGATATGATATGTTAACGAGGGATGTGTCGTCAACAATATCTTCGTTTAACGAAGATAAATTATAGGTATTAGAGGCGTTAAAACATTCTGGTACAATACTAAGAGCGTTAAAAGTAGGTAAAGGATTTACAATAAGATCAAAAGGAACAACAGTAAAGCATGTCGTAATTGTATTGGCAATTTTTATATAAATTCTTGTTGTACCTGTTACATATTGCGATAATTGATTACTTGGAATGGCATTTGTATTGTCGAGACCATCATTTTCATTAATATCACTTTCATTTCTAAAATAATGAATCGTTAAATCGTCTTTAAATCGATCATCTATTACAAAATTATTATTAGGATTATCGTGATTACTAGCGTCATAAATAGTTGTTAAATCAAATGTCGTTGAATTATCATATGGCATATTATCTTGATCACATAAGGTATAAGGTATAACGTCAATTATTCTGGGTTTGCTAAGAATAATTAAATTCAATACTTCTGGAATACTACAACCAGAACCCTGTTTTTCAATTCTTATGACTAGCTTTTGCTCATCGGTTCCAGAATAACTGGAAGTGTTTGCTATAGGCGTTTCATTAAAATCTGGACTATTTGAATTTTCATTTCCATTGATTAGTATTTCATGAAATGTAATGTCTAGTATATCTGGTGACGTTTGTTGTATTTGTTCGGCTTTGTCATCAAGATTAAATATATAGGTGCCGCTATCATCTTCACTACACCCAACAAGTGTACTTGTTATAGAAGTATCGTAAACAGGGTTTGTAGATATTATTACAGGAACTTCCAGTTCTGCAAAACAATTGGAGTCTGTTGTATTTTGGATACGAACAAATATAGTCCCATTAAAGCTTTGTATATCTTGGTCTTTAGCCATTGGGGAGGTAAAATCTCCATCTAAAGCGTATAATACTTCTTTATTGGTTTGTCCATTTAAGAGTTGCTCATCATAATCTTGTAATTGAATAGGAGGATCTGTGGAGCCTACATCTTTACATACCACAATTTCTGTAGTAGGGTCAATTATTGGTAGTGAGTTAACATATACAAAAAACGATTGTATAGCGAACGGGGTACAGTTTATCCCCTCTGCTAGGTTTTCGATCCTTAAAAATAATTCTTGTGTTTCATCTGGTACATAATCGACCCAATCTGTATTTGGAATCCAATTGGTATTACTTATATCTGGATTTCCTTCTTCTGCAGCCTCATAAGTGGTATAGAAGTCAAAATTTAAATTGTTTCTATCTATAACGACTTCATTAATAACCTGATCCAAATCTGGGGAGATATTATTATCACAAATAGAGATATTGTTAGGTTTTGTAGTAGCAGGTGCAGGGAAAATTTCGATTTCAAAAGTTGTTTCTGTGTTACAGGGAACTCCCGGAACAGTGCTGGCTATACGAGCATTTATGGTTTCTATTCTTTGGGTGTTAACTAATGTCTCGATTTCAGTTTCGCTACTATCGCTGTTAATAAGGAAATAGGTTACACTAAAGTTGCTATTGCCTCCAGTTACTATAGCGTCTAATGTATGTAAATCTACTGTAACTCCTATACCATCTTCGTCGGTATCACAATAGGATACACGATTTACAGGTTGAAAAATAAGAATAGGATTTACACGCAATATAATTTCACCAATATCACTACAATTACCATCGTTTAATGTTAGGTATAACGTAGTATTACCACTTACAGCATAGGGTGTACTTGCAGATTTTGGAAGTGCTCCTGTGCCATTATCACGATCTTCTGGGGTTTCGTGAAAGGTAACCGTTACAGGATCAGGTAAATCTCCTGAAATATAAGTTTCTACATCAACAAGAGGTATTGTAACTTGGTTAGTTGGATCTTCGTCGTTATCACAAAGCGCAAATTCATCTAAATTTGTACCAGTTAATAGGAGATTCGTATGTATCTCAAAAGGGACTATAGAAGCACAGGCATCTAGATTGTTTATGTCTACAACTCTTAAGTAGATAATTTGTTCTCCAAACCCATCATCGTTTACTACCGTATTGGTGTAATTTGAAGGGTTAGAAATAAGATTAGTATTACCTTCGGTAGCATCATCAAAATTATCATAAAATGTAATATCGAAATTGCTGGGATTGCCAATGATAATATTATCTACGACTTCGTTTAACTCAAAAATTGCAAACCCATCTCTGTCTGCATCACAAGCATCTATATATTGGGGATCTATTCTATTAACCAGAGGTCCTGTAGTTATGTCTATAGTTAATCGTACTGGGGCTGCTGCAACACAACCATTATTAGATATAACTCTAGCATATACTTCGTCTACTGGGGTGTTTCTATTGATATAAAAATTTTTGTTTAGAGGATCTACAATTCCATCGCGAGCATCTTGTTCGGTGAGATAGTAGCTTACCTCTAAATCGGTATTATTACCTGTTATTTCGCCATCTTTTTGAGATAAATCGATACTTGTAAAACCATCTTCAGGTGTTGTGCCATTTTCAACAAAAGGGTCATTATCGCAAACAGATAGGTTTGTTGGTGTAATAACCATTGGTTGTGGATGAACTGTTAAATCAAAACTTGTATAGGAATTACAATTACTATCTACATCTGCTACTCTTACCCAAATGGTAGATGTTATATTATTACTAATTGTTGTAATACCTGTGGTGTTGATAGCTCTGGCTAATGCTTCTGTAGTATGGTAGGTTATATTGCTATTGGTAAAAGGACTATTTGCTTCAATTTCGGCATCTTTAGTTGTTAGGTTAAAAGTTTCTACGCCTACACCTAAGCCATCAGAGGAATCATCGCATAATTCAAATAGAGAAACTGTTCCTCCAAAAGCTTCATCTGTATTTAATGTAACTATTATCTCATCGCTTTCTTCGCAAGTACCACTATTTAAAGGTAAAGTAACAACGACACGGTAAGTGCCATTTGTGGTTATATTAACTAAAGTGTTACTTGTAGCTCCATTTATTAGATTATTATCCCTGTACCATTCAAAAACTGCTCCAGGTGTTGTTATGCCTGTATCTAAAGTTACTGTATTAGAACATGTTGTTATATCGTCTCCTAAATCCAGAGTATTAAAACTATTAGCTTCTAAAAAAACAGCAGAATCTAAATCACTGTCTGGATGATCTGCTATAACTAATTTTATATGGTAAAGTGTATAAGGGGTTATATTGGTTGCAGCTGTAAGAGACGTTGTTCTCCCATGATAATTAGTATCACCAAAATTGTTGCCTTCAAAATATTGATTATTTTGGGCGGGGCATTCTATAGGGTTTATTTCGTTACGAATATTAGAAACACTTATAGGAGTTGTTGTATTTGGAATTACAGCAATATTTTGATAAGGTCCAGCGCTGGAAGCTTCTCTAATTAAAAACACAAAACTGTCATTAGAATTACATGCATTTTCATCATCGTATTCTTCAGAGGCAAATAAGTAGTTAAATTGCAGTGTGTTGGATGCAGATAAAAAGTCAAACTCTATTGATGTTGCATTTACAGTATTGGTTATACCAACAGCAGCTTCTAAATCTGCATCTCCTCTCCAAGCAGCATTCCCTTCATTTAACTGCTCTGTGATTATCGAATTACCTGCAGATTCTGCATTACCTGTAGATAATATAATACCATTTTCGAATGGGAAGTTTGAAGCGCCTCTGCTAAATGTAGCGTAACTAGGTAAATTGAATGTATTGCCATTTACGTTAGAAACTACATTAGAAATTTCTATACAATTACTATTAATAAAATTATCTTCAATTAATTCTTGCAAACTAACATTGCTGTTAACCGTAATTTGCTGAGAAATACCATAGTTTACACTAAATAGAAGTGTAATAATAGCAATAAGGAAGTAATTAGGGGTTTTCAATTTGCACTATTTGGGTAAAACAATTTTATGGCTCGAAAGTAATCATAATATAGATGAAACGCAACAAATAATCGATGAAACGCATTTATTCTTGTTTGCTATTACCTTTTTAAAGAAAAATATGCTTTAAATATTCTGCCATCATGTAGTTTTACTGTAAACCAGTAATCATCTTGTGGCAAAACCTTTCCATTAAATGCCCCATTCCAGCCTTCTCCCAGTGGTGCGAGCTCTTTAATTAGTTTCCCATATCTATTGAATATTTGTATTTTAGAATTTGGGTAAAACATGTTAGAAACCCCATAGACTTGCCAGCTATCATTAATATTATCATTATTAGGTGTGAAAAATCTAGGGAAACCAATTACGGAAACAGCTTTATCGATAATACCGCAATCATTATTTATTTCTCTAACTTGTATGGTGTAAATTCCAGGAAACACATTTTCAAATACATTACTATTTTGAAAATCTTTGTAAACATTTTCATTGTTTTCATCATATAAAGCGTATTGATATACGCCTTCTCCAGAAGTAAAAACGGTAATTATATTGCTGTTTTTTGAAATAATTTCAATTCTGGGTTCTCTTTCAAAGTTTGCAATGCCAGTTGATTTAACTATAATAGTTTTTTCTTTACTGCATCCATTAGAGTTTGTGATTGTAACAGTATAAGTACCTGGGGCGTTTATATCTATTGTATGTGTAGTTGCTCCAGTAGGAGACCAACTGTAAGTATAACCACTACCCGAACTAATCAATTCACCAGCATCAATTTTTATAGGCGTTGGAAAAAAATTAGTGCAATAGTATATAGGGTCAGGGTTTGGATCTATATCTGGAAGTTTGTTAACAACTAGGTTAACTTCGGCAATATCGTAACAGGCATTACTATTTTCAATTCTTGCATATATAATTTGACTATCTTTTTCTGTATTGACAAATGTATTCTCTAATGCTTTTTCTTCATGAAGTGCATTATCCAAAGTTTCATAATAAGTAATATCAAAATTTACTCCAGCTGGGAGTTTGTTTATAATATCTGTCTCGATTTCATTAAGGTTAAATTGATAAAAACCATCATTTTCTATTTCGAAATCATCACATTTTGGAATAATGGTAGTAGCTATAGCATTATTAACTGTTAACAAAGTTAATTCGGCTTGAGTACTACATTTAGTGGTTTTATTTATAACATCTACATGTATTATTTGTCCGTTAGTACCAAAATATGATTCAGGATTACGTATTGGTATAGTTTGTAGCATATCTTCATAAAACGCTACCGCTAAGTTAGAATCACTATTAGTTAAATCGTTAATGGTTTCATTAAGATTAAAAAAAGTTTGCGTGCTATCATCTTCATTACACTGTGTTAAAACAGCATTAGTAGCAATGGGATTGGGGGTAAAAGTAACATTGGCTATCCCTTGAAAAGTATCATTACAATCCCCTGTATTAGCATCAATAAATACTTTATACAAACCAGGTAGACTAACAACGGTATCAAAATCATTATCCACTAATGGTTTACCATTTAATGTCCAATTATATGTAGCACCAGGGATATTATCTGCTTTTAAAGTGTAGGTGTCTCCGTCGCAAAGCGCTAGTTGATTAGATTGGGAATTGTTACCTATAATATCTATTTTTTGAGCAAAAAATGAGGCTATAAAAGGAGGAAGTCCTTGTCTGGAGTTTCTGCTTAATACTATGGCGTTATGTTGATAGTTAGACCCTAAGCCTAACACATTAGGATTGTTTATTGTAGATAAAAAAGGAGCGCCTTGCAGATGGGTGATATTCATAGCTCTATATATTCTACCATCTGGCCCTAATTGTAAAGCGCCTCTATATTGTTGTCTATCATTAAGAACTATTTCTGTACTACTTATATCTGTGGCAGATAAATCATATTGCAAAAGCGTTCCATATTGTGCGTTGGGATTAAAAAACTCTTGAGGAGTTGCAGCTTCGAAGTATGTAGTCACATAAAGCACTTTACTGTTTTGCGAAAACTCTACACCATAAGATTTTTGCGGTTTGGCAGGATAGGAAAAATTAATATTAATTTGTTTTTGATTACTTACTTCTCCAGTTTGCGTATTAAAATCGTAAATAAAAAGACCTGAGGTTACGTTAGAACAAACAAGTTTTGTACCATCAGGCGATAATTTTAAGTAACCTCTGGGATCATCAACAATTAAGTCGTTAAAAGTAGATGCTTTGGGTGTTGTATTTATTCCTGTTTCCGTAATTTCGTAAGCATGAAAGGTGTTTAAATTTTTTTCAGGTTTTCCATCTATTGAAGCTAAGGTGATTACCCACAAGGATTGCGTATCACAATCTTTTACTACGGCACTAATTTTTTCTGAACTGTCTTCTAGAAGGTTAACATTTTTTGAAGTAATATCTCCAAAGCCTCCATTTAAGCGCATATCTACTATGGAATAATTGAAGCCTAAATCTAAATCAAAAGGATCTCCAAAAATTGCTGTGTCAACCGTAAAAATATAATAAATGTTAGGGTCTTTTGGTTTAGGCACTACAATAGCAGATTGACTACTAGAAGGGTCTCCAAATAAACCATTGTTAGCCATTGGTTGATGCAATCTATCCCATACAGTTATACCATCGGTATAGAACAATAAGTTTCCATCTTTATCTGAAATTGTAGTACAACCCTCGTCTGTGGCTAATTGCCCGTCTGTAAGGTCAGAGATAGTCCCATCTGGGTTAAAACGAATCCCTGCATTGTCACCAAAATACCAATTTGAGGCTTCATTTTGTGAAAAAACAACATGTCCTAAAAACAAGAGGAGTATGGGTAACAAATACTTTTTCATATCTCAATAGCAATGCTATCAAAGATATTATAAATCTCGCTGTTTTAATAATCTATAGGATAAAAAGATAAATAACGCTGTCCAACCTAAAACTATGGCTATTTCATACCAGTGAACGGCATAATCATATACTAAGTTAGCTTTTTCTGGAAATTTCATCATTGCTGTACGCTGAAAAGGTTGATCTATTAATTTATACATAGACTTTAAAGGGAAAAAATTTTGAATTTTTTCAGCAATATTTGAATCAGATTGCCATGCTATTAATCCATAAAAGATCCACTCTACTATAAACAAGACAAATAAGAAGGCCAGGGCAAATGCAGAACGTTTTACTAGCATGCCTAAAAATAAACATAAACTAAAAAAGCCTACTAACTTAATAAAGTAAGCCAGTAAAAAATTAGTCTGCTGTATAATTATTGAGAATTCATTATAACTTGAGTAATACAGACCAATACATAACGAAATAAACCCGATTAATATCGTTGATATTAATGAAATGAAAATAATAGTATAAAATTTAGAGAGTATAAATTCCTTTTTACTAAGCCCATCTATAAGATTTTGCTTTAGCGTTTTATTGCTATATTCATTGCCAATCATACTAACGACTACTATGGCAAAGAAAAACTTAAATTGAGAGGCAAAAAAGGTTGTTAAATGCCATATGATAGGAAAATTAAATACACCTAATTCTCCCAATTCTAATGTAAAAAAACCAAAAACATTTATTTTCAAAGAAGATAAAAAGATGATAAAGAAAGGTAGTATAAAGGATATAATGATTAATACTTTACTTGTTCTGTTTAGTAAAAGCTTTTGTAATTCTAAATTTAAAAGACGTAACATGTAGTTAAGTTGTATTATTGGTTATCGGTTAGTTGTAAAAATTGTTCTTCAAGGCTTTCTTTTCGCTGTACCAAATGTGTTAAAACAATACCTTGGTTAAAAAGTTGTTTGTTAAAATCCTCGGAAGCCATAGGTGTATTTAAAAATGCGGTAACAAAATCATCTTTTGTTTTTATATCACTAATAGAAGGGTGATTTTTAAGAAAGTCCACCAATTTATTTTGATCGTTACATTTTAACTCAAAAAAACCGTGACTGGAAATCATTTCATCTACACGACCAGAGTATAACTTAACGCCTTTACGTAAAACAACAACATGAGAGCAAACTTTTTCAACTTCATCAAGCAAATGAGATGCTAAAAGAATGGTGGTACCATTACTTGCAATTTGTTTTATAATTTCTCTAATTTGATGGATGCCTTGAGGGTCTAAACCATTAGTGGGTTCGTCTAAAATTAATATTTCAGGGTCGTTAAGTAGGGCAGAAGCAATAGCTAAACGCTGTTTCATACCCAAAGAAAATGTTCTAAACTTGCTGTTTTTTCGCTCTAAAAGGCCTACAAGTTTTAGTTTCTCTTCAATTTTACTTAGTGCAACACCTTTAATTTTACAAACCAATTTAAGATTCTCAACGGCAGTCATGTAGGGGTAAAAATTAGGTCTTTCAATAATAGCGCCTACTTTTTTAAGCGCATTATGAGTTGTTGTATTCCCATCGAACCACTTAAAGTTGCCAGATGTTTTATTTACAACATTAAGTACAATACCTAGGGTTGTAGATTTGCCACTACCATTAGGACCTAAAATACCATATACGTTACCTTTATTGATGGTGAAAGATAAATCGTTTACAGCAATTAAATGACCAAATTTTTTTGTGAGATTGTTAATCGTTAGAATAGGTTCCAAAAGCAAACTGTTTTGTACTGAAATTTTTTTCAGTGGTTAATCATATTAGCATTAGTTATATCCGTGAGACGATGCAAAAGAAATTTTGTTACAGGCTAATGTTAAAAAACTTAACTTTGAATAATTAATTGTTAAAACTAAGCTATAATTGAAGGGTTTTAGTTCTGCTGACAGCTTTTTTAACGTGAATCTTGTTTAAGAGCCTAATGTGTTACGCCTTGGTGTGGGATGTATCGAGACGTATTTTAAGTCGAAAATTTATTTGTTTTCGATACTATTTTTTGCAAAAATCACTCAAACTGACATAAATCTTCTTATCCGAGATTCACGTTTTTTAAGTTACATAGTAGCACTAAGGAAGAAGGGAAAAGCTAAAACAGAGTTGAAAACGATAATGTTTTAGCGAATTAAAAAAGTTTAAATAAATTTTTTAATGGAAGATTTAAAAATATCTAAAAAAAAACCATCATATCCTATTTCAAATAAGCTAGATGCATACTTATCTGAATATAACAGGAATATAAAAATACCCATATTTTATGATGATTTATTGCGTTTTCAAGGCGCCGTAACGGTCTATGATGAAGATGATAACGATACACTTTGGATTCGTGTTTATTATAATGATTTTGATAGGGAAGAGATTGATTTGTCCTTAAAAAAAGTATATGCTATTCTACATTCTGATGGTAATGAAAGTATTTTTCCTTTTTTAAATGTAGATGCCATAGACTATTGCACTTTTGGAAACTCTAAGCCTTTTAGGATTAAAATTAGAAATATACTTAATGATAATTATACCTATTTCTATGTTAAAATTGCAGATGCTTCCAGGATATACGGTCTAGAGTTAGAGCATATGTTATCGCCCTATAATTTGAATTTTTTAGTGAGTAACACAACTTTAATAGAAGAGCATATTGCCGGAATCCCTGGCGATGTATTTATAAAGCATATGTTACCAAATTGTAATAAAGCAGAAAAAACGCAAATAGCTAAAGAGTTTGTTAAGTTTAACGAACGTTGTATGATTAGGCTTTTAGGTGATATGCGTTCTTATAATTATGTTATTGTACCTACACACGATTTTGATCATGTTGTGTATAAGATTAGAGCTATAGATTTTGACCAACAGTCTTATGAAGGCAAGTTTAATATTTATCGCCCCCAGTTTTTTAAAGAAAACTTGATCATGGTACAATTAGTGTCTGAATGTTTTCAAAAATTATCTATCGATCAATATAAGATTGAAGAACGCTCTATTCTAGTAAAACGTTTAAAAAGTTTTCATGATAGAATAGATATGCTTTTAGATTGTATGATTAATGATTCCATTTCTAAAAAAGCGCATATAGACGTACTTAAAAGTAAAATTTACGACTATACCAAAGATGAAAAATTTATGAAATGTAATTCTATGGGCGCCATTCTAAAAGAAGCATTAGATTTTTTAAGGCATAATTATGAAAATGTAAACCCTTTAAACTTTTAGAGCCAACAAAAGGTTACTAATTCCAGTTTTCGTTGAAATCTAAATTATCATAGTTTTCGATATCTAAATCGCTATCTAAGTCATCACTTTCTGCCTCAAACTTAATCTCAGGAGCATTATCTGGTACTTGACCTTGAACAAACATTAAATTAGGGTAATCGCTACCTTCGGCTTCATCAACAATTTCAGCTAATTCTACATAAAATGTCCACATGCTTAAAAAATCATAAATGTAAATAAGCTTTGTTTGTGCTTCATGAACGACGTCGTTAATAGTAGTTTCATTCATTAAACGAGCAGAACTATCATCACTTAAATCGAATAGCGATATTTCTTCACCTTGATCCCATGCATCATTACTAATATAAAACGATGCCATTTCGGTACCATCAAAACCAAAAGACTGCGTAATTGTATTATGTAAATCTTCTAAAGTATCGGTTTCACGAATTTCTAAATCACGAAAAATATCCTCTTCGGTAGTGTTATCAAGTATAATTCTAAATCTGTAAATCATGCTAAAATAAATAGTCTACAAAGATATGGTTTTTAAGGGAATCTATTTATAGGAATAGTCTGCGTTTACAATTATTTAAGATAATAAAAAATAGGGGTTTTGCTTTTTAACATAGAAACTCAGGGTATTAATTTTAGAAAGCCCCAAAATATTTATAATATTGTTTGATATTTGAGTCCTAAAATATATGATATACCCAAAAATACCTTTAGCGCAAACTATAATTCAGTTATGTAAGTCTAAAAAAATTAAGCATATTGTAATCTCTCCAGGCAGTCGTAGTGCACCTTTAACTATAGGGTTTACTAATCATCCTTATTTTAAATGCTATAGTATTGTAGACGAGCGTTGTGCAGCATTTTTTGCTTTGGGATTAGCGCAACAATTACAGGAGCCTACAGCATTAGTTTGTACATCTGGGAGTGCCTTATTAAATTATTATCCAGCTGTTGCCGAAGCATTTTATAGCGATATTCCGCTGGTGGTTTTATCTGCCGATAGACCAAAACATTTAGTGGGTATTGGTGATGGACAAACGATTAATCAAAAAGATGTATTTAAAGGCCATATTGCGTATTCTGCTAATTTAAAGTTAGACTTAAACGAAAATCAAAGTACTACAGAAGACGAGTTGCCTATTTTTAAGAACTTAGAAAATAAACTAGAAACGCTTTTAGGTTTAAAGCAAGGAATTCAAGAGTATAACGAAATCGAGATAAATAAAGCGATTAACATTGCTACATTACATAGAGGTCCTGTACATATTAATATGCCTTTTGAAGAACCTTTATATGAAACCACAAACACACTAGGTGTTAATGTAAAGGTTATTTCTTCTGAAGATAGAGTTGCAACACCCAATAAAGCTATTATTAGCAAATATGCAGACTCATGGAATCAAGCTACAAAAAAAATGATTTTAGTAGGCGTAAACACTCCCAATCAAATTGATAAAAAGTGGTTTGATATGCTCGCTAAAGATAAAAGTGTTATTGTTTTTACAGAAACCACATCAAACATACATCACGATGAGTTTTTCCCCAGTATAGACCAAATAATCGCTCCCTTATTGGAAGAACAGAAAAACCAGTTACAACCAGATGTCTTGTTAACATTTGGAGGTTTGGTGGTTTCAAAAAAAATTAAAACATTTTTACGAAAGTTTAAACCTAAAAAACATTGGCACATTGATACTAAAAAGGCGAATGATACTTTTTTCTGTTTAACAAAGCATTTTAAAACGACTCCAGAAGTGTTTTTTAAGTCCTTTTTACCTTTAACCAAACCATACACTTCCTCAAGTAGTTATAAAAACTTATGGAACTCTATTAAAGAAAATAGATTAAAAAATCACGACCTATATTTAAGCAAAATACCTTACAGTGATTTTACAGTATTTAATACTGTTCTCAAGACTATTCCAAACCATACTATTTTGCAAGTGAGTAATAGTTCGGCAATACGCTATACACAGTTGTTTGAGTTAAATAAAACCTTAGAGGTCTATTGTAACAGAGGAACAAGTGGAATAGATGGCAGTACATCAACAGCGATAGGTTGTGCTGTAGCTAATAATAATAAGCAAACGTTGTTACTAACGGGAGATTTAAGTTTTTTATACGACAGTAATGCGTTGTGGAATACTTATGTACCAAATACCTTTAGGATAATTATTGTAAATAATCAAGGTGGTGGGATATTTAGAATTCTTCCAGGAAATAAAAATACAGATAACTTTAATACCTATTTTGAGACCAACCACAAACTAACAGCAGAACATTTGTGTAAAATGTATGATTTTGAATATATCAAGGCTTCAAAAGAAGATGAATTAAAAGCACATTTAGATACGTTTTTTGAAATTTCAAATAAACCTAAGGTATTAGAAATCTTTACACCTAAAAATTTAAATGATGAGATACTGTTAAACTATTTCGATTTTTTAAAGTAAATAAGTGACCAAGGTATATTTTGTGTGTCAAAAAATTAACTATATTTAAAGAATTATTAACCTTAAAAAACACTATTTATCATGAGTAAACGTGATGACCTTATAGCAAAATATGCTACCGATTTAAAAGAAAAGTGCGGCGTTACTGCCGATATGGATTTATTAACTAAAGTTACAATTGGTTGCGGACCATCAATTTATAATGCCGATGCGTCTACAGTTTCAGGATCTGATCAATCAGAGTTAGACACTGTAAAGAACAATTTCTTAATTAAAAAATTAGGATTAAGTGCGAGTGACGATTTAGATGGCGCAATAGCTAAAGTTATTGAGCAGTATGGTAAGTCTAACCGTACTAAGTACAGAGCTGTAGTATACTATTTGTTAACTAAGCATTTTGGTAAAGAGTCTATTTACTAGTATAAATACGTTGATATAAAATATAAGCGTTGCTATAGCAACGCTTTTTTTATGCTTAAAAGTTATGTAGCCTTATTAGCCACAAGAACGATGTATAATTCAAATTATTTAGAGCGTATTTTATAATAAAATTGGTATAACTTTGCATCCATTATGACACTAGGACAAATAAACACTTTAGAAATACTTAGAGAAACCGATCACGGTATTTATTTAATTGATAATGAAGATAATGAGGTGTTGCTTCCTAACAGATATGTACCTCAATCGTTTAAAATTTGGGATAAGATAGATGTGTTTGTTTATCTGGATAATGAAGAACGACCAGTTGCTACAACAGACATACCATACATTAAAGCAGATGAATTTGCTTTGTTGAGATGTAATCAGGTAACAGATTTTGGTGCTTTTTTAGATTGGGGCTTAGTAAAAGAACTCTTTTGTCCTTTTAAAGAACAAGCCTTTAAAATGAAACCATCGGGTTGGTATCTAGTTTACTGCTATTTAGATGAAAAAACAAACCGATTGGTCGCTTCTAGTAAAACGAATCGCTTTTTAGACAATAAAAACCTAACGGTATCACTTTTTGATGAAGTTGATTTAATAGTGTCTCACCCATCGGATATAGGTTGGAATGTTATTGTTAATAAAGTACATTCCGGATTAATCTACAAAGACAATATTTTTAAAGATTTAAGCGTAGGAGATACCCTTAAAGGCGTAGTTAAAAAAATACGCCCAGGCAATAAACTGGATATTACTCTTGAAAAAATAGGCTACAGAAGTATAGAACCCAATGCAGAACTCATTTTGAAGACGCTAGAAGACAACAGTGGCTTTTTAAATGTGAATGATAAATCCGATCCAGAGACTATTAGAGACATTTTTCAAATAAGTAAAAAGAATTTTAAAAAAGCTATAGGTAGCTTATATAAGCAACGCCTTATTGAAATTAAGCCTGATGGCATATATTTAACTAAAAACGAATGATTTTTAGATAATTAAGATGCCAGTTTATCTCTAAGTGAGTTTTGTGCTTATTATATTTATAGAATATATAATATTAAAAATGCAATCAGAAACATACGAACATAATGGCTATAGTTATTTTCAAAATTTTTTTTCTGAAAAAGAACTTTCACTTATTGAGCCAATTATTATTAAGTTTCATCATTCTTGGTTAAATGAAAATATAGATTTTTTTAAAAAAGGCGTTGTAAATAGTCACAGTTTAACATCTTCAAAAAAGCTTAATAAAAGAGAGAAAAACGTATTGTTTGACTTTATTTCTTCAGATAAAATAATTAATCTTATAGAATTCAATAATCCAAGATTTTTGAATACTCAACTTTTCTTTGATCCAAGTGATTTACATCAAAAAAACTATTGGCATAGAGATATTCAATATACAGGGCTTAATGAAGAAGAACAAAAAAAGGTGATAAAAACTCAAAATGTACTTCACTTTAGAATACCTTTAAAAAAAGAATCTGGAATTGAATTAATTCCGGGAACGCACAGAGAGTGGGATTCTAAAGAAGAATATGAGGTTAGAAATTCACTAAATGGAAGAAAATCAAGTGATGCTCTTAATACAGGGAGATTAATAGCATTGGAAAGAACCGATTTATTAATTTTTTCGGCGAATATGGTTCATAGAGGTATTTATGGAAATAGTAGATTATCTTTTGATATTATCTATTGCGACGATGACCCAAAACTATTAAAATTTAGAGATAAAAATAATTTACCAATAGTTCCTGAACTAAAAGTGTTTAAGAATAACGAAATATTTAAATAAGTATATCTATCTAAAATAGATATACTAAAAACCTACTTATCCAATTCCAATTTAGCATTCTGTCCCTTTAAAGCATCGAGGTATTCTTCAATTTTAAATTCTGAAGCATTAAAAATAGAGGAGCGTTTTCTGGATTGTTGCTGCCTTACGATACTTCTGGAAAAACGCCTTACACTTTGTTCGCTATCTAAAATAATACCAGGTACAGGTACATTTTTACCATTATCATCTTTGGCAACCATAGTAAAATAAGAGGAATTACAGTGTTTTGCTTTTCCTGTTCTTATATTTTCAGATTCTACTCTAACACCAATCACCATAGAAGTACGTCCTGTATAGTTTACAGAGGCTTTTAAAGTTACCAATTCTCCAACATCGATAGGATTTAAAAAATCTACACGGTTTACAGATGCAGTAACACAGTAATGTTGTGAGTGTTTTGAGGCACAGGCAAATGCAATTTGATCCATTAAGTTTAAAATGTAGCCACCGTGTATTTTTCCACTAAAATTAGAGTGTGATGGAAGCATTAGTTCTGTAATTGTTATTCTAGATTCTTTAGGGTGTTTAAACATGCTTATACTGTTAATGTTGTATATATAATACCTGTGATTATGGCTATTCCAAAACTTATTAAAGTGCCTATTAAAATATATTCTACCAACTGCCGATGTTTTGTTTCTTTAATATCGCCAAATCTAAAAACAGATTTTGCAGTAATTAAAAAACCAACAGCTTCCCAATGGTTAGAGATAATAAAAACAAATACTAAAAAGCGCTCTAAAATACCAATATATTTTCCAGCATCCTCTAGCGATTCTTTATTTTTAGTGAGTTCTGAAATATTCCATTTAGAAAAAATGGTTTTCATAATAATAGATGCTGGAATTGTTAAAAACAATAAGCACGTTATTAGTAAAAGGTGGTTTTGAGTAATTTCTATATTATCTAAAAAAGTGGCGTCTATAAAATAGAAATAACAAAAAATAATAACGAGTACATGTAATAACTGATCTATAAAAAAGAACAGCCGTTTTGTTTTTTTGGTTTGAAGCACAAGTTTTAATCCATCAATAACCAAGTGAGATATACTTACTATAGCTATAATTTGCCATAATGGCATATTCCAAAGCAATATGGTAACTAAAATAGCGTGTATAAATATATGTACATAAAGTTTTGGCGATTTTAGTTTTTTAACTTCTTTTTCCTCAACCCAAGATTGTGGCTGTAGAAAAAAATCACCAATAATATGGGCTAATAACAGTTTGATTAAGATCATGATAGAGTGGCTATTTTTTTTATGTAGAGATTGTTTAGTTCTAAAATATGTTCCAGGTGGGCGCGTTTTTGGCGTTTACTAATAGCATCTTGCTTAGTGCCTATAAGTTGTGCCAGCTCATTTTGTAATGCTTCTGGTTGTTCAATACTTAGCTTAACGATTTCAGCAGAATTTGTAGTCCAATTATCCATAGCTATTAAAGCTAGTTTAAAGTATAGGTTTAATTCTTCGTTGAGGTTTAGGTCTTTGGTTTTTATTCGTAAATTTTGCTTTTCTTTTTTTAGTGTTTCTATGGTTTCACCAGAATAAATAAAGGCTTCACCAGAAGACTCGCTAATACTTTGTCCTTTATAGTTTTTTTCTCCAATACCAATGGCCAGTCTTACATCTAAATCCTTTATGGTTTTTATACATGCTTTTATGTACACTGTAGCTATAAAACTTTTGCTAATGTCTTTTATTTCTATTTGAAAACTGTCACCACGATAGATTTCATAGGTTCCCATGTCTAATTGAGATAATGTTTTTTTCAATACGGTCATCCAAACATCTGGATTTTCCTTACTTCTGGATTTTATAATATCTCCCGTAATTACACTTGTAATGTTCATGATAATTGTTATTATATCAACAATAGTATTCCTTTTAAAGGGAATAATTGCGTTTATTCCTTTTAAAGGGAATAATTGCGTTTATTCCTTTTTTAAGGAATGTTAAATATATCATGTTTTTATATGATAAACAATAAAAGACTTTTTTTAATTGTCTTCTTCAGCACGTTTAATGAAAGCATCAGGGAGTGATTTTTTTGCTTTGGCTCCCATTTTTTTAAGCTTTTCTACACTGGTGATGAGGTTACCGCGCCCTTCAACTAATTTATTCATGGCAGAAGAATAATCGTTTTTTGCAGCATCTATTTTTTTTCCAACACCTGTTAAGTCTGTTACTAATCCTTCAAATTTATCGTATAATGCTCCAGCTTGTCTAGCTATTTCAATGGCGTTGCGTTGTTGTTTTTCGTTATTCCACATGGTATCTATAGTACGTAGTGTCGCCAATAGGGTAGAAGGGGTAACGATGACAATATTTTTTTCAAAGGCCTTGTTGTAAATGGTGTTATCATCGTTAACAACAATAGCAAAAGCAGGTTCTATAGGGATGAACATTAATACAAAATCGGGAGATGCAATATCGTATAAATCTTGATAGTTTTTTTCCGAAAGTTGATCTACATGTTTTCTAATGGAGTTAACATGGGCTTTTAAAAATTGAGGTTTATCGTCTTCGGTGGCATTGACTAAACGTTCGTAGTCGGTTAGTGATACCTTAGAGTCGATAATCATTTTTTTTCCGTCAGGAAGATGTAAAACAACATCTGGCATAACACGAGAATTATCATCTCGCGTAAAACTTTGTTGTACAAAATATTCTCTATCCTTTTCTAAACCAGATTTTTCTAGAACACGCTCTAAAACCAATTCGCCCCAATTCCCTTGCATTTTACTATCGCCTTTTAAGGCTCTGGTAAGGTTAGTCGCTTCTTTTGTCATTTGTTGGTTGAGGTCTTTTAAGCCTAATAACTGCTCTTTTAAAGCAGAATGCATGCTTATGCTTTCTTTTTGAGACGCTTCAACCTTTTTCTCAAACCCTTGTATTTTTTCTTGAAGCGGGTTTAAAATGTTCTTTATGTTTTCTTTGTTCTGTTCTGTAAATTTATTCGATTTTTCTTCTAGAATTTTGTTTGCCAATAGTTCAAAATCTTTACGTAGTTGTTCTTGGCGTTCTTCTAGTTCTTTATCGCGCTTTAGATTTTGCTCTTGTAAGTTCTGGTATTCAGAATTTTTTCTGGCGAGTTCTGTATTTAAAAACTCTTTTTCGCGACGAATCTCTTCGCGCTCTTTTTCAATTTTATTAATAGTCTCTTTTAATTGATTTAGTTGCGTGTTGAATGCCTCGTTCTGCTTTATATTTTCTGCGGCAGAAAACTGTTTAAAGTCATTTAATTGTTGTTGTAAGTTAGTATTACGTTCTTCTAGTGTACTTTTTTCAGATTTACTTTTTAGTTTTGTAAAAAGCATGCCTAAATAACCGCCTATACAAGCAGAAACAAGCATGGCTATAATAAGAATAATAGTGTCGTTCATATAAAAATTAGAATGAAATTCAAAGATAATTGTTTTTGTTCATACCAATTCTAATATTAAAGGACTCAATTAAAAATGAGACTATGCTATCCTTAAATTTTGCAAGTCAATTAAGCGAAAAATTGATACAATTATTTATGCGAAATCTTTATTTATAAATAGTATTAGAGGTAAAACGCTTTACATAGGCTTGAGCGATAATTAAAAAGGATGAATTAACCCGTGGTGTATTTAGACAAAATTCTGTCAGTTCGAGTGAATTTTATGATTGAAATAAGTAAAACTTGTATCGAGAATTGGAATTTTGGTCTTTACAATTAGTTCTCGATACGATTTTTCGTATCTCAAAATCACTCGAACTGACATTTATTAGATATTTTATTTCTAAATGCACCACTGGTGAATTAATATGTGCAAGCTTCTGGCTTATCTTTAACATAGTAAGATTTGTAGTTTTTCGCTTTAGCGTCCATACAACCACATAAATCTAGCAGTTTTATATTTTTAAAATCTATGGGGCTACTTTCTGCTTGTAATGCAATGTATCCTTTATTTAAAATACTGCCCTTTTTAGAAATCCATTGGTCTTTGGTATTAATTATTTTAGCTTTTTCCCAATCTTTTCCTTCTTGTTTTTCGCTAATAAAGCCATCGTTTATTTGTGGTTTTTCAAAACGTAAAACAGGAGAACCTTCAACATTAAATTCCATATATTCTCCACCCATAATAGTAGCCTCAACATGTACCCATTGATCCCCATGATAGGTTTTTGAGATAGATTTTATACAGTGCTCAAAATTTAATGTGTCTCCCATAACAACAGCTGTTCCCGGAGTACAAGCATTAGCTGTAGTTCTTTCGCCTTGATTAAGTCCTCCTAATAATTGGAGTTCTAGAGAAACAGGAAATGTTTGTCCAATTTCGTTACTTGCAGCAGATTGCGAATGTAACATAATACCGCTATTTCTAACATTCCAGTGAGAACCTCCTGGTATTTGTTCTCCTATAAACCTATAATCAAAGCTTAGTTTGTAATGGGAAAAAGGTATTTTGTAATAGATATGCCCAAACTTACCATCAAAGTTGGTATAATTATCGTAATTTACCCTAAGCATACTATCCTGAACAATAAACGTGTTTTTATAGTTATCATTTAGTTCATGACCAGCAAATTTAATATCCCAGCCTTCTAGGTCTTTTCCATTAAAAAGAGGTATCCAATTGGTTTGTCCCTGGAGTTTTTTAGTTGGTTTTTGTTGACAACTAAGGCATATAACAAAGAGGAATAGCAGTAGTTTTTTAAGTACAGTCATTACTTGAAACCTTTTTTTAATTTTTATAAAACTAGAACTTAGACTATGCTTGCATTTTCTTCTTCGCCTAGCACAAAAATATTCTATTTTCTTTTGTGTAATTTTATATCATAACTGGTATTAATTTATTGTGATATAATAACAAATTTAATGGATTTAATGTAAAATAAAAGGGTAAACGTCACATTGTTTACCCTTTTTATACAACATGCTGTATTAATTATTTTAATTCTCCAACCATATTTTCAGGCTTTACCCAAGCATCATAGTCTTCGGCAGAAACGTAGCCTAAATTAACAGCTTCTTCCTTTAAAGTTGTGCCATTTTTATGCGCGGTATTTGCTATTTCAGCAGCTTTGTAGTAACCGATTTTGGTATTTAAAGCCGTCACTAACATTAAAGAGTTATTTAGTAATTCTTTAATAACAGCGTGGTTAGGTTCTATGCCAACGGCACAGTTTACATCAAAGCTTACACAAGCATCACCTATTAATTGTGCAGATTGTAATACATTGGCAGCCATAACTGGTTTAAATACATTTAACTCATAATGGCCTTGCGTACCAGCTACAGACACTGTAACATCATTACCTATTACCTGAGCACATACCATTGTTAAGGCTTCACATTGTGTTGGGTTTACTTTTCCGGGCATAATAGAACTGCCTGGTTCGTTAGCAGGGATGATGATCTCTCCAATACCAGAACGTGGTCCAGATGCCATCATTCTTATATCATTTGCTATTTTATTTAAGGATACGGCTATTTGTTTTAAAGCCCCGTGTGTCTCTACTAAAGCATCGTGAGCTGCAAGTGCTTCAAATTTGTTGGGCGCTGTTACAAATGGCAAGCTTGTAAATTCGGCAATAAATTCGGCAACACGTTTACTATACCCTTTAGGTGTGTTTAATCCTGTTCCTACTGCTGTGCCTCCTAAAGCTAATTCACTTAAATGTGCTAAGGTGTTTTCTAGTGCTTTTAAACCATGGTCTAGTTGTGCTACATAACCAGAAAGTTCTTGTCCAAGTGTTAAAGGCGTTGCATCCATTAAATGGGTTCTTCCTATTTTAACCACATCTTTAAAAGCTTCAGATTTAGATTTTAATGTGTCTCTTAACTGTTTTACACCAGGAATAGTAACTTCAATAATCTTTTTGTAAGCAGCAATATGCATTCCAGTAGGGAAGGTGTCGTTAGAGGATTGCGATTTATTAACATCATCATTAGGCTGAATGGTTTTTTCTCCTTCTCCAATAACATTTCCAGCTATTTGATGTGCTCTATTTGCGATCACTTCGTTTACGTTCATGTTACTTTGTGTTCCAGAACCTGTTTGCCAAATCACTAACGGAAATTGGTCATCGTGCTTACCTTCTAAAATTTCATCACAAACTTGTGCTATTAAATCACGCTTTTCAATATCTAAAACACCTAATTCACAGTTGGTATAGGCTGCAGCTTTTTTTAAATAAGCAAAACCATATACTATTTCTAAAGGCATTGTACCTGCTGGTCCAATTTTAAAGTTATTTCTGGAACGTTCTGTTTGTGCACCCCAAAGTTTATCAACAGGAACTTTTACTTCTCCCATTGTATCTTTTTCTATTCTGAAACTCATTGTATTATTATTATATGTAAGCTACAAATTTAGCTTTTTGTCTTGTTTTTAACCAAGATTTGCAGGAGTTTTTAAGACTTCTTTTTAACATTTATATAACGATTAATTTTGTAAGAAGGTGTACTTTAGTGAGACTTATTTATAATTAAAAGTTCAACCAAACTAAATACACACTAAATATGGCAACAATTAGATTAGGAGACGAAGCTCCAAATTTTACAGTAGATTCTACAGAAGGCACTATAAATTTTCACGATTGGCTAGGGGATAGCTGGGGCGTATTGTTTTCTCACCCTTCAGATTATACACCAGTTTGTACTACAGAGCTTGGTACTGTAGCGAAATATAAAGATGAATTTGATAAGCGCAATACAAAAGTTGTGGCGTTGAGTGTAGATGGTATCGATTCTCATCATGGCTGGGTAAAGGATATAAACGAAACACAAAATACAACAGTAAATTTCCCTATCATCGCAGATGAAGATAGAAAAGTATCTGAGTTATACGATATGATTCACCCTAATGCAGATAGTAAACTTACTGTGCGATCGGTTTTTGTAATTGGGGCAGATAAAAAGGTAAAGTTAATTATTACGTATCCAGCGTCTACCGGAAGGAACTTTGATGAGTTATTACGAGTTATAGACTCGTTGCAATTAACGGCGTATCATAAGGTGGCTACTCCAGCTAATTGGAATAATGGGGATGATGTTGTTGTTGTTCCTTCAATTGCAACTAAAGATATTCCTGAAATTTTCCCTAAAGGGTTTAAAGAGGTGAAGCCCTATTTAAGAATGACGCCACAGCCTAATTTAGATTAGTTCTTTAGCTTAGAAGTACGAAGTTTGAAGAATAAAGTTTGTTCTACTCCTCGAACCATGTAAAGCTAAAAATTAAGTTTCATTTGATAATTAAAACTAAGTGTTTCCTAATACACAATAATTTATTACACATTGATATTGTAAATAAAATACCTTTATAGTATCTTTGCGGGAGATATTAAATTTAGGAAATTATAATTATGTTTGAATTTGACCAGTACTTAGGTTTTTTAGCGTTCTTAACTATTTTAACTATAGGCTTTTGGCTAATGATTTTTTTATTAACCTTTGTAATTCCTTACTGGATTGGAGGTTCTTTAATAGAAAGAATACAAGAGATAAGAGCAGAAAGAAAAGCTAAACGTTCTTAAAAAATATAAACTAGAATATACTAAAGGAAGCTAATTTAGCTTCCTTTTTTTATGGGTTTAAATTAGTAAAAGAAGCTTATGTTAAGCATTTTACACCAATTCTTAATAAATATACTGTAAAGTAAAATGATGGATTTTGGAATTATACGAGACAGAAAAAATAAACATAGCTGTAGTTCAATGTCATTAAGTTAAGCTCAATTTGTATAATTTGTCACATTGAGCGCAGTCGAAATGTAATTGAATTACATGTTTTTATAAAAGTAAACTCATTTAGTTTAATGATGAAAACTTCTTAACTTAATGACATTGAGCCGTAGTGACGGTTCTTTTTATGTTGAAGATAGTATTTCAAAAGACACTTTTTAACTCAGTAAATTCATTTGGGAATTGGTATTAGATAATACCACTGGAAATCATCGACAGAACGACGAGATATCTCACTAGTACGAGATTCCTTGTCTGTTGGTAAGCAAGGCTCCTTGTTCTTTGTTCAGGGATGGCACTATTAATGAGATCATTCTATGTGAAATATTGATTATCAATTTGTAATATATCATAGAAATCAGGTTATCTAGAATAAATAGTTGTCTTGCTTTCTACTGTAATTTCAGATCCTTCTGCCAGCATTACAGAAACCGGTTTAGTAGCATTTAAAAATTCAAATTCTTTTCCATAAACGACACCAAAGTCTACGTTAATATCATGGCTTTTTACTTTATAAACATCCCATTTAGGGTGCGTTACTTCGTACTCGCTAGATTTAGTAGCATTTACTTTTGCATAGCCCCAATAATGTTCGGTGATAAATTCGGTTTCACTGTTAGCTTCTATACTGTATTTATCTGCACTTGCTTTTATACTAAAGGAATACCATTTACCTTGTTTTTTCCATTTGTAGACAACGTTTAGGGAGTTTCCTTCGACTGTCCATGCATGTTCCATAGGCATGGTTTCATAATTTTCATTATATACGGTATTGGCCACAAAGGTTAAGGCTGGTTTAGGGACTATTTCTTTAATAAAAACAACACCTCTTTTCCATTCACCATTTTCAAAGCGTTTCACATAAAAGCGTAAGTTAACTTCTTCAAAATTTATATGAAATGGTATTTTTACACCTAATAATTTTGTATTTACAAACATAAACCCAACCAGACTTACAAAACATTGCTCTTGCCATAGATCCAATTCTGTACCAACGGGGATATAGGGTTTAAGTATAGCTTGATCTATACTGTAATTTGCGATGGCTAATTTTCGCCATTCTGCTTTTAGGAAACTCATACGATTTGTTTTTGTCTTCTCTTTCTAATACCAGCTGCAATTTGAATTTACTGGGGTAAAATGCGCCTTTTAAAACTCTAGTTCAACATAAAAAAAGAAAGGAAGCTACTGCTATGTTTAGTTTTTCTGTCTTCTATAATTTTCAAAATTCATCATTTTCCCTTTCCAGTAAATTCAAACTCCAATTGGTATAATAACTTTTTTAGAGCTCCCAGCGTTATTAAGCCTGTAAAAAACTCTGTTTAATCTGGGATTTCTTTTATTAAAGCACCAAAGACGTCATACCCTATGAAATAAGAGGAATACTTGCCTATGGCCTCAGCAAAGATAAAGTCTTTATAGGTTAAGTTTACATGTTTATAAAACCTTGGAGAAAAAAGCCTATATGAATGAGAGAGATTAAAAATTATAAGGCTGTGCAACAATTACTATTGTTAAAGGCTGTTTTTATCTATTATTTCATTTCCAAACATTTTAATTTGTTCAATAATAGGCAGTATTTTTTTTCCTTGATTTGTTAGACTATACTCTACACGTGGAGGGATTTCTTTAAAGGCTTTTCGATTTATAATTTTGTAACTCGCCAAATGTTTTAATTCTTGAATTAGCATTTTCTCACTAATCAAAGGAATACGTCTCTTTAATTCTCCAAATCGTCTTTTATTATTTCCTATTTCATTGATGATTTGAAGCCGCCATTTACCTCCAATTATTTTTAATGCTTCACTAACAGGGCAAATAGTTTTTTCTTTCAACTTTTTACACATTATATAATATTGATTATCAATAATAATTACTTATTAGTAAGTACCCTACTATTATGTATGTACTTGTCTATAATATAGTGAATATATAACTTTGCATTGTATTTGTCAAATTATTAAACACTTAAACATGATTTAAAAACACTTATATGATAGGTTATTAGGGTAATTTCAAGTTGTAAATGTAAAATTATAAACTCCTTAAAACTAATTAGTATGCTCTTTTTAAGCACTATAATTGGTTGTGCTTTTTCGAATAAAACAAATATGAAGGCAAAAAAGAATAACACTATTGAATGCGGTTCTGTAGAAGGAATTTGCAAACCAGGTGATCGTATAAAGGCGGGACATGATATTGCGTATAATACGACTTCAAAAATCAAGTTGAAATATTACTATGATGCTTTATGTGGTTGGTGCTATGGGTTTAGTGAAGTAATGTCTAAAATTGAACAAGACTATGGAGATAAGTTGGATATTGAGGTTATAAGTGGAGGTCTTTTTTTAGGAAATCGAGCGGGGAGAATTAATGACGTTGCTCCACACATCAAAAACGGAGCCTATAAAATTGTAGAACGAAGAACGGGAGTCAAGTTTGGAAAAGTTTTTTTGTCTGATGTATTTGGTGAAGGTAAAACGATATTGAATTCGCTTCTACCTACTATTGCCTTATGCATAGTTAGAGAAGAATTTCCCGAAGAAGAATTAAGATTTGCTAAGCTATTGTTGAAAGCTGTTTATTTTGATGGATTAAACCCAATAGATTTGGATGGGTTAGCTGCGTATGCTGTAAAAATTGGTTGTAATAAAGAAGTCTTTCTATTAAAAATGAAAGAAGATAAATATAGACAAACTGTAGAAAAAGAGTTTCAATTATTTAGAAATAGTGAATATAATGGAATGCCTACACTTGTTATAGAACAAAATGGAAATCAAACTTTAATTTCAAATGGTTATGCAAAATTTGAAGAACTAAAATTGATATTAGAGCCCTTTTTTATTAACTGCTAACGGCTTAGTTATGGTTATTACGGGATTAAAAAACGATTACCTTTCGATTGATTAAGCACTTAACCATTTTTTGTTGTTTTATCTTTTCTTAAAAAAACTAAATCAAAAAAATGTGTCGGACTTTGTTAATAGCACTATATTCTTGAACTAAGCACCAAAACTCATATTAATTATAGTGTTATTGAAGTAGCCAGTTTATTATTCGATTATTTTTGAATCTTTTAATAGCTTTTTTAATACGGAAATAGACTTATCACTTTCTGGCATTCCTCCAAAAAATTTAGAAAGTCTAGTAGACTCAGCTAGCCAAATTATTTTGTTTTCTTTTACATCATAGATGCTATATTTGTAATCTACATTAGTCAAATCATTAGATTTTTTACCACTAGCTCCTGTAATGATTATTTTAAATATATAAGAAAAGTTTTGTTGTTTGGCAATTTCAATAACATTTGGTTCTGAACCTCTATAGGCATCCAACGCTATCATTTCTTTAACTGCTATTTCTGATAGAGTTTTGATATATTCATTAACCATCTTTTCTTCTTTCAAAGCATCAAAAAGAGGAGATACATATGATACCTCTTCCGCAGATAGTTTATTGCTCAAAGAAAAAGCTGTTTTTTCTAACTCTTGCTCATACCAAAATAAAGCATTCTTAATTGGAACTGAAATTTTATCTGATTTAATTATTTTAAAATCAGGTGATTTAAAGTTTCTGTTATAAACAGACCTAATGACCCCGATAACTAAAAAAACGATTACCAAAAGTCCAATAATTCCTTGTATTTTCCCTTTCATAAAGCTTGTTTTTTCTAAAATATTAAAACATATTGGCTAAAACAATTAATATATGCTTATCCAAATTTAATGAATTTCTAATATTTATTTAGATAAAGGAAACAGGTAGAATTTTACTTACTCTTTTCTAAAAACATACGCTCTAGAAAACAAATACAAGGTATTATCGCCTTTAATTTCTTCAATACTAGAATAGCTATGTTTGTTAAACGTAGACTCGAAAGTTAAAGGCATTAAATTGGGGTTAGTTACAGGGCTTAAAATAACGTTAGAGACAGTAGTATTAGAGCCTCCACCAAAATCTCGTATAGAATAAGTGAAAATTATTGTAACTTTTAGTTCTTGTATTGAACCTGGAACTATAGCTTCCGCCTCTTTATTACTATCGATAATGTTTAAAATGCCGTTATTAAAATAATATTCTACTGTTTGTTTGTTTTCTGAGTCGAATACAGAACTATAATTTAAAAGTTTATCATTTAAAAATTCGTAAGACGCATTTCTAATGTTAGTGTCATAACGCGCTATTTTTTCGTTATTGGCATCGAAAAAAATGTTTAATTCTTCTTTAGTAGGAGTTGTTTTTTTACCTTCTTTATAAAAAACAATACCATCTGTTTTCTCTTTTAAAACAAGTTTTACAGGGAAATTATCTAAATTTTCTTGTTGCTCAATGTTACTATTATTTAAATTAGTTTCATCGGTAGTGTTATCATCACTAGAGCATGATGCAAATAGAAAGACTAAAAAAGTAAGGGAAAGCGTTACTAATGTTTTCATTTTTTGATTGATATCTTTTATTAATAGGTTAGTAATACTCTTTCGGGGCCTTTAACCCAGATTATGCATTAAAAAATCTATTACGTCAACGATCTACCGCAAATACTACCGTAAACTGTATTTTTTAATTTAACTCCCGCATGTGCGGGACTATGCTAAAATTAAGAAAACACTAGTATTTATTGTATCTCGCAGCCTCATAACGAAGTTTCAATGCATAATATGGGTTTAAATAAATGCCTAGATAGTCACAATAACTGTTCCAATGTTAAAGTTTTACTAAAAAATGTTGCTATTTTTGATTATTTTATGCTAACGATTACTTTTTTACCCTAAAACTCCCTGTTAGTTCATCAAATACAATTAAATCTTTTGGGAATAACGTATTAAAAATCCCCTTTTTGATGAGATTACAAGGTTGGTCGTAGACCACTTGCTCATTAGTTATAACAATTAAGTTATCTACTAACTGAATAGCTAAGTCTATTTCGTGAGAAGAAAACAAAATGGTTTTGCCAGTTTCTTTGGCTAATTGTTGTAGTAATTTTAAAATATATGCTTTATGGTACATATCCAGATGGCTTGTAGGTTCATCCAGAATAATAATATTTGTATCTTGAGCTAGAGCACGTGCTATCATTACTTTTTGCAGTTGTCCGTCACTTAACTCAAAGCATTTTTTATGTTTTAAGTCTTTTATGTTTACTTGTTCTAAAGTTGCATTAATAATGTCCTTATCTAATTGGGATAATGTTCCAATCCAATTGGTATGTGGTTGTCTTCCTAAAGTTACCAATTCTAAAACCGATAAGTTTTTAGAAGCAATAGGTTCGGTTAATACTAAACTCACTTCTTTTGCTAATTCTAAAGGATTGATTTTTAATAAATTTCTATCATTTATAAAAATATGGCCTTGTAAAGGTGCTTGTACCTTGGTTAATGTTCTTATTAGTGTAGACTTTCCAACACCATTAGCACCAATTAACCCAATTAGCTCACCTTTTTTTAGAGTGATATTAATATTAGAAGCAATAGTTGTATGCTTTTTTTTAGAAGTATAACCAATAGATAGGTTTTCTGTTTTTAGTATGATATGTTCTTTTTTATCAGTCAAATTTCTAATTAAAATAACATTTTTCGTTTTCTAACCAATAGCCAAATTACTACAGGTGCTCCAATTAAAGATGTGATAGCATTAATAGGTAACGTGTAATCGCTATTGGGCAATTGCGCTATGCTATCACAAATTAACATAATAATAGCTCCTAATAGAAATGTAGCTGGTAATAATATAATATGATTGGACGTTTTAAAAAGTTGTCGGGTTATATGCGGTATTGCTAAGCCAATAAAAGCTATTGGTCCAGCAAAAGCTGTAATTGTTCCAGCAAGCAGGCTCGTGGAAATAATAATAATGAGGCGGCTTTTTTTTATATTCAAGCCTAGACTTTTCGCATATTTTTCACCTAATAACAAGGTGTTTAATGTTTTTATTGAACTCAAACTTAAAAGTATACCAACACTATAAAGTATAAATAGAATAAGAAGCTCATTCCAGGATAAGTTGCCTAAGCTTCCAAATCCCCAAAAGAAGTAGGTTTGTAATTCTTCAGCAGAGCTAAAATAAGATAGTACATTAACTATGGCCGCCGAAATACTACCAAACATAAGTCCAATAATTAAAATAGCCATAACATCTCGTACTTTCGATGCCACAATTAAAACAATTAATAACACTAAAAAACTCCCCAAAGTGGCAGCAATAACAATGCTCCATTTAGTAGTAAGGATCACCAATGTTAGTCCTCCAATTAACGAGGTACCCATGGTAACTATAGCAACACCTAAACTTGCTCCCGATGTAATCCCTAAAACAAAAGGACCAGCCAAAGGATTTCTAAATAAGGTTTGCATCATGAGTCCAGAAATGCCTAAGCCAGAACCTACGATAATTGCTGTAAAAGCTTTTGGGAGTCTATAATCAATAATAATATGTTGCCAAGATGTGTTGTCGATATTTCCAAAAAGAGTATTAAAAATGGCTTTATTGGGAATGGAAACAGATCCTAAACTTATGTTTGTAAAAAAACAGATAACCAATAACGTTATTAACACCAAAAAAGCCCATGTATTAGTTGTTGTTTTCAATTAATTTAGCTGTTTAAAAAAGTAATTATCATAATCTGTTAAGGTATTAGGATGCGCTATATTTATAATATCTTTCAAGATTAGGTCAGGACGTAAAGAACCAAGTTCAAAGTATAATAAACCTCCTGTTGGACCTGTTTTTTTTGTGTAAGTATAGATCGTATTGTTTTTATAAGCATCAAAATACGAGTATCCTTTATGCGATTCTAACATTTGCTGTTTTGTGTGAAAAGAGCCCGCTCCAATCCATAAATCGGCGTTTTGGGCTTTGTCTAATACGTTTTCAAAATTAAGCTGAAGGCTACCATTATTGTCATTATCTTTCCAAAGGTAATTGGTATGAGCGTCTTCCAGATATTTAGCAACAAAACTTTTTCCTCCAGGAATATTCCAAATGTCTTTAAACATAGATCCAGACATCACCAAAGGCTTTTCTTTAGTTTTTAAAGCCATTTCTTTAGCGTCTATATAATTGGTTTCAATGGTATTAAAAATACTATCGGCTACTTTACTTTTATCAAAAAAAGCGGCGATACATTTTATCCATTCGGCACGACCAAGTGGGTGTTGTTCTGTCCAAGCCCCATCAATAGCTACAGGAATACCGTATTTTTCTATTTGCTCTAAGATTTTGTTATTACCATTAACAGAGAAACCAATAACCAAATCTGGTTGTAAATCAATAAGGCGTTCCATATTAATGTCTAAGTCGTTATTAAGATCTTTAATGTATCCATTTTTTACACGAGTTCTGGTTTTTTTCGAAGAAATGTATTGGGTATTTGGAAAACCAACTAATGTATTATCAACGCCTAAATATTCTAAAGATGGTATATTGGTTGTAGACATGACTACTAATTTTTCAATAGGCTTTATAATAATACCGTCGTATTCATCTTTCATAAAGCTAGTTTTTGCTGCATTTTCTTTACTAATTAGTGCATATTTATAGGTTTTAGTTGCGTTTGGCCAAGGTTGTGTTACTTCTAAAATGGTATAATTATCGTTTTGAGTAATTGTAAATCCTTTGGCATATTTTAGGTTAGTAGCATTAGTATTTGTTAGAGTAAGCTTGGGCTTTGGTTTTTTATTCTGCTCACACGAAAAAAAGATGAACACAATTAAGATGATAGCGAGTTTTTTCAAAATACATGTTTTACCTGTCCAAAAGTAATATTATTTAAAGTTTTTATATAAAGATTAAACATAATGTTTAAATTTGCCTCCAATTTTGGTTCTTTTTAATATTTAGTATTAACTAGATTAAAAGGGAATCTGGTGTAAATCCAGAGCTGTTCCCGCAACTGTAAGTTTATACTGAACTTAGTTCAGTACCTCTTAAAAGAGGATATTGTTTACTACAAAACCACTGTTCCGAGCTTTCGGGATGGGAAGGAAAAACACTATTAGACAAGTCAGGAGACCTGCCAATTTTTATTATCTAAAATAACTCTCGGGTAAAGGGTTTTAAGGATTATGATTTTAAGATATATTTTACTGTTTTTATTTGCGGTTGGTTTTTGCAGTATTGCCCAAGCTCAGCTAGATTCTATCCAAAATTTAGACGAGGTTATTTTAAGTGATAGTAAGCTTAAAATATATGGTGCTGGAATTAAAATAGAAAAGCTTAACGATTCGGTTATAACCAAAAATGCCACATCACTTACTAGTCTGTTGTCTTTTAATTCTAATGTGTATTTTAAAGAAAACGGTTTTGGCATGGTATCTTCACCTTCATTTAGAGGTACGGGAGCGTCACAAACAGCTGTTATTTGGAATGGCATAAATATTAACTCCCAATTAAATGGTCAAACAGATTTTAATACTGTTAATACAAATAATTTTGGTTCCATAACTATAAGAAGTGGTGGCGGTAGTGTACAATATGGTAGTGGCGCTATAGGAGGAAGCATTCATTTAAATAACAATCTTAAATTTTATTCTCATTTTAATAATAGTATAAGATTAACCTACGGTAGTTTCAATACAAAAACATCCTATATTTCGTCTTCCTATGGTAATTCTAAATTGTCTTTAAACGTAGGTGTAGCGTCTGTAAACTCCGATAACGATTATAAATATCTAGGAACAGATCGCGTGAATGAAAATGGTGCATTTGAGAACCTTAGTATTAATGTGAATATGGGATATTTTTTATCAGAAAAGGATATTCTAAAATTATATCATCAAAGTTATGATGGTGAACGCCTATTTTCTGGAACTCTTGTAGCGCCTTCTAATAGTAAATATGAAGATAACACGCATAGAACACTATTAGAATGGAATAGAATTTCAGGAAAACTAAGTTCTAAACTAAAACTGGTGCATCTTTTTGAAAAGTTCAAGTTTTTTGAAAATAAAACAACAGACATATATACTTTTGGAAAGGTAAGTACTTGGTTACTTAACTATAATCTCAATATGAGATTATCTAATAAATTACAGTTTAGAACAATTACCGAAGTTAGTAATTTTAGAGGTGGTGGAAGTAGCTTTGGAGATCCAAATAGAACAGCTTTCTCAACCACAGCTTTAATCAATCATAAACCCAACAAACAGTTTGAATACAATTTTAATATTAGAAAAGATTTTACATCAGATTTTAAGAATCCATTATTGTTTTCAGTAGATGGTGCATATACCTTATCTAAATATTACACCATACAGTTTAATGGCTCTAAAAACTTTAGAATTCCAACATTTAACGATTTATATTGGAAACCCGGGGGTAATCTAGATTTAGAACCTGAACAATCGTATCAATTTGATTTAGGGCATAACTTTAGGCTTAAGAGTTTTGATTTTAAATTAAATACATATTATATAAATACTAAAGATCTCATTCAATGGCGTCCCAATAGTTCTGGTATATGGCAGCCTATAAATGTAGCAAAATCCCTTAGCTATGGATTAGAGATTGAAGAGCAATCAACATTAAAAATTAATAAAAACCAGCATCTGAGTTTTAAAGGTCGGTATTCATATACGATATCAGAAAATCAAGAAACTAAAAAGCAGCTAATTTATGTGCCTTTTCATAAAGGTAACCTCTCTGTAGCTTACAGCAACAAAGCTTTTTCAATGTATTATCAACATTTATTTAATGGTGAAGTTGCCATTATTGGTGATAGATTAGAAGGATTTAATGTAGGGAATATAGGGATAGGATACTTATTTAATAAGAAAGGAAAAACGCAATATGATATCAATTTTAGAATCAACAATCTATATAATAAAAATTATCAAAATGTCTCATTGAGACCAATGCCAAATAGAAATTATCAAATATTAACAACAATTAAATTTTAAAAATGAAACTTAACAAATTACTAGTAGTAACACTTTTTTTAGGACTATTTTTCACATCTTGTAGTAATGATGATGACAATACACCTCAAGAACCTAAAGGCGATTATGAAAATGGCATTTTAATATCTCACGAAGGGAATTTTGGAAAAGGAAATGCATCTGTATCTTTTGTGTCTTTTGACTTAAGCACAGTAGAAAATAATGTATTTAATGCTGTAAACGCAGAGTTGCTTGGAGATACAGCACAAAGTATAGCCTTTAATGGAGATTTAGCTTATATCGTTTTAAATGTATCGAATAAAATAGAGGTTGTAAATAGATATACTTTCGAGTCGGTTACTACAATCGATACGGGACTTAATAACCCAAGATATATTGCCTTTCTTAATGGAAAAGGTTATGTTACAAATTGGGGAGATGGTACTAATGCTACAGACGATTATGTTGCCGTTATAGACCTAGCAACAAATACATTAGAGAGTGCTACTATTTCGGTTGTAGAAGGTCCTGAAGAAATAATAGCTACTAATACAGCAATTTATGTAGCTCACAAGGGCGGTTTTAGTCAAAACAACAAAGTTAGTGTAATTGCTAATACTTCAGTTTCAACTACAATAACCGTAGGCGATGTACCAAATTCATTACAATTAGATAACTCTGGTAATTTATGGGTGTTATGTGGAGGGAAACCAGCTTGGACACAAGCTGAAACAGCTGGACAATTATTTAAAATTAATACCTCCGATAATTCTACAACTTCAATAGATTTTGAAGGTATGCAACACCCTAGTTTTTTATCTTACGACGATGGTAAGTTATTCTACTATTTAGGAGGGGAAGTTTATAGCATGACTAGTTCGTCAACAGCTTTGCCAACAACATCAATTATTTCCGATTTAACTTTTTATAATATGACAGTTAACGATGGTGTTTTATATGGTGTTGATGCAAAAGATTTTGCAAGTAATGGTACATTAACATCTTATGATTTATCTACTAATACCGAAGTAAATTCTACTACATTAAGAATTATACCAGCAGGAATATATTTTAATTAGAATTCATTGATTTTGTATAGCTTAAAGCGGCTGCCTAAAAAGTGATTAGTAATGTTATTCAGAGCGTAATGATGAATATTATGTTGCTTTAAATTAGTGTTTTATGATTTAATGAGATGTTTCATTTCATTCAGAATGGCACTTTTTAGACAGCCTCTTTTTTATTATAAAATTATTCAAATTTGTAAGTGACATAAATGTCTTTAAAGCCGAAAACATATTTTAATTGGAGTTCAGGTAAAGATGCATCTTTAGCATTATATTATCTTAAAAAAGAAAAAAAACTTCATATAGATAGGTTGCTCACTAGTGTGAACGTCTTTCATAATAGAGTCTCTATGCACGGGCTACGACGAGAGTTGCTAGAACAACAGGCAGAATCTATAGGGCTTCCATTGACTACTATTGAATTGCCAGAACAACCTACCATGGAAGAATACAATAGTTTAATGGTAAATACTGTTTCTAATTTAAAAAAAGAAGGGTACGACAACTGCGCTTTTGGTGATATTTTTCTTGAAGATTTGAGAGATTATAGAGAGCAACAGTTAAAACCGTACAATATTACCTGTCATTTTCCTTTATGGAAAAAAGATACAAAAGCGTTACTTCACGATTTTATAGGATTAGGGTTTAAAGCGATTCTTGTTTGTATTAAATCGGAATTATTAGATAAATCTTTTGTAGGGAGAGATATTGATGAAAGTTTTATAAATGATTTGCCAGATAATGTAGACCCGTGTGGTGAAAATGGGGAATTTCATACATTTTGTTACGACGGACCAATTTTTTCAAGACCTATTGAATTTGAAATAGGAGAGAAGGTCTATAGAGCATATAAAAATCCTAAGAGTGATCCTGAAACGCCGAATAAAAATACAGGGTTTTGGTTTTGCGATTTAATACCTATTGAAGAAGAAGGTTAGAAACAATGGTAATTTACACTAAACAATTATAGACCTCATGTTGTGGTAAAATTAATATTAGGATAAACTTTTGCCTCTTTTTCATGTAAATTTGTAAAATAATATCAATTCTGATGTTAAATTACTCATGAGAAAAATGATAGATTTTTGTGTTATACGAAAAATAAAAATTGCTCACCTGCCTAACGGCAGCCAGGTAGACATAGCTACGCGCCTTTTTTATTTTGAAGTATGGTGCAAAAAGGCACATTTTAATAGAGTCATTTAACATTGGAATTTATATAAATAAAGAATAATGAAATATTTAAACTATATATTGATATTAGTAGGTGCTATTGTAGCCATGTATGCCAAAGTAAATGATGCTAATCAAAATCAATATATACTAATAGTGGGTATTGTTTTATTAATGATTGGCGTGTATAGAATTTCAAAAACCATACCTAGTAAGAGAGACAGAGAAGCAGATAACGATTTTATTGAAGAAGATAGAACATGAGTTTTAAAGTAGGAGATAACGTATCGGTTTTAGATGAAGCTATTTCTGGTGTTATAATTGAGAGCTCTGGAACTACAATTTCTATAGAAACCGAAGATGGTTTTGTTTTAGCATTTCACCCCAATGAGCTAGTACTGGAAAGTAGTAGCAGGGATGCTTTAGAAGCAAATGTTTTTACGAACTCAAGTTTAGCCAAAGCAGTAGCAGAAAAAGAAGAAAAGAAACGTAAACAACCTTTTAAAAAGGCAAAATCTAAGAACAAACATGTACCTGTGTTAGAAGTAGACTTACACATACATCAATTAGTGAAATCTACTAAAGGCATGTCTAATTTTGATATGTTGACTCTGCAATTAGATACAGCTAAACGCCAATTAGAGTTTGCTATAAATAAACGTATACAACGCATTGTTTTTATACATGGTGTAGGTGAGGGGGTTTTAAAATTAGAGTTAGAGTACCTATTTAAGCGTTACGATACTTTAAAATATTACGATGCCAATTACCAAAAGTATGGCTTAGGAGCTACAGAGGTTTATATCTATCAGAATACAAGTAAATAATACCAAATCTACTATAAAATGTGCTATAACTAATTTGAATTATTTTGTATGAGTTCAAAGCATAAAAATCAAGAATAGCCTTAGTTATTGTTTGTTTTTATAATGCAGAAATCATGTAAAAGAAGCGAATTATATGGTGCATTTTATAGTAGATTTGGTATAATATGAGGCTACTCAAAATTTAATTCCTTTTCCCCATCTAATTCTATAGGGGGATTTAATTTATCATTTGTACCAGGTAAGGAGCCTGTTAATGTCCCAAAATTAAATTCATCTTGGAACAATGTATTTAAACTTAAATTGGTTATTACTAATCTAAACGTATAACTTCTTGTGTATTTATGATCCATGTATCTCGTCGCTTTGGGAGCTACATTAGAAGTAGGAGTGGCGTTAAGGTAATTAGGTGTTGTGCCAAAAGCTTGATCGTTTCTAGGGTTTTGATCTTGAGTTTCATTTTCTTCATCTCTTGTAAGTATGCCATCACCATCATCGTCGTTATCTAAATAATTGGGAATGCCATCATCATCAGTATCTTGTTCTTCTAGAGGTAAAGGATTGTCGTCTGCATCTTTTATAGGGTCTTCATTTATTGTAGGGACGTTATCACCATCATCATCTTCATCTATAAAATTAGGTAAACCATCTTGATCGGTATCAAATTCTTTACTTATTTTTTCAATTTCATCACCAACGCTACTGTCTTTAGGGTCATCATCAAGGTAATTAAGTATGCCATCATCATCATCATCTGCAAGAGGGTTCATAGTACGACTTGTGCTTTCTAATTCAGTAGGGATTCCATCATTATCATCTTCTACTATGGTACGAAAAAAAGTAGCTGTACATTTGCTGGATTGATCATTGGTAATATTAACATCTGGAGGGATGTTGGTACAGAAAAGATCATTTGGTAATTGGGTGTTAGCGTAAGTTCTGTAGTTGAAATCTACATTGGTTTTCTCAATGATATCTTCTTCACTGGTAAAAAGTTCATCAGAAGTGAATCCTGAGATCAAAACAGTGAGTGTCTCGCTAGGATCGTTTTTAGTTTTGTAAAGTAATAACTCCCCATCTCCACACGCTTGGTAAGTATCATTAAAGTCAAATTCTACCTCAAGAACATCACCATCATTACAAGAATAAATTAGTGCAATAATAAATAAGGCAAATAGAGAAGAAAGAGTACGCATAGCATTTAATTTTTTGAACAAAAATAATAGAATTGACTGTATAACGTAGGATATTGCTAATAATTTTATTTCAAGTATTTTTGCGGTTGAAAAGCAAGCCATGAAACAATTTTATTTTGATAATGCAGCAACTACGCCTATAGGGAAACCTGTTGTTAATGCGATAGTAGAGGTTTTAAAGTATAATTATGGTAATGCGTCCTCATCTTATAGTTTGGGCAGGCAATCTAAGGCCTTATTAGAGACATCTAGAAAAACCATAGCCAAATTATTTAATGTTTCAAGTGGTGAAATTTTTTTCACCTCTGGAGGTACCGAGGCTAATAACTTAGTTTTAAAAAGTGCAGTAAAGGATTTAAAGATTACCCATATTATTACTACTAAAATTGAACATCATGCTGTATTACATACAATACAACAGCTTGAAAAAGAGCATGCTGTTACGATTAGTTATTTGCATCTTAATGAGTTTGGTGAGATCGATTATGTACAATTAAAAGAGCTATTAGAGAACAGACCTAATAGTTTGGTGAGCTTAATGCATGTTAATAACGAGATAGGTACTATTCTGGATATAGAATATGTTGCTAATTTGTGTAAAGCACATAAAGCACTCTTTCATACAGATGCAGTTCAATCTGTAGGGCACTATAGTATAGATTTGGAAAAAATTAGCATAGATTTTTTAACCGCAAGTGCACATAAATTTCACGGACCAAAAGGGGTTGGGTTTTGTTTTGTTAGAAAGCAAAGTGGTTTAAAGCCTATTATACATGGAGGAGAGCAGGAAAGAGGTCTTAGAGCAGGGACAGAGTGTGTACATAATATTGTTGGTTTAGAAAAAGCGATAGCTATTGCTTATAAAAATTTAAAAACAGATCGGGACTATTTAAAGGAACTTAAGATTTACTTTGTAAATAAACTTAAAAAGGAGATACCAAAAGTAGTATTTAATGCAAATTCCGATAGTTTAAAGCAAAATACATTTACACTTATTAATGTGCGCTTACCTTTAAGTGAAGATAAATCTAACATGCTACTTTTTCAATTGGATTTAAAAGGGGTTGCTTGTTCCAGAGGAAGTGCCTGCCAAAGTGGAAGCAATAAAAAATCTCACGTTTTAAGTGAAATTTTGAATGATGATGCTCTTAAACAAACATCCTTACGGTTTTCCTTTAGTATATTTAATACTAAAGAAGAAATCGATTATGTAGTTAACACCCTGAAAGATCTATTGTAAAGGTTAGAAGGTTAAAGTCGATGAGTTTATAAGGTTAGAGGATTAGGGGCGAAAGTTTGGAGGAATTGTGATTTTTTTTCAGTTTTTAGTAGGCAGTAGATTTGTAAATTTAGTTAAAAGTTTAGAAGTGAAGGAGTTTAGTGTTTTTAGAAGTAAGTAATAAGTCGTTGACAAGTTTTTAGAAGGTATGGTTATTAAGTGATAAATAATACACAATTTACCAACAACCAACAACCAACAACCAACAACCAACAACCAACAACCAACAACCAACAACCAACTAAAACTTCATGGTAGTTCTTACATTAAATACGCGTGGTGTTAAAAAATTGGGGATTGCAAACTGGCTTTTACTATCTACATCTCTCACCCAAGTGTTGGTTATGGAGTTTTGTACATCAAATACGTTAAAAATTTCAAATCCAAAAGAAAGTTCTTTGAATGGTTTTTTCCAGCCGCTTTCAAATTGTTTTTTATCATCTACTAAAACAAACTGGAAACCAATATCGGCACGTTTATAATCTGGTAATCTATTTTGAAATTGATAAGGGTCTGCATAACTAGGAGAGCCTCCGGGTAATCCAGTATTATAAACTAAGTTTAAGTACATTTTCATATACGGAAGATTAGGGACATAGTCCTGAAACAATGCAGCAAACTTTAAACGCTGGTCTGTAGGTCTTGAGATATAACCTCTACCATCAATATTTTCTTCGGTTTTTAGATAACCAAAACTAAACCAGGATTCTGTTCCTGGAACAAATTCTCCATTAAGGCGCATATCTAGACCGTAAGCATAGGCTTTTGCATTGTTTTTAGCGCGATAACGAATACGTACATTCTCTAAGGTATACGCATTTACATCGGTTAGGTTTTTATAAAATAGTTCCGAAGTAAGTTTAAAAGGTCTATCCCACATTTTAAAACTATAATCGTTACCTAATACCAAATGAAATGATTTTTGCGCTTTAACATCTGGTTGTACTGTACCAGTAGAATCTCTTAGTTCTCTATAAAATGGAGGTTGGTAATATAACCCTGCTGCTGCTCTAAATAACATGTCTTTTTCCCACTTAGGTTTTATGGCAAATTGTGCACGCGGACTAAATACTGTTTGGTTTGATGAGCTTATATTATCTCCACTAACATTCCAATTGTGCATTCTAACTCCAGCGTTATACCAAACGTCACTAGTACCTAAAACAGAGCGTTTACTCCATTGGAAATAGGCTTGTAACCTGTTTATTTTGGTGCTATTTGTAGCTCTTACATTGGTAAATGGTGTTAATGGTCCTTCAAAAGGCTCGTAAGGTTCTTCGTTTCTAGGTTCAAATCTGGGCGGACGTATTGAAAATCCTGCCGAATCAATAACCTCCCATTCTACAAGGCGATCCCTAATATCTTCATTAGTATACTTTACAGACCATTCTAATCTATCATCTTCTATTTTAAGTGACCCTTTGTGTTGTATGGTAGATATTAATGCATCTAAATCGTTTCTACCATGTGTTAATTGCGACCCAATACCTTCCGTAAATTCTACTTCTCCTAAATTTTCATCTCCAATAGTTGGATTTACTTCACCTAAAAAATATTGTGCCAGAATATCAAAATGTTCTTCTTCGGTGGTATGGTATCTAGATGCAGTAAGGTCTAGTGTTAAATTGTCAGTAGCAAAATAAGTCCCTTGAAGCGCTCCAAAATAGGTTTCGTACTTGTCTTTTTCTTGCCCGTCGTAAAATACTACCAATGCTATAGGGTCCGCCAATGTCCCAAAGTTAGTTTGTCTTGATTGAGGCTCGTAATCGTATTTGTTAAGCGACGCGTTTCCAAGAAAACTTAAATGAAATTTACTAGTAAGTTTGTAGGTTAAAAATGCTTGTAAATCGGCAAAAATAGGCTTGAAATTAGTTTCCGTTTCTTTAGCATTTACTAATAAGCTATTATTTCTATAACGGGCTCCAACAATACTGGTAAATTTAGAATCTTTACTAATGTTTTCTACAGAAAGACTCGCTCCAAGTAAGCTTAAGTCGGCATTTACTTCAAATTGATAAGGCGTTTTGTAAGTGATATCTAGTACCGAAGATAATTTGTCACCATATTTAGCCTGAAACCCACCTGCAGAAAAATCTACGTTTTGCACCAAGTTGGTATTTACAAAACTCAATCCTTCTTGCTGCCCCGAACGCACTAGAAATGGACGGTATACTTCAATGCCGTTAATGTAAACTAAATTCTCATCATAATTCCCTCCTCTAACCGAATATTGCGTACTTAACTCATTATTGTTGCTTACTCCTGGTAGGGTTAATAATATGTTTTCTACCCCAGCATTAGCTCCTGGGATTTTTCTAATAGCTTCTGGCTCTAAGGTAATGATGCCTTCTACTTCTTTTTTTCGTTTACCAGATACAATTACAGTGGCTATTTGTTCTATAGCATTGCTCATAACTGGATTGAATTCTAAAATCTCTCCATTTTTTAAATTAAACGTGCTTACTATTTTTTTATAGGAAATATGTGTGAACTCAACAGTAATATCCTGATTAGCAGGGATTGTTAATGTGTAAAATCCATTTTCGTTAGTTGCGGTACCTGTACTTCCTGTTTTTATAGATACTTTTTGGATGGGTTGCTTATTCTCATTATCTAAAATTACTCCTGTAATGGTAGCATCTTGCGCAAAGCCAATATTTAAAGTGAATAAGAAAAGGAGGGAGGTTAGTAAATTTTTAGTTTTCAATAGTTGTAAAGTTTATTTTCTGTAAAAAAGAGTTTCAAAAGTAGAATTATTTCCAACATTATCAGTAACTATTACTTTTAAATTATTTTTAGTATCTGTGACAATGCCATCATTAAAATCGTGGGTTAATGTTCTGGTTTTATAATCGTATTCCATTAAAATCCACTTTCCATTAACCGTTGCTCTATATTTAGATATGCCAGAGCCTACATCACTTATTTTAATTTTTAAAAAGCGGTATTTACTTAACCACTGTCCATTCTTAAAGTTAGAAGGTTTTACAGTTGGTTTAATACTATCTATTGCTAGAGCAAACATGCCTAATCTTTTTGTGTAAGTGGTTAATGTATTATTACTACGTTTAGTAAACGAATAATATGGGGATTTCTTATACCCTGCTAATTTTGCAATATACATTCTATCTTTTTCTGGACTCTTATACTTACTTATATTGTACGAGATTTTAATTTTCTTTTTTAGAGGGATAATATCTTTGTGTAAAGTTAGAGTGTCGTTACTAATATTAAAATCTATATAAGTATCATCATAAAACGTATTAGCTGGAATGCTTACATTAATATTATTACCCTTTAAATCATTGACTTTGTTACGAGAAATAAAGTGAGGTGTTTCCTTTTTTGGTTTTGTGTTTAAATATTTTGATTTCTCACCCTTTATAGAAATATTAATCCAAGTAGGGTTATTTTTAAAATCGTTTACTTTTATCTTGTAAGTAATGTTAGTACTATCTTTAACATCTATAATACCTTTGTTTTCAACAGACTTATACATACTTAAAGGACTGTTTTCGATAAATAATTTTTGAACACGTTGCCGCTTAGTTTTAAAATGCTCATAATCTATTAATTGATTGATATGTTTCGTTTCATCAAATGAAAAACGTCTAAAATCAATCTCGAAATTTTTGCGACCATTTAAAAACGTTTGGATATTATACACGCCATTTCTATTTGCAGCCATATCTTGTCTGTCCGACGTATTAATACCAAAACCAATTTTCCCTAATGCTTTAATACCTTTTACATTGTAATCTCCATTCTTTAAAGGTGTTAATCGTAATAATTGCTTGGTTTTAGCATTATTTATATGTGCATTTTCTCCTATTGGGTATGCGTATATTGCTCCTACTCGGGGTATTGTAGTATCTTTAATATCAAAACCAAACAACATTGGGTTTATAGGACGTTCTGCATTATCACGAATTTCAAAATGTAAATGGGCACCTCCAGAGCCTCCAGAGTTACCAGAGTAAGCTACTAAACTATTTTTTTGTACTAGTAATTCATTTGCTTTTGGAAATAGCTGAATCTCGTAGGTCTCTTTTTGATACTGCCGTTTTTTTACATAAGCTTCTATTTCTGGGGCAAACTTTTTTAAATGCGCATAAACAGTTGTATAACCATTAGGGTGCGTAATATATAAAGCTTTACCATAACCACCGTGGGATACTTTAATTCTACTTACATACCCATCAGCACAAGCTTTTACTTTCAACCCAGTACGTTGTTGTGTTTTAATATCTAATCCAGAATGAAAATGATTGGATCTTAATTCTGCAAAAGTACCCGAAAGTATTAATGGAATGTCTAAAGGATTGGAAAAGTAGTCTTGGGGATATATGTTTTGAGCTTTCGAAATGTAGAAAGAAAACAATAACAAAATAAAAGTATTACGCATAAAGATTATATGACTAAAAAATTTAATTAACCTTAAGTTAATTTAAAAACATAAAAGTAGTGTAATTAAGTATTTGGACAAAAAAATAATTTATCAAAGCGGTAATTAATCAAACTCTTTATACAACAGATGGTAGTGTTTAGCTATATTGTTTTTAATTTTTTTTCCAGTAAAAACTTAATTTCTAAGGCTTTTTGTTTTTTTAAGATGAATATTTTAAAAAAAAGCAATACAACTATTGCAACATTTAAAAATAGTTGTATTTTTGCAACCGCAATGAAAAACATTGTGTGTTATTTGAAAAATAAATGTTGCAAGTTTAAAATAAATGTTTAAATTTGCGCTCTCAAAAAAACAAATGGCCCGTTCGTCTATCGGCTAGGACGCCAGGTTTTCATCCTGGTAAGAGGGGTTCGATTCCCCTACGGGCTACAATATTTAATTAGAAAAACTAAAATGGCAAATCATAAGTCAGCATTAAAAAGAATTAGAAGTAACGAAGCCAAGCGTGTGTTAAACAAGTATCAACACAAAACGACACGTAATGCTATAAAAAAGTTACGTGAGTTAACAGATAAGAAGGAAGCAGAAGCTTTATTTCCTTCAGTTGTTTCTATGCTAGACAAGTTAGCAAAGAAAAATGTAATTCACGCTAACAAAGCCGCTAACTTAAAATCTGGTTTAGCTAAGCATATAGCAACGCTTTAAGATATTAATCTCTTATCAACAAAAATTAAAAAGACCACTCGTTAACGAGTGGTCTTTTTGTATACACCTTTTTTGTAATAAGTGCTTTTATCAGGATATGTCTAAAAAGTTGTTATATATAGTCTTAATCCATTCAAGAGAACTCTCGGATCAAGCGCGAAAGTTGTGTTTAGGCAAAAATTTGCGTTAATCTAAAGAGAAAGAATTCTACATTTTTGACACCTCTAAACTGACTT